>JAAXUC010000013.1:0-26945 GCA_013336225.1 Candidatus Moraniibacteriota bacterium
AAGGAGACATAGTCCTCCATGTTGTGTCATTCAATGAAAAGGATCTGAAACATGCAGACAATGATCATGTTCAACGATTGCTTTTTAGAGCGATGCAAGTTAGAACCATTTCATTTGAAAAAGTTCAACAACTCGCATTAAAGAAAGTGTTGAATTCTTTCATACAAGTCAGGGAAATGACCTTTGAAATTTCCCAAAATCACGTTAATGTACATTTAAAAATATCTAAAACGTGTTTCTAATCTCAACACCATCCATCAAACTACGAAGAACGGAGGCAACCACATGTGCAAAATAATCGTCAAAGAAGTTAAGGACAGTGTCTCAGAACAGCAATGCGTACAAGAAGGTATTTGCACATTTGCAATCCTGGACAGATCAATGTCACAGCGGCCACTGCTCTATGTTTCGACTAAACGCAGTGACGCCGAACTCAGCAATCTGCCATTCTGGGCATTGCTCTGCAGCGGTGGAAATTTGAACCGCTTCTCCGTCAAACTCTCAAAGGATGATTTCTTTGAGCAAATAAAACGGGTCTATCCAGATCGGGAGCTGTGCTTGCTGAAATGAAGCACACAGAAAGTTAAAAACCAAAAAGGCTTATCATAAATTTGATAAGCCTTTTTTCTATTGCATCTGTATTCTTGTATATTCCTTCCCTTTTTACATTCTGGCTTTAGATTTTCTTTGAAATTAGGATTTTAGATTTGAGATTTTTTTACTAACGTCCTATCGAACCATATTCAAATCCAAGCTCTTTCATTTTCTTTGGTTCATATAAAAGTCGACCATCGAAAATCAAAGGCGCTTTCAAAAGTTTTTTAATCTCCTCAAAATCTGGAGTGCGAAATTCTTTCCATTCAGTGATGATAAGCATCGCGTCAGCATCCTGCAACGCTTCGTATTTGTTTTCAAAATATGTGATGCTTGAATTGTCTCCAAAATATTCTGCGCTCTGTGCCATCTTCATTGATTCTGGATCATGCGCTTGAATTCTCGCTCCACGCGCAATCAATTCATTGATGATGGTGAGCGCTGAAGATTCGCGCATGTCATCAGTGCCAGCTTTGAAAGCCAATCCCCACACTCCAAAAACTTTGCCCTGCAAATCCTTTCCAAGCTTATCAATCACCATTTGCGACAACACAAATTTTTGTTTCTCATTGGTGTTCAAGGTTTGCGTCAACATTTGTGCATCATAGCCAAAATCTTTGGCAGTTTTCACTAAGGCTTTCACATCTTTGGGAAAACATGAGCCGCCAAAACCAGGCCCGGCATACATGAATGGTTCGCCAATGCGAGGATCTGCGCCCATTGCTTTGCGCACATTGTCAAAATCAGCTCCAGCCTTTGAGCAAATGTTGGCCAATTCATTATTGACTGAAATCTTGGCTGCCAAGAAACAATTTGAAGCATATTTCACAATCTCAGCGGTCTTTGCATCCATCGCAAAAAATCTGCCTTCACGCCGCATGAATGGTTCATAGAGTTCGCGCATCGTGTCGATGACTTTTGCATTGTCAGCGCCAATCACAATGCGACTAGGTTCCAAGAAATCTTTCACCGCCGTTCCTTGTGCCAAAAATTCAGGATTACTCACCACGTGAAAAGGAATTTCAATTCCTCTTTTGAGAAGCTCTGCAGCAATGTTTTTGGAAACTTTTTCCGCTGTTCCAACTGGCACCGTGGATTTGTCCACAATGATGAGCTCATGATCCATCAGCTGCCCAATTGAAGTCGCCACCCCAAGCACATGCGAAAGATCCGCGCTGCCATCTTCATTAGGAGGAGTTCCCACAGCGATGAAAAGAATGTCGCATTTTTTGAGCGTGTCAGCCAAGTCAGTCGTGAAAGTCAGAGTTTTGTTTTTCAAATTTCGCTCCACCAGTTCATCCAAACCTTTTTCATGCAGAGGCACCTTGCCAGAGCAAAACTGATCAATCTTTTTTTGATCCTTATCCACGCAAATCACAGTGTTCCCCATCTCCGCAAAACACGCACCCGTAACCGAGCCCACATAACCCGTACCAATAACACCAATTTTCATATTTTTTAATGCTTAAAAAATTTAAAAATAAATCCAAAATCCAAATGTCAAATAAAATCCCAATAAAATTACTTCTCAGCTGCTTTTGAATTTTTTATAATAGCTGAAAATATAAAAACAAATTCTTGAGCCTCTTTCCATAGCAAGCGACAAGTCTCATGATCTTTATTTATAGCACACACAATCATCCTGAACCAATGCATCGTTTCCTTTGCTTCTTTTCTACAAATTCCCATTTTATGTTCAAAATCTTTTTTTGATTCGGCACAATCAGCTTCCATATAATTCGCGCCGATACTTGTTGCGCTTCGCACAATTTGATTTATCAAGGGCCTCGTTATCTCATTTTTATCCACTGTTTTAATAAAATCAATAACATTTTCACCAAAAATAGCCGTTCTTTCTATTAGGTCATATTTTTGATTTTTTTCTTTTTGGATTTTATTTGACATTTGGATTTTGAAATTGGGATTTTCAAAGAAATTAGCTCCTGCTAATTTCTTTGATATTGTAATTCATCCTTCCTTGCCCTTTGTAGTAATTTTTAAGCAAGATGTCGGCGATGAGGCCTGAAATGAAAAGTTGAATTCCAATCAACACGAAAAACACGCCAAGTAGTGGCCAGTTTCGAGTTGCAACTGGATAGCCATAGAAGATTTTTTCAACGCCCATCCAAACCAAAATTGCAAAACCCGCCGCCATAAAAACCATGCCGGTTCCGCCAAAAAGATGTAGCGGTCGGTTGGAATATTTTCTCCAAAACCAAATTGAAACCATGTCCACAAAGCCTTTCACCGCGCGCTTCCAATTGTATTTCGTCACTCCATGCATGCGCGCATGATGCGAAACTTTCACTTCCCCAATCTTATATCCCTCCAATTCCAACAGTGCCGGCATGAAACGATGCATTTCACCAAAAAGATCCAAGCCTTCAAAACATGATCGCTTATAAGCCTTAAGCGAACATCCGCTGTCATGAATGGTGTCATGAATCAAAATTTTGCGCAGCAAGTTGGCGGTGCGAGAAAAAAATCTTTTGCTGAAAGTGTCTTTGCGCGCAAAGCGCCACCCGGAAACCACATCAAAACCTTTGTCCATTTCTGAGAGCAACAAGCCGATGTCAGCAGGATCATTTTGCAAGTCTCCATCCATGGTGATGATGATTTCACCTGTTGCTTGTTTGATGCCTGCATCAAAAGCTGCAGTTTGTCCGAAGTTCTTACGAAATTTGATCAAAGTGAGCGGCGCAAGACTTTCAGCATCTTTGATTGTTCCGTCAGAAGATCCATCATCCACGAAAATGATTTCGAAAGTTTTTCCCAATTTTTGACATGCTTCCAAAATGCGTCTGTGCAATTCCTGCACATTTCCCTCTTCATTATACAGTGGCACAACAACTGAAATCTCGATTTTTTCACTCATGTTATTTAAGATAAATAGTTACATTACTTGATAATTTTAGCTAATTTCTGCAAAAAAAGCAATCACACACGTAAATTTAATAAGTTAATTCTTTAATTTCACGATAATCAGCACAATTTATTGCGCATAATCATCTTGTTGCATTTTTGCGCTAATGGTATAATGAAATGGTCAGATATTCTGACAATTAATAAGTAATAAAATAAACAAATGAACAAAAAAATCTCATTGCTTGCATTCACTGCAGTGTTGGCCATGCCAATCGTGCCTGCGTTTGCCCAAGTTGAAACTTCAACTGAACGTGGACAAATGCGCGCAGAATTGAAAACGCAAAGACAAGAAAATCAAGTTGATCGCGAAGAAATGAAAGGGCAAATTCAAGCGAACAAAGCAACCATGCAGGCCAAGCGTCTTGAATTTCAAGATAAGAAAGAAGCCATGACTCAAGAAAGATGCAAGAATCTTGAAACAAAAATTGCCACCAGAACAAATCGCTATCAAAACAATGGCAGCATGATTGATAAGGTCTATGGCAACATGCAAACCAGATTGTCTCGTCTTGTGGCAAAAATCAAAACCGCTGGAGCAGACACAACCAAGCTTGAAGCTGATTTGACCATCCTTGCGACCAAAATAGCCACCCTCAAAACCACTCAAGCAACTTTCATGACAGCTTTGCAAGAAACACAAGCAGCTGCTTGTGGAAAATCAGAAGGTGAATTCAAAGGAAAGATGGATCAAGCTCGAAAAGTTCCAGCAGAAATTCAAGCTGCTCGCAAAGACATCAAAACTTTTTTCCAAACAACCATTAAGACTGACTTGCAAGCAATCAGAAAAACATTGGCTGAGAAAAAAGAAGTTGCAGCTCCAGCAACCACCACCACAACCGTTCCAGCTGAAGCAGTTCCAACATTATAATTCAGCTTGATTGATCAATTTGATCTGTTAATTTTCATTAAAAAAACATAAAAAGATGCAAACCTCAAAAAAACAACTTTTGGCTTTAGCCATTCTTCCAGTCGCCACTTTATTGCTTTCAGGGTGTGGACTCAGCTCCAAGGCTCCTGTGGCCCCTGCTGCGCCAGCAGCTGTTCAACAAGCAGCTCCTGCGCCAGTGACAACCGCGCCAGTGACGCCACAAGAAGCTCCATTGCCTCCGCTTCCAGCTGACAGCAAGCAAGCAATCGACAGCGAAATTCAAGGCATCGACCAAGAACTTCAAACCACTGATGCTGCCCTTTCAACTGACGCAGCCGATGGTGAACTTGGCCTCTAGCAAAAACACTCGAAAAAAACTGGAAGACATTTTAAAAAACTGCTATCATCAAGATAGTGGTTTTTTATTATAAAATCACTATCCAATTTTTAATTTAGAATTTTGAATTTTGATTCAATTTTGAATAAAAAATGATTGAAACAAAAGAAAATAAATACGACTTAGAATCCAGAACTTCCAAATTTGGAAGTGAGGTGATCTTGTTTTGCAGAAAAATTCCACAAGACACTATAACAAAACCACTGATATCGCAGATAATTAGAAGTGCTACCAGCATCGGAGCAAACTATATGGAAGCTAATGCAGCAAGTTCAAAAAAGGATTTCAAGAATAAAATACATATTTGCAAAAAAGAATCCCAAGAAAGTAAATACTGGCTACACATGGTTTCAGTGGCCCACCCTGAAGCAACTGATGATGCAAGAAGATTATGGAAAGAGGTTCAAGAACTAACTTTAATATTTGGAAAAATAATTTCAACATTAAAAAATTAAGATTTGATTCGAAATTCGAAATTCGAAATTACAATAATAACAATGTCATATAGAAAAACAATTTATCTTGCAATATTACTTGCAATCACATCGTTCACCTTCACGAGTTTTTCAGCCCTCGCTTCTCTTTCGGATGATGCAAACTATTACGAAAAATATCCTCTCTATGAAAAATATGAGAAGAAACAAAATTACGACAAATATCAAAGAGCCAAAGATAAATATGGCTTCAAAACCGCAGCAGCCAGAGCCAAGGCCAAAAAGGCCTATGAAAACTATCGTCTTTATAAAAAAAGTCCCAGCAAATATCCTCAATACGCCTTGCTAGCAAAAGAATACAAGAAATATAAAAATTACAAAGAAAAAGTTTCGCCGCTGAAGAAATATGCCAGCTACGCCAGATATGACAACAAGAAATATGAGAACTATAAAAGATATGGCACGCGTGAATATAAAGACGGCTACAACCGCTACAAATTTTTCATGAATGACATCGGCAATGTGACCACCAATCGAGGACCGGAAATTAAAGTGGGACTCTGGAGCTCAAACATCGGTGATTTGGTTGACAATCCTTTCAAGATCACAGCCAACAAAGCTTTTCGCGTGACAGATTGCGTGGGAGGAATTGTGGCGCCTTCAATTGCAATTGGGCAAAATGTTCGTGTTTCCTATGCAGGAGATGGAATTTTAAATGCCTACAATGCCGATCCACTCATTTTGGCCAATGCCAACGTGGGAGAAAAAATTTGTTTTGACGCAGTGGATGGCAATAATCTTGACATGATTTTTGATGTCAATCGCCCAGCGCTCTATCCCGATGACCCAAACTTGATCTATGACCAATACCGAGGCAAAGTCAAAATCCAGCACAGCTTGGATCCAAATTTGCCCAATGATGGAAATGCCAATTGCAGCCTATATCAAGATTCGACTTTCCCAGCTTGGGATCCTGACAATGCCTGCAGACGCGTGTGGGTGATCAATGAACTGCCCATGGAACTCTATCTCTGGGGCTATGGCGAGATGAGCACTGGTGGAATTGAAAATTTGGCCAAAACAATGATTGTGGCTGCCCGCTCATATGCTCGCTGGTGGGTTGAATATGCCACCAAGTGGGATTTGGCAGGTTTTGATTTGATTGCCAGCCCTTTCAATCAGATTTACAACGGTTATGACTATGAAACCGCCAAAAACGCGCAAAATGAAGAGATTCATGCCTTCATTCCAGATGCGGCCAAAAAGACTAACGGCATCATCATGAAGCATGGCACTGACATCGTCTTGGGCGCCTATTGCAGCAACACTGACGGCAGAACAAGAAGTGCCGAAGATGCTTGGGGACTTTCCAACCATCCCTATTTGCAATCTGTGGCTGATCCATATGGCGCAATTGAAAATCCCAGCGCTGGCAATCACATGGTTGGACTTTCAGCCAACGGAGCAAAAGTGCTCGCGCGCGATCACAGTTGGCAATGGAGCAGCATTCTCAGCTACTACTATTCCAACATAGAAATCGTGAAAGAATATTAGTTTCTAAAAAATAGCATCAATCGATATGGTCATTCCCTCAAAATCGAAAATATTTTCCATGATCTTAATTCTGACCCTGGTCGGACTTTCCATTTTTGCTTTTCCCATCATAAAATCACGCTACTTCCCTGCCGAACAAACAGACATGGCGAAAGAAACTGCGCCGGAAATCATTCCCAGTGTTGCTGATGAAACAAGTGGTGTTGATTCAGAAAGCACCCCTGTTGATGACGACCAGTCAGACGCGAGCGAATCATCAGCTTCTGAAGAAGATTTAGATCTCACTGACGAAGAAACCATCATTGAAGATAACAGCTTTTTGGAAATCCTCCCTGCTGATTGCAAAAATGGCTGCAAGGATTTTGAAGAAACCAAAGACCTCCAATATTGCAAACAATATTGCGGCCTTGATGACACACCAAAACCAGCCAAAGGTTGTGACAAATTTGAAGGGCTGGAAAGAGATTATTGCCTCAAAGATGAAGCAATCGAAAAGAAAGACGGCAAAACATGCAACAAAATCCAGGATGACGGCATCAAAAAATCCTGCTTCAATCGCATCACCGAAGACATCCTGGAATTACAACAGTAAAATTCAAAAATAGACATACAAAAAAAACTGGCTCGTGTCAGTTTTTTTATTGAACGCTCAAATTGCTGGCACTTGAGGGTGGGGTCAAATCAGAAACAGTGAGTGTGATCACGACGCTGTCCGTCGCACTGGCAGAAATGTTGCCCAAAGCATCTTTGACCCAAGCATAGAGAGTTTTGCTTCCTTCAGTTGCAAAAGTGAAAGCCATGGGAGCTTCTGGAATCCAGGCTCCATCATCCAGGGCAGGAGCAAAAGAATCCTGCGAAACATAGAAACCTGTCACCAAAATTCCATCAGTTGCGGTGAAAGTCGTGATTGGCACAGTCAATGAACTTGAACTGGCTGGAATGACGAAAGCAGTGATGAGGGGTGTGTCCGCTTTGGCAATTTTTGTCGCCAAAAAAGCAACGCTCAGGAGTGTGAGCAGCGTCAGAAAAACAATTTCCTGTCTTTTCTTGAGTTTTGTTGCAATTTTCATAGGCAATCATTGCTTTTTTAATATATCAATTATAGCACACAAAACGTAGGCTTGTCAGGACAATATTAACCAAAAATGATGCGTGCCTGACCCCTTGACTAAACCCAAAAATAGGTGTCAGAATTAGATGTTTCCTTATATATACATGATTACTGTGCTATAATGAAGCAAATAGCAACTTAACAATTTCACCCAATTAAATAATTTTGCTTTTGACAAAATTTCAACAAAGTTGAATTTAACAGGGTAAATAAAAAAACTTTTTCCAAGGAGGAAAACATGAGGAATTCAATTTGGATGACCATGTTGATGTTAGTCATATTGGCAAGCTCAGCATGGGGACTTAGCGTTTCGTTGCAATGGGATCCGAACACAGAAACTGATTTGGCTGGATACAACGTGTATTACAGTAGTGATCCATCCGTGTCTGCAAATCCCACTTCAGCATTGGTTGGAAATTTCACCACCACCACCATTGCAAATTTGGACAGCAGCAAGGATTGGTATTTCGCAGTCACCGCTTTTAACACGACCGCAGTTGAAAGTGCCTATTCAAACATTGTTTCTGTGTTGGCAAATTGCACCATCATCGCTTCAACTGGAGCAAATGGAACAATTTCTCCAATTGGAACGAGAGTGATTGCAGCTGGTGGGTCGCAAACCTACACCTTCCCTCCAGACCCTGGCTATCAAGTTTCAAACGTGATTGTTGACAATGGTTCAGTTGGCTCACCGAGTTCATACACTTTTCCAAATCTGTCCAACAATCACACCATTTCTGTTTCATTTTCAGCCATTCCTCGAAACATCGTCACCACCGCTGGAGCAAATGGAACGGTCAGCCCACTGGGAAGCATTTGGATCAGCAATGGATTAAGTCAGCTGGTTGAAATAAAACCAAACAGTTGCTACAAATCCAATGTCACAGTAGACGGAACATCGCTTGGATCACTATTATCGTATCCATTCAACAATGTGACAGCCAATCACACACTCAGTGCAACATTTTCGCCACTCACCTTCTCCATCAATGCCACGGCAGGAGCAGGAGGCACAATTTCATTGCCTGGCTACAGTTTTGCAGCTTGTGGAAGTTCGCCAACCTACACCTTCAAACCAAACAGCGGATATTTTGTTTCCAATGTGCTGGTCAATGGAGTTTCAGTTGGCGCGCCAAGTTCGTACACATTTCCAAGTTTGAATGCCAATGTGACGATTGGGGTTACGTTTTCGAATTTAGGCGATAATTATTTTACTTGGAACAATTCAACAGTGTCTTCTGTTTGGACAATGGATAATAGTGGTAACATGCTTATTTCAAAAGATTATGCCCATGCCGTTGGGTGGATATTGAAAAGTTATGTTATTTCCTCTGACGGAAAAGGTTACATGCTTTGGGAAACTCCTACAACTGCTTGTCTCTGGACATTAGACTCACTTGGAAATGTATTAACTTCCAAAAATTATACTAGAACAAGTACTTGGATACCTAAATCATATACAACATCCTCTGACGGAAAAGGTTATATGCTTTGGGAAACTCCTACAACTGCTTGTCTCTGGACATTAGACTCACTTGGAAATGTATTAACTTCCAAAAATTATACTAGAACAAGTACTTGGATACCTAAATCATATACAACATCCTCTGACGGAAAAGGTTACATGCTTTGGGATACTGCAACCTCTGCTTATCTATGGACTATGGATAATACAGGAAACATGCTTAGCTCTAAAGCTTATGCACATGGAAGCACTCCATTGCCACAAGCATACACCTCAAGGTAACCTATTTTTTTCACTTAATGGAAGACTGAATTCAGTCTTCCATTTTTTATTCTTAAAAAACAAATCATTTGCTCTTTCCAACTTTTTTGATATAATAAAATAGCTTCAATAAAAGACTATTCTGCGTTTTTATCAGAATGACATATTTTGAAAATAGTAAAATTTTCATCGTGATCCCCGCTTTCAATGAAGAGACGGTCATTCAGGGCGTCATCAAAGAGGTGCAAAGCGCAGGATATGAAAACATCGTCGTCATTGATGATGGAAGCTCCGACAACACCCAAGCCAAAGCCGCTGAACTGATTGGAAAAATGGCATTCAGGCACAAAATCAATCGCGGCAAAGGTGGAGCCACCAAGACAGGCATTGAAGCTGCCAAGTTGCTGGGTGCTGACATCATTGTGACCATTGATGGTGATGGACAACATGACCCCAAGGATATTGCAAAAATCATTGCACCAATTCTTGAAAAAAAATGTGGTGTCGTGCTTGGCACTCGCCTTTTGAATCCCAAAGGCATGCCTCTTTGGAAAATTTTTGCCAATCATTTTGGAAATTTCTGCACTTGGTTTCTGTTTGGCTTGTGGGTCACTGACAGTCAATCAGGTTTCCGCGCCTATTCAAAACATGCTGCCGAGTTGATCAACACCCGAGCTGATCGCTATGAATATGACAGTGAAGTGATTCGTGAAATTCATCTTCACAAATTAAAATTCAAAGAAATCCCAGTTGCCGTTCGATACACAAAATATTCCATGGGAAAAATCCATAAGCAGGGATTCATCAATGGATTTAAAACTTTATACAAAATGATTTGGGGATTAATAAGTTAAAAGATTTTTACCATGAAAATTCATATTTATCAAATTGCAATCACTCTAATTTCTTCACTCATGATTTTTAAGGGTTTTGAAAATTACATCAAAGGAAAAAATGGCCAAACTGTTTTGAAGCTATTAGTGCGAATCATCGTTTGGGGAGGAATGGTTTTAATTGCTCTCTTTCCAAGGTTTACCAACATCTTGGCCAGCACAATTGGCATGGAAGGAAACATAAACGCTATCATCTTAACCGGATTCATTTTAGTTTTTTTGATGATTTTCAAACTCCTTTCGGCCATTGAAAGATTGGAGCAATCACTCTCTCAAGTGACTAGAAATGAAACACTGAAGGAAATTAAAAAGGAAGACTAAAAAAGAAATTCCATGAAAATATTAATTTTTTCACCATACTATCCACCACACATTGGAGGACTTGAATCTCATGCTGATGAGTTCAATCAACATCTTTCCGAGAAAGGTTTTGACATCACCGTTTTCACCCCACACCTTCCCAACAACACACCAACAAAAGAAACCATCCACAACAATGTCAAAATAGTTCGATTTCCAGCTTTTGAAATTATTGCGAATTATCCTTTGCCAAAATTTTGGAGTTTCATTTTTTGGAAACTATTTTTAAACTTATTTAGTCAAAATTTCGACTTAATCATATCCAGAACAAGATTTTTTTTCACCTCAATTCTGACTCTTGTTTATGCTAAAACAAAAAAAGTGCGCTGGATTCATATTGAGCACGGTTCAGATTTTGTGCAACTTAATCACAAGCTAATTTCCTCCATAGCTAAAACCTATGACTTAATTATTGGAAAAACAGTTATAGCCTTGGCAAATGAAGTTGTTGCAAATTCTGAAGCTTCAGCTATTTTCTGCAAAAAATTGCACCCCAGAGAATGTTCAGTAATTTATCGTGGAGTAAAAATTGAAAAAATACAAAATCAAATTCCAAATGAAAAATTAAGAGAAAAATACAAAGAATCTCAAATCATAACTTTCATCGGCAGACTTATTGATGGTAAAGGAGTTGCCGATTTATTAAACGCCTTTTCACTGCTGAAAAATCAGGAAACTATTTTGTTTATTGTTGGAGATGGATCTCAACGCCAAAAACTCGAAGATCTTGCAACCGCTTTGAAAATCAAAGAAAGGGTCATTTTTTTTGGACATCAAAACTTCAATGATGCCATTGGGATTTTAAAAATATCCAACATCTTCGTCAATCCAAGCTACACAGAAGGCTTACCAACTTCCGTGATTGAAGCAGCGTTTTGCAAAAAAGCCATTATTGCAACAAACGTCGGAGGAACCAATGAGGTCATAACAAATCAAACAAGTGGATTCTTGATCCAGCCAAAAAATATAGCCGAGCTTAAAACGGCAATTGAAACTCTGCTTGAAAACAAAAAATTGCAAGAAGATTTTGGAGAAAAAGCCAGCCAAGAGGTTACAAAGAAGTTTAACTGGGAAAACTCAACAGAAAAATATTTAAAATTATTCAAAAAATAAACTGATGTGCGGAATAACCGGAAAAATATATTTCAACAACAAAACAGTTTCCGAGCAGGATATTGATTTGATGAACAAGAAAATTATTCACCGTGGTCCTGATGATGGCGGTATATATCTTTCTCCCGATCAAAAAGTGGGACTCGGCCATCGCCGACTTTCCATCATTGATCTTTCCCCTCTTGGACATCAGCCAATGCGCTATCTGGACAGATATCAAATTGTTTTCAATGGCGAAATTTACAATTTTCAAGAAAAACGCGAAATGCTCAAAAAAGAAGGCTACACCTTCAAGTCCCACTCGGATACGGAGGTAATCTTAGCACTCTATGATAAGTTCAGAGAAAAATGTTTGGATCATTTGCGTGGAATGTTTGCTTTTGCAATCTATGATGAAAAAGAAAAAACTGTTTTTTGTGCCAGAGATAGGGTTGGCAAAAAACCTTTTAAATATTATGCAGATGAAAATGTTTTTATTTTTGCTTCTGAACTTAAGGCAATTTTAACTCAAAATGAATATGAGAAAGAACCAGATTATATCGCAATTCATCACTATCTAACTTTGCAATATTGTCCCGCTCCACTCACTGGCTTCAAAAACCTTAAAAAGCTGGAGCCAGCCCACTATCTCTTAATAAACTTAAGAACCAAAGAGATCAAAAAACAAAGATATTGGCAACTGGATTACTCTCAGAAACTTGATTTGACCGAAGAACAGTGGAAAACGAAAATCATGGATAAGCTCGAAGAATCGGTCAAGCTTCGCATGATTTCTGATGTGCCAATTGGAGCTTTTCTTTCGGGAGGAATCGATTCCAGTGCAATTGTGGCACTTATGAGCAAACACAGCGAAAAACCTATTAAAACTTTTTCAATTGGCTTTGAAGAAGAAAAATACAATGAACTGGAGTATGCCAAAATAATTGCAAACAAATTCAAAACTGAACACACTGAATTTATCGTAAAACCAAATGCCATTAAGCTTCTTCCAATGCTTGCGAGACAATACGAGGAACCATTTGCTGATTCCAGTGCACTTCCAACCTATTATGTCAGCAAAATGACCAAGGAGCATGTCACAGTGGCCCTCAATGGTGATGGTGGTGATGAAAATTTTGCAGGATACCCGTGGTATAGTATTCAAAAATTTGCAACTTGGTATGACAATTTCCTACCATTAAATAACTTGATAATTCTACCGCTAACCAAATTACTCCATAATATTGTTAAAAATAATTTAACTGAAAAAATCCTTCGTTTTTCCAAAACAGCTTCCATTCACCACTCCAAAAGATATTTAAATTATATCTGCTATTTTTCCAATGAAATGAAAAATAGTCTCTACACCAGTGAGTTCAAGAAAAAAGTCTGGGAAAATGATACATTCAATCTCATAGCTGAAAAATTTCAACAATCAACAGGAAAAAATTCAGTTGATCAAGCTCTTTTTGTTGATTTTAATTCCTATCTTCCTGATGATTTGATGACCAAAGTTGATATTGACACCATGGCCGTATCATTGGAGGGTCGGTCACCCTTTCTTGATCATGAATTTCTTGAACTTACCGCCAAAATACCAGCCAAATTAAAACTAAGAGGCTTGAATAATAAAAAGTATATTCTCAAAGAAGCTTTGCGAGGCCTTGTTCCTGATGAAGTGATGTTTAGACCAAAAAGAGGCTTCAGCATACCGATTGATTCATGGCTTAAGAATGAATTAAAAGATTATGCCTACACCCAACTACTCAATGGCAGACTAATTAAGGATGGCATGTTTAAAAAGGAATATATAAAAAAATTATTAGATGATCACAATTCAGGAAAAATAAGTTATGCCCGACATATTTGGGCGCTCTTGACTCTTGAGCTTTGGTTTGGTGAATATTTCAACTAGAAAAATATGACAGACAATAAATCAAAAATTTTATTATATTCAATAGCTTATTATCCCTTTGTTGGTGGTGCTGAAGTTGCTTGGAGAGAGATCACTGATCGGATTGAAGAATTTGAATTTGACATGATCACACCACTTTTTGACAAAAAATTGCCAGAGGTTGAAAAAATTGGCAACATCAATATTCACAGAATTGGCTTTGGACTAAAATCATTTGATAAAATTTGGCTGATTTTCTATGGACCAATCAAGGGGCTTCTTTTGCACAGCAACAGGAAATATTCAGCCACCATAGGCATCATGTACAATCAGGCTGGCTTGGCAGCGTCTTTATTCAAATTATTAAGTCCAAAAATACCCTTTATCCTTAATCTTCAAGATGGAGACACTGATGAAGTTATTGACAAGAAAACTCGTGGCATAAAGTTTATAACCAAAATTATTTACAAAAAACCTAATCACATTACAGTTATAGCCAATTTTTTAAAAAACAGAGCTCTTGAAAACGGTTCAACCAAAGATATCACCATCATTCCCAATGGTGTAAACACGATTCTTTTTGAAAAAGAAGTTGACCAGAAAGAATTATTAGAATTAAAAAAAGAATTGCAGATTAATGAGGATGATTTCCTAATCATCACAACTTCAAGATTAAACTATAAGAATGCAATTGATGATCTCATTCAAAGCCTTTCTTTTTTGCCTAAAAATTATAAGCTATTTATTCTAGGTGTTGGAGAAGAAGAAAATAAACTCAAACAATTAGTGCAAGAAAAAAATCTTTCAAGCAGGGTCCACTTCTTAGGTTATAAACAACACACTGAAATGATAAGATACCTAAAAATTTCCCATGTTTTCTGTCGCCCCTCTCTTCAAGAAGGACTAGGAAATTCCTTCTTAGAAGCAATGATGGCAGGACTTCCAGTTGTCGCAACTCCGGTTGGTGGGATACCAGACTTCCTGGAGGATGGAAAGACTGGGCTATTTTGTGAAGTTAAGAATCCAAAAAGCATTGCTGAAAAAATACAGTTTTTAAGCACTCATGATGAGATAAGGACTAATATAATTAAAAATGCTATAATAATAATAAAAGAAAGGTTTGACTGGGATTTAATAGCAAAAAAATACAACTATATACTAAAAAATATTTTACAACAATAAAGAATATGAAAAATATCATAATAAAAGTAGGAATAAGATTAAAACTCTGGAAAATGATATTTAACCATATTGGCAAAAAAACTATCATAGCAAAGACCATCATTGTATACAGTCCAGAAAATATTTCCATTGGAAACAATACCATTATCAATGAATATGTAATGCTCAATGCGCGCACAAATATAAATATTGGCAATGATGTACACATTTCACCATTTGTAATTATAAACACTGGTGGGTTGGATTATGATAAAACAATGGAAGAAAGAAAGCACATCGAAAAACCAGTTACCATAGAGGATGGTGTTTGGATAGGATCGGGAGCTATCATTAATCCAGGTATCAATATTGGTGAAAATACAGTGGTTGGTGCTGGAGCTGTTGTCACCACTGACTTACCTTCAAATTCAGTTGCCGTAGGTGTTCCAGCAAAAGTCATCAAAGAAATCAAAAAATGAAATATAATCAGAAATCAATTCTATTTTGCACTGGAATATTTCCTCCAGACATAGGTGGCCCAGCTACTTATGTTTTGAAGATGGCAAAAAAAATGCACGGCGATGGCATAAAAGTTGGTGTTATAACTTATTGTAGTCAGCAAAATAATCATGATTCACCTAGTCATGATTTTGAAATAAAAAGGATAATTCGCCGTTTTTTTATTTTTGATTATTTGAAATATTTTTTTAAAATTTTAAAAACTGCAAAAAATTACGAAATAATATATCTACAAGGCTCCTTTTCTGAAGGAATTCCAACTATTTTGGCCAACATATTCCTGGGAAAAAGAATAGTGATTCGCATTGGCGGTCTATTCTCATGGGAAATTTCAACCAATCTTAAACTCACCACCGATTCACCAGAAGTTTTTTTCAATAAAAAGCAGTACATTATCTGCGAAATATTTAAAAAAATAGATAGATTAGTGATATCCAATTGTGATAAAGTTATAGCAAATAGCAACTATATAAAAAAGATGCTAACCATAAATAACATAGCCGAAGAAAAAATATCAGTAATATATAATTCTTTTGATAATGTACCAAAAAATACGAAAGTAAACATTTCGCTAAAAAAAATATTCAACACAGAAGACAGGAAGATTTTATTATCGCATGGCAGATTTGTTTCATGGAAAAACTTTGATAAAATCATTCTTTTCTTCAAGGAAATTTCGGATAAATACGTACTTATAATAGCTGGCGATGGACCAGAGGAAAAAATATTGAAGAAATTAGTAATAAAAGAGGGTTTGCAAGAAAGTGTCTTGCTCTTACCAAAACAATCAGCTAAAGAGTTGCACAGTCTTAATGCTCTTGCTGATATTTTTATATTATTAAGTTCGTATGAGGGATTAAGCAATGCACTAGTTGAAGCAATGCAATTAAATTGTAAGATAATAGCATCAAATATTGAGCCGAATAATGAGGCATTGTCAAATTATCAATGTTGCAGATTAATCGATATTAATAAAAATTCATTTCTGAATGCTGTATCAGAGCTTGAAAATATCAACAAATGTGAAAGTATGAATATGGGTAACGAATTTGATTTCAATTCAATATATAAAAAAACAATTGCTGAATTATGCATATCCTAGCAATAAGTATAGACACTAAGTTATTCGAGAAAGATTCAACTAGTTTGAAGCGCATTCTTGAATATGCAAACTTATGCACTGAGCTTCATATTATTTGCTATACACCAAATAATAAATTTAAAAAAATTTCAATTGGAAACATTTTCATATACCCGACAAATTCATCATGCAAATTAAATTTCATCAATAACGCCTACAAAATAAGTAAGCAAGTAATCACGGAAAACAACCTAACATCACAAAATACAATCATAACATCGCAGGATCCATTTGAAACTGGTCTTGTCGGATATCTATTAAAAAGAAAATTTAAATTAGGCTTAAATATTCAAGACCATGGTAATTTTTTTGAATCAAAATATTGGAGAAAAGAGTCTTTACTTAATCTCTTTAGATATTTATTGGGAACATTTATACTCAAAAATTCAAATAGCATCAGAACCGTATCTTTACGTGAAAAGAAATATATTGAGAATAAATTCAACTATAATCCAGAAAAAATAAGCAACTTCCCTATTTTCACTGACTGGGAAAAAATTGCCAACACCCAGCCAAAATTCAATGTTAAACAAAGATATCCAGGATTTGAACAATATCTCATGACAGCTTGTCGCATAGAAAAGGTCAAGAATATTCCATTGCTCATCAATTCGTTTTCTGAAATTTTGCAAGAATTTCCAAGAACACTACTATTAATAATAGGCACTGGATCACAAGAAAAAAATATCAAGGAAATAATCAAAAAAAATAATTTGCAAAACAACATAATAATTGAGCCGTGGACGAATGATTTAATAAGTTATTATAAAACATCAGATATTTTTGTTTCGACAAGTTTTTCAGAGGGTTGGGGTCTCACCTCCATTGAAGCAGCTGCCTCAAATTGTCCACTTATAATTACAGATACTGGATCTGCTAATGAATTTTTTTTAAATCAAAAAAATAGCTGGATAATTGAAATTGACAATCAAAGAGAATTAACAATATCACTGATAGATGCATTAAAAAACAAGGGGAAACGAGAGGGCTTTGCTCAAGAAGCATTCGCATCATTATCCACTCTGCCGACAAAAGAAAATTCAATGATAAAATTAAAAGAATCATGGCAAAAGGCCATATCAAAATAAAATTATGAAGCTTTTAATAATAACGCAGAAAGTTGATAAGAATGATAGCATTTTAGGATTTTTTCATAATTGGATAGAAAAAATTTCAAAAAAATATGCTTTCATTACTGTTATTTGCCTTGAAAAAGGTGCCTATTCTTTGCCCAAAAATGTTAAGATTTTGAGTCTAGGAAAAGAAAATAAGCAATCAAAATTTTCTTATTTTGTTAATTTCTATAAATACATTTGGCAGGAAAGGAAAAACTATGATAGTATTTTCGTTCACATGAATCAAATATATATATTGCTAGGAGGATTTTTTTGGAGATTAAACAGTAAAAGAATTGCTCTATGGAGAAACCACCCCAAAGGCAATATTATAACAAATATAGCTGTTACAATGTCTGATATTGTTTTTTGCACCTCCCCTTTATCATACACTGCGAGGTTCAAAAAAACTAAATTAATGCCAGCAGGAATAGATACAGAAATTTTCAAAAGAAACCCCAACATTCAAAAAATTGAAAACTCAATTTTACTACTTGGACGAATTTCTCCGATAAAAAATGTGGAAGTATTCATAAAGTCACTTGGGATATTAAAGAAAAAGCATGTGACATTTGAAGCAAACATAATTGGAGGATTCATAAAAAATGATGAGGAATACTACAACAGGATGAAGCTGCTAACTAAAAAACTTCATTTAGAAAAAAATATAAACTGGATAAAAGAAGTTTCAAATAATGAAACACCTGCGATTTACAACAAAAATGATATATTTATCAACCTAACTCCATCTGGGAGTCTCGATAAAACAATATTGGAAGCAATGGCATGCGAAAACACAACAATTGTCTCAAACAGCTATTTCAATGACAAATTATCATCAAAATTCACTTTTCAAGAGAATAACCCTGCTGACTTGGCACAAAAAATAATACAAAATATGTCAGACAGGACAAGAAGTATTGAAGCAAAAGAACTAAGAAATTATGTTATACTTAATCATAGTCTTAATAAGCTCATAATAGATTTAAATATATAAGTAAGAACATCATATGAAAAATATCTTTCATCTAGTATTGAAATCATATTTCAATGGACACTCGTCATACATAGCGGAAGTCAGATGCAAAAACAAAAAAACCTTAGACATGGGCTGCGGTTTTGGATCATTTCTCAAATATGATAAGGACAACTTTACTGGAATTGAAATAAATGACATAGCAATAGAATATTGCAAAAAAAATAATTTTAAAGTTGAAAAAATAAATGCAAACAAGATTCCATTTGAAAGCGAATCTTTTGATAAAGTTGTAGCCTTACAAGTGATTGAGCATTTAACAATTGATGATGCTTACAATATGCTCACTGAAGCAGAAAGAATATTAAAAAAAGATGGAGAACTGATACTGTCTACGGAAATGAACACGAAAACATTCTGGGATACCTTTTCACATGTCAAACCTTATCCACCAAAAAGCATCCTGAAAATGTTACTCAACGATGACACAGGACTTGAGACATTTGCAAAGATAAAAAAATTAAAACCAACAGAAATATATTACAGTGGCAAATTCTACAAAAATAAAATGTTGAGCATTATTTCGCAATTAATGGCAAACTATTTCAATATCGGAAGAATTAATTATACTATAATATTAAAAAGGGAGCATTAGATTTAAAAACATCTGTATTAATTTAATGTTTTTTATTTGCAAATAACATATACGATAAGACAGATACTTCTATAAATTTATTAATGATTGTTGCAAAAATCAACCCAATTATTCCAAAGAAATATATTGCTGGAATATTGAGGACAAAACTAAGTGCTGAATTTAAATAATTAATCAAATGCTGTTCTTTTATTAGCATTTTTGACTTAATTATATTATTTAAAACCATGCCAATGGCTGATGGCACAAGCATTATGGAATATAGTTGTGAATAAAATACTGCATCCATATATTTTGGAAATATATATTTAAACAAATAAGGAATTAGGAAGATATAACAAGCAGTAACGGCAACAAGAACCACGACAAATGGAGCTATCTTTATAAAAAATTCACGAAATTTTGGAATTTCCCAATCGTCATTAGAAAATTTTGGCATATAAAGAAGATCATTGATTCCAATTAATGATCTTATTTGTTCAATGGGTCCAATTGCAATAGCATAAACAGCCAAGCTAATATTACCCAAAAAATGTGCTAAGCCAATATTGCCAATATTGCCAGAAATACTTACAATGGCCTGTATTAAACTAAGATGCCAACCATGCCTAATAGCATCATCTTCTGTGATATTATTTGGCTTATATCTTTTCTCTATATAAATTCCAGCTACCCATCTTACCCCAATATTTGCTATCAAATAAAATGAAACAATAGCAAGTAAACTTTTAGAGAAAATAAGCCCTGCAATAACAACTAGAACAATAGAGATATTGATCAAATAATTTAAGATAGCTGATTCAAGATTAAATAACTTCCTTGCAGCTAACAAAGATATCGGGACTCTTGTTGTATCTAAAAATGGTATGAAAAATGAAGAAACAAAAAAAGTAATTGCTAGCTCCCTATTGTGATACGAATAATAGTAAGCAATCAATAATGATACTAAACAACCAATAAAACCCCATTTTATTTTTATTTTAAAAACTTTTTTAAGTGTCCCCTCAAAGCCTCTTGATGCAGATCTTAGAGCTGAAATATTCATGCCAGGAAGAGATGCAATAATAAGAATGTTTACAATAGCTAAAACATATTGATAATATCCATAAGTAGATTTCTCGATAAAATTTGCCATCATCCAAGTTATCATCATTGATCCTGCTAAACCAGCAATTTGCGCTACTAGCAACCAAAATGCTCCCTTTGCAAAATATGTAAAATCTATCTTAAAAAAATTTTTAAGAATTATCAATATTCTTTTAAATACTAATTTAATTCCATATTCTACAAATTCATTCATTTCTTAGTATAATTAAGCTATTATTTTTTAATTCCAGCTATAACAAGATACGGGTTAGGATACTTTCTTACTATTTTGGAGTATTTAATGTCATAGCCATCCAGTAAAACTTCTTGTGCTGCCTGTTCACTAAAGCGATAAAAATCAGCATTATAACTCAAACCATGCCTATGATATGTTAATGTTGTATTTTTTATGTCAGTTTTTAATGACATATATATAGGAATTCCAACAACAAACAACCCGCCTTTTTTTATAACCCTACTTATTTCAGATAGTGATTTCCAGAAATACTTATCATGCTCAAATACGGAACATGACATAACACAATCAAATTGCGAATCAGCAAATGATAAATTATTAGTATTTCCTTCTACCAAAGTAAACTTACCTGACAACATTTTCTTTTCCAGGTCTGAAAATGATATATTAAGACCTGTTTTTTCTGAATTTTTAAATTTATCTATATCTAAAAGTGACCAATGATATGTGCCTATTTCAAGTACCTTGTCGATATTTTCACCCGAATAATGTTCATTTATTATATCATTAAACGCCTTGTAAACTTTTGGACTCATAATATTTCTCTCAAATAATTAATAAATTTTTTCATTTCTTCATAATGTATTATTGCAGATTTTCTATAAATCTCGAAATCATAATCCAGATATTTAGATATTTCAGTATGATCTACTATTGTAAAATTTAAATACTCTGAAAATCCCACAGCCCTCCCATCAACATGCGTAAGAAATGATTTTTTACACATGCTTAAGCAATATAAATGTGCATGCAATCTGCTCCCTATGTGTAAATCGCAATCATTATATATAGACTCCCCTTCTTCAATCGTCTTTGGCATCACGATGGCAACACCTCTTTTTTTTGCATATGCATGCAACAACCTAGGTAGTGATTGATTATGAAGTAAATTCCATAGATATTCCCTTATTCCAAGCTTTGTATAATCCTGATGAAGAACCATCGTAATTTCAGAACCTTTAAAATTATCAACAATAAAACGTAGCGTATCGTATTCCCTTTTTTTCCAAAATCCACGCTCTGTCGGAGTATAAACTATTTTTTTAACTGAAGAAGAAAACGGTTCCCCATTTAAAAGTTTACTGCCATAAATAACAGGACAACCAGTCATTAAAACCTTTTTTCCAATGTCATCAACCGATGAATTGAGATATTTAACAGTATTAAAACAACGCCATGAACTAAACTTTATATTGCCATGTATGCGCAATAATATTTCTTTTGTTAGTTCACTCATTTTACCAGTACTATGCAATTCACCGCCATATCCAACACCAAAAGGTATTATTGGCACAGTTATCTTATTAAAAGATTCTAACGAAAAACCTACCCATGGAACATAGTCAGCATTTAACTGATTAGCTCCGGCTATTATAAGTGCTTTTCCATTATTAATAAGATCTATCTCACTATCAGTTAAACTGCGCTTAGTTGAAAATTGATATCTCAATTCAGAAAAAGGTATCTGTCTTTTTATGGCATTCAAAATAAAGCCATCTCCAAGATTAACTTTTTTATATTTCAATTCATTTGGAATTATGAAAGGAGTTAAAACTGAATAGTAATTAGTCATATTATCTATATTTTTAACAAATATATCTTAGTTAAGCCATTATCGACAATGATGCTCTTTTGAATAATCAAACCTATTTTTGTAAAAATAGCTTCTAATTCATGAGATTTTAAATGATTCTTCCACCCCTTTATCTTAATTTCTTCATCAGAATAGTTTTCAGAATCAGCTATTACATAGCTTACAATAATATTTTCAGCATTATTCTTGATAAAATTTAAAAAAAATTCAAGATCATCCAAATATTCCAGCAATCCCATTGAAAAAATAACATCAAATTTTTCATCTGGAATTTTTTCATTAAAATTTGCCAACTGAATATCCTTATTTTGTGGCATACAATCATATCCACTATATAAAACATTATGATAATTAAGCTCGCTAAGTATTTTTTTAATTTTCATATCACCACAGCCAAAATCACCAACTTTTATTTTTTCATTAGGCAAAAATAAGCCATTCATAAAGCTTATTGCAACCTTAGACCTATTAACCCATTTATCACTATTTTGATTTTTAAGGCTAAACTTACCATTTTTAAATCTTATAAAAAAGTGAAATAAATTTATTATATCCATTATATGCTATTAAAAAAATTATTAGTTGTTCTTATCTTTTAACACTAAATTGTAATTATCCAATATTCCTCTTATATTATTTTCAATAGAATATTTTCTAGATGTCAAATAAGCACAATTACCCATGGATTTTATTTTTTCTTCATTACTAATTAAATATAAAATTTTATCCGCTAAATCATCAGAATTTTCAGGTTGAAAAAATAACCCATTATTCCCATTAATAATAACACGTTGCATACTCTCTATTTCTGATACAATAATATTCTTTCTCAGGTATAATGCTTCCAAAAGAGCTATACTTAGACCCTCCCATCTTGATGGCATTACATACATATCAGACATCTTAACTATTTCAAGCACATCAACTCGTGAACCAAGAAATTTAAAGTGGCCACCCATACTATCAGACTTTTTAATTAAATTTTTTGCATACACGCCATCACACGAGCCACAAACAATAAAGTAGATATTACCACTTTGTTGTAATATTTTTTCAGCTGCCATTAATAGGATATCATGACCTTTTTGTTTTGTTACATTTCCTACTGAAACAATGACAATTGCATCATCAGGGATTCCGAGCTCTGACTTTTTACTCTTAATATCGACTTTTACATCGGGAAAATAAACACCATTTTCAATGAGAATTATTTTTTTTTCATTAATTTTATTTTTTAACAGATAATTTCTCACTGATTCGGAAACAACTATAACCCTGTCTGTAAATAATAACAGCACCTTATCCACAAGCAAATGTCTTCTCTTTTTATCAGCAGAATAATCATTATGTTCGTACGCGAAGAAAATTGGCCGTTTAATCAAAAAAATAATAGCCAATCTTGTTAGTGTATTTGTATGAAACAAGTGAGATACAATAAGGTTAAATTTCTCATTTAAAATAATTTTACGGATAAATAAAACTGAGGAAAGTAGTCTGTATTTTCCTCTTTTTATCTTGTATATTTTTGATTCCGGTATTCTTAGTTTATCAAAAAAATTACTTTGCTTGTCACCTATCGTAGTTAGCAGTGAAACATCATATCCATTATCAAAAAGAAAATTTATCTGGTCAAGAACTAATTTTTCAGCTCCGCCAAAATTTAAATTATTTATTGCTATTAATATTTTATTTTTTTTACAAAACATACTTTTTTGAAAACATTTCTAATTTATAGATTACATAAATAAACCACCTCCGAAAAAGCCTATAAGCATTAAAAATAATCTCTTTTAACGCTTTCCCTTTGGCAAGCCAAAAAAAAATTAAATCCTTGATTAATTGAATCATTATTACATAATTCTATCCTATTTCCAAGTTGAGAACAAGCGCTTGATATGATGCGTACTTGCATGCTATCATTAGAAAAATATGAACATCCTAAATTTACCAAAAAAAACCAGTTTTATCTTAATTTTGATACTAGTAGTCTTTTTTTTGAAAGGGGTGCTTTTGTCATCATCTTTTGGCATCTTCGGCGGACAAGACGAAGCCAGACATTACAACACAATTCAACATCTTGCCGAGCCTGATGGAATTGTCAGGAATCAACAAAAACCAGACATTCAAGATCGTGAAACATTTGCACAATACAATTTTTCTGAAGAAATATTAGGAGTGGCAACAGCGACTGGCATAGATGCGCTCAAAACAGATATCTTTAACACCAACAAATTCACAATGAGCTATATTGGTGAAAATGAAGATTTAATTAATGAGAAAAATTGGAAACCATACAACCTCACAACACCTATAGATGCGGCCTATGGCGGAATTCAACTTTATCACAAATTCGCAACCATATTCGAACAACTTCTTTCCAATCAAACCATGCTGGTTCGTTTTTATGTCATTAGAATTATTTCGGTGCTTTTGGGGGCACTCTTAGTTTGGTTTAGTTTTTTAATCGCCATAAATATTGGTCTTTCAGAAAAAAAAGCTCTTTTAATTGCTGCAATCATAGCTTTTCAACCAAGATTTTCAATTTATTTTTCCAGCATCAATTATGATGTTTTCTTAATTCCCATGTTCACACTTTTCACCTTAACGGGAATTCTAATGCTCAAACAAGGGTTGACTTTAAAAAATATTATTCTTTTCATCATCTCAATATCCATAGCAATATCCGTCAAAACCACTGGATATATTACTCTCGTTCCACTGGCTTTTCTTTTGACCTTCTTATTTTATAAGAAGATACAACATCAAAACAGGCACATCAGAAATGCTTTCTATTTCTTCACAACAATTGCTTTTTTTGGACTGATATTTTTCCTGACAAATCACATCCCAAACAAAGGAACAAATTTTTTTGAAATTTTAACAACGATTAAAAATTATATCGACAAAAGCTTGACCATGGGAAGATTCGCGCTTTCTTCCAGAACTTATTGGGGCACACTTGGTTGGACAAACTCTTGGCTTATGGATAACATCACAAATCTCATTTGGTTTATTCAAACTTTTTCAGTTATTGGACTTGGCATTATCTTTTTTTCCAAAACAAAATATCCAAAACACCTACCAGAGAAAAAATATCTTATATTTTTGATTGGCATGATTATTGCTCTTCAGCTAGGCATCAGAACCGCAGACTGGGCAGGTTATTCAAATTCTGGCAGTCTTGATATTGGCACCCCCGGACGCTATTTCCTCCCCAATCTGGCTGCGCACATAATTTTGGTTTTCGTGGGTCTTGGCATGCTTTTTGAGTGGTTGTCTTTGAAATTCAAGCTTCGGGCAGGCACTGGGGAAAAATTGCTAGACTGGTCATTGATTGCTAGTCTCATTTTGATGTTTTCATTTTCAACTTATCTAATTTTCAATGTCATTATATATAGGTTTTACCTGTAAATAAAATTAATTATTAACGCATTAACGGATTAACGAATTAAAAAACCTGGATTCCCTCCGCCAGCTGGCGGATTCTTGGGAATGACATGCACCACATATGAAATATTCCATTCCAAAATTTTCTGCCAAAAAAATCCTTTTTCTGATCTTCATGCATATCACAATGTTGATATTTTTCAGGTTCAGCACTTTGCTGGAATTCCCTGACTCTTCAATCGTACTGGAAAAAGGAGATCCTGCTGTGAAACTGAAAGCGACTGAAACACTTTCTCAGAAATTCATCGCGAGCAGAGACAATCTTGTGAAAGTTGAGTTTTTGCTTCGCACTCCAAGACCCAAACCGGAGGATGTCGTGAAAATGGAAATCGCTGATGAAAGTTGCACGAAAATCATTCGCTCTGGCAGATTGAATTCATCTTTTCTGGCCTCAGACAATTTGCATGAATTTGCTTTTTCCAAAATTCCAAATTCAAACGGAAAAACTTTCTGCATCCTTGCCACTTTTGAGCCACAAAAATCCAGTGCCAAAGCCCTGCAATTTTTCACCCAAGAAAACAAACAACCTGCTTTTTCAGCTCAAAATTCCAGCTCTGAGGATGATTTGAGCGGCCAAGCACTCTCCATGCGTCCAGTCTATGTGAACGACCACTGGTGGCAAAATTTGAGCGAACTCAGCCAACGCATGTCTCAATACAAACCATGGTTTTTAAAGCATTTCTTCCTGGATGCCATCATCATCCTTTTTGTCATCCTCTCCTTCGGATTAATCACAATACTGATCGCACTTTAAAATATTTCAAGCCAAAGAAAAAAGGGGCTCGATTTTATATCGATCCCCTTTTATGTTTTTTAAATTCATGTAGCGCTATCTGCAAAAAGTTCGCACCCTCCTGATACCTTTTGCCAAGATTTCATTGCCCACCTTGTTCATCTCTGCCAGATTAAGCATGTTCTCGATTTCGTGGCGAGGAAAATTATAGATGAATCTTTCAAGCATTCTTATTTCATGTGACGTCCCTTTTTCAAAAATATTCGTGGCAGTTTCAAAAAAATTGACCAGAAAAACTGCCTCGCAAAAAGAAAGATCTGAAATTTCAAACAATTCTTCTCCGATTTCGCCAAATATTTTGAGCATAATTGCAGAAATATTCTTTACAAGCTCCAACTTGCCATCTCCACTGAA
>JAAXUC010000013.1:26955-29918 GCA_013336225.1 Candidatus Moraniibacteriota bacterium
GCAATTTTGAGCTAAAGTCGAAATTATCACAGCTGAATCACAAGTGTCATCACTCAACGTTTCTGGCATAGCACCCCTCCATTTTTTTGATTGATTTTAAATGAAAAGGGAATCGAAAATATCGACTCCCTTTTACTCTCATTTTCTATGGAGCCTCTTCAAGCACCATCTTTTTCATCAACTTCTTTTTTTCACCATTAATTGTCAAGCAATCTTCAATGATCGAAAGAAGCCTGGCTTTTCCTGAAAATCCAAGTTTTCGCAAAGAAAGTTTCAGGACATTCATCTCCTCCTGGTTGTTGTCAGTGAAAATTTCATTAAACAACCTGAGTATTTCGCTCAATTCAACTTTCAGTGTTTTGAATGATGCATCTGGATCTTTGGTTGAAATTTTCTCAACCAAAGCCATCAAGGCAATTTTGAGAAAATAAATCCTCGGCTTCTCTTGCTTGCCATGCATCACTAGTTCATTTTCAGTTGTGGTGACATCCATGTAGAATTTATCCCCGGGTTGTACTGATAACGTCTTAACTACCTCTTCTTGTTGCTCTGAATGGATCATTTGAAACTCCTTTTCCTCGATTGGGTTATTTGCCACCAACTATGCACTTCATTTGATTGTTAAATTAACCATATATCTTTATACATGGTTTTTAAGATTTTGTCAAGCTCGCGTAATATCCCAATAGCTTGGAAACACACATCGCAACAACAGCATCCCAATACTGCTAACATTGTCAATACAATAAAGCAAAACCAGAATTCAAACCCCATGCCCCATAGTGGCGCCAAATTCAGACGACCGCATTTTTTTGGCACCAAGCATTGATATTAGCACTACGCTCCAATTAATACAGCTTGAATTTCAATTTAAATTCCTCTTCATTAGAGATGTTTATCATCTCACCATAACGCACAAGATTCCTGAGTTGAAAATATTCAGTAATGAAATTAATCTCATCAAGACAGGGATATGGATGAATAAACACGGATTTTTGAAGTTCCTCAAAGCCCAATTCTTTCAACTTATCCCTAAGGACATTTCTCTCCGCCCTTCTTTTTTCAGGAATATCGAAGAAAACAATCCGCCATTTCTTGTCCCATTTTAAAGGTTTTCGTATTTCTATTTTATCAATATTGAAATTTAGAATCATTTCATGACCCTTTGCGGTCAGAATAATTTCAACCACTCCGTTTCCCTTCTCTTTATAGTCAATCAAGCGATCATCCTTAAATTCTCTTACAATTTTATATAAATATTTTCTATTTATTTCTTTCCAATCCTTTTTAAGCGTTTTAAAGATATATTTTTGTGATCTCGGATTTCTGGCAAGACCAAGCGCCAACCCTCCCGCAAGAAGCAGTAGCGCTTTTTTCTTTATGGGACTTGTGATTTTCCCTTTCTTATCTTCCATAACTTTTTATTTTTGCCCTTTTGCCATTTTTATCTTTTTATCTTTTTATAAAATATGAAACATGGCGCCAAATTCAGACGACCGCATTTTTTTGGCGCCATTGGTTATGCTATGCACTATTTTACGTATTATAAATACTAACGTTATCAAGCATTTAATCTGCTTAGCAAGACAATTCTGCATGCCGAAACAAGCTTTTTAGTTTTTTCTTGATTTGTAGCTTTGATGCGCGATCAAGATGGTGCTTGCAATTATGAATAGTGTTGATGAGAAAAAAGAAACTGTGCCCTTTTCAATTGGAAACATCCAGTTGTGAGTGTATGATGGTGAAATCAAGATTGCCAACATTGAAAGCGGCACCCAAATGCGGGCAAATTTCCACCAGGCTTGAAAAATCTTGTCCTGCATTTTGAAAGTAATAAGAGAAAAGATGAAGAGAGGGATGATTGGGAGAAGAATTTCTATAATATTAAAGACAACGTCCATACATATCCCATATTCACGCCCACCACATAAGCGAAATGTTCCAATTGCATTAACAAAAATCAAGGCTAGAGAAATAATGCCCGAAATAAGTAATACATTTTTTTTTGTCATAAATTTATATTAATATTAATTAAAATTAGTAATTTATTTTAATGCTTCCCTTATCCGTTATTATACTCGGAATTATCATTCCGGTCATTTTTTTCCAAACTGGACGTTTTTCAGCATTATCATTGCCATCATCATCTGCAATTTCCTTGGGTTTTTCCATGAGCCAGGTTTGATTTTTGCTTGGGAAATAGTGCGATTCGAGTGACACTTCCTCGGTGCTGAGATGTGAGGCAAAAAGCAAATATTTTCTTTTCCACCAATCTTGCATCCATTTGTATTGCAAACTTGAATTTGTCACATCTTCCTTGATGCCATCATATGCAATTGAAGAGATTGCAAGATCAATGCGATGATCCTTGCTGCTCTTTTTTTCCCAAACAACTTCAGTTTTGTGACCAGCTTGATCAACCAGGGTTGCAGTGCCAATGATTTTTTTCTTGTTTTCTTTTTTGAGCCATCCCCAGAACCAAAATACATTTCTCCTGTCGTTTGCATGATCATTTTCAATATTCACTTGCTCACTGATTGTCGCAACGACATTCTCTGAAAGATTGTCCCTGCCAATCACCTCAAGTTTTTGAGTTGCGACATTAAAAATCAATTTTGCCTCAGGCGCAGTTTTGTCGATTTTGATTATGGCAGTTTTTGTTTCTTCTTTGTTTCCAGCCTTATCAATGGAAAAATATTGCACATTGAAAATTCCTTCTTGAGTCAGTGCAATTGGATCTATATATGTGACCCACGTTGAGGCATTGTCCAAAGAATATTTTGTCTCGGCCACTCCACTGCCATTTTCATCGTCAGTTGCAGGCAACAAAAGAGTGACATCGCTCGTGTGCCAATCATTTGTTCCAAGAATTCCTTCAAGAGAATTGCTTGTGCTGGGCGCCAAAATATCGAGATTTTCTTTGACAACCAGATCGCCACTTACTTCAACTTTTGATTCCTCAA
>JAAXUC010000027.1 GCA_013336225.1 Candidatus Moraniibacteriota bacterium
ATGCGTCAATGAGAGTATTGGGTAAATGTGACTATAAATTTGAAGGTATTGAAAAGAAAGGCGCACTAAAAAACAAGAAATACATTGATACGCATGTATATGCTAAGGTGAAATAATAATTTCAGATTGGAAATAATATTATGAATGACATAAAAATCAGGGAGGCTGCGTTTGAGGATTTGGAGGATATTCGCAGGCTTAATTTGGAGTTGTTCAAAAAGGAATACGCTGATTTTGACAAAAGCTTGGATTTGAAATGGTCACAAAGCGCTTCGGGAGAAGAATATTTTGCTGACAGGATAGTGAGTAGCGATGGGCTTGTTTGTGTGGCTGAAGAAGATGGAAAAGTCGTTGGCTATCTTTGTGGCGGACTTTGTGATCGGGGCTATCGCACCCCGGGCATATATGCGGAATTGGAGAATATGTTTGTTGATGAGAAACATCGAAGACTTGGCATTGGCAAGAAACTTGCAGACTCATTTTTGCAGTGGTGCGACGAGAACAATGTTAAATATATCAACGTGACGGCGTCAGCAAAAAATGCTGATACTATTGGATTTTATAGGAGTCTTGGTTTTTGTGATTATGACGTGAAACTTCAAATTGAAAGATGAGATTGCCGGTGGCTTCAATGGCGAGAAAATGCTATATGGCAGGCAAACTAAACACTTTTTCGCGAGAGTGTTTTTTTGTTGCGCGAAATAACGCTTATTTGAATTGGTATTTGAATGCATATTGCCAATAATAGTCTAATTCCCCGGGGTTGACTTTTCGTCAATTCATGTTATTGTTCTTTGAACACAAAAAATGGCACATTAACAATTTTCATATAAAAAAGGAGGATGTATGCTTTGGAGAAAACTGAGAAGAAAGATTTTCAAGGACAGGCGACACGTGGGCATTACTCTTTATTCAACCTCGCAGTGTGACACTGGATGCTCACATTGCATAGACAATAGCGATTGCAAAAATCCAGTTCATTTCACCAGGAAGCTTGCCGAGACAATTGTCAAAGAAGCTCGGAGTGAAAGATGGATGCTGTCTGCATTGCTGACTGGTGGCGGCGAACCACTGATGACTCCAGAGTTGATTGGAATTGCTGATACCCTTGGTAATTATGAAAGGCGACATGCCTTCGGCATCATCACTTCAGGTTTCACTGATGCTGAACCATTAAGAAGGCAACAATTTGAAACTCTACTGAAAAGGCCATATGCCAAGCAAATGTCGATTGATCAGAGTTTCAGCTTGTATCATCCAAGTTTCCCTGAGCGACTTGCAAACACTGCGCGCCTGATGATGAGTTTGAGAGAAAAATCACACTTTCGCATCAGGGCATGCATGTCGCTGGACAATTTCAGGCAAACTCAATGGGAAATTGAAAAGGTTATCAAAAATCTTTCCAAAGAGCTTGAGGCTACAAATTTTTCACTTCCACTTGGCTATCATGAGGAAGACAGGAGTTTTTTCCATTATTTCGAAAGCAAACTTATTGGCGACAAAACTGCCTATAAGCTTGGAATGGAAGCATTTTTGACTCCACAGTGGCGCGCCATCAAAACAAAAGATGGCGGAATCATTATGATTGTTCAGCCGATTTCTTTAACCCAAGAAGGAAAAGGAGAAAATATTAGGGAAATGCCCTATGGATATTGCACTTGCGATGCCTTGCGGACAAATTGGCCTGATACATATTTGATCGTTGGTCCTGATGGAAGTGTCTATCCTGAATGTTCTTGTTTTCCAGCTGAACATATGCGACTTGGGAAAATTGGAGAGGATTCACTGGTTGAACTTATTCGTCGCAAGGATATTTTTGCTGAGCGAATCACGCAGGCAATTATTGCCGACACTCGGATGTGTAGGTGGGGAACAACAGAAGTTTGCACACTTTGCAAGCAGATAGTTGCTGAAAAAGGAATAAGTCTCGCATAAATCTCATGAATAAGGGAGGAAAAATGTCAAAAAAAGCGCAAAAGAAAAAGATCATTGTCGTAAAGGAAAATGTCGCTTATTCAATCGGCATGAGCGTCGAAGTGGCTGAAATCAGAGTTAATGCAGTTTTGCAAAGACATAAGATAAAGCCGGCAGCGTTTTTGTCAGTTTTGTTTGAAGACAACAAAGTGCTCATCTGCACAACGCAGGCAACAATCGAATGTGATCGCAGAATGCTCACATCGGAAGTTCGCACGCCAAATGTGGGACACACGGCTGGCAGGAATGTCACAGGACACAGGCTTCCGGCTTGCTCAACAGGAGCAAGGCACGAATAAAAGGGTATTAATACCCCAGGGTAAACCCTGGACCCTCTGGGCTCACGAGGCAAGCCTCGAGGTATTAAACCTTTTGGTATCGTCGCTCACTCGGAAATGATTGTCTGCTGACAAATCATTTCGCTCATTTTGCTAGATAATAGATCATTGTAGTTTTAATGACTCTCAATCAAAAGATTGGGAGTCATTTTTTAGTTTGCTTTAAAAAGGATGAGTCTTGTTTTAATTGTTGAATCATTTTGTTTTCAAGATGCTGAGCAGTTTTTCATATTTTTTTATGTCACTTGGTTGCAGGTCTCGTTTGGTGTAGCTTGACGGCCAAAGCAAATTTTTAAAAACATGTTCCCCGATGTGCGCTGTTTTTTCGGACATGGTGTCAGTGTTGATTTTTCTAGAGAGATGCATTTTTTCATCAAGATAGTGCACGTATTCATGATTGACAATTTCCTGCAAAAACGGAGTGAGGCCATCAAAATGTTGATCGCAATAACAATCAGCAAATTCCTTGGGATAAATTGTGATTACTCCATGTAATTCTTCGGCGTAATAATCATAAACTCTTTTTGAACTGACGATGAGTTTCGGTTTCTTGAAATTGAATTGGCCGTAAGCGTAATTTGCATCCAAATAACTTTGAGCCAAGGTGCGAATATGTTCAACACTTAAATCACATGCTGCTTGCGTGGCAGATGGGAACATCAAAAACAGCAATGTGAAAATAAGCTTTTTCATGGCAATGGAAAATG
>JAAXUC010000014.1 GCA_013336225.1 Candidatus Moraniibacteriota bacterium
ATTGCTACTTATTTTTTTCATACTCTTTATACAATTTTATTACTTGCTGAATTGACTATTTGGATGATTTCTTACCTTCTTTTCTTCTCACGTGTTCACCAACATATTTAAATCCTTTTCCTTTATATGGTTCAACTGGCTTAAGCGCTCTAATGTTGGCAGAAAATTGTCCAACTGCATGCTTATCAATTCCTGAAACACTCATCACATTGCCTTCAATTATGACATCCAATCCAGCAGGAACCTCAACGATCACAGGATGTGAAAATCCAAGTGCAAGAGTAATGGTTTTTCCGGCAATAGCCATACGAAAACCAACTCCATTCAATTCAAGTTGCTTCTTGAATCCGCTCACCACTCCTTCAATCATATTTTCAATTCTGCGAGCTGTTGTTCCCCAAAGTGCTGGCACGTGCTTGCCCTTGCTTTCTTTTTCAACTGTAAATTCTTTTTCTCCAAATTTAATTGAAACATCCACATGATGCTCGAAAGTCAATGTCCCTTTTGGACCAACCACAGTAACAATATTCTTGTCAACTGCGACAGTTACTCCTTCTGGGATAGCTACAGGTTTTTTTCCAATTCTACTCATATATATAACTGAATTTATATTATTTACCAAAGTTCACAAATTATTTCACCACCAAGACCCAATTTCTTTGCCTTATCTCCAGTCATCATGCCTTGTGATGTTGAAATTATTGAAATTCCATATCCATTTTTGATGCGTTTGATATCAGTCTTTTTAACATAAATGCGTTGACCCTGACGACTTACGCGCTTGATCTCACGAATTGCAGGATTCTTCTCAGTATTTGAAACAACTTCATATTTCAAAACAATCTTAAGCACGGGGAACTTATCACCCATTTCTTTCTTTACAGATTCGATGAAATTTCTTTGCTCTAAAATTTTAGCAATAGACAGTTTCAATTTCGAAAAAGGTACTGACACTTCTTTGTGTTTTACCATTTGCGCATTTCGAATTCTTGTAAGCATGTCTGCTATTGGATCTAACATATTCTAATTCTTTATCCTAATTATAATTATACTAATTCTCTTTTTTACCAACTGCTCTTAGTTACTCCTGGTAATTCTCCTCTGCTTGCCAATTCTCTAAAGCAAATTCTGCAGATATCGTATGCACGAAGGTAACCATGCTTACGACCACATCGCCAACAGCGGCGCACAATTCGGGTTGAAAACTTTGGTTTCTTCTCTGCTCTAGCTTCTGTAGATGTTTTAGCCATAAAAATTCTTATATCAATTACTTATTCGCTTTTTAGTGGAAATCCTAACAATTTAAATAATTCCAATCCTTCTGCTTGTGAGGTTGCATTGGTAGAAACCGTAATCTGCATTCCAAATGCGTGCTTCACTCTTTCCGGTGATATTTCAGGGAAAATCATATGTTCCTTGAGTCCGATGTTGAGGTTTCCACCTGTGTCAACCGCTTTTCTGCTGATCCCTTGAAAATCTCTTGTTCGTGGAAGCGTCGCGCTCACAACTCTATCAATGAATTGCCACATTCGTGCTCCTCGCAAAGTCACTTTCACTCCAATTTCCATTCCTTCGCGAATCTTAAATCCAGAAATAGCCTTTTTAGCTTTGGTTTTCACTGGCTTTTGTCCAGTAATTGCAGTAAGCGCAGTCACGATTTCTTCGATCTTGTCATTTTCTTTCACAATCTTTCCAATTCCAACATTAACAACAACCTTCTGAATTCGAGGAACGGCCATTACGCTCTTATAGCTGAATTTCTTCTTCATTTCAGCTACAGCTATTTTAGTGTATTTCTCTTTTGCTGGAGTTATATTCATACAATTCACTTAAAACGAATAAAATAATATTAAAACACTTTTTCAAATTCCAAATTTATAATTCCTTACCACACTTCTTGCATATTCTCACTTTCTTATCATTCACAGTTGAATATGAAACTCGAGTAGCTTTTCCGCATGCTGGGCAAATGATCATTGCGTTTGAAGCATCAAATGGAGCTGCGATTTCAACACGTTGTCCGCGTTGTCCTTCCCTGCGAGCCTTCTGATGTTTCTTCACGATATTCATTTTTTCAACCACGATTTTTCCCTCGCTTGGCACAGTCCTGACAACCTTGCCTTCCTTTCCCTTATCCTTGCCAGCTATTTTTTTTACGAGGTCTCCTTTTTTAATTCTCATATATCTATATTTCTTAATTCAAAAATGTAACTCCAATTTATTATTTACAAAACCTCAGGTGCCAATGAAACAATTTTTGAGAATCCTTTTTCTCGGAGTTCTCGAGCAATTGGTCCAAAGATACGAGTTCCCTTTGGCTCTTTGTCATTCAAAACCACAGCTGCATTTTCATCAAATCTGATATATGAACCGTCTTTACGACGAACAGCTTTCTTTGTTCTTACCACTACTGCGCGAATCTTATCACCTTTCTTCACTAATCCTCTCGGTTCTGATGTTTTTACAGAGCAAACAATAATATCACCCACAGAAGCGTAGCGTCTTCGACTGCCACCAAGAACCTTGAAGCATTCAATTACTTTTGCTCCTGAATTATCAGCTGCTCTTAATTTTGTTTCTGCTTGAATCATATTATTATATCTCTAATACTTCTTATTTTAAAACCCGATTTTAAATCTCATTATGCGATAACGGTGTGACTTTTTCCTTTGCTGATTGGTCGACATTGAGAAAACTCAACATTATCACCTTTCTTGAACTTGTTTTCTTCATCGTGAACTTTGTAATTCAAAGTTGAGCGATATTTCTTATGATATTTAGGATGAGTTTTCAGTGAAGAAACAGCGACAACAATTGTCTTGTCCATCTTATCACTAATCACAACTCCTTTTTTCTTGGCTACTTTTTTAATAATGTTTGTCATATGTCGTAAATGCTCTTGCTAAAAATAATTACTTTTGATCAGCGTGCTGCTTTAAGATAGTCAGCCCGCGAGCAATATCAGTTTTAAGTACTCGATACTGCCTATGATTCTTAAGTTGTCGGGCAGCAATATCAAACCTAAGCTTAACAGCCTGAGTTCTTTTTTCTGCGAGCATTTTTTTCAATTGCTCAACATTCATATCTCTAATTTCCTGAATTTTCATAGGGGTAACGTTTTTTGACCTAAATTATTATCTAGCGAAGCGAGTGAAATGAAAATTAATTTTCATTTCCGAGCGAGCGACGATAACAAGGTTTCCTTATTCTTTAACTACAAATTTCGTCTTGATGTTTAATTTGTGGGCAGCGAGTCGCATCGCCTCTTTGGCGGTTGCTTCAGTGATGCCATCCATTTCAAACAAAACTCTTCCCATCTTGGTTTTTGCTACGAAATGGTCAACACTTCCTTTTCCCTTACCCATCGGAGTTTCATCACCCTTCTTGGTCATTGGCTTATCAGGGAAAATTCTGATCCAAATCTTGCCACCTCGCTTGACATATCTTGTCATTGCGCGACGAGCAGCTTCAATCTGGCGTGCGGAAATCAATCCTGAAGTTATGGCTTTCAAGCCATAGCTACCAAAACTTACCACGTTACCAGTTTGGGCAACTCCGCGGATTTCTCCACCTCGGTGAATCTTTCTGTGTTTAACTTTTTTCGGCATCAACATATGCGTATCTTTTAATCAAAATGTAAAATTTTTGTTGTTACTCCTTATCAAATACTTCTCCCTTATAAAGCCAAGTCTTAACTCCAATTGCTCCATAGGTTGTAAATGCAGTTGCTTTTGAGAAATCGATGTCAGCTCGCAAAGTGTGAAGTGGAACTGTTCCTCTTGAAAGCCATTCTCGACGTGACATTTCTGCTCCGCCCAACCTTCCTGAAACTTCAATCTTCACTCCTTTGATATTCTTATTCTTTTCAACTTGATCCAACATTGATTTGAGAATTCTTCGAAATGGTACGCGTTTCTCAAGTTGTTCTGCCACATTTTGAGCAACCAATGAAGCATTTTCTTCAAATTGTCGCACCTCTTGCGCTTCAATCTTAAGATCAATCTTCTTGCCTGCAAAAAACTTTGTTTTAATCACAGCAACCATATCGCCAATCCCAGTTCCGCCTCTTCCAATCAATACTCCAGGACGAGATGTTTTGATGATCAATTTCAATGTATTTGCACTTCTTTCAATTTCAACATCAGCGATAGCAGCAGATTTCCACTTTTTCATTACAAACTCACGAATCTGAACATCCTCTTTGAGTTTCTTAGTATAATCTTTGCCAGCAAACCACCTTGATTTCCAAGTTGTTGTGATTCCTAGGCGCAGCCCTGTTGGATTGACTTTATGTCCCATAATTTTATAAATCTCTAATTAACTGTATTTTTTATCGCTTATTATCCCTAAAATTATTCTTAAATCTATGCTCCTGATTTTCTTTGAAAAACTTTTTTCAAAAATCCATTATCTTGTCCTTTTTGAGCAGTTTCTTTCTTGACAACTGTTTTTTTGACAACTGCTTTGTCTGAAACAACCTCCTCACCTTTTTCTTCCTTTTCAATTTCAGCCACCGCTTCTTTCATTGCCTTGGTTCGAGCAGCTTCATTGTCAGCCTTTTGCTTGTCCAATTCTTGCTTAGTCTTCTTGTTCTTTCCCTCAACTCTTTCTTCCAATTCAAGCTTGATATGAGAAGTACGTTTCAAAAGTAATGTTGCTCGTCCTTGAGCTCTTGGCAGCCATCTCTTAAGTTTAGCTCCTTCTCCCACAAGAATACTGCTGATAAACATATTGTCCTTATCCAAACCAAAATTATTCTCAGCGTTAGCCAATGCACTGTTAAGCAATTTTTCCAAAGGTTCACTTGTCTTTTTCACAAGATGCTTAAGTTGTACAAGCGCTGCTTGCGAATTCATTCCAACAACACTGTTCGTAACTAAACGAACTTTTCGTGGAGATGTTCTTAAATTGTTGAGTGATGCTATAACTTTCATAAAATTCAATTTACATTACGACGATTATTTCTTCTTTTTTGTTGCTGGAGTGTCATTTTTAGCTGCTTTCACTGCGTCTTGTTGTTTCTGTTTTGCAGCTTGTTCCATTTCTTTCTGCATCTTTCCTCCATGACGAGTGAACTTGCGAGTTGGGGAAAATTCTCCAAGCCTATGTCCAACCATTTCTTCAGTCACATATACTGCAGTGTGTTCTCGTCCGTTATGAACTCCAAATGTGAAACCGATCATTTCAGGTGCAATTGTGCAAGCTCGAGACCAAGTTTTGATTGTTCCTTCACCAGCTTTTGCATTGAGCACTTTTTTCATTACTCGCGGGTCAACATATGGGCCTTTCTTTAAACTTCTTGACATAATTTTCTTTGATTAGTTTATTAATTTCTCGATTTCTCAAGAAACCATTTTAACTATTATTATCTATTTCTTAACTCTTCGTTTTACAATAAATTTATCACTGTATCGATTCTTCTTTCTGGTTTTCTTTCCGAGAGCAGGCTTTCCCCAAGGTGTCTTAGGATGTTTAAGTCCAATTCCTTGCTTACCTTCTCCTCCTCCGTGTGGATGATCAACAGGATTCATCGCAGATCCACGAACTTCCGGTCTTTTCCCTTTCCAACGATTTCGTCCAGCTTTTCCAAGTTTTTCAGCACTATGTTCAAAATTACTTACTCTTCCAATGGTAGCATAACATTCTTTGCTCACGATTCTGATTTCTCCAGATGACATCTTAAGTTGTGCCATTTTGTCATCGATAGCCATCAAAGTTGCTCCAGATCCAGCTGAGCGAGTGATTTGTCCACCTTTTCCAGCAACCAATTCGATATTTGAAATAACAGTTCCAGATGGAATGTTGCGAAGCACTGTACGATTTCCTTTTTTAATTGGAGCATCAATGCCAGTCATGATTTCCATTCCAGCTTTCATTCCTTCAGTAGCCAAAACATATTTCTTGTCTCCATCAATATATGAAATAAGACAGATCAAGGCGCTTCTGTTTGGATCTTTTTCAACTGAAACAATGCGTCCCAAAACTCCGAATTTCTGTTGTTTAAAATCAACCAAACGATATCGTCTCTTGTGTCCACCACCTTGGTGACGAGTTGAGATTTTACCATGTGAACGTCCAGCTTTTTGAGTCATCGGTGCAAGCAAAGATTTCTCAGGTTTTCTGTCCGTCAAATTGTCAGGTTTAACAATCGACATATTTCGTCGTCCAGCTGTATTTTTTTTGTATACTTTAATTGCCATAATATTCGCTTTGCTAAATCTTAAATTTGTTGATTCGGGTTTATACTATACTCCTTGGAACAATTCGATCTTATCTCCTTTTTTCAATGTTACAGTAGCTTTTTTGAAACCAGCAACTTTTCCTTCATGTCGTCCGTAAGCTTTCTTTTTCGGCTTAACATTCACCACGCTGATTTTTTCCACTGACACGCTATACATTCCTTCAATCGCAAGCTTCACTTGTTTCTTAGTGGCGCTTTTAATGACTTTGAAAGTATATTTATTGTCAGCGATTGCTCGGTGAGTTTTTTCAGTAATCCATGGCTCAACAAGAACACGATATGCAATGTCCGAGTGAGGCAAAGCAACAATCGTTTCTTTCTTAGTTTCAGCAACCTTTTTAACTGCTTTTTTCACAGTTTTCTTCGGCTCAGAAACCACTTCTTTTTTTTCTTCTATTACTGCCATATGCTTTTCACTTATTTCAAAATTTAATTCTTCAAATGCAAATCACTTTATTTTGCAAACTTTTCTTCCAAAAATGCAATCGAAGTTTTGCTCAAAAGCAAAAACTTGTTATTCAATAAATCCATTACATTCAAATCCTTGGTCTCAATGTTTGAAATGTTCTCAAGGTTTCTACTGATAAGTGAAGTCTTTTTCTCATCTTCAGAGAAGGAAACCAACACTTTTCCAGAAAGCTTAAGCTTTTTCAAAATCTGGTCAAAACTTTTCGTCTTAGCATTGGCCACCAACAATGAGTCGATAGCGATCAATGTTCCGCTGCGAAGTTTTTCAGAAATTGCAATCACAACTGCCTTTTGCTTCATTTTCTTATTCAAATCTCTCTTGAAGTTTCGTTCATTGGTTGGACCGAAAGCCACACCTCCACCTCTCATCACAGGATTTCTCTTTTGTCCTTGTCGAGCTGAGCCAGTTCCTTTTTGTTTGAATGGTTTCTTTCCAGATCCAGCAACCTCACTTTTATCCTTGGTGTGTGCAATCGGATTTCTTTGATTTCCAGCGATCACCATGAAAACCTGGTGAAGCAATTCATCATTTGCAGCAACTCCAAATACAGCATCTTTAATTTCGAGATCCTCTATTTTTTTTCCTTCTTGATTGTGAATAGCAATTGTAGCCATAATGTTTCAAATATTCTAATACCTAAATCCAAATTATCCTCTTACTTCAACGATTCTTCCAACAACTCCTGGGACAGCTCCTAGAACGCCCATGATATTCTTTTCAGCGTCGATGTATACAATTTTAATACCTTTAGTTGTCGATCGTTTTCCTCCCATGCGTCCAGCCATACGCTTTCCTTTGATAACATGTTGTGGTTGCTGCGCTCCAATTGAACCAGGCGCTCTGTTGTCATGCTTATGTCCATGAGTTGCAGGAGAACCAGCAAATCCATGTCGCTTCACAACTCCTTGAAATCCCTTACCCTTAGCAGTTCCACTGATCTGAACTTCATCTCCGAGCACAAAGCTTTCAACTGTGACCTGATCTCCAACAACAGCTGTCGTGTCAGCGTCCAAACGAAATTCTTTGCGATGAGTCACATTTTTGGTCTTAGCAAGTTCCAATTGAACTGCAGAATAACCATTTTTTTCCTGTGTGCGAACAACAGAAACAGTGTTAGTTGGACATTCAATCAAAGTCACGTTAAGTGCTCCTTGTTCCTTGTTATACAAGGTTGTCATTCCCAATTTTTTCCCCAAAATATATTTTATATACATAGTATTCTTGATAAAGCGTTTCTTGATAAAAAAAATCTGGCTTCTCAGCCAGCACAACCCAGGATTACTCCTGAATTAGCTAGTTGAGTATCCAACAAGTGCTGGACTTTAACTAGTATTTCTCTTTTTCCTAACTTATCTATATTAAACCATTTCTTAAAATAATGCAAGCCCTTTCTACATCTTTATTTCAACATCAACTCCAGCAGGCAAATCAAGGCTTGTGAGGTTTTCAATCGTCTTTGGTGTAGGATCCCAGATATCAATCAAGCGTTTGTGAATGCGCATTTCGTATTGATCTCGAGCATCTTTATACACGAAAGTTGACTTATTCACAGTAACTTTATGAATTTCTGTAGGAAGTGGGACTGGACCAGTGAATCTTGAGCCAGAGCGCTCAACAGTTTCAGCAATTTTACGTGCAGATTGGTCAATGACCTTACTGTCGTAAGCTTTGATCTTAATCCTAATTCTTGTAGCCTGTTCGTTTTCTGTTTTTTTCGAAGCCATCTGTGTCTTGTAAATAAACAATTAAATTATATATAGATTTGCGGTTGTGAGCACGAGAAATTTCCTCATGCTCACTGGGCCTATCTAAAAGCTCTATTTGATGATCTTTGTTGCAACTCCAGCACCTACAGTCTTTCCACCTTCGCGAATTGCAAAGCGCATTCCTTCTTGCATAGCTACAGGAGCAATCAATTTGATAACCAAGTTGATTGTATCTCCAGGCATAACCATTTCAGTTCCTTCTGGAAGCACAACTTCTCCAGTCACGTCAGTTGTTCGGATGTAGAATTGTGGTTTGTATCCTTTGAAGAATGGAGTGTGACGTCCGCCTTCTTCTTTGGTCAAAATATAGATTTCACCTTCGAATTCAGTGTGAGGAGTGATTGAACCGATCTTAGCCAAAACTTGTCCGCGTTCAACATCTTCTTTCTTGATTCCACGAATCAAAAGTCCAGCATTGTCTCCAGCTTGTCCAGAATCAAGTGATTTGTTAAACATTTCGATTCCAGTAACGGTGGTTTTTGCAGTTGGACGAAGACCAACGATTTCAACTTCTTCATTGATTTTGATTGTTCCTGATTCGATTCTTCCAGTTACCACTGTTCCACGACCTTCAATTGAGAAAATATCTTCAATAGGCATAAGGAAAGGTTTTTCTGTTTCACGAACAGGTTCAGGGATTTGAGCATCCAAAGCAGTCATAAGGTCATAGATTGGCTTCACTGCTGCGTCATCAACTGTTGTTGCTGCCAAAGCTTGAGTTGCTGATCCACGGATGATTGCTGCGTTATCACCATCGAATTCATATTTTGAAAGAAGTTCACGAACTTCAGCTTCTACAAGCTCGATAAGTTCTTCATCATCAACCATGTCAACCTTATTGATGAAAACCACGATTGCAGGCACACCGATTTGTTTTGCAAGCAAGATGTGTTCGCGTGTCTGAGGCATAGGGCCGTCAGTTGCAGAAACAACCAAGATTGCTCCGTCCATTTGAGCTGCACCAGTGATCATGTTCTTGATGTAATCAGCATGTCCAGGACAGTCAACATGAGCGTAGTGACGAATGTCAGATTCATATTCGCAATGTGAAGTAGCAATAGTGATTCCACGTTCTCTTTCTTCAGGAGCGTTGTCAATTTCGCCAACTCCTCTTTCTTTAGCCATTCCTTTCAAAGCTTGACCATGAAGAATAGCAGCAGTCAAAGTTGTCTTGCCATGATCAACATGTCCAATTGTTCCTACGTTTACATGTGGTTTTGTTCGTTCAAACTTTGCTACTGCCATAGTGTTTTTTTCGCCATTCTCTGCGAGCTATTTTTGCTCAAGAGCGCGATTGTTTAAAGATAATTGATTACTTATTCTAACACGAATTTGTCTCGATTGGCAAATTCAAAAATTCCTTATTTGGAAATTAGATACTTAATTATTTTACACGAATTAAAAATGTTGTCAAGGGCTGGGAACTAGCTTTTTAGGCTTTAGCGTTTAGCCTTTAGTTTTTTCTTGTTTTTTGGCTCAAATAAAGCACTTTATCCTATTTAATTAATATGCTACACATGGATTTATTCAAATAATTCCTTCACGTCTGACCAAGTCAGTTTTTGGAACAAATCATTGCTTTCCCCAACCATATTGTCAAAAAGAAATTTCTTTTTCTCCTGAAGTTGCACAATTTTTTCCTCAATCGTGCCTTTGACAATCAGACGATAGACATTGACTGACTTTTTTTGTCCAATGCGGTGGGCGCGATCAATGGCCTGGTTTTCCACACTAGGATTCCACCATGGGTCAAAAATGATTACATTGTCAGCTGAAACAAGATTGAGACCAGTCCCGCCAGCCTTAAGGCTAATCAAAAACACTGGAATTTTTTCATTCTCATTAAAATCAGTGACCAATTCCTTACGATTGTTGGTTTTGCCAGATAGATAATGATGCTTGATGTCCTTTTTTTCAAGTTCTTTAGCCAAAATGTCCAACATTTGCGTGAATTGACTGAACACCAACACCTTTTTGCCACCGGCCGCGATTTCATCAACCAATTCCAAAAACAACTCCAATTTTGCAGAAGAATATTTTTCATGATCGCTATCTTTAAGCAGCAGCACTGGATGATTGCACACTTGCCGCAGCTTTGTGAGTCCTGCCAAAATGTGAATCTGCGATTTGGCAAATCCTTTTTCCTGCACTGTTTCAAAAATGTTGCTTTTCACATTGGCCAGAATCTCTTGATACAAAATGTTCTGATCGCTGCCAAGTTGACAATGGCTGACTTGTTCGATTTTTGGCGGAAGTTCCCTCAGCACTTTTTCCTTTGTGCGGCGAAGCATAAAACAAGATATCTTTTTTCGCAGCGCCTCAAGTGCCTCGCTGTCAGATTGTTTCATAATGGGTTTTTCAAAGCGCTCGCCAAATGCTTTATGTGTCCCCAAAAATCCTGGCATCAAAAAATCAAAGAATGACCAAATTTCTGCCACAGAATTTTCCAGTGGTGTTCCAGTCAGTGCCAAGCGATAATCAGCATGAATTTTTTTCACACTGCTAGCATTTTGCGTTTTGTGATTTTTGATATATTGCGCCTCGTCAATAAAACAATAATTGAATTTCAATTTGTCATAATGTTCTTGATCTTTTTTGATCGATGGATATGAAGTGATCACCAAATCGAATTTATCAGCGCCTTGCAATTTCTGTTGTCTCTCAATCGGCAAACCATCAACAAGCAACGTTTTCATGCTTGGAAAAAACTTCGTCGCCTCATCTTCCCAGTTAAAAAGCAATGTCTTGGGACAGATCACCAAAGATGGTTTGCCCGCAATTTTGTTCATTTCAACCAAGCTGAGTGCTTGCAAAGTTTTTCCAAGCCCCATGTCATCAGCCAAAATTCCGCCGAAATGATATTTGCGCAGAAAATAGAACCAATCAATTCCCTCTTTTTGATAATCGCGTAGTGGCTTGCTTATTTTTGCCGGAATTTCAACGCTTTCCACTGGGCTTCCAGACTGAGCCTCATCCATAAATTTCTTGAAACTATTGGAAATCTTCGCCTCATAATACTGCGATCCACTGATGATATCTTCAAGTTCTGGAGCATGAAAAATCTTGGCCTCAAATTTCTGCCCTTCTTTTTGATAAAAACTTTCCAGCATGGCAACAAATTTTTCCAACTCCTTGCGATTGGTGATTTTCATCATGCGCCCATCTGCCATTTTGATGAACTGCTCCTTGTTCTCCACAAATCTGCGCAGATCTTCAAGGGTGATTTTGTTTTCGCCGCAATAACAATTGACATCAAATTCAAACCAATCATTGGCATCATTGAAATCAACTTTGAAATCCGCTTTAAAATCTTCCTCCACAAAATCAAATTCATCGCGCGCGCATTCAATTGGCAAACCAAGCTCCTTAATCTTTGGCCAATAATTTTCATGAAAATTCGCAATTTGTTTAACACCTTTTTTGCTGCAAACAGCAGTCTTGGAAAAACCAAGTGTTTCATCTTCGGAAAACTTTTTGAAAAGTGCTATTTCAGCTTTGTCATCAATGTCAGCATAATTTATTTTGTCTCCAGCTATTTCCAAATAATATTCTTCCTCACTTGTGGAATATCTTTTTTGAAAATTGGCTCGCCCAGTGCGCATGCTTTTATACACAGCATTAGCCACATCAATTTTCACAAAACCATAATCCATCAATGCTTTCACCTGCAAACTATTTTCAGCATTATTATAATCCAACAAAATGGCTGGGCCAGCTTTTTTAAATTTATTGATTTCAAACTTGGCATGCGTTTTATTTTTGAATGCAAAAAATTTCTCTGCAGCTAAAATCACTTCATTGATTTTGATCACTTCACTGCCAGTGAGAGCTGTTTCCCATTTATATGCCAAGCCATAGCGATCTTGTTGATATCCATAGGCATAACTGCGCACATCTGCCAAAATGCGCGAAACTATTGTCAGTAATATTTTTGGTATTGGAAAAATTTCCAACCAAAGATCATTAAGAACCACCAGAGAATCTGTACTCAAAAAAAGTTTGACATTGTTTTTTTCAAATAAATCACCTTTGAGCTTGAAAATGATTTCTTTTTGTTTAGCAGCCTCACCACTGAGATGCTCATTGTTTTCCTTCACCAACAACTGCGCCGCAATTTTTTGTGGCTGCTCCTTGAAACGCACTCTGTTTCTGGGATTTTTTTTATTCAAAAAGATGGCAATTTCCGAATCTCTAATCAAGCCAAACAACATTCCCCAATCAATGTCGATGTTATAGTGCCTGGATTCAGTTTTGCCCAGAAAAACCAGCAAATCTTTTTGCTTTTGCGTAAGTTGCTCTTTTTCTCGATTCAAAATTTCCTCAGGCTTCACTGCCCAATAGGTTGCATCAGGCTTATTCTTTTCATGCAATTCAATGCGCGTATAAACATCGACGTGCAAAAGCAAGCAATATTTTCGCAAGAAACGCTCACCCAATTCCTCTTTTGGCGCATTCGTTTTTAGATTCGTTGAAAAACCACGTGAAATTATGGCTTTATCAAGCATTTGCTCGATGTTTAACTTAGTATTTTTCTTATTATAATTCTGATTGAACATTAAAATGTATTTTTAGGAATCATGCGTAATACATGATTCTTCTGTTGGGTATTTTGCTTTGCTTATTTCCTTTTTTGGCACATTTTTGACTAGAATTCATAGTCAAAAAACTTACTCGCTCTCGCTGCGTAGGTCCTAAAAAGAAAATAATCAAAGCAAAAAGCTCGAGTTAGTTCTTGAAATCATGTATTGCGTGCATGACACATTTTTAGGGTGCAATATAGTATGCACCAAATCTCACCAAAACACAAACACCGCCGACCAAAGCGTGATCAGCGGCGCTAAAAACGAGTTTTTTCAATTATGATTCAATGGGCACAGGAAACATTTTCCAGCTTGACCACGCGTTTTTCCAGTTTTTCAAACTGTTCCGCATCAACTTTGCGCTTGAGTTCAAATTTCACTTCAACCATGTCATCTTGAAGCCTGTCTATTTTAGTTTCAACCAATTCAAGCCTATTCTCGACACCATCAAGCCTGACTTCAACCTTTTTAAGTCTATTATCAACTTTCTCAAGTCTATTATCAATGCCATCAAGACGATGATTCATGCCCACAACATTTTCTGCCAATATTTTCACAGAATCATCAATTCGTTCAAGCATTGAACCAACCTCGTTAGTAGTATATGTTTTTTCTTCTGTTGTTTTTAATGTATTTTTCATGTTTATATTTTATAACTATAAATTAGGTGCGTCAAATCATTGCAAATGAGTGCTTGCTTCTTCAATTGTCGCAATAAACTCTTTCACATGATCCTTGAAAATCATCACACGGTTGGTCACATTTTCCCCTTTTTGATTCTTATATGAATCAGTGATGGTCAGATAGTTGCTGCCATTACTGGCTTGCTTCACATCAAAAAAGTAGTTCTTGCCACCAGCACGCAGCATTTTGGAAAAAATCTTGTCTTGTGGTTGAATTTGTGTTTGATTTTGGTTTTGATTTTGGCTATACATTTTTTTTATTTTGCACATTTAACATGTCATGCTGAACTTGTTTCAGCATCTGGAATTGCACACCTCTGCACTCATCGAGATCCTGAAATTAATTCAGGATGACATGCTGCTTGCAAAAATTTAGTATTTATTATTTTTGAGCCTGGCCACTGCTCGCAGTGTTATTCTAACACTGATTACACATCACTGTCAACCCACACACTAAATCTGCATTGTATTTTATAAAAGCTAGATTTAAAAAACATCTTTTATCTCTCATTTAAAGCATAATTTCATGCAAAAAACATGCAAATTTAGTGTCAGGGCAAGTATCAACGCCTGTGGATAACTCCAAACTTATTAAAATAAATATAAAAAAGGAGAGAATCAATAATATTGATCTCCCCTGTAAAATTTTCATATTCTTGGCCACAAACTGAACTCTCCATGGCCGACAATATAATTTCCAGTCTCTTTGTCCCATGCAATAACATTACCTATATCATTCTCCTTGCATTCCAAAAATTGTAATGGCTCGTGCAAAGATGAAACCCTTGCGCCAATGCCACAGATTGGACAACCATCCTCATTGGCCAAAAATGTTCTTCCGCATTGATGACATTCATGTGATGGTCCCAGGAACATTTCAAGCTCCATTCTAGCCCACAGGCTTCTCATGGACATTTTCATCACCTCCTTTTTCTTTTCAATTCTTGAAAACTGGCTCAGTTGGCAATTTCTCACATCCAAAGCAATTGCCCCCGCAAATGCAAACTCCACAATCAACACCGCTCTGCGCAAGAGGCATTTCATCTGCTGCGCTATGAGCAAATTTAAACGAAGATCTTTTGCTTGAGACAAGAACATTTCCACTCATTGGTTCTGTGCGAAGACCATGACACATGACAACCTCCTAAAGATTTGTATTTTTTAATATTACTAAATATCCACGTGAAACCATCTTACTCCTATATTTTAAAATGTTCAAGCAGTAGGATTAGGTGGGTATTTAAATAGGTATCTCAGGCTAATTTCCACATTTCTTTTTCCGCAAATTCAGGATTAACTTTTCTTTTAATAGAAAAGTTACAAAAGAAATCGCAACCTGATGAAGATACTGTGGCAAAAACTTCGCTCTTCACTAAAATTTACACTTCGCGCCTTCGCTTGCTAGCGGGCGCTACGTTTCAAAATTTCTTAACGCTCATCACTCGTTTTTCGCCTACGTACTTCATATGGTTGCAGAGGGATGCAAAATACAAAACACTTCACTATTTTAAATTATCAATTAAGAATTCTTTCAGGTTTTCTAAATCCTTTTTCTCGGCATCATAGAAATATGTTTTGATGCCGACTGACTCGGCGCTTTTCGCAGCTTCTTCGGCGTGTTCGAAATAGATGACATCATCAGTCCTTAAATCAAAATACTCGAGCATCATTTCATAATATCTTGGGTCAATCTTTTCAGGATCATGTTTCAATGTGAAGACTTCATATGGCGCATCATGCAACTTGAATGTTTTCATCTGCTCATCATTTGCCCCAGTAAGAATAATCTTTCTATTAGGAAATTCTTCAAGAAGCTTATGCATTTCTTTAAACACATTTCCCTCCGTATCCACAAGTGCAAAAACTGCGTCAATCAATATTGTTTTCATAATTTTTTGATTTACCTTTGAGTTAAGGAATAATTTTGTCTAGTTATTTTAGAAACAGCATACAAGAGAAATGTTTGAGGACAGGATTCTATAAAACTATTGATTAGCCAAGATTCTTTTTTATCTAATATTTTATCAAGATAATATGGTTGATATCTAACAAGAGAGCTAAGATAAAACATTACCGCATATATCGAAAGAAATTCATTCATTAAAATTTGATTACTTTGCTTATATGGACTTGCAAGATTAAAGTCTATATTCTTATCATCGTAAAGATTGGGAATTAAAAATCCCTTAGTACATTCTTTAATTTCATTTATAATTTGAAATTCAGAAGTTCCATCTGGTAGAGCCACGGTATATTCTTTACCTTCAAAAAATCTAAATGAATGCATTTCAGCTCCCATCAAATTAAAGCATTCTCTTGCAACACTCTTATCCATGGAAATCTCTTCATAATTTTCTTTAAATTTTGCAACTCTCTTTTTGCATTTTTCTATACTTTCAAAATTATACAGCGCCAATGTTCCCCAGGCTTTATTTCTATTCTTATCTATAAATAAAATCATTAATCCTCTCGCGTTTAAACTTTCTCCAAAACCACCGATAGAATATTGATAACTTATATCATTGCAATATCCAAGCAATGTGCTAATGCTAAAAGAAGTTTTGTCTTTAATTTTCTCACCAGTTTCATGTTCATATAAAAGTTTAAATACTCCATCTCGAAAAAGTACATGCTCGTCCTTAAAATTATTACCTCTCTTATCTTTAGCCTGAAGACCATGGCTTATTTTTCCAGAAATTTTGTCAGAATAATGCAATATTAAAAGCGCCTTTATTAAATTAAGAAAACTGTAATAATAAAGCAATGCACTTGAAGAATTAGGTAGTTTTTTTGCTGCAAAATAATAATTCTTAGCTTGCCTAACAAAGGATTGAAAATTCTTAGAAACCTTTTCGGCCTTGTTGCTATTTTTTATTCCTAAATTTTTTATGAATTTTTTTCTAACTTCTTTAATCTCAGAATATTGCTCCAATATCATCCAAAGTTCGGTCTCTCTTTTGCTTGGGTCATTTACGCCTAAGCCAACAAAATTATATTTGTCTGGTCTTATTCTCATAAACCCTGTTGATTGTCTGTTATTTCTAAACATTTTAATTCACTATTTTTAAATATAAAGTTTATTTCTTCCAATCTTTAATCTCCACTCCCCCATGGATTCTTTTGACCACGACTTTTTGTTTTGATTTCCAACCAAGCTCGCGCAGCATTTCAATTGGCAAAGTGAGGCCGACTGATTGTTTGCCGATTTTGCACAATTTGCGAATGTTTTTATCTTGAGCTTTTCTAGTTGTCATTTTATTTTATGAGAATAATTATGTACATATTGTAATAGATATTATAATACCCACCTACCTCAAGTCTACTCCCATACTCTTTGACATTCAAGCATTAAAAAAGGTCGGAAATATTTCCGACCTTTTGGTGCTGTGTAAAATTTTTTACTTTGCATATGCTTTGCAAAATCTTTTCCTCTTTTTCAATAGAGAGGGAGGATAAGTGCCCCTTTTTTCATGGGCTTACTTGATAGCAAGCTCACGTCAGCGAGGAAATGAGCTGTTACCCACTCCTCGATGCCTTCAACCACGATGCTGCACCTGAGTCCTGCTGCGCTTGATCCAAGACAGAAGAATTCACCTTCCTCCAGGATACTCAGATCACACCTAAAGCTATCAATCTCAAATTCCATGTTTTTCTGTCCCGGTTTCAGTTCGCACAATTTTTCAATCAAAATATTGCGCACAGCATCTGGCAATGGCGGATTATCAACCCAAAGGCATGCTATCGGTTCTCTTTTATTCATGGTAAGCCCTCCTCGGCTTAGGTATTTGCCAACATTTATTTATATATAAAATTATTTGCTAAATTCAGCGTGTTACCTATTACCTCATCTTCTTCATCGAATCACGGCATAACCAATGACAAACCTCTTTGTGTGCGCAGTTTTTTAGTGAGTGACACTATTTCCTTTTTGGCGCATCATGTTGCGAGCCATGTTGGCAACATTATCCGCTGCTTCATCTCTGGGCTCAGTTCTGCTGTTGGCAGACATGCTCAATGCTTCAAACAACTGACGAAATTCCTTTGGCAAGTTCAGTGCCACCGCAATCTCTGCCTTTTCAGCTTCAGTGTCAGGGATGATTATTTTCCAGCCTTTGCTGACACCAAGACTACAGCCCCACGTTTTGATGCGATCGGAAATCAAGAAATAGAAAAAATGCTTGATTGAACGAATCTTATCATCCAAAACTATGAGTTCAGCTTTGACTTTTCCCATTTCTTTTTTGGAAATTTCATCAGCCTCAATCTTCTTGAAGATCTGCTCATTTTCAGTAATCAATTGACGAAAAACCGTGTAGATTCTTTTTTCAAAATCATTCATCAGATGACCAGTCAATTCAAAAGTACCACTGCCTTTTTCTGGCTCAATGTAATCTTCTGGATTAACCATTAAAATTCTGGCAAACAACTCGCCAACGTCCATTGCACATTCTTTCATCATTTGTTATCCCCCCTTTATTTGTGGTTGTTAAAAAACTCATTGAAAATGTATCATACCCCAAACAAGATGTGCTGTCAATCCAAAAAATACAGCCTCTTGCGAGGCTGTATTTTTAAAAGTGTATTTGAATTTCCCTAACCTGTCAGTCACGACTGACTGGTTAACCCGTCGCTCGAGAGCGACAGGTTATTTTTTTGCGATAATTTCATCAGCAACATTCTTCGGAACTTCATTATATGAATTGAATTCCATCACTGAAGATGCGCGTCCTTGAGTCATTGAGCGAAGTTGAGTCACATATCCAAACATGGATGCCAATGGAACTTCTGCTTCAATTTCTTTCACGCGTGCATTTCCTTCTCCACGATCATTAATTTCCTTGATCATTCCACGACGAGAGTTGATGTCTCCCACAACGTCTCCCATGAATTGTTCAGGAGTCACAACCACCACTTTCATTATAGGTTCCAAAATGATTGGGTTGGCTCGTTTGCAAGCTTCTTGAACTGCCATTGAACCAGCGATTTTGAAAGCTGCTTCATTGGAATCAACTTCATGGAAAGATCCATCATACAAAGTCACCATCACGTCAACCATTGGATATCCAGCCAAAACTCCATTTTCCAAAGCTTCACGTGCTCCTTGATTGATTGGTTTGATGAATTCTTGTGGGATGACACCACCCTTAATTTCGTCAAAGAATTCATAGCCTTTGCCTTTTTCTTCTTGAGGTTTAACTTTAAGCCAGCAATGTCCATATTGTCCGCGTCCTCCAGATTGTTTGACATATTTTCCTTCAGCCTGAGCTTCACCTTTGATTGTTTCGCGATATGCAACTTGTGGTTGACCAATGTTGGCTTCAACTCCAAATTCTCTTTTCATGCGATCAACAATGATGTCCAAATGAAGTTCGCCCATTCCTGAAATGATTGTTTGTCCAGATTCCTCATCAGTTCGAAGTCTGAGCGTTGGATCTTCGCCAGCAAGCTTGCGAAGTGCAACTCCCATTTTTTCTTGATCAGCCTTAGTCTTTGGTTCAACAGCGATGTCAATCACAGGCTCAGGAAAGACAATGTTTTCAAGTTGAATTTGATTTCCTTCGTCGCAAAGAGTGTCTCCAGTGGTCGTACTTTTAAGACCAACCAATGCTCCAATTCCTCCAGCGCGAATCTCATCAATTTCTTCCCGATGATTTGCATGCATTTGCAAAATTCGTCCAATTCGTTCTCTTTCCCCATTGGTTGAGTTGATCACATATGAACCAGCTTTAAGTGTTCCAGAATAGACACGGAAAAATGTTAGCTGCCCTACAAAAGGATCAGTTGCAACTTTGAAAGCCAAAGCAGAAAATGGTTCTTTGTCATCAGCATGTCGTTCAATTTCCAAACCTGTTTTTGGATCAGTTCCTTTGATGGAAGTGACATCCAAAGGAGATGGAAGATAGTCAACCACAGCATCCAAAACCAATTGTACGCCTTTGTTGCGAAGAGCAGTTCCAGTGAATACTGGCACCAATCTTGCATCAATAACTCCTTGACGAAGTGCGGTTTTGAGTTCATCAACAGAAATTTCTTCTCCGTTCAAATATTTCTCAGTCAAAGCATCGTCGGTTTCAGAAATCTTTTCAATCATTTTTTCTCTCCATTCTTTTGCTTTGTCTAAAAGTTCAGCTGGAATTTCACCTTCAACCACAATTTCACCCATTGGACCATCGAAAGAATAGGCCTTCATTTTCATCAAATCAACCACACCAGAAAATTCATTGCGCTCTCCGATCGGCATTTGCAAAGCCAAAGCATTTGGAGTCAAACGATTCCAAATTGAATTGATCACGAAATCAAAATCAGCTCCTTCTTTGTCAATTTTATTGATGAAACAAATGCGAGGAACCTTATATTTGTCAGCTTGACGCCAAACAGTTTCAGATTGTGGCTCAACACCTTCTTTTCCATCAAAAATAACCACAGCGCCATCCAAGACGCGCAGTGAGCGTTCAACTTCCACTGTGAAGTCAACATGACCAGGTGTGTCAATGATATTGATTGGGTGACCTTTCCAAGCACATTTGGTTGCAGCAGAAGTGATCGTGATTCCACGCTCTTGTTCTTGCTCCATCCAATCCATAGTGGCTGAGCCGTCATGAACTTCACCTATCTTATGAGTGATTCCAGTGTAGAACAAAATACGTTCAGTGGTTGTGGTTTTTCCACCATCGATATGAGCGATGATACCGATATTTCTTAATTTTGCGATTTCATTGATCTGGTCAGCCATAGTTGATCTAATTTCTAATTTTTAATTTCTAATTTTTAATCAAATCCCAATGCTTCAATGTTTTAATGCATTAAAGAATTCAAAATTCATTCAAAATTCAAAATTCAAAATTCAAAATTTTAGTGTTAATTTTTGTAAATTATAATAAAGATAGAAACTCCCTATGAACAGAAGTTTCTATCATGAATACCTTATTATGCAAAGTGGGCAAATGCCTTGTTTGCTTCAGCCATACGGTGAGTGTCATCGCGCTTCTTCATTGCTGATCCGATTTTGTTTGATCCATCGATCAATTCATCAGCAAGCTTTTCAGCCATACACTTCCCTTTCTTAGCTCGAACTGCTGCAAGAATCCATCTGACTGCAAGTGTTTGACGACGTTCGCCAGAAACTTGAATCGGAACTTGATAGTTTGCACCACCAACTCTTTTTGATTTAAGTTCCAAAAGAGGAGAAATGTTTTTGATTGCTTGTTCGAAAACATTCAATCCGCCTTTTTTGGTTCGTTCATGAATCACATCGAAACAATCATAGATCACTCTTTCAGCCACACTTCTTTTTCCATGTTGCATCACGTTTCCAATAAAGCGTCCAACCAAAATATTTCCATATCGTGAGTCAGGTTTCCATTGTTTTACAAATGTTCGTTTTCTTCGTGCCATATATACTAAGTTTATTCTAATTATTCAAAAGTTTTAGTTATTCAGTCTTTGCCTTTGGACGTTTTGCACCGTATTTTGAGCGAGAGCGATTTCGGCCTTCAACTCCTGCACTGTCCAAAACTCCACGCACAATGTGATATCGAACTCCAGGAAGATCCTTCACGCGTCCTCCACGAATCATCACGATTGAATGCTCTTGAAGATTATGTCCAACTCCCGGGATATAAGCAGTAACTTCCATTCCATTTGTAAGTCGAACTCTAGCAATCTTTCGAAGAGCAGAGTTAGGCTTCTTTGGAGTTGTGGTACTAACTTTGATACACACACCTCGCTTGAAAGGATTCACAGTCTTTTTTGGTTTATTTTGCAAAGTGTTAAAAGTCATGGTCATTGCTGGTGACTTTGTTTTCTTCACTGCTGATTTTCGGCTTTTTTTCACTAACTGATTTATTGTCGGCATACTCTTTGAATTTATTTATTCATTTATACTACATATTGACATCCATTCAAAGATGGATGTATAGATATCGATTCAAGATCCCAACCAGAACGAAGTGAGCCTCAAATGACATCTTTCTACACAAAAAACGGCTAGTAAACTAGCAAAACTATTCTACACAATATTTTAATATACGTCAACCCCACGCCCTTGGAATAGCTATATGGTCAGTCCAAAGAAAAGATTCAACATAAGATTAAGAAAGATTCCCAATGGGGTTGAAAAGAGCAAGATAAACAAAAGCAGCAGCATGAAGCCATATTGTTCCAGCATAATCATCACTTCAGTCCGAACCGGGAAAACAGCAAACAGCAGTTTTGAGCCATCCAAGGGCGGAAATGGAATCAGATTAAAAAAAGCCAAAATTACATTCCAGAAAATAACCAACATTGAAATTTCAAAGAAAATTGATCCAACCGAACCAGAAATAAGTGTTGAAACATCAGACCAATTGTTGAAATTGTTAATAATGGCCAGCTTAACTGAGACTGGAATTGTGATCATGTGAGCAATAAAAGCAAACACCAGAGCAATCAAGATGTTTGAACCTGGACCACCCAATGCCACGAGTGCTGGTCCCCATTTCTGATTTCTCAGGTTATATGGATTGTATGGCACCGGTTTGGCCCAACCAAAAGCAAAGCCGGAAGTCATGATCATGAATAATGGCACCACGATTGATCCCCAAGGATCAATATGCTTGATTGGATTGAAATTGAGCCTATCAGCATATTTTGCCGTTGAATCTCCCAGCCAAAGAGCCACGAAGCCATGTGCGACTTCATGAATGATGATGGTATATATAAGGATAAGGATATAAAACCCTATCAGCACAATTGAATTTAAATCCATAATATTATTTAAATATATTTTACGATATCCACCTATTGCCAAAACTCAATATATATGATACACTGAGATCTGTAATAAATCAACCGCTTATAACGACTAATAACTATGAGTAAAACATGCAGCGTGTGTGGCCGAGGAACAATTGCTGGAAATTCTCGAAGTCATTCAAATATCGCAACTAAAAGAAAGTTTTCCATCAACATTCAGAGCAAAAAGATTGATGGCAAAAAGGCTAAAATCTGCACCAAATGCATCAAAACTGAAAATAAAGAAGTGTAATTTTCAGCCAACATCTTTCAAAAAATCCCTTGTCGCAAGACTGAGGGATTTTTAATATTGTCATTCCTGCGAAGGCAGGAATGACAAGGTTTTTATAATTGCTAGTGAGTCAGCAAATAAAAGTATTAGCAAATACTTTCATTTGTGACGAGCGACGCAATTTCAAGCACGAAGTGCTTATTTCTTTTTTGCAGCAGTTTTTTCCTTAATAGTTTTTTCAACTGTAGTTTCAACGTCTTTTTTCTTCTTTTCCACTTTAAAGATTCTGGACAAATACAGTGAGACAGCCACCATAACAACTGTCAAAAGTGCTGCGTATAGAAACTTAGCTTTCAGTCCATTTCCTGGATCAGAGAAGAATCTTTCAATGAAAGCTTTGATGGCATCATTCCAAGCCAAACCCGCCACAAGTCCGAAACTTGTGATGATATAGCCAAGGGTTTTTTCACGAATCTCCTTTTCAAGTTCTGCTCCCTTGTCTTTGATTGTGACAATTTTTTCAGATATTTTTTTCATCATGGTTTAGTTTACGCGAATAATTTCAAACTTCTTTCAAATTAATAGTGTGCTAATCACTCAAATGCCTTTTTGTTTTTATCACCGAAAAACAATTGCAACTTTTTGACATAACACCAGCGTGACTCGTTTTAGGCGAAAAAACAAAAATCATTCTCGTTCTCATCATCATTCAATTAGAACAATTTATTGCTTGGTTTTTCAAAATTCATTTTTCGATAGACTGCGCGGGTTGTTTCCACGTCGCGCTTGCAATATTCCAAAATGTCATTCACTTTTCCATCTGCAAAAAATTGTGCGACTTGCGATCCGTCAATTCCATCTTTTGGCGAAGGAATGTCAAGAGCCAAGGCCAAGAATTCAAGTCCGATTGAATTGTTTGACCATTTAACCCATTCTTTCATGGTGTCATAAATCGGATAGCCACGATAGCGCGCAAAATTCAAATCATAACTTGGCAGCACGCCCAAAACGATGGACCGTTGATAGATGAAGCGCAAATCAAAATCCATCACGTTGTGCCCAACAAATTGCACGCCATAATCAGGATATTGCGAACTTCTCGGCTGAATACTGATACTGCTCACCAATTCCCAGAATTGTCTGAGCGTTTCTTTCTCATTATTTTCATTATAGAAATTTTGCGGAGCTTCATCATCCACGGCATATCCGATGCATAAAATTCTGCCAAACGCTCCATCAAAATTTGTCTTGGCCACAAATTCATCAAATTTTTCCTGCTCAAACTGCGGATTTTTTTTATCAAAAAGCAATCGTAATGTTGCCATTTTTGATTCTTCGGCTGGCAAAGTTTCAATATCCAAAAATAGTTTTCGCATAAATTTATAATTTTATTTTTTATTATTTTAATTATAACACGAAATATTTAAAAGGGATGCACGTTTTTACGCACATCCCTTTCCAATTTGAAACAAAAAACTACTTCACAAAATTTATCTCATTAAGAATAATACCAACACCGCGTCTATTTAAAGGAGCTTCATCAAATATCTTACCATCTTTAACAAAAAGAAAATGTGATTCACTTGCCATCCGAAATTTCTTACGAAAATTTGGATACTTCTTCTCATTTAAACTAAATACTGCCAAGGGCGGAATTTCTATATTTTCAGAAATATCCACAACATAAGGCGCATATTCTTCACACTCACCACACTCTGGATCGAAAAAGAAAACCATCACTGGAACATTGTTCCCAAAAACCCTTTTTTCAAACTCTTCTAATGAAATCTCATTTGGTACTTTAAAAGATGCCATGACTGAGTTCCTCCCTTAGTTTAATTGTTGCTACACTACGTTATTTCACAAAACCTTCAATTGTTTCACAATCTTTTCATATTCTGGGATTGTCTGGCCGACCAGATTCCAGAAACGCTTGCCGTGATTGAATTCTTTCAGATGACAAAGTTCGTGAACAATAATGTAGTCAGCGTGACGTTGCGGCAAAAGCAGAATTTTGTAGTTGAAATTCAAATTGCCCTTTGAAGAGCATGAACCCCAACGAGTTTTCTGATTGCGAATTGCCACTCCCTTATATTCAAAACCATAAAATTCAGCATATTTCTCAAGCCGCCTGGCCACCATGGCCCGAGCGTGCTCCTTCAATTTCAAATATTCCACCCGATCATGCCGCGCAAAAAGACTGTTTTTGCCAATTTTCTTCATGGCCTTCATTTTTTCAAGCACCCACTGGGCATTTTTGCGGATAAAATCATCAGCACTAACAAAGCCCATGCGCCAAGGAAGCGTCACAGTGCAATTTCCGTCGCAAGAAATGACCAATTTGAGCCGTTTTGCGGTTCTGTGTTTGCGCACAGTATATTCAATTTTTTCGCTTCGCAGCGTCATTTTCTTCTGAACACTCATTTTCGTTTCATCAATTGAATTATTGGAACTTTCGTCATTATCGAGCCAATCCTGAAGTGAAATACCTTCATTTAAAGAAAAACTTCCACCCCCTTTAAGGAGTGTTGACAAGCAAACATTAAAATGTTTTAATATATATTTTCTCATTATTGCTTGATCAATACGTTATACCTCTGCACAGCTTTATTGTAAAGCCCTGCCATTTCATTGTATTTTTTTACGTCTTTTTTATATTTTTCCAAAAAATCATTGTATTCACTCACGAGAGCATTATATTTTTCCACACTTTCACCATTTTGATATGATTCGAGAGTTTTTTTCATGCCTGCCAACTTTTTTTCCTCACTTGCAACATTTTTTTTCTGTTGCTGAAGCTGAGGAAGCAGTGTTGCTATGTTTTTTTTGAGACTACTAATTTCAGCGATGATTTTATTTGTTTCTATGATGCCAACATATTCCCTACCAACTGTTTTTTGATAAATCGTGACTTGCCCCAGGGGCTGCAAATTTGCTTGCTGAGTCTTGCTGGAATCAAGCACGGACAAATCCTCAGCCCCAACTGCTTTATTGCTGGTCGTATCGAAAGTTGGAACAATGCCAATTTTATTTCCCACACTGGTTGTCTCGCCGTAGCAATATCCGCTGCCATAAGTTGAAGCAGCTTTTGGACAAGCAATTCCAATGGCCATGTGATTATCTTGCTCATACGCAAAAATCGCAGTGCCGTATCCCAGCTGACGCAGCAAGGCCGTGGCAAGCAAGCTCTTATCAGAGCAAACACCAGCTTGTTCAAACAATGTTTCATAGGGATATAGCATCGTTTCAGTGCCAGTTTGCGCCAGAATATTCTCAG
>JAAXUC010000020.1 GCA_013336225.1 Candidatus Moraniibacteriota bacterium
TATCCCAGCTGACGCAGCAAGGCCGTGGCAAGCAAGCTCTTATCAGAGCAAACACCAGCTTGTTCAAACAATGTTTCATAGGGATATAGCATCGTTTCAGTGCCAGTTTGCGCCAGAATATTCTCAGCCTTGGCATCATCATATTTAATGGCTTGCACAAAAGCCAAGGTGAGATCCACAATTTGATCATCACTAAGATGATGAGCCTTGCCGAGATCGCGCAAATCATTTGCAAGTGTTGCAATTGAATCGTCAGCTTGATTGACAGTCAAAAACATTCCATAATATTGCTCTTGCCAATTGGAATTAAGTTCGCCCGCATAGGAAAAAGCTTTGGGAGAAGATTTATAATACTCATAAGTTGATTGATATAATTTTTCAGTAAGGCTATACTTCACACCTTTGTATTCCCAGGCAAAGACTCGCGAAACAGGATCCTGCAATTGAGGAAATGTTTTTACTGACTCCTCTTTTGGAGTTATTTGTGTTTCCACCTTGGAAGACAACTCCTGCAACTTTGGAATAATTTGGCTTGGAGCATGCAGATCATTTTTTTGATACACATAAGAAAGCAAGCCGACAATAATGGCCAGCTCAATAAAAACTATTCCAATTTTTTTCAGCCAACTTATAAGCATAAACAAAATTCAATTAAGGCAATTCTCTTTTTATACGCAAACGCAACAAATTTCATTAGCACACACCAAGCATAGCAAAATTATAGATAAAAAAATAGAGGTGTATTCAGAATTTCTGAATACACCTCTTGCTTTTGCCCATTGCTATTAAACAATACGCCGCATTGTAATTGGCGCTGCCTCAATGTGTGGTGTGCACAAATCAACAAGAGCAAAAAAAAATCAACTAACGCCAAATGAAAATTCAGTTGGCAACTCCTTGTCCAACATGAGCAGCATTGCTCGCTGAGACATCAGCCCATCATTATAAGCAATATCCTCATAATTAAGATTTTTAAGTGCCTTATTTATTTCAATCAAGCGCTCTTTCATGATTATCCCCTTTCACGCTCAAGCAATTACACTTAAGCCAGCATATTTACCTGGAATCACATGACTGATAGATATTTTCTTATTAGCATTTGGCGAGATACATATTTTTCCAATCGCCTTAGCCGGACATTTATCCTTCTGCTTAAGCTTATTACACCGACTGGTTTCTGGAACACGATTGCAATGATTATGATTTTTTTCTGGCATCGTCCTACCTCCTTTTTAATAGTCATTTATTCAAAACTACAAATACCATTCCTCATAAAAAGCATTGTATGCTCAAGTAACACTTTGGAAATTTGTAATTTCCAAAGCATGCTGCGCTACTTTCACCTTCAAATGACTGTGAACTGCGGTTTCTATCTCTGTCATTTCCCTGTTGGCAGTTTCTGCTAGCAACTCATCACGACAGCTAAGCAAATTTGCCAAACTTGAATCATTCTCAATTTTACGCCAAACGACATATACATCAAAAGTATCACCACCCTTTTCCATTCCTTAACTCCTCCTTTTTTATTGTTAAAAAACTAATCATTCAAAAATTTATTAGATTTTCATTGGATTATTTTTACATAAATTAATATCTTTGTCAATAGTAAAAATAGCACAAAAAGAAATAGAGCTGACTTTTCAGTCAGCTCTATGTGTCTAATTTTTTTCAGCCACAAGCTATTCCAAGATGCCGTCAAGATTTACATCATAGAGCATTGCTTCAGCGATTGAACGGTAGGCAATAATTTCTTCCTCTTTAAACCAAATCTTAATCTCTCTTTCTGCTTCCTCTGGCTTATCAGAGCAATGAATCAAGTTTCGCACAGCGCGAGAATCAAGTCCTGCCAAGTCATATGAATCAATAGTGAGATCTCCACGGATTGTTCCAATGTCAGAGGTTAGGGGTTCAGTTCCACCCACAAGTTTAGTCACAATTCCCACTGCAGAATTGCCTTCAATCACCATCGCAAGCACCGGTCCTGAAGTCATAAATGTCACCAATTGACCAATAATATCGCGACCATATTCAATAGCTTCTTTTTCCACTGGAAGTTTCATCTCTTCGCGTCCTTTCACAATTCTTTCTCCTTTTGATTGGAACCATGCTTCATCTTTATTATAATGTGACCAGCATTGCTCAGCCATTGGCACCAACATCTTCATTGCAGTTATCTTAAGTCCAGTTCGTTCAAAACGTGAAATGATTTCTCCGATAAAATTTCGTTGAATTGCATCTGGCTTAAGGATCACAAATGTCCTTTCTTTCTTTGGGTGTTGCATACTAATATTTTTTAATTTAATTACTCTAAATAGGATATCTTAAAATAAACAAACAGTCAAAGCACTTGGATATTTTAGCTTGAGGCAAGTAATCGTTCGAATGCCTTTTTCTTTTTATCACCGAAAAACAATTGCAACTTTTTGACATAACACTAAGGTGACTTGTTTTAGGCGAAAAAAGAAAAATCATTCTCACTCTTTCACGTATTTATATTTTACATTTATGCACTAAAAGAAATGCGGAATACAAAATGCATTTCGTATCTGTATTTTTTTACCATATGAAGTATACCCGTTCCGAGCATAAACTACGGTGAAAAACAAGTGATGAGCGTTAAAGAATCGACATAGCAATGTCGTCCCGGACTTGATCCGGGATCTAGGATAAAAAATGATAGATGTGTTAAATCCTGGATTCCCGCCTTCGCGGGAATGACAAGTTCTTTTTGCCACAGTATCTTCATTAGGCAAAAAAATACAGATATGAAATACAGAAACGACTAGAAACTTTTTAATATACATTTATTATCCATACAGTCATAAACAATATCACCTGATTCGTCGGTTCTGAGAATATTTATCCGGTGTTGCAAGAGTCTTTGCAGGACTTCTTGATTCGGATGTCCATAGGAATTATTTTTGCCCACCGAGATTATGGCCTCCTGTGGCTTCACAGCATCAAGAAAATCACTGCTGGTGGCATATTTACTGCCATGATGTGACACCTTCAAAAATTGAGCGGAAATATCAATTTCATTTTCCAGCAATTTATTTTCCTCGGTTGCTGGCAAGTCGCCAGTCAGCAGGAATTTATTTTCACCTACCGTCAATTTCACCACCACGCTATACATATTCGTATCACCGCCATTTATATCAGTCACTGATTCAAAGGGATATAAAATTTCAGCCACTGCGCCATCGGCAAATCTAATGATCACATCTTTTTTGGCTTCAATTTTTTCAATCTTATTTTCCGAAATCAGATCTTCCAGTTTCTTGAAAGTTTGTGACTCGCTTTGCATTTTTGTTTCAAGAATTGCATCCACCTGATACACACTTAGAACATCGATCAGTCCCCCGATATGATCAGCATCTGGATGCGTCTCAATGATTGCCTCAATTTTCCTGTCCCAAAATGGAACATATTTTCCTAATTTTTCCAGCAGCAACTTACCATCCTTTCCGCCATCAATCAGGATTTGCTGACTACCCTCGGAAATCAAAATACTATCGCCCTGTCCCACATCCAAAAAAATCACCTGCAGTGGCACACTTTTTCCATGCAAAATAATCACAAGCAAAATTGCCGCCATCGCCAACATGGCAATCAATAAGCCATACATCGATTTTCGATTATTTCGCATTTTATTATCAGAGTTTACACACTTAAATTTTAGCTGTGAGACTATTTTTCTTTATGGCCCATATGCAGCGAGAGCGAATCGGAGCTTTTGGATATTGAGCATTTATCCAAAAGCGTGCCAGAAAGGAAAATAGTCAAGCAAGCGAGTTTATCTCACGAGCTATTTTTCAATGACATAGCCTGGATTCGCGCCTCCGCGGGAATGACAAAGAAGCTTATTTCTCTTCAGCAATGTTTTCGCGTTTTTTCAAAAAATAGATAACTAAAGTCAGAATACAATAATATACAACTATCCACCACTCACTGACTTTTTCAATACTAACACTTGCCCAGGGAAACTGCGCCAACACATTAATCAATCTTATTTCATAAAACAAAAGCAGGAATGCCAGCCAAGCAAAAACAATAGACAGTGGCAGAAAAAGAAAACCGAACACACAGACCAGAAAAACCAACAGCATCGAAAGCGGAATGATCGGTAAAATCAAAACATTGGCCAGCAGTGAAACCAGTGAGGCGAGGTGAAAATTATAGGCAATGATTGGCAGCACGAAAATCTGCGCACTCAGTGAAAGCGTGATCATCTCGGAAATTCCTAAGGCGCGATTTTTTTTGACAAAACTTTTTTCCCAAAAAGATGATGTCATGACAATTCCCAAGGTTGCCAAAAAGGAAAGTTGAAAACCAACATCCCACCTCAGTAAAAGTGGGTTGAGCCACAGCATGATTGCAGCCGCGAAAATGATCGCATTCTCCGAAGATGCCAAGCGTCCATTTTTCATCGCCCAAAGCAAAATTGAGCTCATCACGCCAGCGCGCACCGCTGAAGCCGGAAGCCCGGCCATGATCACAAACAAAACAATTCCAACCAGTGCAAACCAAATCGCCTGTTTGCGCCAAAGCCCCAAAGAAATTCCCAGCATAATCAAATATTCAGCAATAATGGTCACGTTATATCCAGAAACTGCCACAATATGCGTCATGCCAGTAACTGAAAAATCATTTTGAATTTCCTTGGAAAGCCCGCCACTGCCACCCAGCAAAAGCCCAATACCCAGCGCGCCATATGGGACTGGAATAACTCTGCTTATTTTGTCTTCAAATAAATTTCTAGCTGAGATTATTTTTGCGTATATCCAGCTCCCTTGATTTTCTCCGACTTTATTTGCCTTGCCTTTATCACACTGATACAGCACACCCTCTTTTGCCATATACATTCGATAATCAAAACTTGGATCCCGGTTTTCAATTGCTTTAGCAGCACAGGAAATTGAAAGCAGGTCGCCATATTTATATTCTGGATATTGTGGAACATGCATGAGCATTGAAATTTTCTTGTCTGCCGAAGAGGCAGGTTCATTCCTCATTTTTACAATCAAATTTTGTCCAAAAGAAGACTCGCTTACTTTTTCAACTATCACCTTTTCATTGAAATTTTTGCCGACATAAATAAGGTCATTTGTTTTGGCAATTTCCCCGTCAGTCAGCCAGCCACCAAAAACAAAAGCGCAAACAAGGAAAGCAATGACGTTCGCCAATTCATTCCTATAAAATATAAATAAAATAATCAAGGAGCAGACCAGTGTCAAGAAAAAGCAGTTCTGATTAATTTCAAAAAATGAACGTGCAAAAACACCAACCAAGAAGCTGAGGAGTATCAACAAAAAGACACGTGATTTACTCATGTGCCTATTGTATCAAATTTTCTCAATATACTCACTACCCAATATCCACCATTTTTATCTTAGCAGTTTTCCCACCAACAATGCTGACCAAGCTTTTGGCCACCTTGAAATGTTTGGCCAAAACTTCAATCAGAAGCTCATTGGCTTTGCCATCAACAGGTGGAGCCGTGAGCTTCACTTTATATTCCCCTTCTGAGATTTTCACGACTTCATTTTTTGATGAACGTGGCGAAACTTTAATATAGATACGCATAGTCATGCACCACAGTGTCATTCCCGCGAAGGCGGGAATCCAGACTCGGCACTAATTATTATTTTATGTTGCAGTAAAAAATATATCGAGACTAAAAATGGCTGGATTCCGGGTCTTTGCCCGGAATGACAAAAAGGAATTATCTGATTTGCGACAAGAATTATTGAATTTGTTTAGGATTAGGAACTACTGCATTTTTTCTGGCAATATTTTGCCTGATTAGAATAAACATATTAACCAGCATCAATGCAATTAAAAACACATTAGCTATGATAAAAATATTGCGCACCAGTGAAATTTTCAAGTCAGTTCCCAAATACAATGCGTGCATGATTGTGGCAAAATATAAGACAATATTAAGAAAATGCACTGCCCTCCAAATCTTAAATGATAGATACTTGCGAGCATATGACGTCACAACCAAGATAACCATCAAATAAAAACTAATTGTTCCAAATGCCACCAAGGTTCTTTCATAATTTGCAGCAAATGGCACAAACACATCAAAAAGATTGAATCCCATGAATTTGTCAAAGATCAAAACTGTTCCGTGTATAAATGCAAAAATGGTTGCCTGCAGCGCGATCCAGCCATGCGCATTGAGTGCATAGAGTGGAGAAAACAACTTGCGCAAAAATGGCACACGAATCGTCAATGCCAGAAAAATTGAAATATACAGTAGAATGAATCCGACCAAACCACTGACCCTGGAGACATACCAAGCCCAGGGAGTTTCCTGTGTCGCTGAAGTGCTCAAATCACTCATTGGAGGCATTCCAGGAATCGAATCGGCATCGAGTGGGTCAGCAACGGAAAGGATCTCCGTACCATCATAATAACCATCACTATCTGTATCAGGATTTTTTGAATCAGTGTGATAAATCTGAATTTCTGCTTGATCAGTAAGTCCATCCAAATCAGAATCAACTGGCACCTCATCAATATAATCAACCATTAACGATGGTTGATTAGCAGCAACATCTTGCTGCGCACTGACATAGCCAAAAGAAAATATCCCCAAAATAGCAACCAGCATTATCAATTTTTTCATTGTATTTATAGCTTATATTAAAAGTTCTTTAGCCTTAGATGAAATCCAGGCACTGCCGCGTGAATCCAGCATAACAACAGCTAGTTCATGTTCTCTTACATAAAGTATACCATTTTCCTTACCCATCAGAAAGATGGTTTTGGCAAGCACGTCAGCCTTGGTTGTGGAGTCAGCAATCACTGAAACAGATTTCAAATCAAATGAAAATTGTTCAGGATTCTTAGGATTGATAATATGGTGCATCCTCTTCCCTTCAATCTCCCATCTTCTTTTGCCAATACCAGAAGTTGTAATAGCCCTATTGCTAAGTGCAAAAATCAATTTATTCTTATCAATACCCTCCACATCAACTGTCCATTTTTCACCCTCTTCATCCAAGCCGCTCATGAAGATATCCCCACCAGAATCAATCAAGAAATTCTGCCATTTTTTTTCAATCAAAAATTTCACAATTTGATCGGTGATATATCCCTTTGCAATGCCGGAGAAATCCATTCTTGCTCCAAAAAAAACTTCGTCATTTTTCAGCTTCAAGTCTTCGGCTAGGTCACGATTTAAAACAAACTCCTTTCCATCAACACTGGATCGCTTCGCCAGCTGGCGGATTCCTCTTTCAAAGTCATCGGCATAACCCACTCGTTCCAAAACATCCAAAATTCTGGGATCAAAAAAACCCCTTGTCTCCTTATTGTATTTCAATGCTTGCAAAACGATTTCGCGCATGTGGAAAGACGCTTCCTGCAAGGTGCCAAGATTTTTATTTAACTTTGAAAGCTCACTTTTGGGATTGAAACGACTGAAGATATCCGTGAAATCAACGTACATCTTTTTGATTTTCTGAATATCTTCATTAGCAATGACAATTTGAGCTTCATCACCAGCCACAATTTGAATATCAATATCTGTTCCCAATTCCTTGAATTGACTGCGAACAATGCATGGAAAAAATTTATTATCAATTATCATATTCAAATGTATCAACGATTCCGTTTTTATTATCATCTTTCACGATATAGATTTCCGCGGTATCAGGGTAAGCATCTTCCATATCAGGAATTCCGTCACGGTCACGATCAGGCAAAAAAACCTCTCTCATCTCATTTTCCGTCACAATTCTGGCCGGAGTCACAACAATTGTCTGAGTGATTGTTTTTGTCTTAACTTTTGAGGAAGAATCATCTCTTTCCTCGGATTGCTCAATTCTATCGTCATCATCTTCATCATCGTCATCATCTTCAGCACGCACAAAATTAAAAACTAACAAGCCACTGCCGATAACCAGCAACAACATTCCAATTATTTTAGCCGTTTTTATTTTAAACATACTCGTTAAATGTTATATGATTTATGATTTCTTGGTAGTTGTTTTAGTGGATGACGAAGACGAGCTCGCCACTGGCTGCTGAACAGTGATGGT
>JAAXUC010000028.1 GCA_013336225.1 Candidatus Moraniibacteriota bacterium
TGGAAGAAACTTTGAAAAACGTTTTGCCTCCAAATTCCTATCAAATGCAATATGCACTTGGCAAAAGTGAAAAGACTGATAAAGATTTGATTGTGGATGCAGTGGTTTTTGTGAAAGATAAAATAATCCCAGTGGATTCAAAATTTTCGTTGGAGAATTATGAGCGAATTTTGACAGCTACGGATGATATTGAGCGTGAAAAGTTGGAAAAAATCTTTAAACAGGATTTGAAAAATCGCATTGATGAAACCTCAAAATATATCAGACCTGAAAAGGGGACCATGGATTTCGCTTTCATGTTCATTCCATCTGAAGCCATTTACTATGATTTATTGGTGAATAAGGTTGGCACGGGGGCCGTGAATACGCGGGATTTGATTGAATATGCCTTTCAGGATAAAAAAGTTATCATTGTTTCCCCGACTTCATTTTTGGCTTATCTGCAAACAGTGCTGCAAGGTTTGCGTGCTTTCAAGATTGAAGAAAGTGCCAAGGAGATCAGGGTTAATGTGGAAAAACTTGGCAAGCATATCTTGATGTATGAGGAATATTTGAAAAAGCTGGGAAGTTCATTGGGCACAACTGTCAATCATTTCAATACGGCCTATAAGGAGCTTGGAAAGATTGATAAGGATGTGGCTAAGATAACTGACCAGGAGAAAACCATTGAACCGTTGGCACTGGAAAAACCGCAGGAACTTTTTTAAAAATTACAAAATGTTGGAAAACATGAAAAATAAAATTAAGCATCTTTTGAGCGCTGTCCAATCAAAATTGGGATACTTTTTTTTGCAGGATTTTTTTCGTAGCGCGTTAGTGCAGTGGGTTATTATTGGGGCACTTTTGGTGAATGTTGCGAATTGGGTCACAATTGGTTTTTTCATTAGACCAGTTGATTTTCCTATCATTCTTCATTATAATGTATACTTCGGGGTGGATGTTATCGGTGCCTGGTGGCAAATCTATTTTCTGCCCCTGATTGGATTGGTTATTTTTAGTGTAAATACGGTGCTGGGATATCTGTTTTATCAGCAAAAAGAGCGTATTGTGGCTCATTTGTTGATCTTGGCAACATTTATTGTTCAGGTAGGCATCTCCATTGCGGTAGCTAGCCTGCTTTTGATTAATTATTAAGGAAGATTAAACTCCTGAAGAATGAAAATTTTGAAAAAATCCTCTCGACGCTCTTTATTTTCTTGCTAAAATTTTCCCTCAATCGACACAATCATAGGAAAATTTTAGAGAAAACAGTGGCTTACTTAATCAAGAAGTATTTTTTAAAATTTTATTCTTCAGTAGTTTAAATTTAATTTTCATATTGTCTTGTGGTTAGTCATTCTTTTGATGACTGATGACATGATGACTGATGACTATTTCTCATGTTTTATTTTCCTAGTCCTAAAACAACTGAGCCCAAAGATCGCCTGGTGCAAAGAAGCTTGGAGATGATTCCTGGTATTTTGACTTGGCTGACTTTGATTGGCATGTTGGTGATGTCTTTTTTGCTGCCAATCTGGATAGCTGTTTTCATCATCATGTTTGATATCTATTGGATCTATCGAACTATTTTTATTACCTATTATTCCATTGTCGCCTATAATAGACTGCAAAATGGCAAGAAAATTGATTGGTGGGAACGTTGCCAGAACATTGTGCATCCTGCCGAGTATGCCTTGGCAATTGCAGAAAAAATTTCAGCATTTCGTGCTAGTTTGAAAGAAATGAATGTGCGAAGCGAGCGCAGGCAAATTAAAGGTGAGATCTTCAGACTTAAGGAATATCAAAAAGAAGTTCAACAAATTGCTGATGCTGGTCATGAGGTCATGGATTGGCGTAAAATTGTGCATGTAGTGCTTTTGCCAACCGCTAATGAGCCAGCGGAGGTCATTGAACCAGCCATTCAGGCAGTGAAAGACAGTAATTTTCCAAATCAGCAGATTGTCATTTTGCTTGCAACTGAAGAGCGTGAGAATGAAGAGAATCGCTTGGAAAAAGTTCATTATTTGGAAAATAAATTCAAAGGAGTTTTTAAAGATTTCTTGGTGACAACGCATGAGGTGCAGTCACATGAGATGAAATGCAAGGCTTCCAACGCAACCTATGCTGCCAAGAAATTGATGGTATATTTGGATGAACGCAACATTGATTATAAGCGAGTTATCTTTTCAAATTTCGATTGTGACAGTGTTTGTCATGCACAATATTTTGCAGCACTTACGCATGCCTACATCACTGACCCAAAGCGGCTTCAACGTTCATATCAGCCTTTGCCGATGTATCATAATAATATCTGGGACACCAACGCTTTTGTGCGCGTGATTGTGACAGGCTCATCTTTTTGGCACATGTTTCAAAGCACGCGAGTCCAGATGGTGACTTTTTCTTCACACAGTGAACCTTTTGACACCTTGGTGAAAGTGAATTTTTGGCCGCTGGATATGATCAGCGAAGACTCAATCATCTATTGGAAATGCTTTGCATATTATCATGGGGATTATAAGGTTAGGCCAATCTATTTGCCAATTTCGCTTGATGCAGTGTTGGCTGAGACTTATTGGAAAACCATTAAGAATCAATATAAACAAAAACGTCGTTGGGCATACGGCATTGAAAATTTTCCAGTGATCATGCGAGCACTTTGGCCCGATAAGACAATTTCTGCCTTTAAGAAATTTGGCATCGGTTTTGAAATGATTGAGGGGCATCACTCCTGGGCAACCTCAGCCTTTATTTTGGCATTGCTTGGCTGGTTGCCGCTCATTTTTGGTGGGCCAGAGTTTAATCAAAGTGTGTTAGCTCATAATTTGCCATTCGTAACACGCTATTTGATGACACTGGCAATGACTGGTTTGATCATTTCAATGTTTCTCAGTTTTGTGCTTTTGCCGCCGC
>JAAXUC010000003.1 GCA_013336225.1 Candidatus Moraniibacteriota bacterium
ATGTGGAGTTGATGGGAATTGCACCCATGTCCAAATTATTCCCCCCAAAATCCTCTACAAGTTTAGTTCATTTCATTTTATCTTGCGATAAATACGACAATTTAGAGTAGGAAATAAACAAAACCTCTAAGTGCCGTTTCCAGAGTTATTTTGCTATGCGTGTCCAGAAAACCACGCAAAGCTATTCTCATGTTTGACACCAGGATCTGCTTACGAGAAATCAGCAGTCTGATGGCTTCGAGCCTAAGCTAAAGCAGGTGAGAAACCAGCAAATGCTTGCGCAAATGTGGCTTTCGCCTTTGATATGAAGTTTGCACTTATATCTTCGCCACACTTTTTACGATACAGTAGCGGTGATCGACTTGCATATTTTGAAAAGTACAACTTGTCGAAGCTAAACAACCCCCGCCCGCAACACTCTGAGAGGGTTGGAGGCGCTGATTGTCAATTTCCTTTCGTGTTACGGAAAATCTAAATGTCAAAATCTAAATGCCAAATAAATGATTTAAATTCAAATGAAAAAATCTAGTCATTAAGACTTTTGGTTTTATTTGAAATTTGAAATTGAGATTTTGGATTTACGAGCTTTTCAAAGCTCGGTCTATGCTTCTTTTGGACTCACTTTTGGCGATGTCTGAGCGCTTGTCATAGGCCTTTTTTCCGCGCGCTACAGCAAATTCCAGCTTGATGAGTCGTCTCTTAGTATACACACGAAGGGGCACCAATGTCAAGCCTTTTACGTGTAATTTTCCGATTAAAGACTTGATTTCCGACTTTTTCACCAAAAGCTTGCGGCTGCGGGTCGGATCATAGGCAATTTTGAAGTTGGCGAAGGGATAATGTGCAACAGTGGCATTGGTGAGGTAGAGCTCGCTTTCATGCATGGTGACAAAGCTTCCTTTGAGGCTTATATGTCCAGTTTTAATGGATTTCACCTCGGCTCCAGTCAGCACTAAACCAGCCTCATATTTATCGAGAAGTTCATAGTCAAAATGCGCTCTTTTATTGGTTGCTAATGTTGGCATATATTTGTTGCCGTTTCAGGCTAATATTATTATCTAGCGAAACGAGTGAAATGATTTGTCAGCAGACAATCATTTCCGAGTGAGCGACGATACCAAAAGGTTTAACCTGCCTACCGGCAGGCAGGTACCTCGATGCTTGCCTCGCTGCCCAATGGGTCCAGGGCTTTCCCTGGGGTATTGACCCTTTTATTTTCTTACTTGCTTTACATTCGCTGCTGCTCATACGGAAGCCGCAAAAAAACAATATTAGTCTGAAACATGTAAGTTATATTCATTTTGCCCTAAAATGAGATAAAAATCAATAATCCAAGTTTGGTTCAGATCCGGACTGATTTTGAGTTGATAGCGTTAGAATTTTGGCTGTGGATATGTTACGAAAATTTACTAGGCCAGCAATGAAAAATATGATATAATTTAGATTATTAATACATGTATTTATTTGAGGCTTAAAAATAAAAAAATGTTAAAAGAAAAATTATTAGTTTTCATCACTAAAATCAAGGCAAAGGCAGTTGATCATTATCACATCCTCTTTAAGTCAGCGGCAGAAAATCATCTGCGCATTCAGGAATTGATTAAAAATTCTGACGGAACGTATCAGCTCACGGTTAAATTTGGTTCATATTCTGAACTGAAAAATTATCAAAAGAAAATGCGTCGACTGACAGTTTCTCTTTCTTCGGCGATGGCTATGGTCATCGTGGCCTTTATTGTGGCGCCCTATATCATGAATCCAAGTCGCTCCAGTGCGGCTAACTTTTTGTGGAGTCAAACCAGTTGGGATTCTTCAGCTACTTCAGCTGCCACCATTTCCAGGGCTGCAGCTGGCACAACTTTTCAGTCCATGGATGCTAACATTGCTATCACCACGCCTGCGCCAGGAGATTCTGCACTCACTCTTTCAACCATGGCTGGCAGCAAATCACAATCCTATGCTGGCGACGCAGTGGACGGTTTCAATTTGACTGGCAGCAATTTTGACTCTGGCAAAGTGGCCATCAGTCCTGCGCCAACAACTGGCGGGCAAGGAGTGGATGGCGCTGTGCAGTTGGCACAATCTTCAGCTGGAACTTTGACACAAACTGATGACACTGCTGTCACAGCCAGTTCAAGTTCGCCGCAAGGAGGTTGGAACAATCGCGGTTCGCAAGCTTTTTCCAGCACGACGCAAAATGGGACAATTGGCACAGGTGCCAGTGTCAATTTGACGCAAGTGGGTGGCAGTGTGACACCGATGGTGCTCACGGGAGGGGTGAGTACCGTAGCCCTGAAATCCGATGGTACTGTTTGGTGGTGGGGTGGACTTCAGGGAACAGTGGGCGCCAATTCTCTTATGCCAGTGCGCATTGAAAGTTTGAGCAATATCACGAAAATATTTGAGAGCAAGGATGCCACGACTAATAATTGCGCTCTTTCGACAACTGGTGAATTATGGTGCTGGGGTGCTAATGCTTATGGACAAATAGGGACTGGCACAGCAGTTCAAACACCTATACCATTTTTGGTGAATAACAGTTCCAGGCAAATTCCTGCAGTCTTGGAGGTGGTGATTGGTGAGCGCACTGCTTGCTTGATTGACGTCAATCAGGAGGTGTGGTGTTGGGGAAATGATAATCAAAATGGTGTGTTGGGAAATGGTAGTCTTGCTGTTAATCTTAATCCTGCTAAAATTGCAAATTTCACTGGAATTAAAAAAGTTGATATGTATGCTTATAGCAATGCTTGCGCCCTCAAAAATGACAATTCAATTTGGTGTTGGGGGAGTGGCAGTTATGGACAATTGGGCAATGGTGCTTTGAATTCTTCGTATGTGCCAATCCTGGTTAGTGCTGGAACAGATAATGTGGATTTTGTGATGAATAATAGATCTGAATGCTCCCTAAAAAGTAATGGAGATGTGTATTGCTGGGGGTCTGATAATTATGGATCTTTGGGGCTAGGAGTCGCTGCTGGTACGACAGTTTCCATCCCTACTAAGGTTGCAGGTGTGAGTGGCATAGCCAAATTGTATGCAGCGGGTGGAGCTTTCACTGTAGATGTATTTGCTTTGCGAGAAACTGACGGCACGGTTTGGAGTTGGGGGGATGATACGTATGGTGAGCTTGGCAATGATGCTCCTCTGGCAAGCCAAAATGTGCCAGTTCAGGTGGCAGGACTTTCAGGCGTGACCATGATTTCAATAGGCATAAGTGGTGCACCACTTGCCTTGAAAAATGACGATACAGTTTGGGGTTGGGGAACTAATTTTAATGGTTCATTGGGTAATGGCACAACGACAAATCCACAACCAACGCCCACTCAAGTGCATGGCTTGAATAATCAAGGCTTTTTAAATGCAGCTGCTATATATGGTTATGGCTCCTCAAGATGCGCTGCAACTGTCAATGGCACGCTGTATTGTTGGGGATATAATGGTGGTGGAAAAATTGGCAATAACTTGACAGTAGATTTGGCTTACCCGGTCAATGTGATTTCAGGGCTAGGCGCTTTTCTGGAAGTGCAAAGTGTTTCAGGTGGCATTTATTCAGCTGAGCATGCTTGCGCCGTCAGAACTGATGGGGCTGTGTTTTGTTGGGGAGACAATCACTCAGGGGATCTCGGAATTGGCACTAATAATGGCACAACCACTGCTTACAATAAATTGCCTGAACGCGTCAAGGATGCTGCTGGCACGGGTTATTTTGCTGGGGCTCTTCAAATTAACGTTGGATCGGACTTCACTTGCGCGCTCAAAACAGATGGAACCGTGTGGTGTTGGGGCAGTAATCTTTATGGGCAACTTGGCGACGGGTCCACGGTGAATAAATATTTGCCAGTGCAAGTTAAGGACTTGATTGACGGCAGTGGGTTTTTGACTAATGTTAGTCAGATTGATGTCGGCTATGCGTATGTTTGCGCCAGAAAAAATGATAATACTGTTTCTTGTTGGGGAAGAAATGATTTTGGGCAATTGGGCATCAATGCAATGGACTCATCTGCACACACTAGTGCGGTGCAAGTTAAGGATAGTGCTGGTACTGGTTTTCTAGTAAATGTGGCCAAAATTACGACCGGAAACACAACTACTTGTAGTGTGCAGATTGATGGTAGCGCCTATTGTTGGGGAGCTGGAACTTCTGGTATTTTGGGAAGTGGAACGACGACAACTAAAATATTGCCATATCAAGTCAAGGGTGTTAATTATGTGGGGCTTCTTTCTAATGTGTCAGACATTTCAATTGGTGCCACCACTGCTTGCGCTAGAATGCAGGATGGTAGTGTGGCTTGTTGGGGGAGTAATTTGTATGGTCAGCTAGGGCAAAACACGACTGATTCAAGTAATCATGCATATCCGCTCCCAGTTAAGGATGCATTGGGTACGGGTCTCTTAAGTGGTGTTGCTAACATTTCAGCTGCTGCGTACAATATTTGCGCAACTGGTAACGATGGCAGTGTTTCTTGTTGGGGGGGTGGTAGCTCCGGAGCGCTTGGCAATGGAGCAACTGCTAATAAAAGTTTACCAACCAAGGTTTCTAATGTATTTGGTTCCGCTGGTGACCTTGTAGGCGTTGCGAAAGTACAAGGAGGATTTTATAAAACATGTGCCATTTTGCAAGACAAAACTCTGCGCTGTTGGGGAAAAAATAGCTACGGTCAATTGGGGGATGGTAATGGTGGAGGTGTTGAATTTAATAGTTATCCTGTTGTGGTTTTAAATCCAGCTAATAATACACTCTTTGCGCTTTCGGGCGGATATAATGGTCAGGGAACGTATGTATCTTTTATGGATGCAGGAGCTGGATCTAGTTGGAAAGATTTTAAATTTACTAAGCACGGATCACTTAATGGAATCGGCACGACTTCTGTGAATGTGCGTGTCAAAAGTAGTGCTGATGGTAACAATCCTCCATCAGACCTGAGCACTACTGGATGTAACTTTGTTTCAGGTTTAAATGAAGGAATAATTACTGGTAATATGGTGGGATGTGCTGGCAGTGAGCGTTATCTTTGGTACAAGGCGACCTTGAATGCTAGCATCGATTTGTCAGAATCCCCACTCTTGGAGGAAGTGATTGCGACTTCTTCAATTTCTTATCAGACTGCTGGCAACTACACTTCCGCCATCATCGACACCGGACAAAAAAATGTCAGTTGGGGAAATTTCACCTTGAACACTGTTCAAATTGCTGGCGCGCAAACACTTTCATTGAAAGTGCGCTCTTGCGTCACAGCTGATTGCAGCGCAGAAAACACGACAAAATCCTTGTCCACTTTTTGCAGCCCAATTTCCATCACTGGGGCGGTCACCACAGCGGCGCTGACTTCAGCGACTCCAAATAATTGTGTGACTGCAGGAGATCGTTACATTCAGTATCAAGCAGCTTTTGCTGGCGATAGCAGTTCCAGCGCCAAGCTGAATGATATCTTGCTGAATTTTAATGCCTATCCAACAACTTTCCAGAAGTTGCTTTCTTCGCCATATAACACTACCAATACTGTTAATTCCATGCAGAAATTAACCTGGACCGCTGGCAATGACACCACTGACGGCACAGTTAAATTTCAAATCAGAACTTCGCCTGACAATGTGACCTGGGGAGAGTGGTGCGGTCCAACTGCTTGCGATGCAGCTCCAGGCGGAGGAATCAGTGATTTTTACACTGACAAACTTGGCGTCACCGACATCAATGCCACCCAAAAAGATCACAATTCTGATCAATGGATTCAATATGCAACCTTTCTCAAATCAAACAGTGGTGACATTGCTCCCACTCTTTCTGATGTGACCATGCAATATGCCTACAATGTACCACCGGAAGTCACCATCGACACTGATCCAACCAAACTCAAGCAATATCCGGATGGATCTTTCCATAGTGAGTATACGGTTTCTGAAACCTATGATGACTTAAATAAGATCATGCATGGCACACCTTCAGCTGCCATCAAAACTGCTCTTTTGTATCGCTCCGATGCTGGCATCACTGCCCCAGAGTTGACTGACACCCAAACTGGCACCATCACTTTCAATAATGCAAGCAGCAGTCCGATTCCGAAACAGGGAACCATGTTGATTGACAAAGAACTCCTCACTTTTGATGATGCCGCTGGCACCTTGACCGGCAACCAAAGAAATATCTTGGCTCGCCATGTAGATTTGGCAGCTTCCTATCCAACGACTGCCACTACGCATGCCAATAATGCTGAAGTTTTCTTTCTAGCTCCAACTGCTTTGCAAACAGTGGGTGGCTGTTCAGATGGGACTTGCGATGCATTGGCTGAAGATGGCACAGCTGGAGCCAAAACTACCACCCCGACCAAGGTCTTTGTTTGGAATCCGCGCGCAGACGTAAATAGTAATTTGACTGGAAACAATCTGACTGGTTTGGAACTTAAAGTCATTGCACATGATGCTGATTCATTTGGATTTAACACGATTGGCTCGGCTCAAGTTTCTGCGCAAACCCTTGACCTTCAAGCTCCAACCATCACCTCCATCACCACTGATGAAGCTCACACTGCCACGGGAGCAGACACTTTGTATCTCAACAAAAATTCCACGCAGATTCCACTGACAGTAAATTTCTCGGAAAACATCAATTTTGATGCCACTGGCGGCAAGATCATTGTTCTGACTTTAAATTCAGGCACTTGCACCATTGCAACTTCAATTGTAAACAGCAATGTGGCCACTTGTCAGTATGTAATCGGCGCAGATGAAAAAACTCCCACAGGGGAAAAATTAAAATTAAATACGCCTTTTGTTGCTGCCACTGCTGCCATTACTGATAATTTCACCAACACCCTGACCAATTTCACTCCAGCTGCCAATCTAGACGCTGTCACCAATATTGTCATTGATAACCTTGCGCCAACCGCTAATGACTTGACTGACATCATTACCAAGGATCAGTTCACTTCCAATAATTTGAATGCACAAGATTCCGACGGTTCAGGCATCGCCACCTATGCTTGGTCAAAAGTTTCTGGACCTGGCGACATTACTTTTGGTTCAGATGCTGCCAGTCAAACAACAATCAGTGCCAACACAGATGGAATCTATGTTTTGCAAGTTGTTATCACTGACAACTCAGGCAACGCCACCACTAAAACTCTAAATTTAATTTGGGATACAACCAAACCTACCAATGTTGCCAAACCAAATGTTCCAAGTCTGACCAATGACAACACTCCAACAATCACTTGGGATCAATTCACTGACACTAATGGTCTTACTAAATATGAGGTACAAAGAAAGACTGACACAGTGGGTGACAATTTTGCCACCATCCAAACCATCACAGATACGACCACACTGGAAACTGGCAGTCCATCTTTCACGGACAGCACCCTGGCTGATGATACATATTTCTATCAAATCATCGCCACTGACAAAGCTGGCAATGTCCAGACAAGTCCAGCTTCAGATGCCATGACAGTGGACACCATTGCGCCAACCCTTTTGTATTTCTATTCAACTTCTCCTGATTCAATTGTGGGCGACCCAACCGCTTCAGGCGACATCAATTTGGTGGCTGTCTATGATGAAGCAGTTGCCACTGGAAATGTGCAAGTGAGAGTGGGACCAATGAGCGCCATAGTCAATGTCACCCTAGATCAAGTTCTGGAAACAACCAAATTGCAAGGCAGCTTTACTATCGGCGCTCCAAGAACAGGCTATGACACTACCCCTGATCCACTCAAGATTGAACAAATCTTGGCACAATCAGTGAGCGATCAAGCTGGCAATGTCCAAGCTCAAACTCTGGCGACGATTGAAGATAATATGAATTTGGTAGCGCGCGGAAGTTCAATTGTCATTGACACCACCCCGCCGATTCTTAACAGCTTTACGATTGAAAACAATAGTGTCACTGCTTTCAAGCAGCAGAACAATGCTTTCACTTTGGTCGCCAATTACAACAAAACCATTCAAGCCAATGGAAATGTGAAAGTTAAACTCAACACCGGCTCAGGCTCACACGAAATCACTTTGACCAATTCTGCGGCCGGCAAAAAACTGACAGCTTTCTACAGCGTCCAAGCAAATGAAAATGCTAATGACTTGAAAGTGGAAGCTGTGCTTGAGCAAAATGTGTTGGATGGCAAAGGAGCTCCTGCAAACTACATTGGAAATATTTTGGATGGAACTTATGCAACTAATGCTGGAGACCCAGTGATTAATCTCTCCGGTTTCCAAATTGACACTGCTGCTCCAGCTTTGGGCGCAACGCCGATTGCTATTCAAAACACCAATGGAAAAACAGGCGATTCCACTCCTAACATCACTTTAAGCGCCACTGATAATCTCAATCTTTCCAAGGTCATCTTCTCACTCAATGGTGGAACAACTTGGTGCGCTCCAATCGATTACAATGCAACCATTAATACTTTCGACATCACCTCAAGTGTTTGCGGAGGAAACACAACCAATGGCAGCAAGACTGTGACGGTGAAATTTGCCGATGCTGCTGGCAATGAAAGCGCAGCTTCCGCTGCCAGTGTGGAATTTGATAATCTCAAACCGCAGCTGCAAACTCTGACCACTGATAAGACCACTGGAATTTATGGCCCAGGCGCTGTCATCAAAATCATTGCCACTTACGATGAAGCAATCTCAAATGGAACCATACTCATCAATTTGGACTCTGGCAAGCAGCTCACTTTAGACACGATTGAAAACGGTAACACTTTGACTGGAATATATACAGTGGGGGCGACAAACTCAGCTGAAGATTCCAGTAAGCTGCGAGTGGCTGCCATTGTTTCGCAAGCCGTCAGTGACACTGCTGATCCAATCAACACTCAAGATGGAACTAGTTTGGCTGGCATCACTGAGAATCTGGATTCCAATAAGACAATCCAGATTGATACAACTGCGCCGATTGCCAGTCAACCAGCTGGATTTTTCAAGCTTGATCGTGCCAGTGAGAATGAAAAAATTAAAGTCATCATCAAGCCCGATGATTACGGCGTAGACATGACAGACATGGGAGCTCAAATTAAGCTGCAAGATAATAATGGCGCTTGCGATTTCACGGGAGCAGCAACCGAAACTCTTTCGGGTCAAACCACTTTCACCTATGATGACACCAATAGTTCCATTAAGAAGGCTTGCCTTAAACTCACAGACAAAGTTGGCAATGTTTCTGGGGAGATTGTAGCGCTGACTCCAAGCACTCCAGAAAATTTCGCCTACACCGATCTTACTAGCGCAACTTTCACTGGATCAATTTTAAAGTGGGACATCCCAACTGTTGAGGGAACTGGAAATTTCAAGCAATACAATGTCTTGCACTGCGAAGGCGTGGATTGTGCTCCAACGCAAAATCAAGGTATTGAAAACAAGAATCAAAACTATCAAGTGTTTAAAGATTTAAATGGCGCTGCGACCTATTGCTATGGTCTTACGATTCAGGATAATAACGGGGATATTTCAAGAGTTGCGGACAAAGTGTGCTATGCTCCTGGCGCAGGTCCAGTGTTGACTGACACGGAGGTGGCCTTTGAGTCTGATCCATACGTGGGCAACATTGCAAAGACCAGTGCTAGTGTGATTTTCAAGACAGTGGATGCTGCCGATGGCAATTCAGCTTTGGCCACCACGGCAGAAGTCAATGTTTATGATGATGCAGGTCTTACAAATTTAATTAAAACCGCGAATGATACTTTAAGTGTCACGCATGCAGTCAATGTCGCTGGTCTGGAAGAAAACAAAACCTATTACCTCAAAATTACAGCCACCGACAGCTCTGTCGAATCCAATCCCAACAGATCTGAAACTGTGCAATATTTGAGCACGGTGCCTGAGAAATATATTTTCACCACGGCTGGAGTTTTGTCTAGCATCACCAACATCAAGGAAGCCATCATTACAGGTGACAAAGCGGTCATTACCTTCAACACCAATCAAAACGCCAAATGTTTGATTGACTCTAAAGACAGTCTTTCTTCGGTGTATAACAATCTGGCTGACAATCTGGAAACTGGCTTTTTCACCAATCACTCCATCACTCTCAACAATCTGATTGAAAAAACTGCCTATGATTACAAAATCACTTGTGTGGATGACGGCACTGCTAGCATCATGTCAGATGAACATCATTTCACCACTCAAGAAAAAGGATTAACTCAAGGAGAGATGGATGCTATGTCTGACAACACCGCCCCAGTGATTAGCAGTGTTTCTTTGGACAAGGTGACAGGAGAAAGTGCCACCATCACTTGGAACACGGATGAGGTGGCCAATAGTTTGGTTGCCTATGAAACAGAGGGAGCTTCCTATACCTTAATGTCTGGGGATTACACAGTGAACGCAGATGTTACAAAATACAGCACAGCGCACAGTGTTATTATTAATGGAATTATTCCAGCTTCCAAATATACTTTCTCTGTAATTTCAACAGATGTTTCTGGCAATATTGCGCAGTCTGCAGAGGCTGGGTTCACCTCCAAAGAGCCATCCTCGCTTTCTTCGATTAAAGTGCTTTCCAAAGCACTTGGACAAGCCACGGTTACTTGGACAACTGGACAAGCAACCTCATCTTTGGTGGAATATGGGCTTTCCATGGCGTATGGTCAAACCAAGCAAGACAATTCCAAGGTCAAGGAGCATTCCATTTTGCTTTCAGATCTGACTCCAGGCGAAACATATCATTTCCGAGTGAAAGGAGAAGATGAACAGAAAAATGTTTTTGCTTCCTCCGACATCACTTTCCAACCAAAAGCTCCGCCAAAAATTTCAGATTTCAAAATTGATGAAATTACGGAACATGGTGCAACTGTGAAATTCAATACTAATGTTTCAACTGATGCACTTGTTTCCTTTACCAACACTGATGATGATAAGGATGCAGGCGTGCAAGGACGACCAGATTATGTTTCCAAACATGAAATCAAGCTTGCGGGACTCACTTCTGGTGCAAGCTTCTCAGTCAAATTGAAAGTTCGCGATGAAGATGGCAATGAAACGGAAGAAACATTTGCCAATTTCACCACCACCAAAGACGAGAATCCTCCAGTGATCGATCGCGTCAAAACTGATGCAGCCTTGACTCAAACTGACAAAGTTCAAGCCATCATCTCTTGGACCACTGATGAAATGTCCACCGGAGAAGTGATTTACAAGGAAGGCAAGACAGGAGACGAAAAGAAATTTGAAGTGAACAGTTCTCCAAGCTTCTCGCATATTGGAGTCATCACCAGTTTCAAAGCTGGAGTGGTATATTACTTCAAAGTCAAATCAATCGATCAAGCTGGCAACGTTGCCAATTCAACTGACTACGCAGTGCTCACTCCCAAGAAAAGACAAAACATCATTCAGGTCATCATTGGAAACTTCACCGACATCTTCGGTTGGGCGAAATTCTAAAATTTCGTCCAAACGAAAGGAAAGGGGTCGGGAAAACCTGGGTTTTCCCGTTGCGGAAGTTCTGAAACCGCTGGGTTTCAGGGAGCGAAGCGACTTGGATGCGGCTAAGTTTTAGAACTTAGACCAGACAAATCAAAGGGGGTCGGGGAAAAGAATTTTCCCCGTGGAAGGAAAGTTTTGAAAAACGTGGGTTTTCAAGGAGTGAAGCGACTTGGTTGCGGCAAATTCTAAAATTTCGTCCAAACGAAAGTAAGGGGGTCGGGAAAGAATTAAAAAACTCACTCAAATAAAATTGAGTGAGTTTTTATATGTGAATACTTTTTTAAAAAAATATTGTTGGATTACACGCCTTATGGTATAATTTTTATATAAGAATATATTTATTTGGTATCTGTATATTATGCAAAAAATAAAAAAAATCATTGCAAAAATAAAAAACTGGCTCACCGATCATTATCACATCCTCTTTAAATCAGCGGCAGAAAATCATCTGCGCATTCAGGAGTTGGCGAAAAATGCTGACGGAACTTATCAACTCACCGTTAAATTTGGTTCCTATTCTGAACTGAAAAATTATCAAAAGAAAATGCGCCGACTGACAGTTTCTCTTTCTTCGGCGATGGCTATGGTCATAGTGGCATTTATTGTGGCACCCTACGTTATGAATCCGAGTCGCTCCAGCGCGGCTAATTTTTTGTGGAGTCAGAGCAGTTGGAGTGGAACAGCAGCAGCAACTAGCACCACTAATAAAACAACTTGGACAGGTTATGTTTCAAAAGATGTAAACATCAATGCAACTGCGGTCACCACAGCTGATCACACTGCTAACACCTTGTCGCTCACTCTACCGACAGCGGCAACCACGGGCGAAGCCAAAGTGATTGATGTAGGGCATGATTCCACTTTTGCTGCCAATCTGGCGGCCAATCCTAATGCAGGTTTTTATACAGATGCAAGTGGTAATTTGACATTAAAACGTCTTGATGGGGCAAATTGCACCAACGCAGATCAATGCGTAAGTGCCTTTTGTAGTAGTATTGGTAATGTGTGTGGACATGTTACAATTGTTTGGCTGACAACCACAACTACAAGTGGTGCCCTTGGAGGGCGTAGTGGTGCTGATGCAATTTGTGCGGCTGACGCAGGCAGGCCAGATGCAACAAACATAAAGGCATTTTTGAGCGCCAGTCCTACTGACACGATTGCGAGCATGGCAGGCACATCTTATCCTGCCGCCACGCCGATTTTCTGGTATAAAAAAACGCCTGTGACATTTACTTTGCTAGCCAATAACTGGGCAGATATGTTAGATGGAAGCATAATAAATGCTGGTTCTGCAACAGGGTTTATTAGCTCTTATATATACTCATTTTCCACGTCGACTGGTACTCTCGCGGGATCGATTTGTGGAACTTACAATTGTTCGTGTGGAACTGCAAGCGCTGGTAACGGTTATACTTTTAATAATGCAAATACGGACGCTTCTTGGATAGCAACTATTAAAACTAATTCTTGTGTTCAAACCAGTAGTAAGATAATGTGCATCGGCACCTTTTAATTTCAGGATAATCCAGATAGTGATGAATTTAAAGAGTAATTTCCAGTGTAATTAGGAAAAATAAAAAAATGAACAAAGTAAAAATGAAAAAAATAGCAAAACAAGAATTTGACAGCGTGAAAAAAAAACTCTTTTCACTTGGTATTATTTCCATCCTTGTTTTTTTATTGTGCGCAAATATGTCAAGCGCTGCAGTAAACAGTGCAACCTATGACAGTGCCATCAAAAGCTTTGCTGGCGTGCCGAGCCCGACATATGAAACAATGAGCTGGGTATCATCTGATGGTAGACAAGGTGACTTGCTCGCTGGAGTTAATCTTATTATTAGTGGACTATCTCCAACCACAATGACTCCCTATGGAGTTGCTGTTGATTCTATTAATAATCTATATGTTGTAGATTATGGTAATAATCGCATCCTAAAGCGTAGCGAGGATGGCACAACCTGGACAAACATAACTATCAGTGGTTTGGCTCTAAATTCCTTTAACTCTCCGTTTGCGGTTGCAACAGACTCAGTTGATAATTTATATGTTTCTGACTCTGGCAACAATAGAATTTTAAAGCGTAGTGCGGATGGCACAACCTGGACGGAGATAACGATTAGTGGACTCACTCCAAGTACATTTAGCAATCCTAATGGTACTGCCTTAGATTCCATTGGCAATTTATATGTTTCTGATTCTGGCAACAATAGAATTTTAAAGCGCAGTGCGGATGGAACAACTTGGACAGACATAGTAATTAGTGGACTTACTCCAAGTACCTTCAGTAACCCTCGAGACGTTAAAATTGATTCTTCTGGCGTTTTGTATGTTGCTGACACAACAAATAATCGCATTTTAAGACGTAGCGCAGACGGCACAACCTGGACAAATATAACTATCAGTGGACTTACTCCAAGTACATTTAATTTGCCTTATAGGGTTACAGTTGATTCATCTGATAATTTGTATGTTTCTGACCTTAACAATAATAGAATCTTGAAGCGTAGCGCGGACGGCGCAACGTGGACCAAGATAACTATTACCGAATTAACACCGGGCACATTTAGTCAGCCCGTAGGATTGGCGATTGATCGAAAAGGAGCTTTATATGTTGGTGATTATGGCAATGGGCGAGTGATAAAACTTTATTCTGGAACCTCCATTACAATGCGAGTGCGAACTGGTAATGCAACCATGTCAAATGCGGCTGCTTGGTCAAGTTCTTGTGATGTTGCTTCAAGTGGGGCAAATATAGGAATTGAAAATCCCTGTGTGCGCAGTGGCGATCAATATGTGCAATACCAAGCAATTTTAAGTACAGACGTTGGCATAAATACACCATCTCTCTCTAGTGTTACTATTGCAACACAAACGACGTATGCACAATCCTTTCTCAATCTGATTTCTTCACCTTTTAATACTGGAAATGCAAACAATTCAGTGCAAAAAATCACCTGGAGCGCCAGCAATGATGCGGGCAGTGACCCTGCTCAAGGCACGGTGCAGTTTCAGCTCAGAACTTCGCCTGACAATGTGACCTGGGGACAATGGTGCGGTCCAACTGCTTGCGATGCAGCTCCTGGGGGAGGAGTCAGTGATTTTTACACAGACAAAGCTGGCGCAACTGCGATCAATGTAGCTCAAAAAGATTCCAATGGGGATCAATGGATTCAATATGCCACATTTTTAAAGTCAAACGATGGAACCACCACCCCAACACTTTCTAATGTCACTATGCAATATGCCTACAATGTACCGCCGGCAATCACGATTGATTCAAATCCTGCCAATCTGAAACAAACTTCAACTGGAACTTTTCAAGTGCCATATACCCTTAGTGAAACATATGATGATCTTGGAGTTATTGCACACGGCACGGCAGCAGCTCCTATTAAAGCTTTGCTTTTCTATCAACCAAAAAATGATGTGACTTTAAATGGAGCAACTCCTTCTGGTCAATCCACAACTGCCGTGACAAAGATTTGGGGAGTGGGTGGAACTGACGGCAACACAGCTGCTGGAAATTACACTTTTACTGTACCTGCGGGAGTTACTAATATTCGCGACATCGAACTCGCTGGAGGCGGTGGTGGTAGTGGTGCTTGCGTAAGCAGTGTTCTTGGCGGTGATGGTGGAGCAAGTACGCTGACTTATGCCAGCTTATCAAGAGGAGTTGCTAGTGGAGGTACGGGTTCAGGTTATGATGGTTCTGTGGATGCTTGCACTACTGGCAACGATAGTACAGCTACGAATATTATTGGAGGAGTCAACACTGCTGGAGCTGGCGCTAATGGTAGCACCCTTGGTGGAGGAAAAGGAGGATTAATTTCTGGTGGAAGCCTCGCTGTTACTCCTGGAAGTCAAGTTAATTTGATTGTTGGGGCTGGAGGAATTGCTGCAACTGGTGGCACGGCTGGCAACATGGGTTGGATTAAAATCACCTACGATGTCACTTCTGAAGGCGCACAAACAACTGGACTTGTTTCAATCAATAATCCAAGTAATGTGCCAATTCCTAGCACTGGCTCAATGCTGATTGACAATGAGCTCATGACTTTTGATTCAGTTGGCGCAACCGGCAATCAGCGAAACATCACCGGCCGAGCTGCAACTTTTGCAACCTCGTATTCAACTACTGCAGTTTCTCATACTACTAGTAGCCCTATCTTTTTTGCAACTTCTGCCTCAATTCAAACAATCGACACTTTGATTGAAACTGACACACCTGGAGCGCAAGCCACAATCAATAACACTTTCATTTGGGATCCACGTGCTGATGCCACCAATAATCTCAGTGGCAATAAGCTTGATGGTGCATTGTTTAAAGTGGTGGCCAATGACGCAGATGCAAGCAATTTCAACACCATTGGGCAAAGCGCAACAACTGGCGCACAGACTATTGATCTCCAAGCTCCAACCATCACCTCCATCACCACTGATGAAGCTCACACTGCCACGGGAGCAAACATTTTGTATCTCAACAAAAATTCTGCTCAGATTCCACTGACAGTAAATTTCTCAGAAAACATCAGTTTTGATGCCACTGGCGGCAAAACCATTACCCTGACTCTAAATTCAGGCACTTGCACGATTGCAGAATCTATTTTAAATAGCAATGTGGCCACTTGTCAGTATGCAATCGGCGCAGATGAAGAAACTCCGGTTGGGGAAAAATTGAAACTCGCAGCTCCATTTGTTGCTGCCAGCACTGCCATCACAGATGGTTTTGCCAATACTCTGACCAATTTCACTCCAGCCGCCAATCTGGACGCTGCTACCAATATTGTCATTGATAATATTGCTCCAACTGCCAATGACTTGACTGACATCATCACTAAAGACCAATTCACTTCAGCCAATCTTAATGCTCAAGATTCAGACGGTTCAGGCATCGCCAGTTACGCTTGGTCAAAAGTTTCCGGACCTGGCACTATCACTTTTGGTTCAAGCACTGCCAGTGAAACAACGATCAGTGCCAACACAGATGGGCCATATGTTTTGCAAGTTGTCATCACTGACAACTCAGGCAATGCCATCACTAAAACTCTAAACTTGATTTGGGATACAACCAATCCGGCTAACATTTCCAAACCAAATGTGCCAAGTCTGACCAATGACAACACTCCCAACATCACTTGGGATCAATTCACTGACGCCAATGGCCTTGAAAAATATGAGGTGCAAAGAAAGACTGACACAGTGGGTGACAATTTTGCCACCATCCAAACAATCACTGATACCGCCACACTGGAAACTGCCAACCCAACCTTCACTGAAAGCACACTGGCTGATGATACATATTTCTATCAAATCATCGCCACTGACAAAGCTGGCAATGTCCAGACAAGTCCAGCTTCAGATGCCATGACGGTGGACACGATTGCTCCAACCCTTTTGTATTTCTATTCAACCTCTCCTGACTCAACCGTGCTGGACCCAACCGCTTCAGGCAACATCAATTTAGTGGCTGTCTATGACGAAGCAGTGAACACCGGAAATGTGCAGGTGAGAGTGGGACCAATGAGCGCCACAGTTAATGTCACTTTGGATCAAGTTCTGGAAACAACCAAACTGCAAGGTAGCTTTACTATTGGTGCTCCAAGAACAGGCTATGACACCACACCTGATCCGCTTAAGATTGAACAAATCTTGGCGCAATCAGTGAGCGATCAAGCTGGTAATGTCCAAGCTCAAACTCTGGCTACAATTGAAGACAATATGAACTTGGTAGCGCGCGGAAATTCAATCATCATTGACACCACCCCGCCGATTCTCAACAGCTTCACCATTGAAAACAACAGTGTCACTGCTTTCAAACAACAAAACAATGCTTTCACTTTGGTGGCCAATTACAACAAAACTATTCAAGCAGGTGGCAACTTGAAAGTGAAACTCAACACTGGCTCAAGCTCACCTGAAATCACTTTGACCAACTCTGCGGCCGGCAAAAAACTGACAGCTTCCTACAGCGTCCAGGCAGATGAAAATGCCAATGACTTGAAAGTGGAAGCTGTGCTGGAACAAAATGTGCTGGATGGCAAAGGAGCTCCTGCAAACTACATTGGAAATATTTTGGATGGAACGTATGCAGCTAATGCTGGAGACCCAGTGATTAATCTTGCCGGTTTCCAAGTTGACACTGCTGCTCCGACATTGGGCGCAACGCCAATTGCGATTCAAAACAGCAATGGTAAAACCAGTGATTCAACTCCAACCATCACTTTAAGCGCCACTGATAACTTCAATCTTTCCAAAGCCATATTCTCACTCAATAGTGGAACTGCTTGGTGCGCTCCGATTTCATACGGCACTGCAATTAACACTTTTGACATCACCAGCATTGCTTGCGGGGGAAGTGCGACTAATGGCATTAAAACTGTGACTGTTAAATTTGTTGATGCGGCTGGCAATGAAAGTGCAGCTTCCGCTGCCAGTGTGGAATTTGATGATTCCAAACCGCAACTGCAAACCATCACCACCGATACAATCACTGGAATTTATGGCCCAGGCACTGTCATCAAAATCATTGCCACTTACGATGAAGCAATTACTAGTGGAAGTCTCAGTTTGATTTTGAACAATGGAAAACAATTGAATCTGAGCACCATTGAAAATGGTAATACACTCACAGCAACCTACACAGTTGGAGATTTGCTTGAAGACACCAATAAATTGAAAGTGGCAACCATTGTTTCGCAAAGCGTTGCTGACACTTCTGAACCTGTTAATACCCAGGATTCAACCAGTCTTGCCGGCATCACTGAGAATCTGGACACCAACAAGACAGTTGAGATTGACACCACTGCTCCAGCGGCAACAGTGACCGTTGACCGCTCCAAAGATAACAATCAAATTCATCTTGATGCCACTGACAAAAACTCTGCCAACATGCAAGCTGAGATTTTAGTGTTGGAGTCAGAAACAGGAACTTGCAGCTTCACCAATAACTGGATTTCCTATGCTGACAATGTGGACACAACTTTGATTGAAAATACTGCCAGCTCCAGAAAAGTTTGTGCTCGCTTCAAAGATGAGTTGGGCAATGTTTCAAATGAAATTGCAGTTATCATTCCCGAAACTCCAAGTGGAGTTCAAATCGATGACATTTCCAACAGTGAAATTCCATTTTATGGTTCCATGCTGACTTGGTCCATTCCAACCATCAAAGGAACCAACAATGGATCTGGCGATGCTTTTGCTCAATATGAAATCGCCAAATGTGGTCCAAGTGAAAGTGAAGAATGCACTCCTGATTTTGCGCAGTTCACCAGCATCACTGACATAAGCAGGAACTACTTTGTCAGTGACAATCTCACTGCCGAAAAATTCTATTGCTATCAGATGCGTTTCAAAGACATGCATGGAGACTATTCCAAACTTTCAAAAAACACTTGTTTCCAAGCAGGTCATGCTCCAGCAGTGACTGATTCGCAAGTTTCAATCATTTCAGGAAATCCTGATGACATTCAGATTGGAAATGTGACCGAACAAGGTGCAACTGTCTTTTTTCAAACCAAAGATTCTAAATACAACCGCCCAATAGCTACCAAAGCTCAAATAGAAGTATTCACCAGTCCAACCTTGAGTGCTGACACCTTGGTGGCAACAACTCCGATTGAATCAGAATTTGCAGTGGTGCACACCATTCATCTTTCTGGACTTACCAGTGGCACTCAATATTATCTCAAAATCACCGCCACTGATTCCTCAACCGCTGACAATGAGGGTCGAACCGGTGTTCTTGCTTATAGTGCTGATGGAATTCCAACTCTGTCTTTCTCCACTCTTGGCACTCTTAAAACCATCAGCAATATCGATGAATCAATCGTCACTGATTCCAAGGCTGTCATTACATTTGTCACCGACCAAGATGCTAAATGTTACATTGACTTTAAGGACTCGCTCAGTGCAACCTATAATGATCTCTCAGACAGTTTGGAAAAAGATTTCTATAAGAATCATTCCATCACACTGACGCAGCTTCTTTCCAAGACAGCCTATGACTACAAGATTTCTTGTATCGATAAAAATGATGTCACAGTGACAGCTGATGAACATCACTTCACAACAACTGAGAAAGGTTTAACTCAAGGTGATGTGGATGCTCAATCTGACAATACTGCTCCTGTGATCAGCAGTATTTCTCTGGACAAAGTGACAGGGGAAAGCGCCACCATCACTTGGAACACGGATGAGGCGGCGAATAGTCTTATCTTATATGAAGTTGAAGGCTCAGATTTTACGATAGTGGCTGGCGATGCAATTGTGATTTCTGACATTAAGGAATATGCAACAACTCATTCAGTGGCCATCAATAATTTGATTCCTGCAACAAAATACACCTTCATTTCAATGTCAACTGACACAGGCGGAAATATTGCGCAGTCTTCGCAATCATCATTCACAACCAAGCAACCATCTGGTCTTTCCTCGGTGAAAGTTGTTTCCAAAGCTCTTGGACAAGCCACAGTGACCTGGACAACAGGACAAGCGGTTTCATCCTTAGTGGAATATGGGCTAACCACGGGATATGGGGATAAAAAAGAGAGCAATACAAAAGTAAAAGAACATGAGATTACAATAACTGACCTTAAGGCTGGTGAAGAATATCATTTGCGCGTCAAAGGAACGAGTGACGCTGGTGAACTTTTTGCATCCTCCGACATTACTTTCCAGCCCAAGGCTCCTCCAAAAATTTCAGATTTCAAGATTGATGAAATTACAGAACACGGCGCAACTGTGAAATTCAACACCAATGTTCCAACTGATTCACTGATAACCTATACCGATGCTGATAAAGAAGAAAATTCAGGCTTTCAAGGAAAACCAGAAGTTGCAACCAAACATGAAATGCAACTCAAAAACATGGAAAGTGGAAGAACGTATGGAATTAAGTTGAAAGTTCGCGATGAAGAAGGCAATGAAACTGAAGAAACTTTCCAGAATTTCACCACTACTAAAGACGAGAAACCTCCAGTGATCGATCGCGTCAAAACTGATGCAGCCTTGACCCAAACTGACAAAGTTCAAGCCATCATCTCTTGGACCACTGATGAAATGTCCACCGGAGAAGTGATTTACAAAGAAGGAAAAACAGGAGACGAAAAGAAATTTGAAGTGAACAGTTCTCCAAGTTTCTCACACATCGGAGTCATCACCAGTTTCAAAGCTGGCGTCGTGTATTACTTCAAAGTCAAATCAATTGATCAGGCTGGCAACGTTGCCAATTCAACTGACTACGCTGTGCTTACTCCCAAGAAAAGACAAAACATCATTCAGGTCATCATTGGAAACTTCACCGACATCTTCGGTTGGGCTAAGTTTTAGAACTTAGCTCGGACAAATCAAAGGGGATCGGGGAAAAGAATTTTCCCCGTGGAAGGAAAGTTTTGAAAACCGTGGGTTTTCAAGGAGCGAAGCGACTTGGTTGCGGCAAATTCTAAAATTTCGTCCAAACGAAAGGAAAGGGGTCGGGGAAGTGCAATCTTGCTGCAGTATTGATATTTTGTGATATAATGGAGTTAACGATAAAATAGTAATAAAAAAATAATATGACTGACAATAAAAAAACAGTGCTCATCGCAGAAGATGAAGATGATTTGCGAGAAATGTATACCATGGCTTTGACTGGTAAAGGTTATGAAGTTCTGCAAGCTATAAATGGTGTGGAAGCTTTGGATTGGCTCGAGAAGAGCTACACCCAAATAGATTTAATTCTTTTGGATATCGTAATGCCGGGTATGGATGGCTTTGAAACTTTGGGAAAAATCAAGAAGCAAGAGAATTACGCTCATATCCCCGTGCTTGTTTCAACCAATCTGGACAATGACGAAGATCGTGCTCAAGCTTTAGGTATGGGCGCCAAGGATTACTTTGTCAAATCTCAACATACTCCCTCAGAATTGGTGGAAAAGGTGAATGATGTGTTGAAAATAGAGGCAGAAGAAATTGCCAGAAAACTTATATAAAAGGGTATTAATACCCCAGGGCAAGCCCTGGACCCTTTGGGCTCACGAGGCAAGACACGTCGCTCGCGAGCGAACATGTCAAGCCTCGAGGTATTAAACCTTTTGGTATCGTCGCTCACCGCCAGCTGGCGGACGGAAATGATTGTCTGCTGACAAATCATTTCGCTCGTTTCGCTAGATAATAAAAAATATCTTTAGCAGTATTTGCAAAAAACGTTCACAATGAACGTTTTTTGTTTTATCGATTGACTAAAAAGGCAAATAGCTGTAAAGTATAGGATGCACGATAAGATTCTTTTAGGGCTAGAAATAGCCAAAAATTCCTATGAAAAGCACGAAAAAAATTGAAAATAAAGTGGAACTGCTCGCGCCGGCTGGCAGTCCTGAGAAGCTTAAGTATGCCATCAAATATGGAGCTGATGCTGTCTATTGCGGAGTGCCGGATGTTTCAATGCGCGCCCGCGTCAACACTTTTTCAGAAAAAGACATCTTAGAGGCAGCTGAATATGTGCACAGTGTTGGCAAGAAAATTTATGTGACTTTGAATATTTATGCCCACAACTACCACTTGCCAAAAATCGAAGCGCATTTGAAATTTTTGAAAAAGGCAAATATCGACGCTGTCATCGTGGCTGATCCCGGCGTGATTGCGTTGGTCAAAAAACATTTGCCAAAAGTGGCAATCCATCTTAGTACTCAAGCGAATGTGACCAATTGGCAAGCAGCAAAATTTTGGCACGACCTGGGAATCGTGCGCATTGTGTTGGCTCGCGAAGTCACCTTGGCAGATATTTTGGAAATACGAAAGCATGTGCCCAAACTGGAATTGGAATATTTTGTGCATGGAGCAATGTGCATGAGCTATTCTGGACGCTGCATTTTGAGTAAATGGATGAGTGGCAAAAGCGCAAACTTGGGAGACTGCACGCAACCATGCAGATGGGGCTATAAAGCAATAGAAAATGTACAAAACACAAAAGACAATAAAGGTGGATTGCAAAATGTAGGAGAATGCAAAACCATGGAAGTTGAGGAAGTTCAGAGTGGACGACCAGTTTTGCTGGAAGAGGATTCACATGGGACATATTTTTTTAATAGTAAGGATTTGAATCTCTTGGCGCATTTGCAGGAACTTAGAAATGCGGGCGTGACGTCGTTTAAAATTGAGGGGCGCAATAAGAGCGTGTTCTATGTGGCCAACGTCTGCAGGGCCTATAGGAGCGTACTGGACGCTATTGAGGGTGAAAAAACAGCTCAAGCGATCAGTAAAATTGAAAAATTGGCAGCCAAAAACCTTGAAAAATTGGCAAATCGTGGCTACACCAAAGGATTTTTGCTGGGAAATGAACCAGAACATGGATTTGGCGGGCAACAATCCAATGGAGAATTTCAATTTGTGGGTGAAATTTTGGCCAGTGATGGTAAGGAATTGACTGCTAAAATTCACAATGTGGTGAAGCCTGGCGACACTCTGGAAATCATCACAAAAGAAAAAAACATTGCAGTTAAGATTGGTGCCATCTATAATAAAGATAGGGAAGAAGTTGTTTCAGCTCATGGCGGACATAAGGATATTTATTATATCAAAATTGATAAAAATAATATTGAGCCATATTCATTGTTAATGAAAATAATTAATAAATAAGTAATTTTTAATAAAGTTATGAATATTCAAGAAATTTATAAATTAGCAATAGAGATGGGAATTAAAGCTGATTTTCGTTCGAAAGAAAAAATTGAAAAACTTTTGAAACGTGAGCAAGAAAAATATGCTGAACTTTCTAAAACAAAGAAGGAAATTTTTGATCAAGAAAAATTGACGAATCCATATTCTGATTCCAAGATTCATTTTGCTGGCGGCGCAAAAAATATCAAGAAGATTATGGCAGGAATTGATATTGATACTTCAGAATTAATGATGGCCAGATATCTTTCAAATCACAATCCAAAGCCATTTGATTTGGTGCTAGGACATCATCCCGAAGGAAAAGCTTTGGCTGATTTGTCAGATGTCATGCATTTGCAAGCTGATTTGCTTAGTCAATATGGCGTGCCAATCAACATTGCTGAAAGCTTGATGAAAACAAGGATTGGCGAAGTTAGTCGTGGGGTGAGCGCCTCCAATCATTTTAAGGAGGTTGATGCTGCTCGTTTGCTTGAAATGAACTTCATGAATGTGCATACCCCTTGCGACAATTTGGTGGCGAGATTTGTGGAAGCTAAATTAAACAAAGATAAGCCTGAAACAGTGGGTGATATTTTGAAATCACTCTTGGAAATTCCTGAATACAAAGAAGGAGCCAAGCGCGGCGCTGGACCACGCTTGTTCACTGGTAGTGAGGAAAATAGTGTAGGGAGGATTGCCTTTTCGGAAATAACTGGGGGAACCTCTGGCAGCGCAAAGATGTATGAAAAGATGTCACAAGCAGGCATTGGCACCATTATCTCCATGCATCAAAGCGAAGAACATCGTAAAGAGGCAGAGGCTGCCCATATCAACGTGGTTATCGCAGGGCACATTTCTTCAGACTCAATCGGTATGAATTTATTTCTGGATGAGCTGGAAAAGAAGGGAATTGAAATCGTGCCATGTAGTGGTCTGATAAGGGTTAGTAGAGTTAAGAAGGAAAAAGCTATCAGAAAATAATATTATTATTTTTACTTATTAAGCTGTATAATTTCGAATTCTGAATTTCGAATTTCGAATCAAGCTTGAATGATTGAATGTTTAAAAAATTAAAACATTAAAAATTCATTCAAAATTCAAAATTGGAAATTTAAAATTAATTTACTCATGATTTATAAAAAAACAACTTTAAAAAATGGTTTGCGAATTTTGACCATTCCAGTCAAGGGAACGCAAACAGCGACAGTGATGTTGATGGTTGGAGTTGGTTCTCGTTATGAATCAGAAAAACAAGCTGGCCTTTCGCATTTCATTGAGCACATGCTTTTCAAAGGCACGGTCAAACGCCCAACTGCGCAATCAATTTCTGAGGAACTTGATGCGATTGGCGGTGAGTTCAATGCTTTCACTGCTAAAGATAAAACAGCATATTATGCCAAAGTTGATTCAAAGCATATTGAAAAAGCACTTGACGTGGTGTCTGACATTTTTCTCAATTCAAAATTGGAGCAAGCAGAAATCAACAGAGAACGAGGACCAATTTTACAGGAGCTTAGCATGTATGAAGATGAACCGCGCAGAAGTGTGGGGGATGAATTTGAAAAAATGCTATATGTCGATCAGCCAATCGGGCGCGGAATTGTGGGCTACAAAAAAACCATTTCAGAATTTAAGCGCAAAGATTTCGTGGCTTATATGAAAAAACATTATAACGCCAATGAAACAGTGGTTTGCGTGGCAGGAAAATTCAAGGAGGATGAAATTTTGTCACAAATAAAATCATATTTCCTGGCCTTTCCAACTGGCGCAAAAGCGCAAATGAAAAAAGTTGTTGAAAAACAAGCAATTCCTGCTGTGCATCTTAAGTTTAAAAAAACAGACCAGACGCATTTCATTTTAGGCAATCGCGCCTATCATCAAGATCACAAAGATCGCTATGTCTTGGCTTTGCTTTCAATTATTCTGGGTGGAAATATGAGCAGTCGTTTGTTTATTGAAATTCGCGAACGCAGAGGTTTGGCATATTTTGTGCATACCAGTGTGGACACCTATCAAGATTGCGGATATATCGCAACTCAAGCTGGCGTCGAGCATAACAAGATTGAGCAGGCAATCACTGCTGTTTTGGCTGAATATAAAAAAGTTACCACTGAAAAAGTGGGGGAGAAGGAATTGCAAAAAGCCAAGGATTATGTGAAAGGGCGCGCTGTGATGGGATTGGAAGCTTCCGATGATGTGGCGATGTTTTTCATTGATCAAGAAATGCACAAAGAAAAAATCATGACCCCCAAAGAAGTTTTTGCTAAAATAGATGCAGTGACGGTGGATGACATTTTGCGCGTGGGCAAAGATGTTTTTCAAAATAGTAAATTGAATTTGGCAATCGTAGGACCACATAAAAACAATAAAAAGCTCCAAGCTCTTTTGAAGATTTAAATCTTAAAGGCGTCTAATATCATGGAAAAACCACACATAGAAATCTCGACAGGATTTATCGTAAAGACAATTTCTATTATCCTAGGATTATGGTTTTTGTATTTGGTTCGTGATGTTGTGGCACTGTTTTTCTTGTCCATTATTTTGACTGCCACACTTGGACCAGCCATCGATTGGATGGCAAAACGCAGGATTCCAAGATCATTGGGTGTGATTGTGATTTATTTGGCGTTGATTCTGATGGTTGGTGTACTGATTTCATTTTTGATTCCACCGTTGGTGAGTCAATTTGCAAGTTTTTCACAAAATCTTCCAGCTTATAATGAATCTTTTGCCAAAACATTCAGTGGCGTTGAACAGTACGCTCTTTCCTACGGAATTGCCTTCAACAGTCATGAATTTTTTCAAAACATCACTGGCAATTTCTTTCAATCTTCTGGCCAGCTTTTTTCTACCACAGTTGGAGTTTTTTCATTCTTTATTTCGATCTTGGTCATTTTGGCACTCACTTTTTACATGTCAGTGAAAGAGGATGGCATGAATAAATTTTTGGTTTCAATCACACCGCTGGCGCACCGAAAATATGTTGTTTCACTTGCCAATAGAATCAAAAGCAAAATTGGGAAATGGATGGTGGGGCAGATAATTTTGATGCTGATAATATTTGTGCTTGATTTCATTGCACTTTCCATTTTCAATGTACCATATGCGCTTATCTTGGCACTGCTGGCAGGCTTACTGGAAATTGTGCCATATCTTGGTCCAATCATTTCAGCCACTTTGGCTTCGATTGTGGGTTTCTTGATTTCTCCTGCTACGGGAATTATTGTGCTTGGCGTGCTGACAATCATTCAGCAGATGGAAAGTCACATCATCGTGCCACAGGTCATGAAGAAAGCAGTCGGTCTCAATCCGGTGGTGGTGATTTTGGTGCTGTTGATTGGAGCCCAATTGGGCGGTGTGCTGGGTGCAATTTTGGCAGTGCCAATTGCAACTTCGCTCAGTGTCTTCATTGGAGATTTGGTTGATAAGAACGAAAGTTATGTCTGATAAATTAAATAAAAATATTTTAGCGACAGTCATTTATTATGACGGACTCAGTTATCCATTGACTGCTTTTGAGGTGTGGAAATATTTGATTCGGACAGATTATTTCACGCCAAGAGCTGAAGCCATAAATGTGACATTGCAGGAAATATCGGAAAAACTACAAGATAAGAATTTGAATAAATTCATCGAACATTATAACGGCTTTTATTTCTTGAAGGGTCGAAAAGATTTGGTGGAAAAAAGAATTGCCAATAATAAACTTTCGACTGGAAAAATAAAGAAACTGAGGAGTATTGTGTGGTGGCTGCGACTTTTGCCGTTCGTGAGGATGGTTGGTGTCACTGGCGGCCTTGCCATGAAAAATGCGCGAGTTTCCAGTGATTGGGATCTTTTTATTGTGCTTAAATATGGAAAAATCTGGACAGGCAGAACGATTATAACTGGAGTAGTTCATTTCCTGAAAAAGAGGCGTCATGGAAAATATATTTCTGACCGAGTTTGTCTCAATTTTTTCGTGACTGATCAGTCATTGGAAGTTATCACGAAAGATCTTTTTTCGGCCAATGAGTATATGTTTTTGTTTCCGCTCTATGGTTGGGAGTTATATACAAAATTTCAAATAAAAAATCAATGGATCAAGAACATGAAGCCGACCTATGCATTAGGTGAACTTACCCCGCTCATGACAATAGCCGATTCAGCCGCATCTCTAAGAATCAGGAATTTCTTGGAGTTATTGCTGAAGTCTAATTGGTTGGAGGACTCGCTTAGGAGCATTGAGAAAAAGCGCATCATGAAAAATCCTAAGACGCATCAGGATGGAAGCTTGGTTTATGCTAATGACGACGCGCTGGTTTTTTTGCCCAATCCGCATGGTCCAGCTGTTTTTGAAAAATTCAAGATAAAAATCGAAGAATTGACTGCTTGATATTTTGCTTCACAGAAGCCAAAATAGCTGAAAAAACCTTGACTTTCTGGGTCATATTTGATAGATTTAAAAATGTAGGAGGATCGTAATCATTCAAGATATATAGATGAAATCAATCACAATCATTCAACTGATCGTTGCAATTTTGCTCACTGTTTCAATCTTGCTTCAAAACAGAGGCAGCGGACTTTCTGGTGCTTTTGGTGGGGACTTTGGCGGATACTACACTAAGAGGGGTATGGAAAAATTCCTTTTTTATCTTTCAGCAGCTTTGGGTGTGATTTTTATCGCACTCGCCATCACGACTGTGGTGATTGCAAATCGCTAGACAGCGTGAGGCTTTCGATGATTGAGTTTTGTTATGCTCAATATTTAATAATTCATTGCTAAATTTATTAGTATCTTTTCTGACAATAATATAAAATATATTTCGCCCAGGAATTGGCGCGCTATTGGGCGCATCCTGACATTCAAAGAGAAATTCATTGTGACGATTTTGCTTTTGACTATCGCCGCTTCTTTGGTGGTTTGGATCGGATCTTTCTATTTGAATGTCACAAAGGCAATCCCAGCAAACGGGGGAGAATATACAGAGGGAATTGTTGGCCAACCTTTATATATCAATCCCTTGCTCTCTCAAACCAGTGAGGCTGACAGTGACTTGGCACAGCTGATCTTCAGCGGCCTGTTTAAATATGATAAAGATGGGAACGTTGTGCCTGATTTGGCTGACAGCTATGCTGTTTCGGATGATCAGCGCGAATATACGGTTTCTTTAAAGAAGAATTTGCTTTGGCATGATGGAGAAATTCTGAATGCAAATGATGCATTTTTCACTTTCAATATTCTGCAAGATGCTGCGTACAAAAGTCCACTGCGCCAAGGTTTGCAAGGCGTTGAAGTTAGCTTGACTGATGATTATACTATCAAGTTCTCACTTAAAAATCCCTATATTGGATTTTTAGATAATTTGACCACTGGTCTTTTGCCAAAGCATATTTGGGAAAACATCGCTCAGGAAAAATTCGCCTTGGCTGAAAGCAATTTGCATCCGATTGGTTCTGGCCCGTATTCATTTGCAAATTTTCAAAAAGATTCAGATGGAAATATTTTGACTTTGCAATTGGTTGCAAACAAAAATTTTCATGATGGACGTCCGTATATCTCGAAAATTACATTCAATTTTTATCCCGATGATGATGCGCTCATCGCTGCTTACAATAAAAAGGAAATCATGGGCATGGGAAGTATTCCTCCTGAAAATGTCAAAAATATAAAAAATGCAAAAAGCACCAATATTCACGAATTGGTTATTCCGAGATATTTCTCAGTGTTTTTCAATCAAACAAAAAATGTGGCTCTTGCTAATGATGTTGTGCGAAGTGCTCTTTCTCAAAGTGTTGATAAACAAGCCATCATCAATGAAGTGTTGCATGGAAAGGGAGCTATTTTGACATCTCCAATTTTTCCTCAAATGAAGGGATATAATGGTGATGGCAGCTCAAAGACTGACGTTGAAAGTGCTAAGAAAGTTTTGGATGAAGCTGGTTGGATTCTGGATGCAGCTGAAAATGTGCGCAAAAAAGGCTCTGACAAATTGGAGTTTGAGCTCATCACCACTGATTGGCCAGAGCTCAACCAAACAGCTGAGCTTTTGAAGAAGCAGTGGGAAAAAATTGGAGCCAAGGTGGATGTGAAAGTTTTGACAGTTTCTGATTTGCAACAAAATTACATCAAAACTCGCGAATATGACAGTCTTTTATTTGGTCAGGCCATCAGCTTTAATCCTGACTTGTATTCCTTTTGGCATTCCTCACAAAAACGTGACCCAGGGCTGAGTCTTTCACTCTTTGACAACAAAGATGCGGATGGATTGCTCGAAGATTTGCGGCAACAAACTGACCAAGCTAAGCGTATTGAAGATTATCAGAAATTTCAAGATATTTTGACCAAGGAGAATCCGGCCATCTTTTTGTATTCAAGATTCTATTTATATCCCACTAATACTAATTTGCGCGGTGTGGAAGTGACAAACATTAATAACCCAGCGCAGCGATTTGTGGATGTGAATAAATGGTATGTGAAAACTTCGCGAGTGATGAAATAGATTGTAATTTAGATATGTGCAATATATAACTTTTGTTTCACCTGTTTTTTCTTGAAGCCGTAGCGAGGAGCGCGAGGTCCGAGCGAGCAGCCATAGATTTCGGCTGCGAAGCGTGCTCTCAAGAGAAAACAGGTAAAACAAAAATAGTTTTCTTCTATTCTCGGAATTTTATATCACATATGATCTTATAAATCGATATAATCAAATAAATATTCAAACAAAATGGAAATAGATTTCACCAATGTCCCCAAACATTATGCAGCACGAACTCACGAAAAAATGCAGGAAGTGTTGATGGATGAAAATGCTGATGGGCCAGCAATTCATTACTACATGATTCGTGGGGGAGTGGATCAAAAAAACACCACCGTCTGGGAACCGGGAACAATCTCCGGCGAATATATCAAAACTTATGGTCATTATCACGTAGGAGAATTGAGTGAAGATTATTTCATTGCCTATGGCGAAGGGGTGGCTTTGCTGCAGAAATTGGTGGAAGATGAAAACGGCAAAATGATTGCTGACCAAGTGGCAGAGTTTCGGGCAGTGGTGGTGAAAACCGGCGACAAAGTTTTTATGCCTGAAGGGTTTGGCCATTTGTTGGCCAACATTGGAAAAACATATCTTGTCACCATTGATGATAGTCCAGTTGATTTTGAAGATCGTGATCCAGCCAGTTTTCCAGGACATGCCAATTATGAACTTGTCAAAAAAATGCGAGGATTCGCTTATTATATTGTTGAGAACAATGGAGCAGTGGCACTCAAGAAAAATCCACTTTATAAATCCATTGCAAAAGAAGATTTGGGCGGTTTGTCAGTAATCGATTAATGACACATAAAAATATGTATAGCATCATTCTTTGCGGTGGGTCAGGCACGCGACTCTGGCCACTTTCTCGGAAAAATTTTCCAAAACAATTTCTTAAGCTGTATTCCAGTAATTCTTTGCTGCAAGAAACTTTTTTGCGCATGAAAAAAGTTGTCGCTCAGGAAAATATCTATTTCGTTACAAATGAAGAAAATTATTATAATGTTTTCAATCAAATTAAAGAGGTGTATGCTGATTTTAAAGAGGATCAAATTCTAAGAGAGCCCAAAGCTCTGAACACGATGCCTGCCGTAACGTTGGCTGTCAGTTATTTGCAAGAAAAAATTGGAATAGACAAGGCGGCGCCAATCATCATGGTGCCCGCTGATCATTACATCGGAGATGAAAAAGAATATGTGCAAGTTGCCAAGCAGGCGCTTGCTGCTGTTGGAAATAATCTAGGAACCATTGGTGTTATGCCAACCAAGGCACACACTGGCCTGGGTTACATCAAAAAAGGTACAAAAGAAGGTGATTTTTTCGAGGTGGAAGGTTTCAAAGAAAAACCTGATGAAAAAACTGCTCAGGAATTTTTTGCTTCAGGGCAATATTTGTGGAATGCTGGCATGTATATTTTCAACACAAAAACATTCTGCGAAGAAATGCAAAAACATTCTCCAGAAATTTTTTCTTTGTTTGAAAAAGGTTTCGAGGTTTTTTTGCAGGATTATTTGAAACTGGATGCAGTTGCTATTGATTATGCCATTTCGGAAAAATCTGATCGCATGGTGACATTTGAAGGTGATTTTGACTGGAGTGATATTGGCTCCTTTGATGTTTTGGCTGAAATACTGGGAAGAAAAAATGAAAACAATTCAAGACGTATCGCAATAAACAGTGAGAATGTTTTTGCGTTATCCACGAATAGTGACAAGTTGATTGTTGTTTCTGGCATGAAGGACGTGATTGTAATAGAAAATCATGATAGTATTTTGGTGCAAAAAATGGGAGATAGTAATGAGGGTGTAAAAAAAGTTGTTGAATATTTGAAGGAGAAAAATTATCAAGAACTTGGTGATGAAATCGTGGGATATCGCCCTTGGGGAAAATATGAAGTTTTGGTTGATGACGCTAATCATAAGGTGAAGAAAATCACTGTGTTTGCTGGTGCATCGCTTAGCTTGCAATCGCATGAGCGTCGCGCTGAGCATTGGGTGGTGGTGAAAGGTATTGCTAATGTGGTCAACGGAGAGAGTCGCTTGGTTTTACATGAAAATGAAAGCACCTATATTCCAGCTACCGCCAAGCATCAGTTGGCCAATTTTGGAAAAGAAAATCTTGAAATTATTGAAGTGCAAACGGGTGATTATTTGGAGGAGGATGACATTATTCGCTATGAAGATCAGTATGGTCGCCCTAGTGGAATGGAGGTTAAATAGGGACTTGACTCATTGGTTATCTTTTTGTAGTATCAATGATCAAATAAGATAGTAATTTTACAGCTTAATATCAAATTGCAAAGGAGGTTAATCATGCGTATTTTCAATGAAGAAAAATGCCATATGAAACCTGAAAGACTGGATGTTTTTGAAGAGCTAAAGAAAATCACGCTTTTTGAAGGATGTGATAAAATTGCAATACTGGATCTTTGTGGAAAAGCTAGAATAAGAACATTCAGTAAGGAAATTGTTATCTTTGATACTTACGATAATAATGAATTTCTCTATTTTGTTTTGCGGGGAAGTGTCTGCGCTGTGCACTATGCAGGTGATTGTGAGAAAGGTGATTATGCAATTTCTCGCGTCTATGGAAGTTTTGAAGGATTGAATTGTGGCTCAGTTTGGGATGATGCTTCCGAGGGGGAACTTTTCACGGCAGTTGCTGGAGGAGAAGGCGCAATCTTACTATTGATACGCAAGTGTCATCTGCTGCAATTATTGAAAAAATATCCATCTTTTTGTTTTGAATATTCCAAATATCTTCGCAAAATCGAAAAAGCATACCTGAAGCATGTGGTGCATCTGCTTTGTTATGACAATATCGAACAACGTCTGATAAGATGCTTGCGTGTCCTATCAAGAAAAAATGGTGAAAATTATGTGTATCCGCTTGGTATTCATACTCACGAAAAATTGGCCAGAATGATTGGAAAAACTAGGGAGTCGGTGACGAGAAGCTTGGGAAAATTAAATTCCATGGGAATCCTTCGCACCAATGAGAGACGAAGAATCATGGGCATCAATTTGCCAGATTGAGTTGAAAAGCTTTCGAATATATCGAAAGCTTTTTTCAATTCGTCTGTCGTGCGCTTGACTTTCTGGCCAACTTGGTCTATACTTGATCTATATGTGAAGACTTCTTGAATGTTACCTTGTTTAAAGCTTTTTTCTTCAAAAAACAACACAAACAAGCTTTCAGCTCAGTAAAAGTGCTCTTTTTAGAGGGTTTTTGCTATTGTATTTAATATTCATGCCGAGCATCTTTTTTGGTACAATAAAACTTCTTTATATATAAAAACTTAATTAACAAGAAATTAATAAACTTTTAATTTAAGTAAGTTTATCAACTTTTAAATTGTAATATAAACGATAAGACTTGCTTGTTTTAGTAATAAAAAAAATATGTTTAAAAAACAATCTGTCGATTTTATCGACAAAATCGTGGCTGATTTGAAAAAGCCAGTTCAAAGCGCAACTTCTTCAAAAAGTGTTGCACCTAGCGTTGCAAATGGGAAAGCGGCTCACGCACCAGCAACAAATCGCTCAGCTAATAAACCAGATGGTTCTAGCAAAAAAGCTGGGCATGCTCAAGGTGGTAAAAGGCATCCAGTGAAAAGAAGCAATTCAAACAAATCACAAGCTCCTCTTGGCAATCCGCCAAGTGAAAATTTGCGCATCACCCCGATGGGTGGAAATGAAGAAGTTGGTCGCAACATGACCATGTTTGAATATGGCGGAGACATCATCATCTTGGATATGGGAATTCAATTTCCAGAGGAAGATATGCCAGGAATTGACTATATCATTCCTAATGCAAGTTATCTGAAAGGAAAAGAAAAGAATATTAGAGGTGTTATTTTGAGTCATGGACATCTTGATCACATTGGGGCTGCTCCGATTCTCTTGCGAGAACTTGGTTATCCTCCAATTGTAGGACGCGATCTGACACTAGCTTTAGTGAAAAAGAAAATGGAAGACTATGACACAAATTCTGCTCAGAATTTGAAAATCATCAGAGTTAATGCAATCACTGACAAAATTCGGCTTGGAAAATTTGAAATTGAATTTTTTGATGTGGAACACTCCGTGATGGACGCAGTTGGGGTGATCATCAAAACTCCAGATGGCACCGTGATCCATCCTGGTGACTGGACCATGGACAAAAATCCAACCGATCACAGCGAAGTGACCTATGAACATCTTGCAAATTTGCCTTCACCAAGAATCTTAATGTTGGAAAGCTTGGGCGCAACTGACACTCGTCCAACTCAAAAATCAGAAGTTGAAATGTACAAAAATTTGGATGATTTGGTGGGGAACGCTAAAGGCATGGTGATTATTGGAACATTTTCTTCTCAAATAAAAAGAATTGGAAAAATCATTGAATATGCAGAATCGATTGGAAAAAAAGTTGCTTTGGACGGCTATTCCATGAAAATGAACATTGAAATTGCCAAGGAATTGGGATATATCAAGGCTCATAAGCAGACTTTGATTTCCGTCAATGAAATTCAAAAACACCCAAGAAACAAGGTGGTGGTGATTTGCACCGGCGCGCAAGGCGAGGGCAACGCCGTGCTCTCACGCATCGTCAATGATGAACATCGTTTCATTCACATCATGCGAGAGGACACTATCGTGTTTTCATCCTCAGTTATTCCTGGAAATGAACGAACAATTCAACGACTTAAGGATGATCTATATCGAAAATGTGACAACGTGATCCACAGCGACATTTTGGATGTGCACACCAGTGGTCACAGCAATGCGCATGACATTCAAGACATCATCAGGCAGATCCGTCCTGACTTCTTCTTGCCAGTATATGCCAATCACTATTTCCTGAAGGAAGCTGCCAAGCTGGGCGAAAAAGTTGGAGTGCACAAGGAAAATATCTTCGTGTTGGATAATGGGAATCAACTTGAGGTTCATAGTGGAAAAGCTAAGGTTCTTCCGCAAAAAATCGACACGAGCTATGTCATGGTGGATGGATTAGGTATCGGTGATATTGGTGAAATTGTCCTTCGCGACCGACAACTGCTTGCCAAGGACGGAATGTTCATGATTGTGGTAATCATTGATTCCAAGACTAAAAAAATCATCGGAACTCCACAAATCACTTCTCGAGGATTCATTTTCGTGAAAGAAAATTTTGACCTGGTGAATGCCACTAAGCGCGTGGTTGAAAAAGTGGTCAAGGAAAAAACTTCTCCAGATGTCTCAGTCAATTGGGATTATGTGAAAAACAACATTCGCGAATCAGTTGGCTCATTCTTGTTTACCAAAACAGAGCGGCGTCCAATGGTTTTGCCAGTGGTGATTGAGGTCTAAAAATAGTAACATATCGTTTGAAAAAGATGCACTTTCGGGTGCATTTTTTTTGTTTGTGATCATGTGTAATATAAGATCCTTGAAACAAAAGTAAACCATTTTTGTTTCACCTGCTTTCTCTTGAGAGCACGCTTCGCAGCCGAAATCTATGGCTGCTCACTCGGACCTCGCTCTCGCTCGCTATGGCTTCAAGAAAAAGCAGGTTCAACAAAAGCGGCATATTTGCACGTGAGTGGATATTTGTGGAAACTATCTTTTGCTGATTGATGGTGTTAATAAATTTGCCATATACGTATTTTGCATTGTGTGATATAATTTAACATAAATGGAAAGAATTTCAATAATTTTTTTCCAGTGGTTTTTGGAAAAATATATTGCATTTTTAAGAAAAACAAAAAAAACAAAAAATGGCTGAACCATGCATAAAAGTTGATCAATTGAGAGTGATCTACAACAAAGGAAAGTCCAATGAAGTTCGTTCATTGGATGGTGTTAGCGTGGAAATTTATCCTGAAGAATATATTATTATCTACGGTCCATCTGGTTGTGGGAAATCAACCCTGCTCTATGGCATCTCTGGACTGCAGGCGCCAACCTTCGGCGATGTGGTTGTGCTGGGAAAAAATCTGGCCCAGATGACAAAAAGAGAAACGGTGGAATTTCATCAAACCAGTATTGGCATGGTTTTTCAAGCATTCTATTTGATTGAAACCTTGACGGTGTTGGATAATGTTTGTTTGCCGAAAGTTTTTCGCGGAGAAGATTTGAAGCCGCGTCGCGAAGCCGCCATGGAATTGTTGCGAAGATTTGGGATTGCTGAGCAAGCAGAACGATTTCCTGCTCAACTTTCTGGAGGTCAAAAACAGCGCGTTTCCATTGCTAGAGCTTTGGTGAATAATCCTGAAATAATCTTGGCTGATGAACCAGTGGGAAACTTGGATTCTGAGTCCGCGCAAAATGTGCTCGATATTTTCAAGGAAATCAATGATGTCGACAAGAAAACTTTGATCATGGTTACGCATAATCCTGAGCATCTTGTGTATGCTGATCGCATCATTCACATGAAGGATGGGAAGAAAGTCAGTGAAGAAATTAATCACGATAAGCGTCCAAAGGAAGCCTTGATCAAAGAAGTGGCTGCAACTCCAGAGGAAATTTCCAGCGAGCTCAAATTACTCATGCGTACTTTCAAAAACTTGTCTTTGCAACAAGTTGGAGTGCTGCTCATTCCGTTTAAAGCCAAGCAACTTTTGGCGCACATCATTTCAGAATTGAATGAAGAACAAATTGGCGCTGCGGAAAATCTGTTGAAAGAGTTCTTATTCAAGAATATTGACAAGCCTGCGCTTTCCGAGAAATTGGATTTGGATTTCGACAAGGGTGGAGCTGGTTGGAATAAACTGCGTGCAATGTCTTTCACTGAGCGCACCGGCAGAATTTTGGCTCAAGCCGAGGCTCTCAATGGTGATCAAGACACTGGAGTGATTTCATTTTGTGATTATCTCGCATCCGTGTATCATCTCAAGCTCGATGATGAAGTCATGTTGCGATTCAGGGCCTTTATAAAATTGCGAGTGGAAAACAGAATTGATAGATTTGGGCTTGAGCAAAGATTGGATGCACCTAAACGACTTGGCGGCGCAGGATTATATAAGGGAAGTGCTGAGAAAGTTGTGCGTGAAATTGAGTTGGTCATGCTCTTGAAATACTCAGCATAGTGCAAATGATGAAAGTTGATATATAATGAAACAAGCATAAAAAACAAAAAATGAAATTTATAGATTTATTTAAATTATCAACCCGCATGTTTAAAGCGAGAACTTCTCGAACGCTTTTGACTGTATTGGGTATGAGTATTGGTATTGCTGCTATTTTGTTTTTGGTTTCTTTGGGATATGGACTGCAAAAAACTTTGCTCGAAAGAATCACCACCTCTGATTCTCTTTTAACGCTGGATATTTCCGAGGCGAAGTCTGGCATTGTTTCTCTCAATACTGATATGATCAAAAAAATCCAGGAAATGTCTGGAGTGGAAGAGGTGAGTCCAGCTTTTCAAATCACCACACAGGGGCATTTGGATGATTTGTCTGCAGATTTGGTCACCATTGGTTCTAAGCCTTCTTTTTTGAAATTAGGAGGATATAAACCAAGTAGTGGCGTGCTGCTCAGCGATGACAATCAAAATGGAATCGTGATCAGTAGCGCAGTGGGACAAGTTTTTGGGAAAACTGTGGAGGAAATGCTTGGAAAGGAAATGACTTTTTCATTTTTCGTGCCAAGAAACGCTCCTGCTGTTGATGATGCTGGCAATACTTCGGATGCTCAACCCCAAAGTGATTTTGAGAAAATAAATTCCACGGTCACATATAAAATTGTGGGAGTTATTGATGGCGAGGATAATGTGGTCTATGTGAACATGTCATCGCTGGATGATTTGAAAATTGATAAATATGGACAAGTTAAGGTAAAAACTAGCTCCAATGGGGAAATGGGTATAATCAGGGATGCAATTTTGGAATATGGCTTGCTGGTTTCATCTCTATCAGACACTGTTGATCAAGCAAATCAAATCTTTAGAGTTGTGCAGATCATTTTGATGTTGTTTGGAGTTGTTGCTTTGGTGGTTTCCGCTATTGGTATGTTCAACACCATGACCATCACCTTGCTTGAAAGAACGGAAGAAATTGGAATCATGAAATCAATTGGAGCTTCTGATTTTGGAATTTCGGTGATGTTTTTCATGGAATCTGCCATCATGGGATTCTTGGGCGGATGCGCCGGAGTTTCCATTGGTTGGTTGGGAGGATTAGGATTCAACACCATTATTAACATGGTTGCGGTGAGATTTGGCGGTCAGACAGTGAGTCTTTTCTATAGCCCTGCTTGGTTCGTGCTTTCAATTCTGGCTTTTTCTGGAGTGGTGGGATTTTTGACTGGACTTGTGCCAGCACGTCGCGCCAGCAAGATTGATCCCTTGGACGCTCTACGATACAAATGAAAATGTATTTTGTATGATGTATTTCGTATTTCGTATGAATTCAAAATGCATTTATACAAAATACTAAATACTGGATACGATATACAAAAGAGCTTAATGATTGCTCTTTTTTGTTATTTGGGGATATAATATTAAAAGCATATAAATAGAACATGCAATCTTTATGAAACTTCTCTACGGAAAACCAGTTGCTGAAAAAATCTTAAGTCGCTTGAAAAGAGATATTTCTTTGTGCGACTCCAAGCCCGGCTTGGCTGTTATTTTGGTTGGCAATGATAAAGCCTCACATTTGTATGTGAATCTTAAAGAAAAAACAGCAGTTGAAATCGGGATGAATTTTTTCAGGCATGACTTGAGGGATGATGTTGCTCAGGAAGAAATTTTGCAGCTGATTGAAAAACTCAATGCGGATGAAAAAGTGCATGGCATCATTGTGCAACTTCCTTTGCCGCAAGGTTTTGACACGCAAAAAATCATCTCAAATATTGATCCAAAAAAGGATGCAGACGGATTTCATCCAACAAATACTGAGCTTTTCTTGCAAGGCAAGTTTGGCATAGCCCCGGTTTTTCCGCGCGCCATCCTGCAATTGATTGCAAGTAGCAGAGAGGATCTGAAAGACAAAAAAGCAGTAGTTGTTGCAAATTCAGATGAATTTGGCAAGATTATGAGCGCAATGCTGAAGCGTGAAAACATCATTGCAAGCTATATTTTATCAGGCAATATCTCCTCGCAGCTCGGTCAAATTGGGGACTCAGACATCGTGGTGAGCGCTGTGGGCTCGCCAGGGCTGCTCAGGGGTGAAATGCTTAAGAATGGCTCTATCGTTATCGATGGTGGCATTGAAAAGGTGGGCGATAAGGTTTTTGGAGATGTTGATTTTGGCTCAGTTAAGGCTTTGGATGGATTTATCACGCCCGTGCCTGGTGGGGTGGGACCTGTGACAATTGCTTGTCTCTTGGAAAACGTATATTTGGCGTTTGAGGCTCAACAAAAGGAAAAGTAATCTTGATTTTGACAAAATTTTGTGATATTATAAAAACAATCTTGAATGATTGTTTTTTTGTTTGCGTTCTTATTGAAAATCGCTCGAATACATTTTTCTTTTTGTGCGGAAAAACAATTGCAACTTTTTAATATAACACCAAGGGGACTTGTTTTAATGCAAAAAAGAAAAAGTATTCTCGCTTATATTTGTTTTGTATTTTTGTAACATTTTTTAATCCCGTAGCCTATGAATAAATATATACCAAGTGAAATTGAAAAAAAATGGCAGAAAGTCTGGGAAGAGAATAATTCTTTCAAGATCGATAAGGATGACGACTCTAAAGAAAAATACTACATCTTAGACATGTTTCCATATCCATCCGGAACTGGTTTGCACATGGGTCACACGGAGAGCTATACGGCTAGCGACGTTTTTTATCGTTTTAAGAAAATGCAGGGTTATAATGTTTTGCATCCGCAAGGCTTTGATTCCTTCGGTCTTCCAGCAGAAAATTATGCCATCAAGACAGGAGTAAAGCCTGCAGAAACAACTCAGAAAAATATTCTCAATTATATTGAGCAAATGAAATCACTTGGTTTTGATTATGATTTTGATGAGAAAGTGATTACCTCTGATCCTGGTTATTACAAATGGACGCAGTGGATTTTTGGTAAATTTTTTGAAAATGGTTTGGTCTATAAAAAAACCCAAAAAACCAATTGGTGTTCATCTTGCCAAACAGTCATTGCCAATGAACAGGTGGTGGACGCTAAATGCGAGCGATGTGGAACTGAAATTGTGCAGAAGGAAGTTCCAGGTTGGTTTTTTAAGATTACGGATTTTTCTGATGAATTGATTGCTGATCTGGCAACAGTTGACTGGCCGGAATACACTAAGAAAAATCAAATAAATTGGATCGGAAAATCACAGGGTGCTCTTTTGAAATTTCAAATTAAAGGTTTGGAAAATTCAATTGAAGTTTTCACTACTCGTCCTGACACCTTGTTTGGAGCTACTTACGTAGTGCTAGCTCCTGAGCATAAATTGGTCAATGAATTGAAAGATAGAATTTCCAATTGGGATGTCATTGAAAAATATATAATTCAAACTCAAAACAAAACAGAATTAGACAGGATGGAGGCCAAGGAGAAAACCGGCGAAAAACTTGAAGGTGTTGTGGTAGTGAATCCTGCAAATGGTCAGGAGCTTCCTATTTTCATAGCTGATTATGTTTTGGCTGGCTATGGAACTGGAGCTATTATGGCAGTTCCAGCGCATGATGAGCGTGACTTTGAATTTGCGAAAAAATATGATCTTCCAATTGTGGAGGTTATTTCAGGAGGAGATGTTGATGAGAAGGCTTACATTGAAAATGGGGAACTGGTTAATTCTGGAAAATTTGATGGAATGTCAGTTGAAAAAGCTAAACAAGAAATCACTCAAGTTGTTGGTGGAGAAATGACGGCAACTTATCGTCTGCGTGATTGGTCTTTTTCTCGTCAGCGCTATTGGGGTTGTCCTATTCCAATTGTATATTCACCAGCAGGTGAGGCGCATTTGATTCCGGAAAAACATCTGCCTTGGAAGCTTCCTGAAGATGTTGATTTTGTTCCGACAGGGGTGGCGCCACTCTCCAAATCGGAAGAATTAAAAAAACGTGTAGAAGACATTTTTGGTCAAGGATGGACAGCTGAATATGACACCATGGATACCTTTGTGGATTCTTCTTGGTATTTCTTGCGTTATCCTGATCCACATAATGAAGAAAGTTTTTGCGGTAAAGATAGATTAAAAAAATGGATGCCGGTAGATTTATATATTGGAGGAGCTGAGCATACCTATATGCACTTGCTTTATGCTAGGTTTTTTACGAAAGCAATGCATAAAATTGGATTGATTGATTTTGACGAACCATTTCTGAAGCTTCGTCATCAAGGCATGGTGCTAGATAAGGAAGGTAAAAAAATGTCCAAGTCCAAGGGAAATGTAATTAATCCTGATAGTATGGTGGAAAAATTCGGAGCTGATGCTGTGCGAACCTATATGCTTTTTGCTGCGCCGTTGGAAGATGAGGTGATGTGGAATGAGGATAATATTGTAGGTGTGCGCAGATTTTTGGATAAAGTTTGGTCATCTTTTCAAATGTATTATTTTGGCGGGGGAATTCTTGAAGCCGAAAATAATGATAAACAGCTTCATATAATTATAAATAAAACTATAAAGAAGGTTACTAATGATATTGAAAATTTAAGGTTCAATACTGCCATTAGTGAGCTTATGACTGCTCTAAATAGTGTAAAAAGTCTTGTTTTAAAAAATACTATTTCAGATGATGCAAGAATGAGTTTTATTAAAAAATATTTGATCATATTGTCTCCGTTTGCTCCACACATTACTGAGGAATTATGGGAAATGACAGGGCATAAGGAATCAATCTTTTTGCAGTCATGGCCAGAAGTAGATGAAAAATATTTGCAAGATGATGAGATTGAAATGGTGGTGCAAGTGAATGGGCGAGTGCGCGAGCGCTTGATGGTGGCCTGCGACGTCACAGAAGATGAAATTAAGGAAACCGCCTTGGAGAATGCAAAAGTGAAAGTTTTCACCGAGGGAAAAGAAATCAAGAAAATAATTTTTGTCCCTGGAAAATTGATAAACATTGTTGTGCAATTGTAAAAACATTTAAAAATACAAACAAAATGCAGATAGTAATCTTGGCAGCTGGTCGCGGAACTCACATGTCTGATCTGACAAATTCAGTGCCCAAGCCGATGTTGGAAATAAATGGCAAGCCAATCTTGGCATATAAATTGGAAGCACTTCCGCCAGAAATTGATGAAGTTATTTTTGTGATTGGATATTTGGGCAATCAAATTCAAGAATATTTTGGAAATTTTTATGCTGGTAAGAAAATTTCCTATGTGGTGCAGGCAGAATTGAATGGAACTGGCGGCGCAATGCAGTTGGTGAAGGATTTGGTGGAAAATGATTTTTTGGTGATGATGGGAGATGATTTGTACATGCAAAAAGATATTGTAAATTTAATTAAACATAATCTGGCGATGCTCACTTGTGAACTTGAAAATCCCAGTCAGTTTGGAATTGTTTCAGTTGATGAATCTGGAAAATTGCTTGAAATTGCTGAAAGAAAAAATATCATCGGGTTTGGCTTGGTGAACACTGGTTTATATAAATTAAACAAGTCATTTTTCGATTTTGCCTTGGTGCCAATTGGCAAGGGAGAATTTGGTTTACCGCAAACGCTTGCGACAATGACAGATCAATATGATGTGATGATTGAAAAGGCTACTAATTGGTTTCCGATTGGAAATCCGACTGACCTTGAAAATGCTTCAGCAGTTATTAGTAAATTTATATAAAAATGAAACCCAAAAAAATCGTTACAATTGGTGGAGGAACTGGGAGTTTCACACTACTTAGTGGGCTTAAAAAATACGACGTTGATATTTCAGCCATTGTTTCCATGGCTGATGATGGAGGCTCAACTGGGATTTTGCGCGATGAACTTGGCGTTCTTCCACCGGGAGACGTGCGGCAATGCTTGGTGGCACTCAGTGATTCTTCGGAGATGCTGCGCCGCTTGATGAGTTATCGCTTCGAAGAAGGAGGCCTGGCTGGTCATAATTTCGGGAATCTTTTTTTGTCAGCACTGGAAAAAATAAATAAGAATTTTTCCAAAGGCGTGCAGGAAGCTTCTCGCATTCTCAATGTCAAGGGAAATGTGATTCCAGTGACTGATCAAGACACGAATCTTTTCATGGAACTTAAAAATGGCAAGAAATTGAAAGGAGAAAATGAAATCAATCACAATTTTGAAATAGAGAAAATTGGAATCAACAAGAATTATCTTTTCCCGCGTGCCAAGGCTAATAGGCAAGCCATTGAAAAAATATTGGAAGCTGATTTGATTGTGATTGGACCAGGAAATCATTATTGTTCAATCATCCCAAATTTATTGGTGGATGGCATTGCCAGTGCGATCAAGAAATCCAAGGCAATTGTGGTCTATAATTGTAATTTGGTGAATAAAAGTGGTCACACTGAAAAATTTGATCTGGATGCATATGTGGCAGCTATCAATGAATATATTGGAAAAGATCGGATTGATTTGGTGACTTTCAATGTTCAAAAACCAACAAGCCATTTGGTGAAAAAATATGCAAGTCAGGGTGAAGCTTTAGTGCCTTTTGATGAAGAAAAAATGACCAATAGAACGTATCGAATCTTGCGTGCCAATGTGCTCAGTGGTCAAAAAATAAAATATAGCCTGGCTGATAGGCTTGCACTTAAGCGCACTTTCATTCGTCATGACAGCGATAAATTGGCAAAACTTTTGATTATGACCTTGGAATTAGGTGAATATGAGCATATAATAAAAGAAATCATTTAAAAATAAATTTGTGGATGAGCAAAAACAAGAAATCATAGCAACTTCTGAGCAGAATTTGCCTGAAAAAATGCTGACCCTTTCTGAATTTCGAAGGGAGCTTGGAATTCCATTGGTGTTGGCAAAAAAATTGATCATTTGGGGTGAAATTAATGCAGTGAAGGCAATCGATGGCACGCTGCGAATTGCAGCGCCAGAAGTGGCAGTGGCCAGGATTGTCATTGGAACTCCACTCAAAAAGGCATATTTGTTTGTGCGCGCCCTGGGGCCAGGACTAATCACGGGAGCATCGGATGATGATCCAGGTGGAATTGGAACATATTCAGCTGTGGGTGCAAAATTCGGGATGAACATTCTGTGGATGGCTGCTTGGCTTTTGCCGATGATGCTGGCCATTCAGGAAACATGCGCGCGCATTGGGATTGTCACCAATAAGGGATTGGCTGCAGTGCTTAAGCAATATTTCAGAAGAGAAGTGGTGTTGGTGGCAGTGCTACTGTTGATGATTGCTAACATTGCCAACATTGGGGCGGATCTTGGAGCCATGGCTGCTTCACTGGAAATGGTTTCAGGTATTAATTATGCAGTTGGTGCCATCTTTTTTGCGGTAGCTATAATTTTATTGGAAATTTTTGTTAAATATCATGTCTATGTGAAAGTTTTAAAATGGCTGACTTTGTCAGTTTTTGCTTATATCATTGCTGGTTTTATGACTCATCCAAATTGGTCAGTGGTTTTTAAGAATTCTTTTATTCCTCAGATATCTTTCACAAAAGAATATATTTTTGCCATGATTGCGGTTCTTGGAACCACTATTACGCCGTATCTTTTCTTTTGGCAAGCCTCTGAAGAGGTGGAAGATGGCAAGATGAATCATGTTATGCATAACAAGAAAGTTGTCAAAAACAGAGTTTCATTGATGCGCACTGATGTGAATGCAGGCATGATCTTGGCTAACATTGTTTTTTTCTTTATTGTGCTGACGACCGCCAATGTGTTGTTTGCCAATGGCATCACTAATATTGATTCAGCTCAAGATGCTGCACTGGCACTGCGTCCACTTGCGGGAGATTATGCTTTTTTGCTTTTTGCTATTGGCATCATCGGAACCGGATTTTTGGCAGTGCCAATTTTAGCAGGTAGTGGAGCATATGCCTTGAGTGAACTGATGCGCTGGAATAATGGACTAGAAGAAAAATTTTCCAAAGCTAGAGGTTTCTATTTGGTGATAACCTTTTCAATCTTTGTTGGCTTGGCGATGAATTTCATGGGCATCAATCCAATCAAAGCACTTTATTGGTCAGCTTTTCTAAACGGTGTGATCGCGCTTCCACTGCTGGCGATCATCATGAAAATTGGAGGAGATAAAAAAATTATGGGCCGAGAGACAAATCCTTTTTGGGTGAAAATTTGTGGTTGGTCGGCAGTTATTGCGACAGCAGCAGCCTTAATTGGGATGATGGTGGTAAGTTTTATATAAGATATGGATGAATTTGAAATAAAAATTGTAAAATATTTCAATCAACTTGGCTCAAAAAAGTTGGATGTTTTTTTTGGTTTCATAAATTCAATCAGGTTCCTGGCTTTTTTTTGGACGATGCTGGTAATTTTAGCAGTGGCTAAACATCCGGAAATAACTAAGCCATTCCTGGAGGTTGTTGCTGTTGTGGCAATCTTGCATTTTGGCATTACGGAAGGAATAATTAAGCATCTGCTCCTTAATTTTATCCCAAAAAGAAAACGACCATATATAGCATTTCCTGAAACAATAAAACCAATTGGAAAAAAATTCAGCGATTCATCTTTTCCTTCAAGTCACATGACAACCACTGTGGCGATGTTTTTTGTGATCACTGCTTTTTATCCATCCATTATAATTCTGGCCGTTATGGCTATTTTGTTCATGGCATTTTCTCGCTTGTACAATGGCATGCATTATCCATCTGACATCTTGGTTGGGATTTTGCTGGGATTATTTTATGGTTGGACAGCTTTGGAAATTTTAAGAGTTGTATTTTAACTAAATTTACATGAAAGTATTTATCGATTTTGATGATGTGATTTTTAATACGAAAGAATTCAGCGCTGAACTGAAAAGTTTTTTTGAATCGCAAGGAATAAGTCAGGAACTTTTCCAGAAATATTATTATGCTGCTGATGACAATAGTGCAATAAAATTGTTTGATCCAGAGGGGTTGATTGCGCGCTTGGAAAAATATGAGAAAATTGATGCCAGCAAATTGCGCGAAAATTTTGACCAACGCATTGAGAATCTCACTGACTTTGTGTTTCCGGACGTCGTTGATTTTTTGAATTTTGTTGGCAAAGAAAATGTATATTTAATTTCCTTTGGTTTGCCAATTTTCCAGAATAAAAAAATTGTGGCGTGTGGCATCAATAAGTTGGTGAGTGGCTGCATTGTTACTGGCGGTTCAAAAGCCAGCGCAATTGGCAGTGTCATGGAGAAAGTTGGAATCGCTGTCAGTGAAAAAATAATTTTCATTGATGATCGCATAGAACAAGTGCAAGACATTAAGCAAGCTTTCCCAGCTGCATGCACATTCTTGCTTTGTCGCAAGGAGGGAAGATATTGCGATGAGAAAAATGAATATTGTGATTACGAAGTTCATAATCTGAAAGAAGCACAAGAGATAATTAATGAAATAAAGCAGTAAGATAAATGGATATTAAAAAACTCGAAAATTTTTTGCAAGAAAATAACTTGCCCAAGTTTCGTCTGGGGCAAATTCAAAAAGCCATCTTTACTGATGGAGCTTTCTCATTTTCTGAAATTACCACTTTATCAAAAGAACTCCGAGAAAAAATGGAAAGTCAGTTGCGGTTGCTTTCCTTTGAAACTGAAAAAGTTTTAGTGGCTAAAGATGGGCAATCCATCAAGGCACTTTTGAAATTGCATGATGGAGATTTGATTGAAACCGTTTTGATCGCTCCCAAGCCTGGCATTTGGTCTGCTTGCATCTCTTGCCAAGTTGGTTGCGCAATGGGCTGTCGGTTTTGTGCAACTGGCAAAATGGGATTTAAGCGTGACCTGACTGCTGAAGAAATCACTGATCAAGTTTTGTTTTGGAGGCAATATCTGAAACTAAAAGCTAAAAGCGAAAAGCTAAAAGCTGAGGAAGTTTCCACCATTGTATATATGGGAATGGGGGAGCCTTTTAATAATTGGGATAATGTTTCTGAGAGTATTAAAAATCTGACAGATGAAAAATTGTTTGGTTTCGGCTCGCGCTCAATTTCTGTTTCAACTTCTGGCATTGCAAGTGGGATTGAAAGAATGGCCAATGAGTTTCCTCAGATCAATCTGGCAATTTCATTGCATTTTGCCAGTGACAAAAAACGCGATCTCTATATGCCAGTCAATAAGAAAGACAATTTGGAATCTTTAAAAAATGCACTGAAGGGATATTTCACCATCACCAATCGCAAAGTATTTTTGGAATATATCATGCTGGATGGAATTAATGACACCGCGCTAGATGCTAAAATGCTGGCAGATTTCATTTATTCCATTGGCAGCACTCATCTTTTACATATGAATCTGATTCGCTACAACATGACCAGCGATCCGCCAGCTGGCGGACTGCAGCCTTCTTCCAAAACCAGAACGCAAATTTTCAAGCAGGAATTAGAGAAGCATCAGGTGCATGCCACCATTCGAAAAAGTCTCGGCGAAGAAATTAAGGCAGCCTGTGGACAGTTAGCCTCTTAGAAAAATGGATAAATTAAAACGGGCCATCAGTTGACGGTCCGTTTTTTTGATTGCATTTTGCTTTTACTTATCATCTGTTCCATGGCGTTGGAGGTGACGAGGATCTTTCCAGTTCAATTTCTTCATTATTGGGTTTTCTTTTTTCTGGACGGTAAAGCATTCCGCAGACTTTTCGAGACCGCTGCCATCCTCCCAAGGGATTGTGGCTTGGGTAAAAAATATTGGAAGATTCCAGTTTTTTTGAGCGATTCATCTGCCTGATTAGTAGTGCGATAATGATTCCACCTGGAATTATTATCGCTGCACAGCAGTACAACACTTTAAGCAATTTCATGGTCCTTCTCCTTGGCATGGGATGTGCCTATTTAAGGCGAAATAGCGTGTAAATGAACAAATCTTAGTATAGCATAAAAAAATCACCATGTCAATAGTGATTTTTGTTTAAGCCAGGAATCAATTTATGAATCCAAAGTGTTTTAAGGTTGGGATGATGTTTGGTGCAAGGCCTTCTTTTTCCAAATCTTCAAGTGGAATCCATTTCCATTCGCGAATATCTTTGCCAGGAGAAACTTCTCCAATACGCTTGGCAAGATAATGCACGAGGATTACATCGATATCTCCATCCTCAGTTTTCTTAATTGTGTGCAATAAAAATGGAACAGGATTTGCAATTTCAATTTCAATCCCCATTTCTTCTTTAACTTTTTGTCTAGCAGTTTCGATTAGGCTCACTTCATAATTCTCCATTCTGCCACCGCAGAATTTCCAAAAAGTTGTATCTCCATGTTGATCAAGCAGGACTTTGTTGTTTTCAATAATTACTGGCCCTGACGCAATTATAACTTTCATAATGATGAATATTAAATATTTAAGTTTAAGATGTATTTATACGAAATACAAAATACGAGATACAAAATACATTATACTTTCTTTATTTATATCACGAAACTATAAACTCTTCACCATATAGCTGTCGCGCAAACGATATCCACTCTTTTTGTAATAACCTCTCACGCCGATTCCTGAAATTACTACAATCTTCTTTAAACCAAATTCTTCTTTGGCAATTCTTTCAGCTTCAAGCAGAAGTTTTTTGCCAAAACCGATGTGCTGCGGAGAAGAATTGTCTTGCTTGTCTATCTGGGTCAATTTTCCATAGGTGTGAACTTCTCGAATGAGGGCTGCATTTTTAAGGACGGGCAAAAAATGCTCTTTGCTGTTGTTTGGAATTCGCAGACGCAGCAGTGCAAACAATTTTTTCTTATCGGGCGAAACGTATTGCAAGAATATTTCTTGGCCATCTGAGGCAGTATAATCAATGCGATCCAGGATCACTTTTTCTGCAGCAATAAAACCTCCTCCAACTTCGCGACAGCGAATGCAGGGACAGTTGGATTGGGGGATGATGATTTGGCGCAGATTTGAAATGGTTGGTCCAGCGACAATGGATTGAGTTGGAACGTCGCGAATGAGGCGGGCGATGCGGACGTAGGGCACGATAGCTTCATTCTTTATCTTCACTACCAGCTTCTCAAAGGTCTTATTTGTCAGTGGGACGTATTTTCCTTGTTTCCACGTCTGGTAGAGCACACTGTTTTTTAAAACGACTGTAGGGTATATTTTGAGCATGTCAGGCTGAAATTCAGGGCCTTTAAAAAGGGCTTGAAACATCTTGAAATCGCGCGCAGGGGTTGATCCTGGCAATCCTGGCATCATGTGATAGTTGATCTTGAAACCAGCATCCTTGAGCAGCTTGGTGGCTCGGATAGTTTCAGCGACCAGATGCCCGCGCTTGTTCAATTCGAGCACATCGTCATAGAGGCTTTGCACGCCAAGTTCAACTCGCGTGCAGCCCAAATTCCTGAAATTAATGATTTCTTTCTCATCGATATAATCTGGACGTGTTTCCAGGGTGAGTCCAATAATTCGGTGCTCTGCAGTTTCATTTTTCTTCTGTTCAAATGCCAATTTTTCCTGCGGAGACTTGATAAACTTTGCAACTTGATGGACTTTATGAACTTTTCCGTATTCGTTTGCTGCCTGAAAACAACGGGTGATGAATTTTTTTTGATAGGCTTTTGGCAAGAATGAAAAAGTTCCACCCATTACAATGAGTTCGATTTTGTCAGTTTTGTGTCCATTGATTTCCAATGAACGCAAACGATTTTGCATTTGCAAATATGGATCAAAATGTGAGTCGATCGCGCGCATCACCGCAGGCTCATTGGAAAGATAGCTTTTGGGCATATCTTTTTCACTGGGACAATAGATGCATTCTCCTGGACATGGATATGATTTGGTGAGCACTGCCACCACGGCCACGCCAGATTGAGTTCGAATGGCGCGACTAAGTAGGATTGCCTCAAAAGCTTTATTAGAAGCAACTTTCTTTTCTTTGACGAGCATATTATAGCGATCGCGCATGTCAGCATTGGTGGGAAGTGGAAGTTTATACTGCTTTGAAAGTTTTTTCTTGAGCTTTGAAAACTCTTCCTGGGTTTTAGGAAGCTCCGCAATTGCGCTTATTATATATTTATCGTAAAGTGAGTTCATAGTATTTTTGTGGGAAAATTTTGAATTTCGAATAAAATCTGAATGATTTAATATTTGAAGCATTAATACATTATAAATTTAATCAAAATTTTTGCTTCAAGCTTATCCCTTGGGGATAAAATTAAAAATTGGAAATTAGAGTTAATTTATGAATCAGAAAACTGCAAATAAAATACTGTTAGAAACTGAGCAAGGTTATGATGATATTTCACAAAAATTCTCGCAGACGAGAAAGCATTTTTGGCGCGAGCTGGAATCTATAAAAGATTTTTGCGTCGAAAATGACAAGGTGTTGGATTTTGGCTGTGGTAATGGTCGGCTGCTGGATTTGCTTGCAGAAAAAAAAATCAATTATTGGGGCGTGGATGTTTCTGAAAAGCTGGTTGAAATCGCCAAAGATAGGCATCAAAAGGACAATGTTGTTTTTGGAAAAATCAACCCCAGTCAAACAAGTCTAGCATTTGAAGCGGGATTTTTCAATACCATTTATAGTATTGCTGTTTTTCATCATTTTCCTTCTGAAAAATATCGCCAAGAGGTGGCAAGTGAACTTTTTGAAAAAACAAAAAGTGGAGGGCGCGTGGTGATCACGGTTTGGTATCTTTGGCAGAAAAAATATTTCAAAAATATTTTGCAAAATTGGAAAACTAAATTTTTTGAAACATTTATTTGCATGTCCAGCTTTCGTAGTGCTGGTTCACGACACGATAGTGGAGCGAAGAACTTGGATTGGAATGATTGCATGATTTCTTTTACGGATAATGAGGGAAGAAAATTTCAGCGCTTCCACCATGCCTTCACTAAAAGGGAGTTGAAAAAACTTTTCAAAAATGCAGGTTTTGAAATCGAGAAATGTGAAATTGTTGAAGGGAGAAATATCATGCTGGTGGGCAAGAAAAAAGAATAAGACTATTGTCTTATCCTTTTGTGTTTTTTTAACATTGTTTTCCTTTTGTTAAATGAGTGGTGTGGAATTTTTTCCTAGGAGTATTGCGGCTTTGCGAATTCCGCATTGCAACTTTTCAAACAAGGTTTTTGCATGAACATTTCGCAAGGCGCGGGGAATAAAATTTCTAAGTGCTGCTCTTTGCGGTTCACGCAGGGAATCGGTACAGGCGAAATTCAAAATTTTGTGATGAACATTCCCACAGAGGCATCTCACGATCAAAGTGTGCTTGAGTCGATTGAATGGTTCAATATGAGCGTTGTCATCCGTGAGTAAAATCTTCTGGTTGGTTTGTGGGCAAACAATGGTAATGTTTGAATTCAACATTTTCCACCTCCTTTTTCATGGATATTAATCATTTATTAAAACTCGCGTGACCACTTTCTGGGATATTTTTTCCAAATCTTCCTTTGTTTGGTGGGCTGGTTTTTGTGGGAATAGTTCATGTCTTTTTTGCCAGAGAGACCAGAAGAGGATCGCGGCACATAAAATGAAGAAAAAGAGAAGCAGGCTGCCAAGCATTCGCATTAGTTGACTTGTGTTTTCAAAGATCTGAATCGTGCTTAGTGCAGCTTGCGTAGTATCTTGCATGGTCTGTTTCCTCCTTTTGATTTTTCCTTAAATTAACAGTATACTTTGATTAAGTCAATGAATTGTTTTCGGCAAACGCGTGAGTATTGAATTAGTAAATAAAAACAATATATGACAATTTTTCAAGCAATTTTCTTGGGAGTCTTGCAGGGGTTGGGGGAATTTTTGCCAATCTCATCCACGGCACATTTGATTTTGCTGCCCTGGTTTTTTGGTTGGGATGATCCTGGCCTTTCTTTTGATGTGGCTTTGCATGTCGGAACTTTGGTTGCAGTGGTGGCATTTTTTTGGCGCGACTGGCTTACTATTTTTCAGCTTTCGCTTCAAAAAATTTCAAATTTCAAATTTCAAATTTCAAATTCTGAGGCGTACCCGCCTCAGTTGCTCTGGCTCTTGGTTATTGCCTCGGTGCCTGGGGCAATTTTTGGATTCATGCTGGACAATAAAGCGGAGGAAGCTTTTCGTAGTCCATTGCTGGTTGCATTTACACTTAGTGTGGTTGGTCTCGTTTTGTTTTTGGTTGATAAATATGCCATACATCGCAAGGAAATTGGAGCCATCACCAAAAAGGATGCACTTTTGATTGGTTTGTCACAAGCAATTGCCATTATTCCAGGCGTGTCACGTTCTGGCGCAACCATGACAACTGGACTTTTCTTAGGTTTGTCGCGCGAGCAAGCCGCGCGTTTTTCTTTCTTGCTTTCTACCCCGATCATTTTTGGGGCAGCGATAGTGAAAGTACCTCAGCTATTCAGGGCTGGAATTACCATGCCGCTATTGTTTGGAATCCTGGCTGCCGCCATCAGTGGCTATTTCGCCATTAAATATATGTTGAAATTTATTGCGAAAGTTGGATACGCACCTTTCTTTTACTACAGAATTGTTTTGGCTGGCTTAATTGTATTGGTGTATTTCATGAAATAAATAAGGACGGTGATATTTGACAAAAAAAGTATTTATGGTATTATACCCCCAGAGGGTATGTGTCAAGATTCAAGATCTAAAATCCAAATTACAAAATAAATTTTAATTTTAAAAATATGAAAAATGTTGGAATATGGGATGGCCTGATTCGTTTTATTGCAGCGTTGGCCTTTATGGCTGTGGGTAGCTTTTATGTTGACGGATATTTTCGGCTGGCACTATATGTATTAAGCTTGGCAATGGTCGTATCTTCAACTTCCGGCTCATGCTTGGCATATAGGTTTTTAAATATTGATACTAGAGGAGAAAAGAGTAAATCCTAAGATATAAATATGGCTAAAGATTTAAAAAAAACCACGGAAAAAATTGTGAACAGAATTTCTCGCATCGAAGGTCAGATGAGAGGACTTCGTTTGATGGTGGAGGAAAAAAAGGAATGCAGTCAGATCATCAATCAAGTGCTGGCAGTCAGGGAAGCTGTGGCATCATTGGGAGCTGAGATCTTGCAGGAAAGTTTGGTTTGCAGAATTTCCGAGAAAAAGAAACTGGATGAAAAACAAATCAGAGCACTTATTAAAATGCAGTAACATTTTCAGATAAATTTATTATTATTAAATTAACGAATTATGAATTAACGAATTCTAAATCCGTTAATCCGTTAATGCGTTAATAAGTAATTTGGCAATTATGATTTACGATCTTGCGATTATCGGCGCTGGTCCTGCTGGACTTTCTGCTTCAGTGTATGCTTCACGCTATGGCATTAAAAATGTTGTTATTGGTGGCGTGGCTGGGGGGCTAACCACTCAAACTCATGAAATTGGCAATTGGCTTGGGACACAAAAAATCAAAGGCTATGAATTTGCTATGGCTTCTAGTGAGCACGTTAAAAGTTATGGCACTGAAATAATCACAACTCTTGTTGATGAAATAAGGAAAGGCGACAAAGTTTTCACTTTAATGTTGAGCGATGGAAAAAAGATAGAAGCGAAAACTGTCTTGCTTGCGATGGGGACCAAGCACAGACATCTTGGAGTGCCTGGCGAAAAAGAATTTGCAGGCAAGGGTGTTTCATATTGCGCAACTTGCGACGGATTTTTTTATCGCGGCAAGACGGTGGCAGTGGTTGGCGGCAATGATAGCGCAGCAGGAGCAGCAGTTTTTTTGGGGGATATTGCTGAGAAGGTGTATATGATTTATCGCGGAGAAAAATTGCGCTGCGAATCTTTTTGGGGGGAAGCAATTGCCAAGAATCCCAAAATTGAAAGTGTCTTCATGACCAACATTAAAGAAATCAGGGGGAACGAAAAAGTGGAAGAGCTGCTTTTGGACGCACCATATCAAGGAAACGATGTTTTGAAAGTGGATGGAGTTTTTGCAGAAATTGGCTCAGTGCCAGTGACTGATCTCGTTAAAGGCTTAGACATTGAAATTGATCAAGAAGGATATATTAAAATTGATCCCACTGGGAGAACTGGCGAAAAAGGAATTTGGGCAGCGGGGGATATCACGAATGGCTCAGATCAATTCAAGCAAATCGTCACTGCCGCTTCAGAGGGTGCAATTGCCGCACATAGCATTCAGAAATATTTAAAAAAATAGTTTCTAGATATTTTTAGAGCCCGACGAATTTTTTCGTCGGGCTCTGTTTTTTTGCTGTTATTATGAGTCTGATATTATTCCAGGAAATGCAAGTTCTGGATGTGGATTGCCTGGCCTCTGGCGTTTCCATGCTCGAACTTCTTCTGGAGTTGTTGGAAGATCTGCAAAATTATTTTTTGCAGCAATGACTTCTGCCATGTTGCGTGGACCAATTGCTTCATCAGCCTCTCTGCGGATTATCGCCGCTGATAATTGCGTTGCAATGGATGCGGACAAATGAAGTTTTTTTTCGTCATTTTTCATGATTACACCGTCCAGTGTTGTAGTTTTTTCTAACATTTCCAGTAGTTAAAACATGATTCCCAAACATCTTCCTGTCTGATTTTTAAAGAATTTTGGTGCTTGTATTAACATTTTTACTTCCACCTCCTTTTTGTTAGATTGTTAAATTAATAATTTCATATCTACATAGTAGTCTCCTGGCGTCTAATGTCAAATAGTAGAGGTTTCCTTGATAATGGTTTGACAAAATCATGCAAAGTGCAAGAATAATTGCATGGAGTAGTTATTTTAATAAAAAAAGGAGGATTATTATGTCTGCAGCGAGATCACTCTCAGTACATAAAAAGCCATACAAATCAGATTTTCTATGTGAAGTTCTGGTTGTAATTTTTGGCGGACGTCGATCTGTCTCTGAAAACGAAGGCTATTTTTCTTTGCATGTCTTTGCTGAGCAAAATAAATGGTCCAAAAGGAGGTGCTCTGAAATCATGGAATATCTCTTGAAACGTAAATTTTTCAGAGTATCTGGTGAAAGATTGATTGTTGCTCAAGCAAAACTGCAATCACTAAATGAACATAGAAAAAATGTTGCTGATTTTAAATCAGAGAGGGTTGAATTAAAAATTTCCAAGGCACGCAAAATTGATAAGAAGAAAGCAAAATCCCTTGCTGCCAAAGTTGTTTTCGATGAGAATGTTGCGATGATTCTCGTGACCATATTTGGAGAAGACCTCAAGGCTGGCTTTTCTAATGCCTCAATGCAAACTTGGACTTTTGACCTTATGTGCAGCTTTTGGCATCATGTTAAATGCTGTGTCAATCAACACAGTAGGCAGCCAACGCAAAAGCAAGTATCTAATTTTATTGAAAAAATGAAAAAAGTTGGACTTATTGAGGAACGAGTTGAGAATCAGAAAACATTTGTCTGTTTGACGCAAAAAGGAGCTGTTTATTGTGGCTTACAAGCTGATGATTGTAAGGTAAATAAACTCAGTAAACATGATAAATTCTCGAGACAACTTGATATTATCAAGGGTGATGTTTGTAGTGGTGTGAATGGCTTGCGTTCTTTGAAAAAACAAGTTAAGCGCCTATCTGAATGTGGTGTGCTTGATTAATGCAATAAAGTTGTGAGACATCCCTATAGCCCCGAAAAGAAGTAATTTCTTTCGGGGCTTTTGATAACAAAAAATCCCCAGAGGGATTTTTTGTTATGAATGTGGGCTTATCAAGATTCGAACTTGAGACCTCGTCATTATCAGTGACGCGCTCTAACCAGCTGAGCTATAAGCCCATATTTTTACTTAATATGGATCTTGTGGACCGGACAGGACTTGAACCCGCTACCTCCTCAGTGCAAGTGAGGCGCTCTACCAGGTGAGCTACCGGCCCATATTATGCTTTGGATTTGAACCTGCACCTCCTCAGTGTAAGAGATTGAGAATAAGCGAGCAATCTCCACTCTGGTGAGCTACTGGCCCATAATATTGCAAAAATGGACAACTAGAACTATTATACAGGAAAGATTTATTTTGTCTATACCTGAAAAAATACCGCAGGTAAGCATCATTTGATTGAATCATGATTTTTGTGTCCATCATTGACAAAAAAGGCTTGATGGTGTATGTTTAATTCATAAAGAAGCCCCCAGGGCTTTTTAAAAAACCCAAATTTTCATAACAATAAACAACATATGAATAAAGTTATACAGTTTTTCCTTGAGGCTAAGGCAGAAATGCTGAAAGTTAATTGGCCCACCAGGAAACAAACTGCAAATTACACCTTGTTGGTGGTTGCTGTTAGCATCGTTGTGGCAGGTTTTCTCGGAGGATTAGACTGGGTCTTTAGCTACATTTTGAAAACATTTATTATCAAATAGATTTAAACTTAAACTAAACTAATATATATTATGGCAAAGCAGACACAACATCATGGGCGAGCTTGGTATGTGATTCACACATATTCTGGTTATGAAGACAATGTTACTCGAAATTTGAAGCAGCGTATTGAATCAATGGATATGCAAGACCTCATCTTTGATGTAATGGTGCCAAAGGAAAACAAGATTAAAATCAAGAACGGAAAAAGAACTGTGATTGAGGAAAGAATCTATCCTGGATATGTACTTGTGAATATGGTGGTGACGGACGCCTCATGGTATGTGGTGCGAAACACTCCTAATGTAACTGGTTTCATTGGTCTGGGAACAACACCAACTCCAGTTGATCCAAAAGAAATTGAAATGCTTAAGAAGAGAATGGGAGTTTCTGAGCCGAAATATAAAATCGATCTTAAGAATGGCGACGCTGTTAAAATCAATGAAGGACCATTTAAAGACTTTGATGGAAAGGTTCAAGAGTTTGATGAAGAGAAAGGTAAAGTAAAAGTGTTGGTAACAATTTTTGGAAGAGAAACGCCTGTCGAACTGGATTTCTTGCAAATCACTAAGATATAATAATAAGTAACCTAACGAATAAATAATATGGCAAAGAAAATTAAAGTAGTTATTAAATTGCAAATCATCGGTGGAAAAGCTAATCCAGCTCCTCCAGTAGGGCCAGTTTTGGGTCAACACGGGGTGGCCATTCAGGAATTCTGCGTGCGTTTCAATGATCAAACTCGTGACAAGATGGGAGAAGTTGTGCCATGTGAAATCACTGTCTATGAAGATCGAACATTTGACTTCATCATGAAGACTGCTCCAGCCGCTGAACTTTTGAAGAAAGCTGCAGGTGCTGAAAAAGGTGCTGCAAATCCTCTTAAGGACAAAGTTGGAAGCGTTGTGACCAAAGCTCAATTGGAAGAAATTGCCAAGACCAAGATGGTTGATTTGAACGCTAATGATGTTGAGGGAGCAATGAAGATCGTGGCTGGAACTGCACGTTCAATGGGAATCAAGATTGAAAACTAAAGCGAAAAAATCCAAAATCCAAATTACAAATGTCAAATAAAGTTCCAATGACTTAATGACAAAATTTAGATTTAGGATTTCGGATTTTATTTGACATTGAGATTTTAGATTTGAGATTTATTATTTTTAATATGTGGGAGAATTCAGTAATTTATTACGTAATTCGTTTAACCACAGAATAATTCTATGTTTAGAGGAAAAAAGTACAAGGCAGTTGCCGAAAAAATCGAAAAGAATAAATTGTACACAATCGAAGAAGCTTTTGCATTGGTGAAAGAAACCAAGACTGCAAAATTTGACGAAGCTGTTGAGGTTCACATCCGATTGGCTGTTGACCCAAAGAAAGGTGACCAACAAGTTCGCGCTGCTGTTGTCCTTCCACATGGAATCGGCAAGGCTGCCAGAATTGCTGTAATCACTTCAACCAAAGCAACTGAAGCCAAAGAGGCTGGTGCTGACTTCGTTGGAGCTGAAGATTTGATTGAAAAAATCAAACTTGGAAAAATGGAAGAAGTCGATGTGATCGTTGCAAGTCCGGAAATGATGCCGAAACTTGCAGTTGTTGCCAAAATCCTTGGACCCCGTGGGCTTATGCCTTCTCCAAAGACTGAAACAGTGACTGACAAGATCAAGGAGGCTGTGGAAATGCTTAAAAAAGGAAAGCTTAGTTTCAAGAATGATAACACTGGAAACGTTCACCAAGTGATTGGAAAAGTTTCTTTCGATGCTAAAAAACTTGAAGAAAACTATGCAACTTTTGCAGACGCAGTTCAAAAGGCTCGTCCAGCTGGAATCAAAGGAAAATATGTGATGTCAATTTCCATCTGCTCAACCATGGGACCTGGAATCAAGATCGCATTGTAGTTTTTAGAAAATCTTTAAAAAAGACGCTTCACAAGAAGCGTCTTTTTTGTGGTCTAATATTTACCCTGTTAAATTGCTCCGCACCCAGCTTTGCTGGGATTTAGCTGGGTGAACTTTGACGTGATGAATATTGATGAGTATAATAAAGGGACAATGATAATCTTTAAATTTGCATAAATATGACAGAAAAACAAAATCGAATGAGAGAGGGATATTTTGGTTGGGATGAAACTTTTATGCAGATGTGTCGTGTGATTTCAAATCGCTCAAAAGATCCAACTACGCAAGTTGGCGCTTGTATTGTGAATGATAAAAATATAATTCTGGGGATGGGCTATAATGGATTTCCTCGTGGCTGTAAGGATGCTGATTTGACGTGGAACAGGGATGGCAGTTTGTGCGAAACAAAGTATGCATATGTGGTTCATGCTGAAATGAACGCGATATTAAATGCGAATGGACCAACTGAAGGAGCAAGGTTGTATTGCAAAATGTTTCCTTGTAATGAATGTGCAAAAGTTATTATCCAAGCTGGAATTAAGGAAGTTATTTTCGAAAGCGATGAATATAGAAGTAATAGCAATGATGTTAAAGTGGCCGCACATAAAATGCTTGATTTGGCTGGCGTTGTTTGCAAACAATATGTTCCAAAGAATGAACTAATTTTTAAGGAAAATTAAAAACATGGCAAAATTAATCTTGGGAATCACGGGTGAGATGGGAAGCGGGAAAGGCACGATTGCAAAACATGCCTCACTTGAGCACAAGGCAAGCACAAGGCGCTTTTCAACAATTTTAAGAGATTTGCTTGATCGTGTCTATGTTGAGCAAACCAGAGAAAACATTTCAACCATTTCAACGATCTTGCGCAAAAATTTCAGTGAAGATATTTTGGCTAAGGCGATGTATCATGACACGGAAAATGACACGCACAAGATTGTGATTGTAGATGGTGTTCGTCGTTTAGCTGACATTGCCTATTTGCGAGAACTGCCACATTTCAAGCTTGTGTATATTGAAGCCAGTATGGAAAATCGCTATGAGCGCATCGTGAAAAGAGCTGAAAACACTGATGATGCTGCCAAAACTTTTGAACAATTCAAAAAAGATCATGAGCTTGAAACCGAACTTCAAATTAGGGATTTGAAAAATTATTCCAATTATGTTGTGAATAATGACGGCACCTATGCAGATTTGTATGACCAAGTGAACAAAATAATTGCTGAGAATATCGCGTAATATATTTTCTTAATTTTCAATACATATGAAGCAGTATTTGGATTTATTGCAACACATTTTGGATAATGGAGTTCAAAAAAGTGACCGCACTGGAGTGGGCACCAAGAGCGTTTTTGGATATCAGATGCGCTTTGATTTGCAAAAAGGTTTTCCACTTTTGACAACCAAAAAAGTTTTCCTGAAAGGAATCATTCATGAACTCATTTGGTTTTTGAAGGGGGATTCGAACATTAAATATTTGGTTGATAATGATGTGCACATTTGGAATGACTGGCCATTTCAGGCATATCTGGAAAAAAACGATTTGGCTGAAAAATTTCCAAAATATTCAGATGAATGGAAAGCGGAAATGAAAAACTATGTTGAAAAGATCAAAACCAATGAAGCTTTTGCGAAAGCATGGGGAGAACTTGGACCAGTCTATGGTGTGCAATGGAGACACTGGAGAACAACTGATGGCAAAGAAATTGACCAAGTTGCTCAAATCATTGAGATGATCAAAAAAAATCCAGATTCGCGTCGTATCATTTTGTCAGCTTGGAACGTGGGGGATATCGACAAAATGGCGCTGCCGCCATGTCATCTGCTTTTTCAATTCAATGTGGCCAATGGGAAACTTTCTTGCCAGCTCTATCAACGAAGCGCAGACACCTTGCTTGGAGTTCCGTTTAACATTGCTTCCTATGCGCTGCTGACCATGATGATTGCGCAAGCTTGCGGACTGGAGGCTGGAGAATTTGTGCACACCTTGGGCGACGCACATATTTATAATTTTCATTTTGACCAAGTGGCTGAGCAGCTTTCTCGCGACACACGCGAGCTGCCAACGATGAAAATAAATCCCGAAGTGAAAGATATTTTTGATTTTAAATATGAAGATTTTGTTTTGGAGAATTATGATCCGCATCCGGCCATCAAGGCGCCAATTGCAGTTTAGCAGTAAATTAATTAAATTCAGGTTGTGTCATTCCCTTGAAAAAGGGAATCTAGGCCCGCATTAGAACCTGGATTCCCGCCTCCGCGGGAATGACAAAGTGGGATTTATTTATTTGAAATTTTTAAAAATAAATCATGAACAATCCAAAAATCAGTATCATTTGTGCGATTGCAGAAAATAGAGCCATTGGAAAAAACAATGACCTGCTTTGGCATATCAAGGAAGATTTCAAATTTTTCAAAGAAAAAACGACTGGACATGTTATTGTGATGGGGCAAAAAACTTTTGAATCAATTGGAAAACCTCTGCCAAATCGCACGACCATTGTGCTCTCCAATGATCCGACATTCAATGTTGAAGGCGTCATTGTGGCTCGCACATTTGATGAAGTTTTTGTCAAAGCGCGCGAAATTGAAAAAGAAGAAGTTTTCATTTGCGGCGGCGGTAGTGTCTATGCGCAGACGATCGGCATGGCTGATAAATTATATCTGACAGTGGTGAAAGGTGATTTTGATGCAGATGTCTTTTTTCCGGAATATGGAGAGTTCACAAAAGTTGTCAGTGAAAGAAAAAGTTCAGATGAAAATTTCAAATATTCATTTTTAGAATTAGAAAGATAGATATGGAAAAAGGAAAATTTATTGCGATTTATGGAATTAATGGAATTGGGAAAACTACCCAGGTTGAATTGCTGGTGGAATATTTGAAAAAACAAGGCAAGAATGCTTCACGCTTGAAATATCCGGTGTATGACTTGGAACCAGAAGGACCTTTTATTTATTCCTATTTGCGCGATGTTGAATTTCGCAAAAATAATGAGCTTTCAACGCATAAATTGCAAAAGAAATATGCGGAAAATCGCATGCGTTATGAACCAATTTTGCGAGAGCGCTTGAAAAATGGGGAATGGATTGTGGCTGAGGATTATACGGGCACAGGAATTTCTTGGGGGCTGACTTGGGGTGGAAAACTTGAATATGTTGAGGATATTAACGAGGATTTGCTGAAGCCAGATTTGGAGATTCTCATGAACGGACCAAGATTCTTGAGTGCGATAGAAAAAGATCATCGCAATGAAATGGATAGTGAACGGATTGAGATTTGCAAGAATTTTCACTTCTTGCTCTCAGATCGTTATGGTTGGACAAAGGTGAATGCAAAACAGAAGATTGCAAAAGTGCAAGAAGATATCATCAAGGAGATTGAAAAGATAATGTAAATGTGATTATGAAAATTCAAATTAAAAAACTTCATCCTGATGCGAAAATTCCAAAGTTCGCACTTGCCGGTGACGTCGGAATGGATTTATATTCCGTGGCTGATATTATCATTAAGCCAGGTGAGCGAGCTTCATGTCCAACTGGAATTGCGATCAAAATTCCCAGTGGTTATGCTGCGCTGATTTGGGATAAGAGTGGCCCATCGCACAAAGCTGGAATTAAGACACTTGGCGGAGTTATTGATAGTAATTATGTTGGAGAGTGGCTTGTTGGCCTTGTTAATTTGGGGCAAGACGCTTATGCTATAGAAAGTGGTCAAAAGATTGCACAGGTATTGATTCAAAAAATTGAACAGCCTGAAATTGAAGAAGTGGAAGAATTGGAGCAGACAAATCGTGGTAATGGTGGATTTGGTAGTACGGGGATAAAATAAAACATTATTTTTTGTCATTATGGATTTTAACGAATATCAAAAAGAAACACGCAAAACTGCCATTTATCCAGGGCTTGGAAGTAATTTTTCTTTTCCGATGATTGGATTGGCTGGAGAAACAGGTGAAGTGGCTGAAAAGATCAAGAAAATTATTAGAGATAAAAATGGGGTTGTTGATGAGGAGGCTCGCCGAGAAGTTGAAAAAGAATTGGGTGACGTGCTTTGGTATTTGGCGCAGCTGGCCACAGAATTAGATATAGCCTTGGAGGATGTGGTTTCTCGTAATTTGGAAAAAATTGTCAGCAGGAAAGAGCGCGACATGATTCATGGAGATGGAGATAATCGCTAGTATGAAATTTGAGCGTTAACAACAATTTGTTAATGCGTTAATTCGTTAATAGTTTAATAAAAAATATGGCAACTAAATATATTCCAGTTATCGGTATGGAAGTTCATGTGGAGCTCAAAACTCATTCTAAGATGTTTTGCAATTCCAAGAATGGACTTGGCCATGAAAAACAACCCAACATTCATATTTGTCCAGTTTGCACCGCGCAGCCTGGAACTTTGCCAGTGCCAAATGCTCAGGCCATTGAATTTGTGCAGTTGGCTGGCTTGGCTCTGAATTGTGAGCTCAATTTAAAATCAAAATTTGATCGTAAGAACTATTTTTATCCTGATCTGCCGAAAGGTTATCAGATTTCGCAATTCGACCAGCCTCTTTGCGGATTGGGTCATATGGACATTTTGACCGCCGATGGGGTAGAAAAGCACATTGGAGTGACTCGCATTCATCTTGAGGAGGACACAGGCAAGCTTATTCATCCAGGGGGCGTCGATTATACTCTAGTGGACTATAATCGCGCTGGAGTGCCCCTTATGGAGCTTGTGACGGAACCTGACATTGAAAATGGGGAGCAAGCTCGGATATTTTGCACCCGCCTTCAGCAAATTTGCCGCTATTTGGGCATTTCTGACGCTGACATGGAAAAGGGCAACATGCGCTGCGAGGTTAATTTGTCACTTCATAAGGAAGGAGAGCCAAAATTGAGCGGAACCAAAGTTGAAGTGAAAAACATCAATTCTTTCAGGTTTGTGGAAAAAGCGATCAATTATGAAATTGAGCGTCAGACTGAAGCTTTGGAAAATGGGGAGAAAATCATTCAAGAAACTCGTGGTTGGGATAGTGTGAAAAATGTGACTGTGTCGCAGCGCAAAAAAGAATCAGCGCATGATTATCGCTATTTCCCAGAACCAGACATTCCACCAATGGAATTCACCAAAGAATATGTTGATCAATTGAGACACAAACTTCCGGAGCTTCCTGCTGCCAAGGAGGAAAGATTTACCAAGGAATATGGTTTGAATGTTGCTGACATTTTGGTGCTGACTGCCGAAGTTGATTTGGCGCAGTATTTTGAAAATGTGATCAGTGAGGTCAAGGAAAAAATGTCTGCACATGAAATTGCTGCTAGTGAAGAAAAGGTGATCAAATTGGCCGTGAACTATATCATCTCAGAAGTGCGCAAGCATTTGGCTGAAAACAATCATGACATTCGCGACATCAAAATTTCAGCTGAAAACTATGCTGAGTTCATTGGCATTGTGGCTGACGGGAAAATAAATTCCTCAGCGGCGCAAGTTGTGCTCAAGGAAATGTATCACACTGGTGGCGACCCATCGCAAATCATTGAAGAAAAAAATCTTGGACAGATGGATGATTCTGTGCAATTGGAAGAAGTCGTCAATAAAGTTCTGGGTGCCAATCAACAATCAGTTGATGATTTCAAGGCTGGCAAAGACAATGCTCTCAAATTCTTAATGGGGCAAGTCATGAAGGAATCTGGCGGCAAAGCCAATCCGCAAGTGGTGATGGAATTATTGAAAAAAAAATTAGTTTAAATATAATATAATTCGTTTAATCAAAAAAATATGCCAATAGAAGATTATATGTATGGCAAGGTTTCACCGGTGAAGAATAAGAAAGGTGAGAATGATATCTCAAAAGATGAGGCCAAAAAGGCTACCGGAGCACTGCATAAAGAAATTATCAGCAAGGAAAGAATTGCTTCAAAATCGTTCAGGATTGAGCCTGTAACTGAGCATCATCAAAAATTTTTGGACAAAAATTTCGAAGATGCCTTAACTCAGCTCGCAAAAGATTTTGAGAAAATAAAAGAAGCAAAAAGAGATCTTGATATAAATGATGAAGAAAAAAAGTTAAGAGCTCTCACTTATGATATGAGTGTCAGGAGTTTTGAAGAACGCTTAGTGAATCTGCAACTAATGAATAAGGAAAATGGCAATCAATTCTCGGAGGGACTCTCTAATGTTGCAGAGGGATTTAAGGATCTTATGGAAGAGACTGAATCAGACATTGAGATGCGAGCATAAGCGTATTTTATTGCAAAGTAAAAAGGCGTACCATGATTGGTGCGCCTTTTATTGTAATTTAAATTCTTTTGAAAGTATCCTGCCACCAGCTTGCATGTAAAATGTTACATGGGTGGCATTAATTAAAGGTACGTCGCTTTTGATTGGAATCACCAATAAATGTCTCTCATTTGCTGCCATTATTTTTTCAAAAAATGAACATTTTGCGTTGATTAGCATGGTTGCAATTCCTGCTTCAAGAATTGTGCCACTGTTGTTGGTGAATTTCAGCACAACTCCATGTATCAATGAAATTGCATTTGCTGCGGGGTGCAGTTCAATTGAAATACTTTGTTCTCCCTTGGAATCGACATCTATGCTAACATTTTGGCATTTTCCAATAGTGCTCGCAAAGAATGCTGCCGCTGAGCTTCCCATGTTAGTCGCCTCCTTTTTGAAAGAACCGTATTTTTATGCTGACTTATATTTGTAGCAATTATAGCTGTTTTTGTCAATAAAACGTTGAAATTGAGGAGTGCATAACTTTGCTTGAGCCATTTTGCGGCCAGGTGTATAATATATTTAATGGGTAAAAAAATACAAGGAAAATTTGAATATTCATCTCAAAAGAATGTGATTTAGAAATCGCCAGTAATGGTGATTTTTTTTTATTGACTTTCAAAATCTGGGATTTTGTCTAGGCAATAATATCCGAAGGATGAAGGAAAAAATGGTTCTTTCAAAAAAAAGAAGTCAAATCAAATGTACCGAATACTGTGATATTCGGGAAGGGGAGGCTTGTCATGAGAATAGAAATGAGCACAAAAAGGGAATTCTTGCTTTGCGCTAGTTGTTCGAAGTTGTATTTTTCCATTCAATGTGGCTCCGATTGCTTAACTTGCAAAGTCAAAGCACCTTGCTTAGAAGAGATGAATAGTGACAATAGAAGGTTGTTTGGGCATTGCCAGGAATGTTTTGAAAGGATGCGCATTCATGGGCATCAGCAAAAATTCGTGGCTCGTTCGATGGCTGCCTAGAAAAAATGAGCTGACATGAAACATGTCAGCTCTAATTTTTTTTGAAATCATTTTTTCAAAAATTTTGCAACTTCGTTTTCAATCCCCGAATAATTCTCAATCCAAATAATTTCTTTGTTTCGCTTGAGCCAGGTCATTTGACGCTTGGCATAGTGAATGATGTCGAAATATAGCTTCTCACGCATTTCCTTTTCCGAAATTTGATCTTGCAAAAAGCGTGAAACCCAGCGATATTCCAAGCCGATGCGTTCCATCCATTGCCAAGTCGTGCCATTTTCGTGAAGGCTTTGAACTTCAGTAATCATGCCTTCATCGAAACGCTCATCAAGGCGTTTTTGAATTTTTTCGTTCAATTCTTTTCGTTCAATTTTTATTCCAATTTGCAAGAAGTTATATTCCTTATTTGATGCTCCATGCTCCATGCTCCATGTCTTGTGATTGGGCACCTTGCCAATTGCTTTGCAAATTTCAATTGCGCGCACGAGACGCACTTTGTTTTTGCTGTCGATATTATTGGCGCGCTCTGGGTCAAGTTTTTGCAATTGTAAAAAAAGCTCTTCCAGACTTTGTTTTTCAAGAATTTCTCGTAGTTCAGGATCGGGTGCAACTTCTGGAATGCTGACATTTTTGACTACTGCATCAATCCAAAATCCTGTGCCGCCGCAAATGATTGGAACTTTTCCTTTGCCAAGAATTTCAACAATGGCTTTTTCGGCTAATGTTTTGAAGTGCGAAACATTGAAATCCTCCATCGGATCAGCCACATCAATCAAATGATGAGGAATTTTTTCTGATAAAAATACCTCACGCTTCATGCTCCATATTCCAGGAACCTTGCCCGTCCCAATGTTCATTTTGCGATAAACTTGTCGGCTATCGGCAGAAATAATTTCACCATTGAATTTCTTGGCAAGTTCAAGAGCCGCACTGGATTTTCCAGAGGATGTTGGTCCCATGACAACTATTATTTTTGATACTTGTTTTTGCATTACTTTGGAGTATACTATAAAAAAGGTAAAAAAAGCAATAAGTATGAGTAGTTCTTTATGTATCAAAAATAAAACAGGAGGTTGGTGCGCAATGAAAAAAATATTAGTGGTTGATGATGAAGAAAATATTAGATTTATCATGAGCTTGCTTTTAAGCAAAACGCAACTTTTCACGGTTTTATTGGCGAAAAATGGCAATGAGGCATTAGAGATTATAGATGAAAACAAGGACATTCGTTGTGTAATTTCGGATATTATGATGCCTGAAATGGGTGGCATTCAACTGTATCAACATTTGAAATGTCACAATGTGGACATCCCATTCATATTTATGAGTGGCTATAATGAATCAGGGGATGCTGAAATTATCAATGAAAATAATTTGATTTTTTTTACAAAACCGTTTTCATTTAATAACATCCTTAAGGAGGTGGAAAAATTGATTTTTGAGCAGGATGTTGAAGTAGTTTTGGTTTGATTGTAGATTTTTTTTAAGCGTTTTTCCAAATGAAAAAACGCTTTTTTTATGCTTGCTTTCTTGTTTTTTTGTAGTATACTGCGCTAATTGGATATATTGGTTCTTTAAAAAAAAGGGGGGTGCTATGGGCGAGATTAATTATGGGATTATCGGAAATATTTGCAAAGAGTGTTCTAAGGCCAAGGCCTCCATGGATAGAATTTATTCAAAGAAAGCTCTTAATGAGGTTTTGAATGAAGCATTGGAGCTTGCTTGCAGACAGCATGATAGTGGCGAATTATGTGATTGTCCCTTTAATCAAACGAAAAAAGTGCTGGAATTTCTTGGCAATCAATGCGCTTTTTGTGATAACAAATAAGCTCTCATCTACAATGAGGTGTTGCCTTATATTAAAAAAGAAAATCCACTCAAGGAAAAGGAGGGCAAGAAAGATCGCATAGCTGCAAAAGTTACAGGTAATCCAGGCAGGAAAGTTGTATATTTGTCTGAAATTATATCAAAAACATGATTAATGATTTGATTTCACTAATAACTCAAAAATAGTTTTCCAAAAAGGGGTGTAATGCTATGAGTCTTGGCCATGATATGGTATTAATTGCTGATGATGATGAAAATCAGCGGCGTGCGCTTGGTAAAATTCTGAGCAGATCTGGCTATGTTGTGTCTTTAGTCGCTAATGGTGAGGATGCCTTGAGAATCTTTGAAGAAAAAGATTGCATGTTCGATCTTATTATTACCGATTTTTGCATGCCAATAGAAGGTGATGGGCTCAAACTCCTTCACAACATCAGAAAGCTTTCTGATGTGCCGATGGTTTTGGTTACCGGTTCTTCTGTTGGAGAAGTGGAATATGAAAAATTGCAAAGTTTTTTTAATGATCTTGCTGCGAAGCCCGTAAGTTCAGAAAGACTTGTTGCAATAGTGAATGAGCTTATCGTTAGATGATGCAAAGAGGTGACTTTATTAAAGTCACCTCTTTTTTTAATCTAATTTAGTTTAGCCTCCAGATTCCAAATATTGGCCTTGGTGATTTGAACTTTGATTATTTTGCCGAGCAGATCTTTTTTCTTTGACTCAACTTTCACATTCTTTTGTGTCCTAGTCTTTCCAAAGTAGGAACCATTTTTTTCTTTTTCAATAATCACTTCCATTTTTTTTCCAACATATTTTTTATTATTAGTGAAGGCTGTTTTTTTGAGAATTTCATTGAGAAAATTTTCACGTCTGAATTTTTCAGCTTGGGAAACATCATCTTTTAAGCCCCAAGCCACTGTTTCTGGGCGAGGAGAAAATTGTCCAAAAAAGACCATGTCATATTTTGTTTTTTCCATCACTGTGGCAGACTGGAGAAATTGCTTCTTTGTTTCACCTGGAAAACCTACGATAATATCAGAAGAAATTGAAAATAAAGCAGCTGGTTTATGTTTCTTGAAAGCAGATTTTATTTTCCTGATTCTTGCCAGGTAATGTTTTTGGGTGTATTTGCGATTCATTCTGCGCAAAATTTCATCATCTCCAGCTTGCACAGGAAGGTGAATCCATTCGCAAACTTTTTTGAGCTTAGCAATGTTTTCAATGAGTTCATCACTCATATCCTTGGGGTGTGAGGAGACAAATTGAATCCAAAATTTTCCAGGAATGGCATTGATTTTTTTGAGTAATTCAGTGAATGTTAATGCTTTTGCTCCATGTTTCATGCTCCATGTTCCATGATAAGAATTTACATTTTGTCCGAGCAATGTAATGCTTTTGTATCCTCTCGCAATCAGATCTTTAACTTCTGTGATGATTTCTTCAGCAGGCCGAGAAACTTCACGTCCCCGGGCATTCGGCACTACACAATATGAACAGAAATTGTTGCATCCAGTCATGATTGGAACGTAGGCGGAGAATGCGCTTTGATATTTTGGGTTTATTGATAAGTAATCTATTTTTTCTTTACTTAGGATATTTTTCGTATTTCGTATTTCGTATTTCATCCCTAGGATAAGCTTGGGGCAAATATTTTGTATTTTTGAATTCATATGAGATACGTCATACAAGATACAAGATACGGATTCAGGAAAGTTTTTGATTTCACAAAAAAGATCAACCTTAGTTTTCATGCGTTTTTGCACATCGGCTCGATTGGCCAGGCAGCCTGTCATAATGATAGCTTTTAGCTTCTGGCTTTTAGCTTTTAGCTCAGCTTTGCGCAAATTGTTGATCATGCTGTAGGCGCGATTTTCTGCGGTTTGTTTGATACCGCAAGTATTGAAAATGACCAAGTCAGCATCCTGGATTTTTTCAGTTAAAGAAAAACCTTGCTCTTCCAAGAAAGTTGCGATGCGCTCACTGTCAGAAACATTCATTTGGCAGCCGAAAGTTTTGATGAAATATTTCATAAATCTGCAATGATTCAATAAATGATATTATACAGGGAATCTGCGCAATATATAGGTTTTTGCTTCACCTACTTTTTCTTGAAGCCGTAGCGAGCGACAGTGAGGTCCGAGTGAGTAGCTATGAATTTCGGCTGCGAATGTGCTCTCAAGAGAAAGCAGGTGAAGCAAGAATGTCCTTCTTTTATTTCTGGAACTTTGTATTGCGTATAATCTGGTATAAGTAAGGGCGACTCAAATTAGAGTCGCCCAGTATAGCTATTTAATTAAAAACAGCCATTCGTATTGTTGTAATTTCATGAGGGTGAAACCTGCCCTTTACGAGTAGGTTATGCAAAACTTCTGGCGTGATGTCCTTTGTGTCTGCTGGTATTGCAGACATGGCTGTGACAACATCATGACAAGGAAATTTTTTGCTAAGTTTTTCCCTAAGCTCGTTTCTGTCCATGATTAATTCCTCCCGAGATTTGATTTTACACTTGAAATTAAATTAAAACAAAAGAACTGATTAATGCTTATCTTTAACTTTTTTTACCACATTTTGTATGAAATTGTCAAGGGAAAGTGTCTCTTGCTCTCTGACTGACCGTGTTCGAATGGCCACGGTTTTGTCAGCAACTTCTTTTTCTCCCATCACGATGATATATGGAGTTTTCATTTTCTCAGCCAGAGAAATTCTTTTTCCAAGAGATTCTGCCTGATCATACATTTCAATTCTGATGTCATTTTCAAGTAATGCTTTCTTCACTTCCTCAGCATAATCAGCAAATTTTTCAGAGATTGGCAAAATTGCAACTTGCACCGGTGAAAGCCAGAGCGGGAAAGCGCCAGCAAAATGTTCAATCAAAAGCATCATAAATCTTTCATATGATCCCAGGATTGCGCGATGCACCATGACTGGTGAGGATTTTGTGCCTTCATTGTTGGTGTATTCCAAATCAAATCTTTTGGGGGTTGCAAAATCAAGTTGCACTGTTGGGATTTGAATTTCTTTGCCGAGAGAATCTTTAAACATGAAATCCAATTTCGGGCCATAAAGAGCTGCTTCTCCTTCATGATTGATGGCATTTAATCCCATTTCATCTGAAATTTCTTGTAGCATCTGCTCGCAAAGATCCCAATCTGAAGCTTCGCCAATATATTTTTCAGGATGCTCATAGTCGCGCACTGAAAGGTAAACACTGTGATTGTCCCACATTCCAAGCGAGGTGTAGAAATTTTGAATAATTTCCACCATATTTTTCACTTCTTGCTTGACTTGGTCGACTGTGCAAAAAGAGTGTCCATCTTCCACTGTAATGGCAATCACGCGTTGCAAACCTCCGATTTCTCCTGGCTTTTCATCGCGATATTGTTTTTCACTTTCCATATAGCGGATAGGGAGGTCGCGATATGAACGCGCTTTGGACGCAAAAATCTGAGTTTGATGCGGGCATTGTACCGGCTTCATGACATAGTTTTGCTTGTAATGTGAGGTGACCTGGAAAAGTTCTTCGCCAAATTTTTGAGCATGTCCTGATTTTTCATAGAGATCAATCTTGGCCAAATGTGGAGTGGAAACTTTTTGGAAACCATAACCGCGACAAACTTTTTCAATATGCTTTTGCAATTCATCCTTGATGATTGTTCCATTGGGTGTGAAAAGGGGAAGCCCTGGTCCAACCAAATCTGAAAAACAAAATAGATCCAATTCTTTGCCGAGTTTGCGGTGATCTCTCTTGGCCGCTTCCTCAACTAAATGAAAATAGTTTTTAAGTTCATCTTTGTTTTCAAAAACCACTCCATAGATTCTTTGCAATTGTTGTTTTTCAGCATCTGCTTTCCAATATGCTCCGGAAATTTTAGTGAGGGCAAAAGCGCGCTGATCAATTTTCCCAGCAGATTCAAGGTGTGGGCCAGAGCAAAGATCCACAAAGTTTCCAGATTTATAGACAGTGACAGTCTCATTGCCAGCTTTGTGCAGGTCATCGATGAGTTCAAGTTTTAGAGTTTGTTTAAGCTGTTTGAATTTTTCAATCGCTTCAACAACTGTTATTTCAGCTTTTTCAAATTCACGATTCTCTTTGATGATTGCTTTCATTTTTTCTTCCAGCAAGGGAAGATCTTCAGGGATCAGGGTGCGTGGCAAATCAAAATCATAGTAGAATCCATTTTCAATGGCCGGTCCGATTCCGAATTTGGCTTCCGGAAACATTTCCAAAACCGCAGCAGCCAGGACGTGAGCAGTGGAGTGTCTTAAAAGTTCTAATTTGTTTATTTCTGGTTTCATAAAATTTCGAATTTCGAATTTCGAATTTTGAATCAAATCTGAATGATTGAATGTTTAAAAATTTAAACATTGGAAATTCATTCGAAATTCAAAATTGGAAATTAAAAATTATTAAATAAAAAAAGTACCATCAAATAAGAGAATAGGAAAATTATAAACTTTCCACATCGAGACTCTTGATTTACACCAAGGGTGGTTCCACTCGATTTCCCGTATTATTTGGGCACTTTGTGCGCTTATTTGTAAGCAGCTTAAACAGAGATTTTTTGCGAGTTGGTAATTCGCATCTCATTTCATTGTGTCTATAGTATACAAAATATTATATAAAAAGCAAGTTTTTAAAATTGAATTTTTTCGTATTCATACAAAATACAAAATACAAAATACGGGATACGCGATTAAGCTAGTTCTGCATTTCCGCCTTGGACGAGTTTTTTTATTTCTGTCAGCACATCTGGATGATGCTCAATTGAAAATGGCGTCTCAAGTTTATTGGCTTGATGATGCAGGAAAACTTTGCAGGAACCAATCGTGCAAGTATTGAAAAATTTGGAAAGATTGTGAATGATTTCCGGGGTGGCATTTGGAGGAAGGGTGACAATTAGTCTATTAAATTGATTTGAATTTTGATTATTGGTTTCTGATGCATGATGACTTTCGGCAATTACGCCACTGCCGCCTTGTTGATTGTGATCATCATTATTTTCATCACTATCATCTTTCACCCCGTAAGTTTTCTTGGTTGCTTCCACGCGCAAATAGTTTTCAATTTCACCGCGGTTAAGTTCTTTGGCTTCATCAACAATGAGTTTGTAGACACCATCTTTGTCAGACAATCTGCCTTCAGCAATGATCATGCGTTCTTCTTCCCAAACACTGCCCATGCGCTCAAGAACTTTTGGAAAAACCAAAACTTCAATTTTTCCTTTAGTGTCTTCAAGCATCACAAAAAGCATGGTTTCTTGCCGCTTGGTGAGAATTTTTTGAATTTTTTGAATTACTCCGCCAACGGCAATTTTTTGTCCAACCAATTCGGGAGTCAATTTGTCCAATGAAACTGCAACCTTGTCGATATATGCTTGATATTCTTTCACTGGATGTCCGCTGACATAGAGTCCAAGCAGTTCTTTTTCCCATTGCAATTGTTGTCTTTTGGAAGCAGGATCAACTTCAAGCAGCGGCACTTGCGGCGTTTCTAAAATGGCTTCGCCAAATAGGCTGACCTGATTGGAGTTTTTGGATTTCTGCACACTCTTGGTGAACATTAAAATTTGTTCCATGCTTTGCACAATTTGATTTCTTTCGCCAAGCTCATCAAGTGCGCCAACCTTTGCCAAGGCATCGATGGATTTTTTGTTGAGATCTTTCGTTTCAACTCTTTCCAAAAAGTCTCCCAGTGATTTGAATTTTCCACCGCGCTTTCGCTCGGCCACGATTTCATGGGCAATCACGTGACCCACATTTTTGATTGCATTAAATCCGAAGCGAATATTTTCGCTTCCATCCGCATTTTCAATCACAGCAAAATCCTCAAAACTTTCATTCACGTTTGGTGCCAAAACTTTGATTCCCATGTCATGGCATTCAGCAGCTTCAATGGCGATGCGATCAATGTTGTCCTGATCAGACGTTTGCAAGGCAGCCATAAATGCGGCAGGGTAGTGAGCTTTGAGATAGGCTGTTTGATATCCAATGATTGCATAGCAAGCGGCATGCGAGCGATTGAAACCATAGCCAGCAAAAGGTTCAATGAAAGAGAAAACCTTTTCGGCAATTTCCTTGGTGCTGCCATTGGCAACACAGCCTTCCACAAATTTAATTTTTTGTTCCTTAATCAATTCAAAAATTTTCTTACCCATCGCTTTGCGCAGCACATCAGCTTCGCCCATAGTGAAGCCTGCCAAATCACGAGCGATCTGCATCACTTGTTCTTGATACACAGCCACGCCGTACGTGTTTTTCAAAATCGGCTCCAATTTAGGATGAACATATTTAATTCTGCGTCCGTGTTTGCCGGAAATAAAATCAGGAATCCAATCCATTGGTCCTGGACGATAGAGTGCCACCATCGCAATGATGTCTTCAATGATGGTTGGTTTAAGCAATTTCAAATAGCGTTTCATGCCGGAACTTTCAAATTGGAAAACTCCAGTGGTGCGTGCTTGTTGAAAAAGTTCATAGGTTTTGGCATCATCAATTGGGATGGTGTCAATGTCAATATCAACTCCCTTGGTTGCTTTGACAATGCGCAAAGTGTTTTGAATGATGGTGAGATTTTTCAGTCCTAAAAAGTCCATCTTGAGTAGTCCAATTTTTTCCACATAAGAAGATTTGGTGGAGCAGGAATATTGCGTCACTGTTCCTTCGCGCGAACCAGTGATGTTTTGAATGGGGGAATAATAGGTGACAGGTTCCTTAGTGATCACTACGCCGCAGGCATGCATGCCAGCATGACGAACCACGCCTTCTAGGCGCATAGCACTGTCAATGAGTTTTCGTGCATCAGTACTTCCGTTATAATGTTCCTTGAATTCCGGCACTTCCTCCAAGGCTTTCTTGATGGAAGTGAACATGGGAATCATTTGTGAAGTTTTGTTGCAAAAATCATAGGGAATTCCAAGCGCTCGTCCAGTGTCGCGAATGGCTGCGCGCGCGGCCATTGTTCCAAAAGTGATAATCTGTGAAACGTGATCGTTGCCATATTTTTGCCTGACATAATTCAAAACATCATCTCGGCGATCGTCAGCAAAATCCATGTCGACGTCGGGCATGGACACACGTTCTGGATTTAGAAATCTTTCAAAAAGCAAGTTGTATTCAATCGGATCAACATTGGTGATTCCTGTCAGATAGGCAATGATGCTGCCAGCTGCGCTTCCGCGTCCTGGTCCAACCACAATTCCATTGGCACGAGCCCAATTTACGAAATCTTGCACAATCAAAAAGTATGAGGCATAGCCACATTTTTCAATCACGGAAAGTTCATATTCCATGCGAGTGCGATGAACTTCAGTGGCCTTGTCTCCATATTTCTTTTTCATGCCAGCTTCGCAAAATTCAATCAGATATGACATGTATGTGTAGCCCGCTGGCACATCAAAATGAGGAAGCTGCGTTTCTCCCATTTTCATTTTGAAATGACATTGCTCAACCACGAGCTGCGTGTTGGAAATAACCTCAGGATTATCTGGAAAGCACGCCGCGGCTTCCTCAGGAGAACGCAAAGACAAATCGAAATCCATCAAATTCATGCGATCAGGCTCATACACTTTGCGGTTGGTTTGTACGCAAAGCAGAATGTCTTGTGCGCTGGCATCTTCCTTATTGACGTAATGCACATCATTGGTGGCAACCACTGGCAAATCAAGTTCCTTGGCTAATTTGAAAAGTCCCTCATTGGCGATGGCTTGATTGGAAAATTTGGTGTGACTTTGCACTTCTAGGAAAAATCCATTTTCATCGAAAATATCTTTATATTCCAAAGCAAGCTCCTTGGCTCTGTCATAATTTCCCATCACAATTTGCGCTGGAATTTCTCCTTCCACGCAAGCTGAAAGGCCTATTAAGCCTTTAGCGTGTTTGCGCAGGATTTTGCGATCGATACGAGGTTTGTAATAGAAGCCATCCAAATGAGCCATGGAAACAAGCTTCATTAGATTGTGATAGCCCTCCTCATCTTTTACCAATAAGATTAAATGATACCTCTTGCGATTTTCAGCGGTGGCATCTTTGGAAGCGTAATCTCCAGCTGTGATGTACATTTCACAACCAATGATCACATTTATTCCTTTTTCTTTTCCCTTGATGAAAAGTTCCACTGCGCCATACATCACGCCATGATCAGTCAGGGCGATTGAATCCATTCCGAGCTCCTTGGCACGATCAAGCAGGTCATCGATTTTTCCGAGACCATCTAATAGGCTGTAATGACTATGTACATGTAGATGGGTATATTTCATACAAGAATTGGAAATTATTTATTAACGGATTAACGCATTAACGTATTTGTATTTCTAATTCGTTAATTCGCAATTCGTTAATTGGGTAATAATAAATTTTTTATAAATGAGCTTTTCGTCGCTCGCTCGGAAATTGAAAGATTACTTTCATTTCGCTCGACTTCACTAGAAAATAAAAACCACTATTAATAAAATAGGGTTAAAGCATAATAAAAAAAGTTGTCATTTTCATATATTTATAGATCTTCATCTCCCAGGGACTGAGCCATTGGGTTTTGCAAGATATTTTAATATTGAAATAATAGCATGTTTTATAAAAAGATGCCAACCATCTTTTTATTGGTTGCAGTTTGTTTTTTGTGGTATAATTAATTTAACATAAAAACTTAAAAATAAAAGTATGTTTAATAAAAAAATCGCCAGTGAATTTGCAATTGGAATTATCATCTTGATAACAATTGCCGTTATTGTAATTTTTTGGATGCAGAATGAGCAACAAAAGTCCTTTGTTGATCCAATAAATGTGTCTGCAAGTAAGCCTATCGATGTAGCTTCAACAACCAATAATCAAGATGTCGATATTAAAATTGAAGATGAGGTTTGTGTTGGTCATTTATATGAAGGAGAAGAAATGTTGACTGGCACATATGCGCTAGAAAAGATTCCAGGAACAGAGAAGAAAGACTGGATGTTTAAGGTTTCCAGTCAAGATGTTAATAAATTGCCAGCAGCAGCCGTAGCTGGTAATGGCAAGGTTGCCAGTGATTTGCTCTACATTGCGGATGCTGATCCTGTACTTATTGAAAAACTTAAAAAATCAACCCAAACTAAACCTGGCGTGATAACTGTGAAGGGTTTCTATCTTGATTGCGAAGGAGTGTCGATTGTCAGCATTGCTCCGGCTAAAGTTGCATTGATGAAATATATCAACAAATAGGGCTCTAGAGGTTGCTCCCATAAAATCACCGCTCTTGTTGGCGGTGATTTTTCATATGCTTTATATGTTTGGAAAAATACATTATACTATTCTTACGGAAACATTTACCCAAGCGATAACTCTTTAAGTAGCCTTAAGAAAATAAAAATGCAAGAAGAGATTATTAATAGTGAGAAAAAATCAAAAATCCGCAAAATTAGCGCAGGGTCAACTTTTATCTTAGAAAAAGATTTCGCCTTGCAAGGCTTCACGCATATCATCGGAACTGACGAGGTTGGACGTGGGCCACTTTGCGGTCCGGTTTTGGCTTGTGCAGCCATGTATAAGGATCCTAATTTTGAAATTCCAAAGGGTTTGGAAAAGCAATTTGATCTAATTCGGGATTCTAAAAAAGTTTCAGAAAAGCAGCGTGAAGAAATTTTCGATTTGATTCATGAATATTTTCATGTGGGCATTGGTCTTTGCGATCATGAGACAATCGACAGAATCAACATCTTGGAAGCCAGCTTTCTTTCAATGAAAAAGGCCATTCAAGAGCTCAAGCGAAACATGGGGCAGGAAATTTGGGGTGAAATTGAGCCAAAATATATCGTCCTGGTTGATGGTAATAAGCAAATTCCCAATCTTTCCATGGAGCAATATGCAGTGATTGGCGGGGATAAATTAGTGAAATCAATTTCTGCAGCCTCAATCGTGGCCAAGGTGACGCGTGATCGCATGATGCAACTTATGCATGAAAAATATCCCCAATATGGCTTAGATAAGCATAAAGGATATGGCACGAAAATGCACATGGATGCACTTATCCAATATGGACCATGTGAAATTCACCGAAAATCCTTTGCACCGGTGAGAAAAGCGATCAATGAGCTCCTTTCTGTGGGAATCGACCCTTCTTTAAGATAAAGGAAGAAAAAAGCCTTGAAAGGAGCACAACCCTTGTCAAAATAAATATTTCATGTTAAATTAGTTAGCAGTTAAATAGCTGTTAATTTAAAAGAGTACTGGGGTTTATTGAGGCTGTAATAAAGATTTTTTTGGAACTTTATGAACTTTGTAAACCTTATGAACTTTAAGAACTAATTTTATGTCAGTACCAAAACAACGTCACACTAAACAACGCCGAGATGCAAAACGTGACCGTTTTGCAATTGAAGCAATTAAGACTCAGACTTGCACAAAATGTGGCAAAGAAAAGCTTTCTCACCGAGTTTGCCCTCATTGTGGATTCTATAAAGGAAACGAAGTTATAAACGTTATTGCAAAGGTAGCAAAAAAGAAATAAACAATTTCATTACTATGAAATCGTTTGAAATTTCGTCGCTCGCCTGAAATGAAAGAATACTTTCATTTAGCGGACTCACTAGAGATTATAAAAACAAATATATTTATGGCTAACAGACATCTTCAACGCTCAGTGGCAATGCAGGCTCTTTTTGAGTGGGATTTTCAAGGTAAGCATGATGATCTTGTGGATGAAGTTGTGGCGCGCAATATCAAGGAATTTGCTCCAGGGATTGAAGAATCTGACTTTGTTAGAGCGCTAGTGAAAGGGACGCTTGAGAAACGTTCAATTATTGATGCGCTGATTGAGAAATGTGCTCCAGAATGGCCATTGGAACAAGTGACTATTATTGATCGCAACATTCTGCGTCTTGGAATCTATGAGCTTATGCATGGAAACTATGGTGAAGTTCCGCCAAAAGTTGCCATCAATGAATCCATTGAACTTGCCAAGACATTTGGAGGGGAGAGCAGTGCGCGTTTCGTTAATGGCGTGCTTGGAACAATCTATCGTGAAATGGGAGAGCCGATGAAAAGTGACACCACGAAAAAACATAAGAAGACTGGAGAGGAAATTGAGCAGGAGGAAAAGGATAAAAAATCTGAAAAATAATTAGTTTTTTAAAATCCAAATTTCAAAATATTAATGTTTTGCCTCGAGCTTATCCCTTGGGGACAAATAAATGACTAAATATTAAAATCCAAAAATTAGGATTTTGAACTTTTGATTTTATTGGACATTTGTCATTTGGGTTTTGGATTTTCATACAAATGATCGAGTCTTTAGCGAAAAAGATTGGTGTTAAGTTTCACAATATTGAACTCTTGAGACAAGCAGTGACTCATCGCAGCTATCTCAATGAAAATCGCGACTATGCGCTTGATCACAATGAGCGTTTGGAGTTTTTGGGCGATGCCGTTTTGGAACTAATCATCACTGAACATTTATACAACAACTATAAAAATCCAGAAGGAGAGCTCACGAGTTGGCGCAGCGCCTTGGTTAATGGCGAAATGCTAGCAACTGTGTCTCAGGAATTGGGAGTTGAAAAATTTCTCTTGATGAGTCGCGGCGAAGCCAAAGACAAAGGACGCGCGCGGCAATATTTGCTAGCCAATGCTCTGGAGGCCATTATTGGAGCAACCTATCTTGATCATGGCTATGACATGACCAAGCAATTCGTGCTCAAACATGTGGCTACGAAACTCACTGAAATTCTTGAGAAAAAATTGTATCTTGACCCAAAAAGTTTCTTCCAGGAAAAAGCACAAGAAAACAATAAGGTGACACCATCATATCGCGTGATAAAAGAGCATGGTCCTGATCATGACAAACATTTCGTTGTAGGTGTCTATTTGGCAGATGAATTGATTGCTGAAGGCGAGGGAAATTCCAAGCAGGAAGCGCAGCGCGAAGCGGCACGTCTGGGACTTGAAGCAAAAGGGTGGATCTGAAAAATTTGTTGAATATCTTGCTATGAAATTACATCTTCTGCTATAAAAAAGCTCGCGATTATCGCGAGCTTTTTGAAATCCAAAATCCAAAATCCCAATAACAAATAAATGACTCAATATTGCTTGTTGATATTTGCTAAAAATGGTATACTTGAGGCGCAAAGTAAAACCATTAAAATAAAACCCGTCACTCGCGAGTGACAGGTAAAAAACATATGTTGGATGTCTTGATAAAAAATGGAACAATTATTGATGGCAGCGGTCAGCCGATGTTTCGTGGAGACATTGGAATTCGCGAAGGCGTCATTGCTGAAATAGGTGATTTGCACAATGAGCATGCGGAAACTGAGATTGATGCAACGAACAAATATGTGGCTCCTGGTTTTATTGATGTCAACAACCATTCCGACACGTATTGGAGAATTTTCCTGGATCCAACTCTGGAAAGCTTGCTTTTTCAAGGCGTCACCACGATTATTGGGGGAAATTGTGGATCATCGCTTGCGCCATTGGCCAATCATGAGGTGATCAAATCAATTCAGAAATATTCAGATATGAAAAATGTCAGTTTCAACTGGCTTTCCATGAAGGATTTTTTGAGTGAAGTTGAAAAGAAAAAGATGGCACTAAATTTCGCATCCTTGGTGGGACACGGAACACTTCGAAGAGGCTTGGTTGGAGACGAAGTTCGCGACATTAGTCCGAATGAAATGAAAACTATGAAAAAAATGTTGGCCCAGGCCATGAAAGAAGGCGCGCTGGGTTTTTCAACTGGCTTAGTGTATACACATGCCAAATTAGCATCTTCGCGAGAAATTGCGGAGTTGGCTGAAATTGTGAAAAAATATAATGGTGTCTATACGACGCATATTCGCGGTGAATCTAATGAGCTTATTAGAGCAGTGGAAGAAGCGATCAGGATCGCCCAAATCACTGGCGTGAAGCTGCAGATTTCGCATTTGAAGGCGATGGGGAAACCAAATTGGCCGCTCATGGAAGAGGCTTTAAACCTGATTGAAACAGCGCGCAGTGGTGGAATTGACGTGCATTTTGATGTCTATCCCTACACTTCAACTGGTAGTGTACTCTATATTTTGCTCCCTGATTGGGTTACGGAAGGTGGTCGCGACATGATGCTTTCGCGCCTTAAGGATGTTGATGTCAGAAAACGCGTCATTAAAGACATGAAAGCCAGTGAGAATGATTATTCCAAAATAACCATCTCAATTTCAGCGATGGATAAATCTTTGAATCACAAGAAAATCACAGAAATAGCGCAAATTCAAGGAAAGAGCGTGGAAGATGCAATCATTGATGTGCTCATCGCCAGCAATGGACATGTGGTGACCATGATGGAAGTACTTAGTGAAAAAAATGTGGACAAGGCTGTAATCAATCCATTTTCAATGGTTTCTTCAAATGGCAGTGGCTATAATACAGAGCATCGGGAAACTGGCGAAATGGTGCATCCTCGAAATTTCGGTTCATTTCCACGCGTGCTGGCCAATTATGTGCGCGGCAGAAGTGTGGTTGGCTGGGAAGAAGCCATTCGAAAAATGTCAGGGCTTCCAGCTGAAAAATTCAACATCGAAAAACGTGGAATTATTGCCAAAGGAAATTTTGCTGACATTGTCGTTTTTGATCCTATTAACATTGCTGATTTGGCGACCGTTGAAAATCCTTATCAATATTCACAAGGGATTGAATGCGTGCTGGTCAATGGTCATCTTGCAATTAAAGATGGTCAAATCATGCAAGCACGAGGTGGGGAAGTCATTCGTCGAAAATCAGCTCTCTTTGAATTTTAAAATACCAGGCTTGAAATATTTGGCGTTAGGTGTTATTTTTAGTTTTGCAAAAATAAACGATTTTAAATACCAAGTCTGAATGACAAATATCTATCTTCAAACTTATTTCTTGGAGACAGATAGAATTCAAAATATTGGATCCTTAAATGCCTAGCATTTTGGATTTGAGTCATTTATTTGACATTTGGATTTTGACATTGAGATTTCTGATATAGTATGGATACTACTTTCTTCAAGAACAAGAAAATAACAGTGATGGGGATTGGTCTGCATGGCGGTGGAGTTGGCACGGTCAAGTTTTTGGCTGGACTGGGAGCCAAGGTGATCGCAACTGATCTGCGAACAAAAGAACAACTCAGTGTTTCATTGGAGAAGCTTAAAGGACTTAAAAATGTGGAATATGTGCTTGGCCATCATCGCATGGAAGATTTTTCTAAAGTTGACATGGTTGTCAAAAGTCCGGCTGCACCTTGGTCAGACAAGCACATCAAATTTGCCATTGAAAATAAAGTTCCAGTGGAAATGGATTCCAGTCTCTTTTTCAAGCTTTGCAAAAACAAAATCATTGGGGTTACAGGCACCAAAGGAAAAACCACCACAGCCACATTGATCTATGAGATTTTGAAGATGTCAGGCAAGAATCCAATCAAGATTGGCATCGGACAAGTTTCCGTGTTGGACAAATTGTTGCTGCTCAAAAAAGATTCCATTGTGGTGTTTGAACTTTCTTCTTGGCGCTTGTCTGCTTTGGGTCGCGCAAAGCTTAGTCCGCACATTGCGGTGTTTAAAAATATCATGCCAGATCACTTGAACTACTATGGTACCATGGAGAAATATTTTCAGGATAAGGAATATATTTATGCCAATCAAAAACCAAAAGATTGGTTGGTAGTCAATTATGACGATGAATTTTTGCGAAATGCTTCCAAGAAAGCACCTTCACAAATCATCAAGTTTTCATATGAGCCGCTTGAAAAAAGTCGCAGCATCTTCATCGATAATGAGATGATTTATTTGAATAATGGAATTGATGTGGTCAAGTTAGCTGCTGTGGGAGAAATTCCAATTCCAGGCAGGCATAATCTTTCCAATGTCATGGCTGCAGTGGGAGCTGTGTATGCCTTGGGACTTAGCGCGCTAGAAATTAAAAAAGCTTTGCCAAATTTAAGTGGTGTTGCTCATCGACTTGAATTTGTGCGGGAGGTTGGCAAGGTGAAATATTATAATGATACAGCAGCAACGATTCCAGATGCTGCCATTTCAGCGCTCAGTGCCTTTGAAAAACCCATTGTCTTAATTGCTGGTGGCACTGACAAGAATCTGGATTTTACGGATTTTGCCAAGGAGATTATGGAAAAAACCAAGGATGTCATTTTGCTGCAAGGAAACGCAACTGAAAAACTTTTGGATAAATTGAAGAAAGTTGCAAGTGCTGAATTTGTCGATAATATTGAAGTGGTGGATTCTATGGAAAAGGCAATCTTGAGCGCACAGAAAAAAGCGCAGCAGGGGGATGTGGTTTTGCTTTCTCCAGGAGCTGCAAGTTTTGGACTTTTTGCCAATGAATTTGATCGCGGTGATAAATTCAGAGAAGCTGTGAAAAAACTCAAATAGTGTCACGCTTGCTTTTTGCTGAAAAGTGTGCTATAATGGCAATAAGAGGTTAGAAGAAGGGTGTTTCCACTTGTGGAGCGCCCTTTTCTTTTTAAAAACTATGCATATCACAAAAATAAATAAAATCTCGCACTTAAAGGTCATTTCAGCTGAAACAGCTGTTTGTTTGATGCTGATGGCTGTTTTTTCTGCCAGTTTCGCACAGGCTAGCGATATTACGTCTGAAACTGTGATTAATTTGGTCAACAAGGCTCGTGAGAGTGCAAATGTGGCAACTTTGAAAAGAAATGATCTTTTGGAACAAGCTGCCAAAAACAAAGCCAATGACATGATTGAAAATGATTATTTTGCACATATTTCTCCAGAGGGAAAGTCGCCTTGGTTTTGGATTGATGGTGTTGGTTATGATTATCGCTTTGCAGGTGAGAATTTGGCCATCAACTTTACCAACGCTAAAGATGAGCAACAAGCTTGGATGGATAGTGAATTGCATCGTAAGAATATTTTAAATCCTGATTACACTGAAATAGGTGTGGCCGTTAAGGATGGAGTTATTGATGGGCACAAAACAACTGTGGCAGTGCAAATGTTTGGGACGCAATTTCCAGTAGAGAAAGCAGTTGTCTCTGTGGTTGCTCCAGAAAAGCCAGCACCTAAAACAGTGGTGGCTGGAGTAGTCACGACAACAGTGGTTCCCGTTAAAATTACACAGGATATTTCAGCAAAAATTGACTTAAAAACCTTATATGCTGACAATCAACTTGCCTTTATGGGATGGTTTGGGGCTATTGGTTTGGCCTTAATCATCATTATTGTTGATGTGCTGGCGATATTTCACAAGAGACATGAGCAGTTGTTTATCTTGAAAGATGCTAGAAATAGGCACACTTAAAAAGGATTGGCAATTTTCCGTAAAAGTAAAAACAAAAAATTGAAATTTTAGATATGATATCGTTCTTTTGAAAATTTAATATAAAAACAAAAATAAAAAGACCAAAAGTCTTTAAAATATTTTGAAGACAAGGTTCCTTGTCTTGTTCCCCTTGAGGGAAAAAACACATCAGAAATCGCTTCGTGCGATTTCTTTTTTTGTGTGCATAGTTTTTAATTTGGGTGTATGATATTAATAATAAAAGGAGGTGCTGATGATTGACAAAATGTATCAATTATGATACACTTACACGTTTAGTTCTTACCATATTAAATGCGGCATTGCTGCATTATTCCAAAGTTGGGGGTATTAAAATGGTTCTTAAGACAGAGGAAGACAAAAGAATGGCTGCCAAATTGCAGCTGCAAGTGGATCTTTTTCTCAAGAAGAAGGCAGGCAAAGTCAGGCACATGCGTCCAGCATCAGATGGTTCAAGCTTGGTTGTTGTCAGAAAATGCTCATCACAAAATTGAACAAGGAGACCGGTTATGAATTATGGAACAAGAAGTGAGCTGGAAGTGGGATTCGACTTGATCGTCAAAAAAGTGGATCCATTTGGTATTGGCATGACTGCTGAGGAGATGTTCCCAGAGTTTGCTGAAGAAGCAAAGAGAGTTGGTATTGATAATAAGGAATATGAAGACAGGATTAATAGTATGGGTTTTCTGCCATGTGTGGATGCCTTGAATCCTGACGAACTTTTTTTTGTTGATGACTTGAAAGATGAGGAAAATGCAATAATTTTTTGCATCGATCATCCAGAAGTTCTGATTCAACAGGTAGTATCAGATTTTCCTGTTAATGATGTAGAAGATAGTTATTATTATGCTGGTTTAGAAGTTGTTGTGTTGGATGGTCCACAGAGTGCAAAAAAAATCAGCCACATAAGAAAGAGAACAGAATTTATTTTGGTATATATGCCAAATGGCGCTGCTGTTTTTATGTGAAAATGGCTTAGTGCGATGAAAGTTTAAAGGCAGGAGACAAATCTCCCGCCTTTTTTATTTCCCTTGAAAAAAAGCGCTATACCTGTATAATGAGTCTATTGAGGGATATTTTTGATCTAAGCTTAAAATAAGAAAAATATGGAATATTTTGAAATCATTGGGGGCAAAAAACTTGCTGGGACAATTGATGTGCGAGGGTCGAAAAATGCGACCACGCCAATTTTGGCTGCCACTGTTCTCACGAGCGGCGAATGTGTCATTTCAAACATCCCACTGATTGAAGATGTCTATCGCATGTTGGAGATTTTGGAAAGCATGGGCGTGACTGTTACTTGGGAAGGTGAGCGCACGGTGCGGATTTGTGCCAAGGATCTTGATCCGACAAAAATTGATTTGCAGATTGTGAAAAAGTTGCGTTCTTCAATTTTGCTGCTGGGGTCACTTTCTGCGCGCGCTGATAAATTTAAGATCGCACATCCAGGTGGTTGTACTATTGGCAAGCGTCCAGTGGGAACACATTTTGACGCGTTGGAAAAAATGGGAGTGACCACCACGCAAGACGAAGACTGCTATCATGTTAATGCTTCAAAAAGAAAAGCTGGTAAGGTGGTGCTGCAAGAATTTTCAGTGACAGCCACAGAAAATGCAATGATGCTGGCCGCAACTTTGCCTGGGACAACAATCATCAAGATTGCAGCCTGCGAGCCGCACGTGGAAGATTTGGGAAAGTTTTTGGTTTCCATGGGCGCAAAAATTTCTGGACTTGGAACACATACTTTGGAGATTGTGGGATGCGAGAATCTTGGTGGAGCTGCGCATGAAATTATTGCTGATGCTAATGAGGCCGCCACGTTTTTGATTATGGGTGTGGCCACTAAAAGTCCAATCACGGTTAATGGCGCGCATGAGGATCATTTGGATATTGTACTGGAAAGACTTAGACAATTTGGCGCTGATTTTAAAATTGAAAAAGATTCAATCACGGTGATTCCTGTTGACAGCTTAAAAGCAATTGATAAGATTGACACCAGGACATATCCTGGTGTGCCGTCTGACGTGCAGCAACCATTGGGCGTGTTGGCCACGCAAGCGGTGGGCAAAACCATGATTTTTGACACGATTTTCGAAGGACGTTTCAATTATTTGAGCGAGCTGGAAAAAATGGGAGCCAAAGCAATTGTGCTGAATCCTCATCAAGCTTTGATTTCAGGGCCAGTTAAATTGCGTGGAAGTTCCATTAAGAGTTTTGATTTACGCGCGGGAGCATCTCTGATCATTGCAGCACTTTGCGCCAAGGGAACCACAACGATTGATGAGATTTATCAAGTTGATCGCGGATATGAAAGAATTGAAGAGCGTCTGGCAAAATTGGGCGCTGACATTAAGAGGGTTAGCAAATAATTTTATTTTTGTTGTTGTGTGAATTTCATCTCAGTTATTTTCTTTTGAGAGCACGCTCACAATTGAAGAACTGTAATTGCTCGCTCGGAGTTCGCTGTCGCTCACTACGGCTTCAAAAGAAAACAACTTCGTGAAATTGCGTCTATATTCATTTTAAGATTGATTATATGAAAATCTGGAAAGATAAAAAACTGGCTGGAAAATATGGAAAAGTTCAAGCACTGGTTGAAAAAGAACTTGCTTGTAGCGCGCATGATATGGATCATGTTATGCGTGTGTATAATATGGCGCTTGCGATTGCGAAACATGAAAAGAAAGTTGATTTGGATATTTTGAAAATGGCGACATTGTTGCATGACATTGCTCGAGTTAAAGAAGATAGTGATAAGACCGGCAACACTTGTCATGCTGAAGAATCTGCAAAAATGTGTGTCCCTATTTTGAAAAAGATTGGATATACTGATAAAAAAATAGAAAAAATTGTGCACTGCATTTCAGCTCATCGCTATAAGACCAATAATAAGCCAGAAACAATTGAGGCGAAAATATTGTTTGATGCAGATAAGTTGGATTCATTGGGAGCAATCGTTATTTTGAGAGCTGGCATGTGGATGGGGAGAAATGGTTGCAGTCTTTTCCCAAAAATGGAACTGGAAAAATATGCAAAATTAAATTTGATGGGAGGAAAACTTACTGGCAGAATAAAGGATAATAGTTTGCATAATGTTTTCTATGAGCATGAAATAAAAGGGAAGATGCTGGTTGGAAAAATGCATACAAAAGAAGCTTTGAGAATTGCAAAAGAAAGATTTAAATATATGGATATGTTTTTAAATAGAATTGAGAAAGAGGCTGAAGGAATTTTATAAATAACAATCTTATGGAAAAATTTTATAATGCAATTGCGGAGTTTCATGAGAAGAATGAAATGAAGGGGACGAATAATGAGGAGATGACTTTTCGTTTGAATTTGATGACTGAAGAGTTGGGGGAATTGGCTGAGGCTGTGACGAAGGGAAAATCAAGAGAAGAATTTTTGGAGGAAAATATTGATTTGGTGATTTTGATCCTTGGAAACATGATCAGCACTGGAATTGGCGTGAAAGAATTTGAAGAAGCTTTCTGGAAAAAACATGAAAAAATCATGAGCAGAGAAAAGAGAAAATTGAACAATGGAAATTTTAGAGTGTCAGAATTCAGAGAAAAAGAATAATCCGTTAATTTGTTAATTATCTTATACTGATATGTTTATTAGACGGATAGGTATAGACTTAGGAACTGCAAATACCTTGGTTTTCATTCCAGGGAAAGGTATTGTGGTGAATGAACCTTCGGTGGTGGCTGTCTCTCCGGTGGAGAACATTGTTTTGGCAGTGGGGAATCAAGCGCGCGAAATGCTTGGACGTACGCCGGACAACATTGTGGCATCGCGCCCAATGAAAGATGGTGTGATTGCTGATTATCGCGTGACGGAAGCGATGCTGAAATATTTCATCAATAAGGTGACTGGCAAAGTGCGAATTTTCAAACCGGAAATCATGATTTCCATTCCAGCTGGCGTGACTTCAACTGAGCGGCGCGCCGTGATTGATGCTGCTGTGAAAGCTGGAGCAAAATCAGCCTATGTCGTGAAGGAACCACTCCTGGCTGCAATCGGTGCTGGAATTCCGATTCACAATGCTTCAGGAAACATGATCATTAATATTGGGGGTGGAACATCCGAGATCGCTGTAATTTCGTTGGGCGGGGTTGTGGCAGCGCACAGCGCACGTGTGGGTGGAAATAAATTCGATCAAGCAATTTCTGATTATATCAAAAGAAAATATGGCTTGGCAGTTGGCGATCGCACGGCTGAAGATATCAAAAAAGAAATTGGCTCAGCCATTGCTCAAGTCAAAGAAGATCACATGGATGTACGTGGACGCGATTTGATGGGCGGACTTCCTAAGACCATTAAGATTTCCTCCAATGAAGTGACGGAAGCACTCCAAGATGAGCTGCGTGAAGTGATCAATGCGATTAAAAAAGTTTTTCAAGAAACGCCGCCAGAACTTGCTGCTGACATCATGGATAAGGGAATGATTCTTTCAGGCGGAGGAGCATTGCTGCGCAATCTTGATCAATTGATCACAAAAACAATTGGCGTCCCATGCTATGTGGCTGACGATCCCTTGTTTTGCGTGATTAAGGGGATTGGAATTGCCCTTGATAATCTTGACGTGTATAAGCGTACAATCACACTGGCAAAATAGGTTTGTTTGAGGCCAATCGTTCGGGTATATTTCCTTCTTTTTCTCTTTAACGATAACCACTCAGATACATTATTGTTTCCCGTTTTTTTCATTGAAGAATGTAAATTTTTCTGCGAAATTAAACTTGAGCTCTATATTTTTTAGCTAAAATTTTTCGTGGTCACGCGAGTCCCGCGCAAGAAACAAAAAATTTTAGAAAAAATATAGGCTCTCAGACAGTAATTTCTCGAAAAATTTGCATTCCTCAATTATTAATATATATGATGAAAATTGGAATTGATGCTTCGCGAGCATTTTTGAAACAAAGAACTGGAATTGAAGAATATTCATATCGAGTTATTGAAAACTTGCGTGACAAATTGAATGGTCATCAAGTTTTTTTGTATGTCAGAAAAAAACAAGAGATTGATTTTGAATTGCCAGAAAATTGGCGCGTAAAAGTTATAAAATTTCCTAGATTTTGGACGCAATTGGGATTGTCGCTTGAAATGCTTTTGCATCCAGTGGACACGCTTTTGATTCCAGCACATACGGTGCCACTGATCCATCCAAAAAATACGATCGTGATTGTGCATGGATTGGAATATGAATTTTGTCCCGGCGCATATTCTTGGTTTGAGCGTTTTTATATGCGCTTGACGATTAAGAAATCTTGTCAGTGGGCAAGTAAAATAATTTCAGTTTCGGAGAATACTAAGAAAGATTTGATAAATTTATATAAAGTTGTAGGGGAAAAAATTTCCGTGATTTATGAAGGATATAATCGCAATTTTGAATTTCCAATTTTGAATTTTGAATCAAATCAGAATAATGAATGTTTAAAAATTAAAACATTGGAAATTCAATCAAAATTCAAAATTCAAAATTCAAAATTTTTATTATTTGTCGGGCGAATTGAGGAGCGGAAAAATATTGGCAATATTATTAAAGCATTTGAAATATTAAAAGAAAAATATAAAATTCCTCATAAATTAATATTGGCGGGAAAGCCTGGACATGGATATGAAAATATCAAATATCAAATTACAAATTCCAAATGTTGTGAAGAAATTAAGGAGCTTGGTTTTGTCGGTGAAGAGGAGAAATGGGAATTATTAAAAAAGGCTGATGTTTTTGTTTTTCCGACACTATATGAAGGATTTGGAATTCCAATCTTGGAGGCGCAAAGCGTGGGTTGTCCTGTGGTGGCTTCAAACAATTCTTCAATTCCTGAGATTGCTCAAGATTCAGCCATTTTGACTAACCCTGAAAAGCCTGAGGAAATTGCAGAAAGCATGGATAGACTTATCTCGAATAAAAGCCTGAAAGATGATATAATAGCCAAAGGCTTGGAAAATGTGCGGAGATTTAGCTGGGAGAAATGTGCCCAGGAGATTTCAGAAGTTCTCTTGAAATAAAAAAAGCAGAGTTTTGTAAAAACTCTGCCTAAATGTGCGAATGACGCTGTTTTTGTTGCTAGATCTTTTTCAGTATTTCCCTTGCAGCTGAAACTGCTTCATCTATTCTGTCGATGAGAGAAGCTAATCGTTGTTGTATTTTGACAAAGTTATCAATATCATCGTCAACGCAATTTATCGTTATTGCTAACGAATAGATGCCATCATCCTCTTTTGCATTGTTTGTTTCAATGGAAAAGCCTAGTTCTTCATCAACTTTTTCCCCTGAGATGTGAAGATAATCGTTGAGTGCCGCAAGTGAGAATGCTGTCATTGTTAGGTCAATCACTAGTGGGCGTATGTGTACTTTCATTTTTCCCTCCAAAGAACTAAGATAGAAGTCGGAGACTTCAAATAAAGATACTAAAATTATGGAAAATAGTCAAGTAAAAAGGAATATTAAAGTTGCCATTGTGCATGATTTTTTGGTGCAGTCTGGTGGAGCAGAGAGGGTGCTGAAAGAAATTTCTGACATGTATCCCGAGGCGCCAATCTTTACGTTGCTATATGATAAGGAAAAAATGCATGGAATGCTTGAAGGCAAGGATATTAGGCCGTCATATTTGCAAAAATTTCCAAAATTCCTCAGAAGAAATTATCGCTTTTTGCTGCCATTTTTTCCAGTGATTCCGGAAACATTTGATCTTCGAGAATATGATTTGGTGCTTTCATCATCAGGCGCGTGGAGCAAGGGGATTGTGACGAAATTGGACACGGTGCACATTGCCTATTTGCATTCTCCGATGCGCTGGGTTTGGGATTATAATGAGAAATATTTAAAAGAAAGCAAGAGGAGGAAATCTGGCTTTTTGTTGAGATTTGTTTTCAACTATTTGCGAATCTGGGATCGTTTGGCAGCTGAGCGTCCAGATTTTCTGATTTCAAATTCAATCTACACGCAAAAGCGTGTGGGCAAATATTACAGACGCGATAGTATGGTTATTTATCCACCAGTTAATATTAATTTTGAATTTCCAATTTCGAATTTCGAATCAAATCAGAATGAAAAAATTTCGAAAATTGAAACATTAAAAATTCATTCAAAATTCAAAATTCAAAATTCAAAATTTTTCCTCGTTATTTCTCGCTTGTCGGCCTATAAAAAAATTGATTTGGTGGTTGAGGCTTTTAATAAACTCGGACTTCCTTTAGTGGTGATTGGGGAAGGCGAGCAGACAAAATATCTCAAAAAAATTGCTAAAGAGAATATCCAAATTTTGGGATGGCAAGACGATGAGACCAAACAGAAATATTTTCAAAATGCTCAGGCTTTCATTTTTCCAACTGAGGATGATTTTGGCATTGCGCCAGTTGAAGCCATGCTCGCTGGCGTGCCAGTGATTGCGCTTAGGAAAGGTGGCGCACTGGAAACGATTCAGGAGGGAATTACGGGCGAATTTTTTGATGCTCAGACTGCAGAGGTTTTGGCTGATGGTGTCAGGAGATTTTTAAATAACAAGGGTAAATATGATAAGACGGTGATTGTAAAGAGAGGGGAAGAATTTAGTCGGGAGAGATTTAGAGATGAATTTAGGAAGTTTGTGGATAAAAAGATGGCTGATTAATATAAATGTAATTAATTAAATCCAAAATCTGAATGACAAATGTCAAATAAATGACAAATGTCACAATGACAAAATTTAGATTTAGGATTTTATTTGGATTTTAGATTTTGGCATTGAGATTTTTCGTATATGGATTTTATCGGAAATAAAAAAGCAGTAGATGTTCTTCAGAAAAGCATTAAAAATGCTGCGCTTAATCACGCTTATCTTTTTTCGGGTCCAGAGCGGGTGGGGAAATTCACCCTGGCTAAAATGTTTGCGCTTAGTGCTATTGCTGGAGCTCAACTTAGCTTGGATGTTGAGCTGGAGAATAAAGATGCCTTGCTAGATTTGATAATTGTGGAGCCTGAAATTGTCACAAAAAACGGCATTTCAAAACAACGAGACATTTCCATTGAATCAGTGCGCGACGCCAAGCAGAGTTTGAGCCTATATCCATATCATGGAAAATATAAAATCCTCATTATTAATGATGCGCATAAATTGAATGTTTCGGCGCAAAATGCTTTGCTGAAAATTCTGGAAGAACCAAATCAGACAACAATTCTCATTTTGGTCACCAGTGAAATTGATCGCATTTTGCCAACCATGCTTTCGCGCTTGCAAGTCATTAATTTTGGCTTGGTGCGTGATGAGGACATGCAAATTGGTTTTGGAGGCAATTTTTCTTTTCAGAAAGATTGCATCGAGCTTTCCATTGGCAGGCCAGGATTGGCTCAATTTTTGAATGAAAATATTGAAGAAAAGAATTTCAGAATGGATGCCTTGCTGGAATTTGAAAAAATAAAGAAAGGTTCATTGAATGATAAATTTAAATTGGCGGAAGAACTTTCCAAGGATGCTGTCAGGACACTTGATAAATTGAACATTTGGATGTGGGAAATTCGCAAGCTGGGGATTTCAGGTGAAAATCAGCAAGGTATTGTTGCTTGCTGCCATATTGATAAAATTCAAAAAAGCATGGCAATTCTCAAGCGCACAAATGCAAACAGTCGATTGATTTTGGAAACCTTATTTATGGATCTGTAAAAATGGCAATACGATATATAAAAAATTGCACAGGAGATGATTGTGAGGGCGAAAGAAAGTCTTCACAGGTCATTTCTAAAATAATTTTCTACTTACTTTTGGTGAGTTTTGTTGCTGTATTTACTTACATGCTGTTTTTTTCACAGTATCTTAAGGTTGGAAATATCGAGATAGTTGGCACTTTGGAATTAAGCAGTCAGGAAATGAAGCAGGGTATGGAGGATTCGATGCAGGGCAAATATTTTGGAATAATTCCAAAAAACAATTTCCTGTTTTTTTCGCAGAAAAATGTTGAGAAACTCTTGACGGATAATTACAAAAAAATTCGCACAGTGACAGTGACTAAAAAATTTCCCGATACGATCAATATTGTCATTGATGAGCGCAAGGCTCTTTTGGTCTGGTGTGCAAGGGAGGAATGCTACTTGCTTGATGAACAAGGCTTTGCCTATAGTGTTGCTGATTTCTCTTCTCCTGAATTGATGCAAAATCATCTCTTGCAAATCAATGATGCCAGTGGACGGGAAGTTTCAATTGGCAGCAAAATCATTGAACCAGCCTACGAACAATATGTTTTGAGTATTAAAGATGAATTGGCTAAAATTGGTTTTAATGTGACTGATCAATATTGGACACCCTCGCGCATGGCCGAAGAAATCAATGTAAAAACTGATCAAGATTTGGAATTTTATTTTTCCACACAATTTGAATTGAAATCAGCTCTTGATACTTTGAATATTATCCTTAAAAAAGAAATTCCCAAGGAGAAAGAAGCTGAAATTGCCTATATCGATCTTCGCAATGAAAACAAAGCTTTTTATAGGTTTAAAAATGTTGAGCCTGTTTCTGAAAATCTGGAGGTTGCAGGTGAGGAAGTAAAAAAGGAAGAATAATGGGAAATAATAAGAAATGAAAAAAGCTTTCGAAAGTTTCTCGAAAGCTTTTCAGGAAGATCATATTATGGGGGAGATGTGGGTGCATTGCTTGATGGAAGAAATTAATTCAGCATTAGCTGGATCCCCAATAAATTCCTTAAGCGCCTGTCTTGTTTCAGGTTCCGATCTTTGTGTTGCTACCTCCATGAGAAAGCAAAAAGTTATTTTCTTGTCATTTTCATGAGTAGTTGGCTCCAATAAGATCTTGCTGAGAAAATCTCTTGCCATGGAATTGCCACTGGAGGACATGAGTCCAATTTCACGAAGCCACATGCATCTGCCTCCCATGCCGGAGTGGCTATTTTTATACATCTCAATTAATTCTGGTAGACTTAACTTGGTTACTCTTTTTAACATAGCACACCCCCATTAGAATATGTAAAGAACAATATATCTTTATATATACTCCAAAAGACGAATAAGTCAAACAAATATTCTCATAACTTGAATTCATCCTGATATTGCGCTAGCATTAGAATATGAAACAAAAAACAGCGCTCGATATCTTGAAACTTGGACATAATGTTTTTTTGACCGGTCCGGCTGGCTCTGGTAAGACATTCTTGCTCAAACAATATATTGATTATCTCAAAAAAAACAATATTGGTGTGGCAATCACGGCTAGCACTGGAATTGCTGCCACACACATGAATGGTCAAACCATTCATTCTTGGTCAGGCATGGGAATCAGCGACACTTTCAATGAAGAAGATTACACTAAGCTCAAAAAAAGACATTACCATAAGCAGAAATTTAAAAATGCCAAGGTGCTTATTATTGATGAGGTTTCAATGTTGCATGCACATCAATTGGATATTGTTAATGCGATTTGTAAGAAATTTAAAGAGCCATTTTCTCCGTTTGGAGGATTGCAGGTGATTTTGTGTGGAGATTTTTTTCAGTTGCCACCGGTGGCCAAATATGGACAGATGGCGCGCTTCGTCATTGAGTCTGAGGCGTGGGAAGAGATGGATCCAAAAATTTGCTATCTGGAAGAACAGCATCGGCAGGAAGACAAACAAATGCTCAAGATTTTGAATGACATTCGCAGTCGCTCGTGTAATCAGAAAACATTGGATCTGATCATTTCTCGTCAAAGCAAAACCATTAAAAATGAGATCACTCCAACCAGACTGTTCACACACAATATTAACGTGGATGCGATTAATGATTTGGAATTGCAAAAACTCAAAGAAAAGCCTAATATGTTTTTAATGACCTCTGCTGGCAATGAGCACTTGGTTGCCTCAGTTAAAAAAGGATGTCTAGCACCTGAAATGTTGGTGCTTAAAAAAGGCGCAGTGGTGATGTTTGTGAAAAACAATTTTGAGCGCGGATACGTTAATGGCACCTTGGGAAAAGTGAGTGACTTTGATGTCAATGGTATGCCAATCGTGAAAACATTTGCAGGACGAACAATCATTGCAACTCCTGAAAAATGGTCGATTGAAGATGGCGACGCTGCGCTAGCCTCAGTCAATCAAGTGCCGCTGCGCTTGGCTTGGGCGATTACAGTGCACAAAAGTCAGGGTATGACACTGGATGCTGTTGAAATGGATTTGAGCAAATCATTTGAATATGGCATGGGCTATGTTGCTCTTTCGCGCGTCAGGACACTGGATGGAATTAAGTTGCTTGGAATCAATGACATGGCTCTGGAAGTGAATCCGAAAGTGTATGAGCTGGATAAGATTCTAGGGGAGTTGTCTCAGCAAAGTGTGGATGAAATTCTTAAGATGAAAATTTTGAAAAAGCGCGCCTTGCAAGCAGATTTTTTGGAGAGATGTGAGGATTAATGGATCATACGCAACACATGATTATAGGTATAAAAGAAAACCATTTTTGTTTCACCTGCTTTCTCTTGAGAGCACATTCGTAGCCGAAAATCTATGGCTACTCACTCGGACCTCGCTCTCGCTCGCTACGGCTTCAAGAAAAAGCAGGTGAAGCAAAAACTTACGTATTGGGCATGATCTGGAATAGTGGATTAAATTTATAATATATTTAATTTAAAAAATATGGAAAATAAAATAAACGTAGAGATTGGAAAATGTCCCCAAGATCATGAATGTCCCTTGGTTGGAATTTGTCCCGTGGGTGCAATCACGCAAGATGGTTTTGCGGCGCCAATAATTGATCAGGAAAAATGCATCACCTGTGGCGCGTGCGTGGCATCTTGTCCGTATCAAGCTTTGTCTTTTGAATAAATAATTTTAAAAAGTATAAAAAATTATGGGGTCATATAATTTCACCAAGGAAAGAAAAAAAGTGTACGAACTTCATGCGAAGGGTTTGTTTTTTCGCGATATTGCAAAGGAATGCAAAATTTCCGCAACAAGGGCTCATCAAATTGTCAGGAGAGTTGAGGAAAATATTCCGAAGGAGGAATTAGATAAAATCAGAGCGAAATATTCCAAATAAATAGGTATCAACCCTGGGGCAAGCCGCGAGGTATTAACCAATTTGTTATCGTCACTCGCTCGGAAATGATTTTGTCTGCTGACAAATCATTTCGCTCACTACGTTCGATAATAAAAAGATGACAATATTATTATATTTAAAATAGAAAATATGATTTGCCCATTTTGTGAAATTGATAAAGAAAAAACTAGGACAATAAAAGAAGGTGAACATACGCTTGTAATTTTTAGCAATCCCAGATTGATGCCTGGACACTTATTAGTTGTTCCAAGGAGACATGTTGAAAAATTGTCAGAACTTTTTGAGGAAGAGAGGAAGGAGATGCTTGATTTTGTGATTGAATTTCAGGATAAGATTTTGGAAAAAGTCGCAAGAGGTTGTGATATCCGTCAAAATTATAGACCATTTCAAAAACAAAATGATTTAAAGGTACATCACATGCATATTCATCTTCAACCAAGAGAGCTCAGAGATGAATTATATGAAAAATGTCAGATTTATGAAACAGAATTATTCAAAAAACTTCCAGATGATGAAATAAAAAATAATATTTTGTTTTTTTGAAAAAGTTTGCTATAATTTGAATATGAAAATTTCAAATTAAAAAAATGAAAACAAAAAAAGAAACTGCAAAAAAAATAAAAGTAGCTTCGAAGATAAAAGTCGCTTCAAAAGTTAAAACTGTGAGCTCTGCAAAAAGAGTTATTAAAAAAACGAAAAAAGCTACCGTCTTAAAACCGGCAAATAAAAAGTCAAAGACGATTGCTGCGATGAATAATTTTCGCAAAGAAGTGTTGACTGGTTTTTCGTCAGCAGGGCAAAAACGCATCATCATGTATAGACTGAAGAGATTGACCTATATGACTTTGGCGATATCTTTAGGGATTCTGTCTGCTGGTTTTTTGGTGGGACTTTTGGAAAAAATTTATCTCGTGAACAGTTTTAAAATGGGAATAAATCCAGCCATGCATCAATTTCTCGGGATGCAACTTTTTCTGTTGCCAGTTGTGTATGTGCTGATCTTCGGCACTGGAGTTTTCCTGGGAACCTGGCTCGGCTTCTGGGGTTGGCGCATGGTGTATATCGAGCACAATCATCGCATCTTTCGAAAAAAATGAATTTCATGGCAGCCCCTTTGATGGGGCTGTTTTTTTGTCTCAGCATGCTTGAAAAATGTTCAGTATTATTGACAAAAGATTAGATTTGAAGTAGTATTTATTATCAAGTGAAGTGAGAGAAATACTGTCAGCAGACAAGTATTTCCGAGCGAGCGCCGATACCAAAAGGTTTAATACCTCGAGGCTTGCCTCGAAAACCCAGAGGGTCCAGGGCTTGCCCTGGGGTATTAATACCCTTTTATTTTTGTGGTTAATCCAGAGAAAGGAGGAATGTGGTAGTAATTTAAAAATATAGGCAGAAGAAGCACCATTTAAAAGTTGGTAAAATTCAATGGAGGTGGAAAAGATGGTAAATGTTGAAATAAGTCTAGGTAAACATACGATAAATGTTCCGTATGGTATGAGGAAGTTGTTCATGGACATGATAGCAAGTTTAAACATCACACAGGGAAATTTCAAAGTTCATCTGAGTGCAAGAATAAGAGGTATAAGGAAAAACGGCATAAAATTTGTAAAGTTGATGTCAGAGTATAATGCCATGTCAATCACAGCTCAGTCATCAGGAAAAGATGGGAGACATATCTGCATCTTATATTTTCCTGATATGTATAAAGATCAACTTACTAAATTTGGAGATGATCTGAAAGAGAGAGTTGGGCAAGAAGATTTGGCAGCTGATGAAATCATTGAAGATGAGAAGCAGGATGCGACAGGGGAAATTGCCGCACCTGTGCAGATTGGCATTGAATCGGCAGAGGCTAAACAGCAGAGATATTTGGCGGAAAATCTTTTTTTAAACACTGATATGTTGACCTTGATAGCCGGTGATATTCTTGAAAAAAAAGGTACTGGCTGGGTAACAAAGGGTGAGCTTTTCAAATTATTGCGCAATCTTAATTTGGACTTCCCGAGTAATAAGTTGATTGGGAAATTGCTTAGCCTGGGTTATTTAGAGAAAGATCCTGAGCAACCAGATAAACGATCGAGATTGACTCCATCTGCTTGCTTGCTTGTAAATGGACCAAGCGCAGACACTGCTTCATCCATCAATATCGTTGAAAATGAAGACGTGAAGATCCTTAGCATGTTTGATTCTTTGAAAACAGCTGCTGCTGACTATTCTGTTATATCAAAACAACAGGAAGCTGCAGTGTTTGAACTCAAGAATCTTATTGCCAATAGTATTTATCTTGAAGAGAAATTGGAAAAAATTACTAAGATTATTCAACAAAGAATGGTGGAAAATCAGGATAAACTCTTGGCTAAGAAGCACGAGCTTAAGGCAATTGGTTATAAGATCACTCCGCGAATGACAGAAGCAAATCGCAGACTCGAACTCATGTTTAGTGATTTGCCAGAATAGTGAAACAATGTTTCAAAAAACAATAGGCGCAACAAAAATGTTGCGCCTATTTTCATATTCATTTTTGTGTTTAGTTTGCTTGATCTGTTGGCACGTAATAAATCAGGATGGAATTTCCGATCATGGTCACGGGCTTGAATTTATTTGTCCAGGCATAATTGTTTTCAGGGGTTTTGTTGACTTTGTCGAAAATGCTGATTTGCAAGGAATTGGCTGAGATTGCATACCAACCTTTTTCAATCGGACGCTTGGAATCCCATCCGGAAATGTATTTGTCTCCCAAATAATATTCAGGATTCCCCCCGCCAAAATAGTCCACGTTTATTTTGGTTATTTGTGGATTTTGATCAAGAAAATTTTTCAGCCGCTTCAAGTCTTGTCCCCAGTCAGTGTTTGAATCGGTCACATAATGATAGCCGCCTTTGCTGCCACCCACTGATTCATTGAAATATGAAACATAACCTGGATAACTGAAAACTGGAATCAGAATTATCCAAATTATCAAAGTGCCCAGAATGACATGCAATTGATGCTTGGTGACAGAGTGTTTTCTCCTGAGAAAATCAAAAACTTTTTTGGTCACGAGTAAATAGGCAAGTGGCATGATTGGAAAAAGATGACGAAGACCAATGTTGAGATTGCCAGTGATGCTGAGATAGGCATATAGGATGATGAAACCAAATAGCGCGTATTGCATGAGTCCCGTTTGTAAGAACTTTTGGAAGCTCTTCTTGACGCTCTTTTCCTCCCATGCTTTTTGGCTTGCTTTTAGGATTTGCCCAAAAGTAAGAAAGAGTGAGAAGAAAATAAGAGCCAAAAAGGGAATGGTTTCTTTAATGAGGAAAACAACTGGGAAATAGATGGTGGAAGCTTTGCTGGTGACATTGTCCAAGAAATAGGTGCCATTTCCTCCAGCCACACGCTTGAATACCATAGTCACGCCGAGCAAATATTCCGCAAAAGGTTTGAATGCTGGCACTGAGTTAATGGTGCTGAGTGCATGATTGGTGGTCATACTGAGTGGATTTGGATCATCAAGTGGAAAGGAGAAATTGATTTGCCTGTCAACAATTTCTTTGGGCATGTTATAGGTGTTGATGAAATATAAAACCCAGACAACTAGCATTGAAACTGCAAAGGCGACAATACCTTTTCCGAGATAGGAAAAAAACAATTTTGCGCGCAGGAATTTTTCTTCTTTGGCTCCTTCATTGTGCGAAACTTTTTTAACCAGCGGATAGATGAGCAGCACAAGGCCAAGGATTGGATAGGCCATTAACGATGAAAACTTAACCAAGTTCACCAGCCCCAAGAAGAAACCACCAATGATAACATTCTTCCAAGTTGGATTCTTGATGAATTTGAGGAAATAATAAAAAGTAAAAGTGAGAAAAGATGCAATGCCGATATCAGTGGTCACATAATGATTGTGTCCCAAGATGTTTGGATCAAAAGCGTATAAAACCAAGACAAACAGTCCACCCAGCGTGCCAGCAATTTCTTTGCCCCACATGAAAAGAAAAAGTCCAAGAATCACCGAGAGGATGACGATTGGCATGCGCGCCCAGAAAAGAATTTGATCTGGGTTGTTGCCAGCTTCATAGAGCAAATGTTTTCCAGCTGCCCATTGTCCATCATCCCAAATTCTGCCAAAGCCTTCGCCAGTCCAAAATTTCTGTGTGGTGTCGAATTTCAAATCAAGAAAAGCTAGTGGCAGACCAATCAAGTCTTTAAGTAAGGGCGGATGTTCTGGATTCAGGCGCATGTCCTGCTTTTCAATGTAGCTGTAACCAGCGGGAATGTGTGCAACCTCATCAAAAGTGGCACTGTCGTTTTTTGCGTTGAGCACTGAAACGGTAATGAAAAATGTCATGATCGCCAAGATGACAAGTTTGTAATGTTTTTTGAGTATTTTCTCCATAGCTATTAAATGTTTATATTAATATTAATTTGATAATGTAAGAAAGACATCTCCAAATTTGTTGGTGTGATCTTCAAAAACAAGGCTTGGTGTGTTGGTGCGGAGTTTGTTGACTGAATCCCAATCCCAGGTGGTGAAAATGATTACCATCTTGTCATCAGTGTTGGTGTTGATCTTATCAATTTCTGTTGGATAAAAATAAGAAGTATTAGGCAAAGTCGGATTGAGATATTTGACCGTGAGTCTTTCCATGGAGCCAGTCACGATATATTTTTTCTCAGCTTCAGGACGAGCTTGGATGAAGTCTGAGATATTGCGAAGGTTTGCATTGAAAACATTATGTTGCTTGGGACTGCTAGCAAAAAATACGAAATATTTGATTGGGTCAGCCAGTCCGATGAAAACAAATGCTCCAACTAATACAGAGGTGGTGAAAATTTTATAGGCATGTCCAAATTGCCCATATTTTTTAAATATCCATAAAAAGGGAATAGTGGAAATGATAATCACAACTGGAAGAGTTCCAATTGAGCGCAGAGCATGAGGATTTCCTTCATTGGCTAAAAATTCTGGCACCAGCAGCGCAACAAACCAAGCCAACAAGAAAACATAGACATCGAATTTTTCATCGCGCTCTCCTTTTTTGAGACGCAGCCATAATAGGTGGAAAAATTTATTGATGACATAAATAAGACCAATCAAAAAGGCCACACTTACGATTGGATTCAAGAGCGGATAGGGGGGATAATTGTGCCTCATGTTGAGGTCGCCCATCACGAAATATTTCTGCAAAGCCAGTCCGAGTGTTTTGGCAACTGTGGCTGCAAGACGACCTTGATTGGATTCAGGATTTAAAACTGAAATAGCACTCGTACGCGAAGCGTAATGCTCTGGATGAGAAATAAAGAAATCAAACAGCATGGGCGCAGCGGTGACAAACATCGCAAAAGTGAAAACCAAAACATGTTTCCAATAATTGGCCAGGAAATTTTTGCGCGTGATCATCAAGGAAATAATCAGAACAACCAACACTAAAGGGGAAACTCGAAAAGCAATATAGGTGTGCACGCCAAGTCCATAAATGAGTCCAGCAATGATGAAGTCATGCAATTTTCTGGTGCGCAGTCCCTTAAAGAGGAAATAGAAAGCAAAGGAAAGCAGGAAGGGAACCATGATGGCGCGGAAACCGATGCGGGAAAAGTTGATTGCCCAATATGAAAAAGCGGTCAAATATGCTCCAACCAGTCCGGCAGCATAACTGGCAAAAAGTTCATTGGTCAGCAGGAACACTCCCAGCACAGTCAAGGTGCCGAAAATTGTCGACCAAAGTTTGAGTGCAAATTCAGTCGGCCCAAAGGCTTTAATGGAAAGTGCTTGCAGATTGATGAAGAGTCCTTCGCGTCCCTGGTTGCCTTCATAAAAGAGCTTGTATTGCCCGGTGGCATTGGCCTCTTGCGCGTCGATGCCATTTTGCGCTTCGTCAGGATAGATGCCAGACGGAATGTTTTTAATGTTAGTGATGCGCAGCGCAAAGGCGGCAATCAAAATTGCCAATAAGAGTCCCCAAACGATTTTTTTGTTTTGCATTTTTTTTATTTTATATATGAGAGCTGATTTATAACAAAATTATAACACTTATTTTGTCTTTGAGCGAGCTTGACAAATAGCAACAAAAGATTGTACAATGTAATGTTTCATGGTGTTGAATAGTACCTTAATAAAAGAATAAAAATAGCAAGCAATGCATTTCTTTGTAATTAATCCCCTTATTGCATAACAAATAACCCGCCTTATCGAGGCAAAGGAGGCTACACATGAATACGACTATCGAAAAGAAGTGGTGGAAGAGTAATTGGTTTATTGCTATCTGTGTTGCAGTATTGTGTCTAATTGGATTAATTAAGTTTGGATCAATTCTTGCATTTCTCTTTATTTTTCCATTTATAGTGGACCATCTAACTGATGCAACTGGCATTAATCGGTGGCTAGCATGGGCTATTTCCTTCCCTCTTACTATATTAATAATTACAGCAATTGGATTGATACTTTCCTGGAAAAGGGCCGTTAGAGCGCAAGGGCGAGTCATAATTTGTGTTGGGATGGTCATTTTTTCCTTGTTAATGTTTTTCATGGAAAAAGATTATGTCTATGATCAAAATGGTGCTTCAAGTCGTTGTTACGCCATAACACCAGAAGGAATTGAATATGTTCCATGTTCGTGGAAAGTACATCGCAAATACGGAACTGAAGTGAAGCGCGTTTCAAGAGAGATTGCTATGAATTATTGGACTAAAAAGGAAGGGTTTCCAAAAACCAGTAGACTTCCTAATGATCCAAGTCAGACATTCTTTTCACCAGATGGGACACCATTGATGTGGTATTATCAAAATTCAGACGGCAAGATTGACCTGTTTTCATTACCCGGAATTCATCCACAATTAGGCGTACAACTTTATCCGATCAGTAAAGAGATTGTTGAGGCGCTGAAGAGGCAAAGGGATGATCACTACCGCGAAATGAGTGAATTTGAAGCAAGAGAAAAGCGGGCGCGAGAAGATGTAAAAAAGAGATATGCGGAGTTGTTGCATAAAAAATACCAACCCATATTTATAGAATCGCGTAAGAGAATGGGTGTGATTGATAACAATGGTCGCATATACGACTTAATAATAAGTGACGATGGTGAAAGCTACCAAAGAGAAGGTGATCCCACGTTAAATTATCACATGAGTGGTCTTCAAACAGAGAGCCCTATTCGTTAAAATAAATTTTCAAAAAGGAGTTATTAAATGGATAATAAAAATAAACTCAAGATAAGTCCCGAAATCATCATTACCGTGGCTGGATTGTGCATTGGTTTGATTGCGTTTATCCTTATGCTCAACAGAAAAAAAGTTCGCGAAAAAGTCAATAAAATCAGGAATGCTTTCAAGGAAGATGTTACTGAGCATGCAGGATCACAATAAGAATAAACTCGGTTATCTAAAGCCCTTCACTGGAAAAGTGAAGGGCTTATTTTTTAATGTATGTGCAATATTTATATTTCATTGCTTATGTATTACGCTATGGGTAAAAATAGAATTTTGTGATATAATTTTAATGTAGAAAATAAATTTAAATAATTATTGTTGCTATCGTTTATTTTGCAATAAAAAAGCTATGTTTGGATTTGGATCACTTGAAATATTTAAGAAAAATGTTATCACAGAAAAACCAAATGGTGCTGCACCAGGAGGATCTATTAAGCCAGATCAAGGTGTTTCAAGTAGTGTTCCATTTAAGGTGCCTGTGCATGTTTTGGATGAAGCTTATTTGGTGGAAAATGAATTGTTCGACAAGACAGTTATCGAAAAACAGGCAGAACCAGAGAGTAAATCTTTGGAAATCGTAACTGAACCCCCGCATAAGCTGGGAGATGTGAATAGTGGTGCAGAAAATGGAACAGAAAAAAATAAGGAATTGATTGAAAAATCATTCGCAAATGTTTTCAGTAAAGATGCTAATAAAGGCGTGACGATATTTAGTCATAAAAAAGATCGCGAAACTAAAATTGGAAATTATTTGAACAATGCCTTTTTTCCTGGAAACATCCTGTTTCTTTTGCAGGAAATGTTTTTGGAGCAGCATGGAGATGATGCTGATTTGAGTGCTGACAATATTACTGAACGTGTCAAAGAATTCTGTCTTGAAAATATGGAAAACGTTAAGTCTAATTCTGATGAGATGAAAAGTGCCATCACAGCTGTTTGTAATAAAGGTAAGTTGCAAGAAAATGTCACGGCGGAAAAAGCCGAAGAAATTGATGAAAAGCTGAAATCAGACATTGATAGTGCTTGGGACGGTGTTTGTGATGCCTTTGAGGAACTTGGCAAGAAGAATAATGCAGACAGGGATAGTGGTCTTTACCTTAAAGAATCAATTGATTTTTTCAATGAGGAGGCTGCAAAGATTCAAGCATTATCTGCTGAGGTTAATGGTAGAATTAAACCCGATGGTTCAATTGCGAAATATGATGCCAATGTGCTGGATTTTTTCAACAAGCATCTTGAAAAAATAAGCAAATTGCAAACAGAATATGAACAAAACAAGGCAAAGTTGAGAAAACCGGTACTGGAAAAAACTGGTCCAAATTTGGAAAATTGCAAAAAATTGGCTGCCAATATTTTTGACATTACTAAGCAAAACATTAAAAAAACTTATTTTGCAAGTAACTTGAAAACCAAGGAGGAATATTTGCAGGAATTTGATGAAATAAGGACTGATGGTTTGTCGCAAACAGATTTGGAAATTTTTCAAGCACTTAAGCTGGAAGCCGAAAAAGAACTTTCCAAGATTTTGGAAAAAAGAATAAAGGATCTCGATGAAGGACAAAAGGAGTTGAGTGCTGCAGAAATTGAGGCATTGGATCAGCAAAAGAAAAACGAGCTTGAGAAAGAAATCAAAGATAAATTTGAAAAAGCTATTGAAAAAATAAGTCATATCAATCAGTCGGAGTTTGATTTCGAATATGATTCTTTCGCGGTGATAAAAAAACTTGATTATGACTATACGGAAAAAATAAGAGAATATTTAGAGGCGAGTCACGAATTTTTGTTTGATCACATTGATGCGCATTCATCAGAGGAGCAGGATGCGTGGAACAAGCTAAATGTGGCTATGAACACCATCTTGAGCGATGTTAATACAAAAGAAATTATTGTTGTTGATGACAAAGTTACCTATGTTGTAGATAGAAGTATTACGAAAGTTGAGAATTTGCAAAGAACACTGCATGTAAATAACAAGTCGGTAGATAACTTGACTGAACAGGAAAAAATCAAAAAAACAGAAGAAAAAAAACTGAAAGCGGGGCAAGCGAAAAATGAAAAGGAGAATATTGAAAAGCTGTATCAAGATGCAAATAAAGAGGCTCTCGGCATTCTTTCAATTGAATTGTTTCAGAGGTGGCAAGACGGGTATGTTGAGATTGCTTCGCAGAATAACCTAGGAAAAAAAGAAGTTAAGCAGCAGATGAAAGTTGACATAGAGAAAGCTTTTAGTTTGCATGGAAAAAAAGAAGGAAAAGAATTGGATAAAGTGGTACAATATGTAATAGATCAACTAAAATAAAAAAATAAAATGGCTGATCCAGTGATTTCAAATGTTAATATATTTCAAGCACAATCTGATGCAAATCATCAGCAGCTTCTTGCTGATGCCGCTATTGAGCGTGAACATGAAAGAACTGACAATAAGCGGGCTGAAATGATCAATGCCACTAAGGAGCGAGTGGAAAAAAACAAGAAAGAAAATGAAGATCTTAGGCGAAGTGATAGCATAATAAAGCGTGCTGGAGAAGAGCCAGAAAGACGTTTTCTTCAAGATGAAAAAACTGAGCAGCGACATGAGGATGAGAAAAAAGAAAGCCTGGACAGGAAAATAAAGACGATGGATGGGGATTATCTAAAAGAATTAAAAAAAGATCTTGAACAACGCAGAAGTGTGTATGCCAGCATTAATCTGATGGATAGCGCCAAGCTGGCTGAAGTGCGCAAAAATCTAAACAGTAAAAATGTTGAAGAATCAATTGCAATCAGAAATTCTCGCGATGAATATCAAAAAACATTGGACAGATATAAGGACGCAAAAATTGAGGAACTCAAGAGCAAGGGGTTGTCTGGTGATGCTTTGAAAGTGGAAATGTCTGAATTGATACGACAGTTTGGATATATGGAAATTTTGGAAATGAATAATGCTCGCAATGATGCAAAAGCTGAATTGAACATGGGAGGCCATTTTGTGAAAAAATGCTGGGGTTATTTGGAAAAAACTGCCAATATATATAATAACCTGCCGATGTGGCAAAAGCTTTTGTATGCTGGGGCTGGTGTTGCTGGTGGTATTTCTTTGACAACTGGCGCAGCTGCAACTGCTGGCGTGGCTGGTGCTGCTGGTCTTTTGGTGGGCGCAAAAAGAGTTTTTGGAAGTGTTATTGCTGGGGTTGGTACTGCCAAGGGCTTGGACACACTTCACCAGGCTAAGATGGAAAAATCTGTAAATAAAGATGTGGAAAAAGTTATTGAAGGCATGGATAGGATGAAGCCTGATGATAGCACTGAAGACACCATCGAAAAAAGGTATGAGGCTATGCGTGCCGCCTTAGATATTAAGCTCGAAAATGTTGATGAGAATTTGAAAAGACACGAATTGATTTCTTTGTGTAATAAATTCATCGGAGTGAGTGTTGGAGTTTTTCTTGGTAGCGGGTATGCCGCAAAGGCTTTTGGTGGAGCTTTTAAAATGGTTTCTGAATACATCAGTCATGGCGGGAATGCTGCTGGCGACGCAACCAAGGGAATTACTGGCAGCATCTTGAGAAGTACTCATATTAATGTGCCAACTATTGTTGAAGATTTGACAATCAAAGAAGGAAGTAATTTTTCAAAAACACTACTAAAAGAATTCAATAATCCTAATTCTGATGTGTATAAATATCATCCAGAATTGAAAGGAAGTAATCCGCAGGAACTCATAAAGAGGGTTTTGATGGACTTTAAAGATACTCATCCTGAGATGGAAGGAAATAATCCTGATTATGTTCTTGCTAATGCAAAAATTCATTTCAATCCAGCATCACTTCATGCTGAAATGGATGAAGGTAAATATGGTTGGTATGAAAATAATGTTAAAGATGCGCATAATGTGACTAATCATGCGCCGACTGCGCCAATTGAAACTTTATCAACTGGAAGTGTTGACAATATTGAAGCTCCTGTTTCTGCTGCACCTGAAGTTGTAACTGGATTGAATGATAAGGTTGCTGATTTGCAAAATCAAGTGGATGCGCTGGAAAATCATGATAATGTTGTTCGCGGAGAAGTCGTGGAGAGAATCATTGCGAATGAAGATAAAATTGTTGAGTTGGATAAGGCTTATGAGGGAGCAATGGATGATGTTTTTCATAACACCGAAGGTGATTCAGCTTGGACTAGATTGATTGAAAAATCTGGAGTGATTGACAGGGAGCGCACTGGGCTGAAGAAGGCACTTGAGAATATTTTTGAATCAGATAAGAGCGCGGCTGATAATTTGCGTGAAATGCGCAAATTTATTGCTGGCTCAAATTCTGCAACTTGGAAAGGGATGGAAAATCTGAAAGTGAGTGAAGTTGTTGATGGTGATAATATTGATAAATTACCTAAACCAGGAAAGAATTTGGTAACAATTTTTCAGCAAGACAAAGCTACAGCTTTTCGTCCTAATGAAACAATGAAAGATTGGACTAGGCGAGTGATTGTGACAACACAACGCATGATGTCGCAGTCAAAATAATTGAAATATAAAAAATAATATAAAATAATATGACAGAGGAACATAATACTCAACAAGCAGATGCACTCAATCAGTTGATAAAAGACTTGGGAATCGACACGCTTTCTCAAGATAAGCAAAATGAACTCATCATTAAGATGACGGAAGTTTTGCTTAAGCGGATTTTTCTGGAGACCATGGAAAAACTTGGAGAAAGTGGGCGCGAAGAATATGAGAAAATGTCAGAAGGAGAAGTTGAACCTCAGCAGGTGGAAGAATTTTTCAAGGAGAAAATCGCCAATTATGATGAAATGGTGCAGGGCATTATTGAAGAATTCAGAGGGGAAATGGTGGCAGCGAATAAATAATTTTCAATTTAAAATTTTATGAAAAGTAATCTAGAGCCGATTGAAGAAAGCGATTTGGATTTGGAGGGAAAAATCAGGGGAACTGAAAGTGGAGTAAGTGTTGAGAGAGCAACGCCATTTGCGGACGTGGAAAAAGAAATTCCTCAAGAAATTTCTGCAGCCGAAAAAGACGATTCTTATGGAAAAATTCTGAGTAAAGTTCAAACAGTTGCAGCTGATGTTGATCAGAATGTTGTCGCTGTGGATGCGCAACTTGGATCAGTCATGATGGATGCTGAGTCCCAGGTGCAGCACTTGGTTGACATTGCCAGCATGAAAGGGGTGGTGCACGCTGTGAAAGTTGCGCAGCATATGCAGGACAACTATATTTTAGACACTTTTCATGACCGCATGCTTTCGGAAGAATTGCATGATGCCTTGGTGGCAAAGGGGATGATTAAGGAGATCTAAATAATTTGAAATTTACAATTTGAAATTTGAAATAAATTTGCCATTTGGTAAATAGGAGTGTGGTTTGTGATTTTATTATTTTGAAATTTAAAAATTGATTAAAAATTGTAAATTTCAAATTAAAAATTTAAAGTCAGCTTTTAATATAAATACAAAAAAATAAAAAGTATAATATAAATGAATGAAATTGATCTAAACCTATTCCTCCTGCCTTTGATGTGGATTTTCGTCACGCTTACTTTGCTTAGTGGGATTTTTTTAGTGGTGCGCAGTTTTCTCAATTATCGTGCTCAGATCAATCGTTCAATGAACATGGATTTGGAAATTGTGCGAGTGACCAAGATTCTCAAGGAAAAAGGCGAACGCACTGGCGAAGGTGAGGCATGGAAGGAAGAGATTGGAGCTATGGAGCAGTTGCTCACGACACTTTCCAATATCAAAGAAAAAAAATCAATCATTGGACATTTTTTGTATAGCGAACCATATATTGCATTGGAAATTGCCAATCCGGCTGGCTGTGAAGAAATCTTTTTCTATTTGGCCGTGCCAAAAAAATTCCGAGACAGTATTGAGAAGCAAGTGCATTCATATTTTCCCAATGCATCTATTGAAAAAGTCACTGATTATACAGTTTTTTCTCCAGGCAGCTTCACCGCTGCAGCTTCATTGGGACTTAAGCATAGCCACGCCTTGCCAGTTCTGACCTATGAAAATATTGATGTTGACCCACTGAATGAAATTTCAAATGCACTTAGTAAATTGCAGACTGAAAAAGAAGGCGCAGCCATTCAAATCATTTTGCGTCCAGCTGGCAAAAATTGGCGAAAACTGGGTCGCGACATTGCACATAAGATGCAACAAGGCAAACGGTTGAAGGATGCACATTCCAGTTCTTTTGCGATGGATCTTGGAAAAGGTGTGGTGCAAGTGATGCGAAACAAGCCCAGTGAACAGATCATGAGTAGGGAGGCTGTGCAACTCACGCCAGAAGAGCAGGAATTAGTGAAAAGAATTGAAGCAAAATCTGGCAAAGCTGGCTTTATGGCCAATGTGCGCTTGGTTGTTTCAGCAGAAACTCAACAACGCGCAGATGAAGTGTTGGCACATATGGAAAATTCTTTTGCCCAATTTGAAAATCATGATGTGAATCATTTCATTGTGCAAAAAAGAATGAAATCCCAGAAAATTGCTTTTGACTATATTTTCAGAAATTTTGATGAAGAACATGCGGTCATTTTGTCTACTGAAGAAATTGCGAGCATTTTTCATTTTCCAATTTCCACCACTGAAACTCCGAAAATCAAATGGCAAAAAGCTGGGGCTGCGCCGCCGCCGCTCAATATTCCTAAGGAAGGACTCACTCTCGGATTCAATGATTATCGCGGTGCCAAAACTGAAATCAGAATGTCTGATGCTGACAGACGAAGACATCTCTATGCGATTGGACAAACTGGAACTGGAAAGACAGCCTTCTTGCAAGAACTTGCCAAGCAAGATGCTCGCGCTGGCAAAGGTTTTTGTTTCATCGATCCACATGGCGATGCAATTGAAGACATTTTGACTGCCATTCCAAAAGAGCGTGCAGAAGATGTGATTGTGTTTGATCCATCTGACATGGAACGTCCATTTGGTCTTAATATGTTGGAATATGATCCAGCGCATCCTGAGCAAAAAACTTTCGTGATCAACGAAATGATTGGAATTTTTGATCAATTGTATGATTTGAAAGCCACTGGTGGTCCAATGTTTGAACAATATGTCCGAAATGCGATGCTCCTTATTATGGAAGATCCGGAATCCGGATCAACCTTGATGGAAATTTCCAAAGTTTTGGCTGACGAAGATTTCCGCAGAATGAAACTTTCCAAATGCAACAATCCTGTCGTGATGGATTTCTGGACCAAAGAAGCTGAGAAAGCTGGTGGGGAAGCAGCATTGGCAAACATGGTTCCATACATCACTTCCAAGCTCACGACTTTCATTTCCAACGACATGATGCGTCCGATCATTGCACAACAAAAAAGCACCATCAATTTTCGCGAGATCATGGATGATGGCAAGATTTTGTTGGTGAAACTTTCCAAGGGAAAAATTGGTGAGATTAATGCGCATTTGTTGGGCATGGTGATTGTGGGCAAGATTTTGATGAGCGCTTTGGGGCGCGGAGACACGCCCGAAGATGAGCGTCGCGATTTCTATCTCTATTTGGATGAATTTCAAAACGTGACGACCAATTCAATTTCGCAAATTCTTTCTGAGGCGCGAAAATATCGCTTGTGTCTCAACATTGCACATCAATTCATTGGGCAACTCAGCGAAGACATCTCCAAAGCTGTGTTTGGAAATGTGGGTTCGATGGTGGTTTTGCGAGTTGGTCCTGAGGATGCAGAATTTTTGGAAAAACAACTGGCTCCAGTTTTCACTGCCAATGATTTGGTGAACGTGGACAACTACAATGGATTTGCAAAAATTTTGATCAATGGAGAACTTTCCAAACCTTTCAGTCTCAAAACTAATGCTCCGACGAAAGGCAACCAGGAAGCTGCCAATTATCTCAAAGAACTCTCACGCCTCAAATATGGACGCGACAGCGCCATTGTGAACCGTGAAATCATGCAAAGAGCGCAATTCGCACGAAGTGTGATGAAGGAAATGTAAATCCCACAAATCTACAAATTAGCTACAAATCTACAAATAATTCGTCATTCTGAGCGAAGCGAAGAATCCTGTGATATTAAAATTTGTGATATTTATCTAGAGATCTTTCATTGCATTCAGGATGACTGTGTGCACAAAATGCATACATCTAAAAACGGCTAATAGTAGCCGTTTTTTGGTGCACTATTGACATTTGGCTGATTTAGGTGTATACTATTAAATTGTAATGAATTAAATAAATTTAGCAACATATTCTTTAAAAAAAGGAGAAGGAAGATGAGAAAAAACAATATGAAGATTATTGGAGGGTTAAGTTTGCTTGCTCTTGGTGCATTTAGTACGTTCATGCTTTTTGTAACATCGAATTATTTATTTGTACTTGCAATTATTATTAGTTTCCTCTTATCGGGGTTGTATTTTGGATCAATTGTGGATTCAGACAAATGTATGGTTTTGGATGTAAGAGAATTGCCTGATAATACTTACACAGTTCTCGGTAATATTGGAGACACGCATATCTTGAGGTGCGTGAATGAGAAAGGATGTGTTGTGAAATATGCCACGGAAAATTTGCTCTATGGGATGTTGATGCCAGATGATTGCAGAGTTGGGACATCATTCCGTAAGATAGGCAAAATGCTTGTTCCTTAATTTTTCTATCTCTCAAAAAACAAACCACCGCGTTCCAAATGGAATGTGGTGGTTTTTTCTTTGGCAACATATGAATATTTTTTACCATTCTACTTCATGTGGTAAAAAAGAAAAAAACCACGGAGAGGTGGTTTTCTTAAGGATTATTAAATGTTGGATTGTGCGAATTATTGCAATGAAACTGAAAGTAAGCCTGTTGCAGTTGAAATGTAGGCGGTTTTGTTTTGCTCGTCCACTGAAAGTGAAGTTCCATCTTTGATTAGTTCACTGTAAAATTGTGAAATAATTTGGCCATCTTTGGCATATTGAATCACGCGTGAGTTTTTGTTATCAAGCGCATAGAAGTTCTGCAGATCTGGGGTGGTGTAGATTTTGTCGAACTGCACCGGGGTGCTGGAAGCTTCAAGTGAGAAATCAACTTTTTTGCCTTTGAAAAATTTCAAAACTTGATTATTGGTGACAGTATAGATGTTGTCATCGATGGTCATGTCGGAAGTTACGGCTAATGTTGCAGTGTCCTTGAGCCAGCTGGTTGCTTCGCCAAATCCACCATCCGCGCGTGGAAAGCGATTGATTTGGTTAGTTTTCTGATCAAGTACATAGAGATATGTCAGATATGTGCCAACAAAACTTTCTTTTGAAGCGCTGGCAAGGGTGATGTTGTTGTCTGCAAATTTGGTGGAAATTGGACTGAAGGAGATGACTTTGCCACTATCGGTGATGATCAGCACCAAGGAAAGATCATGCATATAAGCAACTTTGATTGGTGTGCCTGAATTGGCAGGCAATGAGAATTCTGTCGGTTGATTGTTGCTGAGGACAACCACGCTGGTTTTGGTGATGACAGTTGGATTCTCATTGGCAATCAAGGCAGTGACAATGTTTTGATTTGAGAAAGTTGATTGCACTTTAGCATTCAGGACGATGTTTTTCTCATTGGCCAAAAGCTGCGCTTGAGTTGGAGCCGCAACTGGTGCGATGGTTGCCACTGGCAATTCTTTTTGATTTAAGAAATGCACAATGAAAAGCGGCACAATGAAAATGCAAGCCAAAGCTGCAAGCGTGTATAATTTTTGTTTGGTTGAAAAGCGCGAAAAAAGCACGCTTATTTTGGAAAAATGCGGAATAATGTTCAGGTGTTTCAATTTGTCAACATTAATTGATTTGAAGAGGGCTAAGGTTTTGCTTGCGCCAAATTTGGCAAATGCGGCCAATTGTTTTTTTGATTTTTCAAGAAATGATTCTGTTTGTTGAAAAGCTTTATCTCTATTAAATGAAGCTGCTTCTGTTGCAATTTCTTCATCCTCAAACTCTTGCTCAAGTGAATTTGTTACCGAGTTGGTTTTTGAGCTCAAATTGATCACAGTATTCTGCTCTTGTTCCATTCTGGCAAGGCGAAGTTTTTCCAAGAATCTTGATTGCACATCTGGAACCGGAATTTCTTCACTTTTTCGTTGCACTGGAATTGCTATGCGCTGATCTTCTCTGGAAATTATGTCACTGGTGGAAGCTTTCTCTCGCGCCATTTGAGCTTTGAGAAGTTTCTCTTCCTGCTTTCTTTGAATTTTCTCTTTGGCTATTTGAAGTTGCAGGCGCTTGTCTTCTTCTTTTAGGCGGATTTTTTCAAGCTCTTCCTCTTGCTCACGCTGAATTCTGCTCAGCTCTGCTTCTTGCTCAAGCTGGATTCTGTCGAGCTCTGCTTGCTCGGCCATTTTTTGTTGCAGTTCGATTTCAGCCAGTGCCCTTTCTTTTTCCAGGCGCTCGTTTTCTTCCGCTTGAAGTTGCAGTTGTTTTTCTTGCTCAATTCTGCGCAGCTCTTTTTTCTTGGCTAGTTGTTTTTTATAGAGAGAAAAACGTCGGCGAATTTCATTTTTGGTTGAATATGATCCTTGGCTGATTTTTTCCTTGACAATGTCCCAATATAGTCCCATTTGAGCATGCGAAGCTTCGGGATTTTCATTGGCCTGCCCTTGTACATAGATATGTCCAGTTTTTTTGTCAGTATATTCAGGATCTTCCACCATTTCTGCTGCAAGCTCTGCTTCTTGCTCAGCATCAAGTGAGTCGGAGCCAATCGTGTTGGCAAAGGTTTGTTCACTGAAAGCATTGGCTGCGCGCGAAGTCTTTTTGCGCGAATTTGTTTTTGCCACTGGCAGAACTTCCATTTCAATCATTTCAACCACTACAGACACAATCATTTCCATTTGGTTTGAAAGGGCAGTTTTCAGAAATTGCACAAATTTATCTCCTTCAAATCTTTGGAAATTCTTTTTCAATTCAGCGATGGTGAGAATGTGAAAGATGTCAGCTGAGGTTATCAGCAGGCGGTCATCCTTTTCCAGCCTCCCACTGGAAACATTGACAAAAGTCTTGAGCGGATGAGGTTCAAGTGACTCCGAAGCAAGATCCTCACTTATTTCCGAGAGACCTTGATTTCGATATAGGAAAATTTTAGCATCGCCTGCGACACTGAAATGAGTGTTGTTTTTTTCCAGCACACAGATGGCAGCATTCAGTTTGCCGAGCCACTCCACATTGCCGTGCTTGGCTAATTCAGAAAGTGCCATGTTCACCTTATGCAGCGCACTGTCCAAGCTTTCAGTGACGGGTCTCTTGGGATTGATGTAGTATTCTTTTTTCAGAACTGAAGTGAGGAAATTCACGATATAGGCAGACTCATCAGAGAATTCTTTGACTTCAAAAAAGCCAACAAGCGAACCAAGCGGTTGCTGGTAAATATTTTCGGGTGCATATTGAAATAATTCTACGTAAGGCTTTAATGCTGAATTATTTACAACCAAAATGGGGGAAATTGTTTTTTCCAGTTCTTTTATCACGTCTGTTTTTTTATCAGTATTTTTCGTTGACATGAGTTTTTTGTAATACCATGGTTTGGCAGAAAAAGCCCTCAAACGTCTCTCTACATAATATAGCAATTTTCATTCCAATGCAATTAGCGCCAAATCTCCCTGGAAACGAGGTTTACTTTTAATTTTAATGATTGTATAATGGTAGTATTGCTACTTTTTGGTGCAAAAAGGAATATTTTAATTTCCATTAATCGTTGTTAAACGTATGTCTGAAATTCTCGAATCACTTTTTGGCTCAAAGACGAAAACTAGAATCTTGAGATTCTTTTTGCTCAATTCAGAAAAGGAATATAGTATCGCTGATGTTGCAATGAAAAATATGTTGGCCACGGCTGCCGCGAGGAAGGAAATCAATGAACTTAAAAAAATAAAATTCTTAATTGAAAGGACAAAAAAAGGTTCAAAATACTATGTGCTTGATCCAGAGTTTTGTTTTCATTCAGAACTTAAAAGTTTGTTTGCAAAGTCCACTGCTTCTCCAGAATCAAAGAGCTTGTCCAAGTTGAAAAATATTGGTGATGTGAAGCTTGCCTTGGTAAGTGGAATCTTCCTGAATTATCCCAAGAGTAAGGTTGACATGATTTTGGTTGCCAATAATGTTAGCCGTGGAAAATTGAAAAATGTGATGAGTAGTTTGGAAGCTGAGATTGGGAAGGAAGTCAGTTTTGTACTGATGAACAGTGATGAATTCAAATATCGTCTGGATATGCTCGATCGTTTCATCTTGGATTTTATGGAGGGAACTCACTTGGAGTTAATTGACAAGATTCCTGGGCTTAAGAGATTTATTCTGGGACGCAAAAAATACTAAATTAAAATAAAAATTAAAATGACAAAATCCAAATTCCAAATAAATGACTTAAATCAAAATGCTCAAATTTAAGATTTTAGATTTGGGGTTTTATTTGACATTTGAAATTGAGATTTGAGATTTATTTTCTTATGATATCATCCATTACTTTTTTGATAGTTATCGTGATTTTAGCAGCCCTTTTGTGGCTTGTTTTTGATTTAAAAAAGCAAGTTTTGATTGGGTCTGACAATAAGGAGGAACGCGAAAAAATGACAGCTATCTTGGAGCGTCTCAGGAATCTGAGCGAGCAGAATCATCAGATGCGCACTGAAATTGACACGAAACTGACAGAAGCCCGGCGTTCTTCCTCTGAGCACATGCGAGACACGATTGAAACAGTTAAGGGGATTACTGGCCAATCTGCCAAGCTGATTGGTGATGTTACGGAAAAATTGACCAAACTTGATGAAACAAATAGGCAAGTGGTGAACTTCTCTGCACAGTTGCAGAGTTTGCAGGACATTTTGAAAAATCCAAAACAACGTGGAGTGTTGGGTGAATATTTCTTGGAAGAAACTTTGAAAAACGTTTTGCCTCCAAATTCCTATCAAATGCAATATGCACTTGGCAAAAGTGAAAAGACTGATAAAGATTTGATTGTGGATGCAGTGGTTTTTGTGAAAGATAAAATAAT
>JAAXUC010000004.1 GCA_013336225.1 Candidatus Moraniibacteriota bacterium
TGGCAATCGATGCTTTTGTCTGCTGGCATTGAACCTTCCAAGCAAATCTTCATTAATGGTTTCATCACGGTTGATGGAAAAAAGATGAGCAAAAGTACGGGCAATGTGATTAGCCCGGCAGAAATGGCGGAAAAATTTGGTATTGATGGCACTCGCTATCTTCTTTTGAGTGGCGGAAATTTTGGGGAAGATATGGATATTACTTGGGAAAAAATGACTGAAAAATTCAACGCTGATTTGGCCAATGGACTTGGTAATTTGGTTTCGCGCGTCGTGAAATTGAGCTCAGAATTTAATTATGAAATTAAGGGTGTAACTATGACTTCAGAGTTCGCCAAATTAATTGAAACAATGGAGATGGGACGCGCCCTGGGATATGTTTGGGATAAGGTGCGCGAGGACAATAAATTTATCGAGGAAAATAAGCCTTGGGAGCTGGCAAAGACCGATATCGCAAAATTTGCAAATGTGATGCAGAAACTTTTTATAGATTTAAATTATATCGCTGAGCACTTGATTCCATTTTTGCCTGACACTGCTGAGAAAATAAAAACAGCCTTGGAAATGAAAAAGGCTGAACCACTTTTTCAAAGAATTAAGTAATTTTTAATGAAAAATATCATGGAAGAAGAAAAAAAGATCATCAAAGAATGTGTCACACCGGAAGCCAATGATTGTATTTCTTATGGAGTTGACATTAATCAAGAGGTGACGCCTATTGCCATCAGAGATACAATTGTGAGTTGTTTTGCAGATGCACACGCCAAGGAATTGGAACATTTGCGAGAGTTTGGCGAGATGAGTGAGGATGAGTTTGCTGAGATGAAAAAAATGAATGTTGAAATGCTTATCAAGAAATCTTTTGTTGATACTGGTGGTGACTTTGAAAACCCAACAAAAGATTCCATTGAAAAGGCGATCAATGTTTTGGCTGCCTATGCCAGTAATTTCAGAAATCAGGAAATTGTGCAAAAAAATTATCACAAAGTCATGTGTCTTGTCCGCGCATTGAAATAGAAAACCCTTCCTATTGTTTAGAAATTAAAAATTAAAAATTAAAAATTAGAGCATCTTATTTTACTTATTTATTATTACATAAGAATAAGTTTTTATTTATTTCGCTTAACTTGAAATCATGCAACTCTTCGATACTCATGCCCATGTCAATTTCAATGCCTACAAAGACGACGGAGAAGAAGTTCTCCGTCGCTGTCTTGCTAACGGCATGAGTGTGGTCAATGTTGGTTCGCAGTTTTCCACCAGCAAGCGCGCAGTGGAATATGCTCATCTTTTTGATGATAATGCGTATGCCGCAGTCGGCATTCATCCGGTGCACCTCAAGAAAGGCAGCTTCACGCATCATGATCCAGGGGAATTGACTGAAGAGGAAATTCCAACTACGGGAGAAAAATTTGAATATGAAAAATATCTAAAGTTAGCCAAAGATGAAAAAGTGGTGGCTATTGGTGAAATCGGTTTGGACTATCATCATTTCGAGGAAGGCGATGACATTGAATTTTTGAAAAATTTGCAAAAAGAAACGTTATTAGAATTTATCAGATTGGCCAATGATGTGCAAAAACCTGTGATGCTGCATTGTTGGGATGGCTATGATGATTTGTTGGAAATCTTGGAAAAATATCCAGTTGATAAAAAAGGAATTGTGCATAGCTTCATCGGGTCATATAAGACAGCTAACAAATTTATTCAGTTGGGTTACATGATTGGGATGAACGGCATCGTTACTTATGGCGATAGCTACGACAGATTGATAAAAGAAATTGAACTCAAAGATATCGTCATTGAAACTGATTGTCCATATCTCACTCCGCGCCCTTTGGAACGAGGAATTCGCAATGAACCACTTTTCGTGAAAGAAGTTGCACAAAAAATTGCAGATGTGAAAGGAATTTCCATTGAAGAAGTGGCGCAGATAACTTCGCAAAATGCAAAACGTATCCTTATCTTGTCATCCTGAACTTGTTTCAGGATCTATATTATCATGAAGCAATATTGTGTTTATATAATGACAAATATAGATAACTCAACTTTGTATATTGGGGTGACGGGTAATCTCTCAAAAAGAATTTATGAACACAAAAATAAAGTAGTAGAAGGTTTTACTAAAAAATATAATATAGACAAGCTTATATATTTTGAACAAACTGAAGATGTGCAAAATGCGCTAAGAAGAGAAAAGCAATTAAAAAATTAGCACAGAGATTGGAAGATGAATTTGATAAATAGTCTTAATCCAAAGTGGGATGATTTAGCTGGTACTCTTCTGGATGCTGAAACAAGTTCAGCATGACAATCTATACATGAAAAAACCGCTACACAATTTTTTTGTGAGCGGTTTTTGCTTGTTGGGCGATGATTCACCCTGTGATACTGACTGAGAGTGAATATTCTGAGTTGTCTCCACCTTCAAGTGCTTTGCTGATAGTGATTCTTTTTCCAGAATTAAGCACTAGTGTTATTGGTTGGTCATAATTGCGCAGATTTTGAACTGCAACATCTAAGGTTTTAGCTTGCGTGTGTCTCATTTCAAGTTCATTTTCTCCTGACAAAATGGCGAGTAGTAGCATGGTTAAACTCCTTTTTTTGGGATTTTTTAATCGTCAAAGTTGTTCCAATTTCTGTTTCTGTTTTCTTGGAGCGTATGCCAGTCTCTGGCAATCGATGTTACATGAGCAATATTTGTCAGGTCATAGATCCCAATAACTCCAATACTGCGATCCTTGGCACAATGTTCAGCCTCTCCAATTTTTTGGGGAGGATTAGTGTTTGCTCTATATCATGATGCTGTATATCTCCAGGTGCCTGCTTTAAGATCGAGTTCTAATCCTGGCAGATCATCTTTCAATGTTACCGCTTCTGGATAGGAGCTATGCTTCGGACAATAAATGATCGCTACCAGATTTTCCAGTAAATGTTTCATGGAACAATCCTTTCTTTGTTAAAGAATATTTCAGCTTGGCTGAAGTAATATTATTACATATAAGACCTGCAGGCGTCAATATTTGATATGTCTTTATTGATTGAAATATTCGACCAATGAGAGTACTATAAATATGTAGGTAATTATTTAATTTAATCTCGGTGAAATGGTCGCTTTGCGAATTTCACTGGACAAGAAAACATTATGGACATTCTAGTGCAACTGTTTCCGGCAATTGTAATTATTGTGATTATCTTGTTGGCAAAGTCACTCAAGGTCTTAAAAGAGTATGAAAGAGGGGTGATCTTCTTTTTGGGTAAAGCAACTGGCGTGAGGGGGCCTGGGCTCATCATCTTGATTCCAATTTTGGAAAAAATGACTCGCATCGTTCTGCGCACAGTGACCATGGACATTCCATCTCAAAAAATCATCACCAAAGACAATGTTTCAATTGACATTGCAGCGGTGGCATATTATCACATCATTGATCCGATGAAAGCAGTGGTGGCAATAGAAGATGTGTATAAGGCTGTGAATCAAATTTCTCAAACGACAGTGCGAAACGTGGTTGGGCAATTTTCACTTGACCAATTGCTTTCACAAACTGTGGACATCAATGCGCAAATAAAAAATGTGATTGATCAACACACTGAGCCGTGGGGAGCGCAGGTGACTGCGGTGGAAATCAAAGACATTGCTCTGCCTGAAAACATGCAACGTGCCATGGCCAAGGAAGCTGAAGCTGAAAGAGAAAAGCGCGCCAAAATCATTGCAGCTGATGGGGAATTCCAAGCTTCAATTAAATTGGGAGAAGCAGCTGACATCATCGCATCTCATCCGGTTGCCTTGCAACTTCGCACTTTGCAAACCATGGCTGAAATTTCCGTGGAGAAAAATTCTACAATTATTTTCCCAGCCCAAATGATGGGAACAGTGAGTGAGGCTTTTAAGATGATCAGTGGGGATGATGTGAAAAAATAGTATTATAAAATTTGCATATTAAAAAGCCGCTCTGCGATGATTCGCGCGAGCGGCTTTGAGATTTTGTGAGTTTTTAAAAAATTCCAAATTTCTTCTTTTTAGGTCTTGCTACCTCGAGAACTTCCTCAATAGCTTTTGCTGTGCTATTATAGTGTATGCTAAAAATTTCGCACTCACCGATGTGAAACAGAGTGCGCATAAACCATTCTTGAGCCGAAATCCGTACTCCCATTTTGTTTAGTTCAAAAGCTCGCATTTGCATGGCTACGATGATTCTAATAAGGATAGTTTCTTGTTTTTTATCCAGAGCATGTTCACTTAGTTTCAATCCAAGATCGATCGATTGTTTTACCGTAATAAGTTGTTGCGCGGACATGTTGCTGACCTCAGAAAAAAGTGAATAAAATCCTTCAAAAAGATCTTCTGGGTTAAGTGTGTGAATCCTTGCTAAACTGTCTATGAAGTTTTCTGACATGGTTAATCTCCTTTGTTTAGAGATATTTTTGATAAAAATATTAAACAGCTTCAGCCCTTGGAGATTGCTAGTAATACGAGGCATCCTCCGATTGCAAGTGCTGCGAAGTTTAGCCGCACTTGTTCCCAAAAAGTGCAGTGATAAATTGCACCTTGATGTTTTTCGATCAATGCCAGAATTATGGCAAGTGTAAACATTGCAACAAGCATGCCAAACAGTTTCAAAAATTCCATTGTACTCTCCTTTGTTAAAGAAATGGTTGGGCACTGCCAACTATGTATTATACTCCTTTTTTAATAAAATGTCAATAGCAGCCGCATTTTGCTTGACGTAAAGCCATATTCACGAGATAATGGATAGCGTGGTGTTTTAAATGTAAACACAAATGGAAGAGCAGAAAAAAACAATCACTCCTTGGTGGCAACCTGGCATGCAGCTGTTTTTGCGGCTTTCTGGCTGGATTGGTGGACCAATAATTGTGGCAGTTTTTTTGGGAAAATATTTGGATCGCAGATATCATAGTGAGCCTTGGCTTTTTTTGGCCACAGTTGGAATTGCATTTGTCATTTCAATGATTGCGCTGATAGCAATAGGATTTAAGGAATTCAAGAAGATTGAAAAGGAGGCTGCTAACGAAAAATTAGATAAAGAAAACAAATAATGTCTGAATCTTTGGCACAACAAAATATTGAAAATACTCAAGAAGTTTCTCATGAAGCAACTCTTTTTGCTGAGCCGATTTTGCATGTGGGAAATTTCACTATCACCAACTCTTTGATTATGAGTTGGATTACAGTTGCCGTTTTGGTGACTTTTTTTGTGTTGGCTGGAAAAAAAGCCAAGAAGTCTGCCAAAAAAGCGCCGACTGGAATTCATAATTTTTTCGAAATCATCTTGGAGCAAGCCTTGAACATGGCTGATAGTGTGACGGGGGATCGCAAAAAAACTCTCAAATTTTTGCCGATCGTGTTGGCACTTTTTCTTTTCATTTTGGTGAGCAATTGGATGGGACTTTTGCCTGGCGTGGGAACGATCGGTTTCGTGGAAAATGCAGAGCATGGAAAAGTTTTCATTCCGCTTTTTCGCGGAGCAACAGCTGATCTTAACACCACTTTGGCAATTGCACTGTTCTCAGTCATCATCTCGCATGTCTTTGGGGTGATTGCAGTCGGAGCTTGGAATCATTTCAATAAATTTGTGAATCTGAAAGCCATTTTGGCAATTCCCAAGAAAATCAAAAAAGATCCATCCATCTTGATGGTGAATCCAATCAAAATTTTTGTGGGCTTGATTGAAATTGTGAGTGAAATTGCCAAGATCGCATCATTATCTCTTCGACTTTTCGGAAATATTTTTGCCGGGGAAGTTTTGCTGGCTTCAATGATGGCCATTTCCGCCTTCCTGCTGCCATTGCCGTTCATGTTTTTGGAATTGATTGTGGGAATTGTACAGGCGTTGGTGTTTGCGATTTTGACGCTGGCATTTGTTTCAATTGCCACGACGAATGATGAACACTAGACCAATGCAAAGCATTGGAATTTCGAATTTAGAATTTTGAATTTCGAATCAAATCAGAATGGCTGAATGTTTAAAAATTAGTCATTAGGAAATTAAAAATTGATTCAAAATTCAGAATTCGAAATTAAAAATTATTTTTGAGTTTTGATAGTAGTTTTGAAAAATTAGAAAAGAAAAAAGCCATCGTCCGAAGAAGATGGCTGTCAATTGTTTTACAACTGCTGCCCGTGAGCGTCGCTATCTCCGAGCTTCTTTGATAGCAATGTAAACACAAAGGGTAATTCCTATTGAGAAACAAGTTCCCGATACAACACACGCTGCTGCAATAGGCAATCCAACTGTGTATGGTCCTTTGATGACTAACATCGCGAAGTAGAAACCAATACTGTTAAAGATTGCTGCTGCAATTAAGAAACCTATCATGGAAGACTCCTTTTTTAAAAGATTTGTTGAATCATTGTCAACTGTATAGTATACACCCAATTCACCAAAAAGTCAAGTGTGCTGAACTGATAAATTGCCAAATTGTGAAAATAAGGCTATAATAAAGCATAATTTGCAATTAACGAATTAACGAATTAACGAATTGCATTTTAATGCGTTAATCCTTTAATCCGTTAATGGATTAATTAATAATTATTTTGAATGTTTACACTATTCATTCTCCCCATAGAGAGAGAAAGCATGGATGCTGTGAGCACAAAAACAACATGGAAGCAACAGACCTAACAATGCTTGCAAAAGCTCTCGCAATCGGTCTTGGATCATTCGGACCAGCTCTTGGTATCGGTATGATTGGAGCAAAAGCAATGGAATCAATCGGACGAAATCCTGAAGCTGCAGGAAAAATCTTCGTGCCAATGCTTTTGATGGCTGCATTTGCTGAAGCTGTAGCGATTTACGCTTTGGTTATTGCATTCTCAATCAAATAGTCTTTGATCCTGCCGCTTTCGAGCGACAGGAGAATAAGATCATTTATCAATTAGAAAATACTATGGAAGAATTAATTAAAACATTTCACATCGACATTAAACTCATCCTCGCTCAATTGGTGAACTTTGCTATTGTGCTTTTCGTGTTGAAGAAATTTGCCTATGGTCCAGTGCTGAAGATGATGGAAGAGCGTACAGTGAAAATTGAAAAGGGCATCAAAGATGCTGAAAATGCTGGGAAAAAATTGACTGAGATCACTGAAAAAGAAAAAGCAGTGTTGGTTGAAGCTCGCAAGCTTGCGCAAGAAATTGTGGCTAAAGCTGAAGCCGTGGCAATTAAGAATAAGGAAGAAATCATTGTTGAGGCTAAGGCGCAAGGCGAAAAAATTCTTGCTGACAGCGCAAAAAAGATTGAGCAGGAAAAGAATCAAATGCTGCAAGAAGTGAAAGGGCAAATCGCGAGCCTAGTCATTTCTGCAACGAGTAAGATTATCGATGAGAAGTTGGATTTGGAAAAAGATAAGGCTATTATAGAAAAAGCGATAAATGACTAGGAATTTCGAAGTATGAATTTTGAATTTCGAATGAAATCAGAATGAAAGAATGTTTAAAACATTAAAAATTTAGAAATTAAAAATTGATTCAAAATTCAAAATTGGAAATTCAAAATTATTTTTATGAAAATAAGCATTAAACAATATTCCCAAACACTTTTTGATCTGACAGATGGGAAATCTGAGCAGGATGTTTTGGCTGTGCTTAAAAATTTTGCCGAACAACTCAAGCGAGATGGTCAATTGAAAAATGCTGGGAAAATTATGGAAAAATTCAGTGACTTGCATGATGCTGCTAATGGAATGGTGGTGGCTGAAGTTGTTGTTTCCAAGGAAATCGCGACTGATGAACTTGAAAAAGTGAGAGAATTTGTTGCAAAAAAATATGCCGCCAAAGAGGTTGAACTGAAAATTGTGATTGATGAGAAAATTCAGGGAGGAATTGTTATAAGGGTTGGGGATGAAGTGATTGATGGAAGTGTTGCGATGCAGCTCAAGAGATTAAAAAATATTTTAAGTAAATAATTATCGTTTTAATAAAAAGAATATGAATAAAGATTTCATAGTTGAACAATTGAAAAAGCAGATTGAAAATTTCACAACTGAAACCACCACGGAGAAAGTTGGCAGCGTGATTGAAATTGGGGATGGTGTGGCTCGCGTTTCTGGACTTTCAGATTTGATGGCCAGCGAAATGGTTGAATTTACCAATGGAGAAATCGGCGTGGCGCTTAATCTTGAAGAAGATCGCGTGGGTGTGATCGTGCTTGGAAATTATACTGCAATCAAAGAAGGTGACGTTGTGAAGGCGACTGGCAAAGTTCTTTCAATTCCAGTGGCTGATGCCATGATTGGACGTGTGATTAATCCGCTTGGAATTCCAGTGGATGGCAAAGGAGACATTGTGGCTGACAAGTTCTATCCAGTGGAAAAAATTGCGCCTGGTGTGATCACTCGAAAATCAGTGCATCAACCTGTGCAAACTGGGATTAAAGCTATTGATGCGATGATTCCAATTGGACGCGGACAGCGCGAACTGATCATTGGTGATCGTCAGACTGGAAAGACTGCAATTGCAATTGACACCATCATCAATCAAAAAGGTCAAAACATGAAATGCATCTATGTGGCCATTGGTCAGAAGGAATCAAAAATTGCACGCATCTTGGGAGAATTGGAAAAACGCGGAGCCATGGAATATACCACCATCATTGTGGCGGGAGCTTCTGAATCTTCAGCGCTTTCATACATTTCCCCATATTCAGGTTGCGCTTTGGGAGAATATTTCATGGATAAAGGGGAAGACGTTTTGATTGTGTTTGATGATCTTTCTCGTCATGCTTGGGCATATCGTCAAATCTCCTTGATTTTGAAACGTCCGCCTGGACGCGAAGCTTATCCTGGAGATGTTTTCTATTTGCATTCTCGTCTTTTGGAAAGAAGTGCGAAACTTAATGAAGATTTTGGTGGTGGTTCGATGACTGCACTTCCGATTATTGAAACTCAAGCTGGAGATGTTTCAGCGTACATTCCGACCAATGTGATTTCAATCACAGACGGACAAATCTTTTTGGAGTCAGATCTTTTCTATAAAGGAATTCGTCCAGCGGTGAATGTGGGACTTTCAGTTTCTCGCGTGGGTGGTTCTGCTCAAATCAAAGCCATGAAAAAAGTGGCTGGAAAAATTCGTTTGGAGCTTGCCCAGTTTCGCGAGTTGGAAGCTTTTGCTCAATTCGGATCTGATCTTGATGAGCGAACTCGCGCGCAGATTGAACGCGGAAGAAGATCAGTTGAAATTCTCAAGCAAGGACAATATGAACCAATGTTGGTTGAGCATCAAGTTGCAATTCTCTATGCCTTGGCAAATGGATTTGTGGATGATGTGCCAGTGGAAGACGTCCGCTCCTGGGAAGCAGATTTTCACAAATATCTTGATTCGCAAGCCAAAGAAACAGTGGCTATGATTGCTGAAAAGAAAGAGCTTAGCGACGAAGTGATTGCCGCCTTGGAAAAAGCAATCAAAGAATTTAAAGAAGTTTATCAAAAGTAGTGAAAGTCTAAAGTGTAAGGTCTAGGTACTAAAACAAATCCAAAGTAAAAAGTATAAACGGCTCGCATTTTAATTTAAACTTTAGAATTTAGATTTGAATTAGACTTTAAAATTTAGCATTTAGAATTTTATAAAACAGTTATGGCTTCATCATTAGATATAAAGCGTCGAATTCGTTCGATTAATAGCACTAAAAAAATCACTCGCGCAATGGAGATGGTTAGTGCTGCCAAAATGCGCAGAGCGGTGGCTAGCGTGCTTGGTATCCGTCCCTATGCTCACAGTGCCTGGAGTGTGCTGACTAATTTGGCGCGAGCTTTTGAGGCCTCACAGGGTAGTGGCTTCTTGGATGTGCGCGAAGTTAAAAGCGTGCTGATGGTTGTGGTGACAAGTAGTCGCGGTCTTTGTGGATCATTTAACACGCAGATTGCCAAGAAGATTAAGGAGGAAATTTTGCATCCGGAAAAATTGAAGATCAATCGCATTGGAAAAAAGAAAATTGAATCCAATGTTAAAAATGAGGATTTGAAAATTGATTTCATCACGGTTGGCAAGAAGGGTGAAAACCTGGTGCGCAAGCTTGGCAAGGAAATTGTGGCGGCTTTCGCTGATGGGGGAGCTTTTGCAAAAGTGGTCGACATCAAACCGCTGTCTAAGATTGTAATGGATGACTATTTGGCTAAGAAATATGACAAGGTTGTGGTGATTTATACTGATTATGTTTCTGCAGTGAATCAGCAAACTCGCATTCGTCAGATTTTGCCAATTTCCAAAATTGACATTGAAAAGCAAATTGCTGAGATAGATATGCTAGCTAAGGAATATGGATTGGAAAAACCGATGGTGGAATATAAGGTTGAGCCGAGTCCGGCAGAGGTTTTGGAATTCATCATTCCGCGCTTGATTGAGATGCAACTTTTTCATGCAATTTTGGAATCGCAAGCTTCTGAGCAAAGTGCTCGCATGCTTGCCATGAGAAACGCCACGGATGCAGCGGGAGAGATGAGTGAGGATCTGACCTTGGCATATAATCAAATCAGGCAAGGAAAGATCACGCAGGAAATTGCAGAGATCAGCGCTGGTCGCGCTGCTCTGGAGTAGAACTCATTGTGTCATTCCCGCGAAAGCGGGAATCCAGGATTTAACTCGCTAAATTATATTTTCTGATTTAAATTTAGTTTGTACCTTTATTATTAAAATTATAGTTGAATTAACTTTTCTTTTAATAGAAAAGTTACAAAAGAAATCGCAACCTGATGAAGATACTGTGGCAAAAACTTCACTCTTCACTAAAATTTACACTGCGCGCCTTCGCTTGCTAGCGGGCGCTACGTTTCAAAATTTCTTAACGCTCATTACTCGTTTTTCGCCTACGTACTTCATATGGTTGCAGGGGAATGCGGAAATGCAGAACGCAAATTCAAAAATGCAATTCAGAACTCAATTAATATGTCATCCTGAGCGAAGTTGTGTAATCACAACGAAGTCGAAGGATCTGAGTTAAGTTCTGATAGTATCTTTGAAAAATTGGGAAAATAAAAAAGCCTCACCATACACCAATTGGTGCTTTGGCAAGGCTTTTGCTTGAAGTGAACAATGTTTGTTCACTTCTCGATCAATATGACCAGGTTGGTCAATTGTTCGAGTGATCCTTTTGCGATGACGTGGGTCATCTGACCCGGGTTATTTTGGCCATTGTCTTGAAAAGAGATGGAAAGAGGAAAACGAAGATTCAGGTTTTCTGCTTGTATGATGCACAGGTCTTCGAATTTTCCCGTTATTTTTATCCACTCTTCAGTTCCAAGCCCTGGTTCGAGCATGACTGCGGAACATCTCCCTGATTCTGATGCGGCCCCTGCAAGAAAATCACATAGTCTTGAATAATTTTTACGGATTTCTTGCGGGATACGTTTGCTGTTAACAGTTTTCATGGTCTTCCTCCTCCTGCTTAAGATATGTTGAAACGATGTCAACCATATATAATACACCTAAATCATCATTTTGTCAATAGTTTGAAGTTCTTGTTCTGTTTATGGCTAGCTTGAGCCGTGAATAGATGAGTATTTTGAAAAAGAAAAACCCCGGACAATAATGTGTCAGGGGTAATGGTAGAGATTCTGATTAAGGTTAACGTTTTTTGGATGTAATAATCAGAATGATGATCGGTATGATGATCATGGCCATGACGATGCAGATTGAGATGATGAGCATGGTGGTGTCACCAGGATTTAGCTTTGCTCCATGGGGATGAGCATGAAATGTCTCATTCATGTGAGCGTGGGCTAATGTAACCATGGAAAGAACTGTGAGGAGTGATGCAAGAAACTTTTTCATTTGAAACCTCCTGTGGACTTAGTTTGGGAATCGTTTATAGCAAGGTAGCATGAAATCATGTTTTAAGTCAAAAATGCAATTCAAAATTCAAGAAATTGAATTTTGATAGTAGTTTTGAAGAATCAAGAAAGAAAAAACCACCACTCAAGTTTCTGAGTGATGGTAGTATGCTTATTTGAAAGTGGGGAGCCCCTTTTCTTCAAGATATGCCAATCTTCTGGCAGCTTGCAGGAGTTTATCTTCGCCACTGAGAATAAAAAGTATCCCAGGGACGATGCAATCAACGTATTGTCCAGAAAAGTAATAAGTGTTGTTACTTATCTGGAGGCCAAGATCGCTAGCGATCCGTTCTGTGGAAATTTTTGCAGTTGAATATTCAAACGCTGGCATGTTGCACACCTCCTCCTATTTTTTAGTGCGTTGAAATGATTTAAAAATCAATCAACCTTATAGTATACATCTAAATCATCATTTTGTCAACAGTTTGAGATTCTAATTCTGTTTGTGGCTCAAGAAAGCCGTGAATAGATGAGTATTTTGAAAAGAAAAAACCACCACTCAAGTTTTTGAGTGATGGCAAGATGTTTCATCTTGATTTTGTTTTTGATTCGGGACGCGGGAATATCTGCTCTTTGAGATAGGGCAATTCTCTGGCGACTTGCAAAAGAGTTGCTTCTCCATCAAGAATGAAAAATATTCCAGGCACAACATGATCGACGTGATTGTTGTTCAGGTAGTAAGCGCCATCGATTATCTTGAGTCCAAGGTCCTTGGCGATTGTTTCAGGAAAAACTTCCTTTTCTGGATATGAGAATATTGGCATTTGCAACCTCCTTTTATATTTTTTTCTTGATTAGCATTGATATATTTATTGATTATATATCTAAATTGGTAGAAGTAAAGTAGTAGCGGTATTAAGAATTGAAATATTAACGAATTATGAATTAACGAATTTTGAATTTCAAGCTGTTAATGTGTTAATCCGTTAATAAATAATTTTGAATTTAAATAACAAGTAAATAATTAGTAGAATAAAAATAATATGAACATCGGAAAAATAATTCAGATCATTGGGCCAGTGGTGGATGTGCAGTTTGAAGACAAGTTGCCGGAAATTTACAATGCGCTGAACATTAAGACCAGCGAAACTGAGCAGATCGTGCTTGAGGTGCATCAACATGTGGGAGGTGGAAAAGTTCGCGCGGTGGCTATGGGAGCAACTGACGGACTTCGTCGTGGAATGGAAGTGATTGACACAGGATCCGCAATTGCTGTGCCGGTTGGACAAGAAACTTTGGGACGCATGTTTAATCTCTTGGGAGAGGCTATTGATGGTAAGCCAAATTTGGCAAATCCAAAAAGATTGCCAATTCATCGCGATGCTCCAAAGTTTGCTGAGCAATCAACGGAAGCTGAAATTTTTGAAACTGGAATTAAAGTTATTGACCTTATTTGTCCTTTCGTGAAAGGTGGAAAGGTGGGGCTTTTTGGTGGAGCTGGAGTGGGAAAGACAGTGGTGATTCAAGAACTTATTCGCAACATCGCACAGGAACATGGTGGATTCTCAGTGTTTGCTGGAGTGGGAGAACGAACTCGCGAAGGAAATGATCTTTTTCATGAAATGAAAGAATCTGGAGTGCTGGACAAAACAACTTTGGTGTTTGGACAAATGAATGAACCGCCAGGAGCTCGTCAACGCGTGGCGCTTTCAGCTTTGACGATGGCTGAATATTTCCGCGACCAAGAAAACAAAGATGTGCTGTTGTTTGTGGATAACATTTTTCGTTTCACGCAAGCTGGATCAGAAGTGTCTGCACTTTTGGGACGCATTCCATCAGCGGTGGGATATCAGCCAACCTTGGCTGAAGAAATGGGTAAGTTGCAGGAACGAATCACTTCCACCAAGAATGGTTCAATCACTTCCGTTCAAGCGGTGTATGTGCCGGCTGACGATTTGACCGATCCAGCGCCAGCCACAACTTTCGGACATTTGGATTCAACTGTGGTGCTTTCTCGTGGACTTTCAGAGCTTGGAATTTATCCTGCTGTTGACCCACTTGATTCAAGTTCAACAATTTTGGATCCAAATATTGTGGGACAAGAGCATTATGACGTGGCTCGTGGAGTGCAGCGTGTGCTTCAGCGCTACAAAGATTTGCAAGACATCATCGCAATTTTGGGAATGGAAGAGCTTTCTGATGAAGACAAAGTTTTGGTGACGCGCGCTCGCAAAATTCAGAAATATCTTTCGCAACCATTTTTCGTGGCTGAGCAATTCACAGGCGCTCCTGGAAAATATGTGAAACTTTCAGACACGATTCGCGGATTCAAAATGCTTTTGGATGGTGAATTGGATGATATTGCTGAACAAGATTTTTATATGAAAGGAAGCATCGATGAAATAAAAAAATAGATTTTTTATTTCATAATTTGAAATTTAAAATTTTTAATTTAAAATCAAATCAAAATGATAAAATGTCAAAATTTTAAAATAGATTTGAAATTTAAAGATTAAAAATTTAAAAATTGATTTCAAATTTCAAATTAAAAATTTCAAATTAATTGTATGTCTACAAAAATAAAGTTTAAGATAGTTACTCCTGAAAAAACAGTTTCTGAGCAAGAAGTTGATCAAGTAACCTTGCCTGTTTTGGATGGGCAAGTGACCATCTTGCCAGGACATCGCAGTTATATTGCAGCGCTTAAGGCTGGGGAAGTGATGCTGAAAGTTGGTGGCAAAGAAATTTTATTGGTGACTTCAGGTGGATTCATTGAGTTTAATGACAACACCTTGGTGGTGTTGGCTGACACCGCTGAAGCAGCTGAAGATATTGATTTGAAACGCGCTGAAGAAGCACGGAAACGCGCTGAAGATTTGAAGCATGAAAAAGTCACCATGAATGAAATGGAATATGCTCGGGTGGCAGCTGCCATTGAAAAGGAAATGGCGCGCGTGCGCGTGGCCAAAAAGCATCACACCAGGCATGGAATCAAGATTGACTAGATAGTTTTGCACTTCATAAAAAGCGGAGCCATGCTCCGTTTTTTGTTTTTCAGGAAACTGTTGACAGCCCCCTAGAAATGGGAGTAAGATGAAAAATATCGTATAAACACACTTAATAGAGCCTTGAAAATAAAAATGTCGCAGCAATTGCTGCCTTTTTATTTTTTATATCGAATAATATGAAATTTCTTCAATTGCTTAAAATTTTGTTTTTGGGGCCGAAAGTCACTGAAAATGCTGAAAAAATCAAAGAAACAGACAAAGACGACTCTTTTGAAGCGGTGGGAAAGGAGCTTAAAGAAACCATTCAGCATCTGTATGGTGGGCGCTCATTGCGAATTCGTGCAGTTGATGCAGGATCTACCAATGCGGAAGAGATTGAATTTACCGCGCTAAATAACGCTTATTATGACATTGACCGCTTCGGTCTGACTTTTGTGGCGTCTCCAAGGCACGCAGACATGCTGTTTGTGTCTGGACCAGTGACGCGCAATTTGGAAAAAGCTTTGCTGACAACCTATGAGGCTGCACCTAGTCCTTGCATTGTGGTGGCTCTGGGTGACGGTGCTATTGATGGCGGAATCTGGAAAGATTCCTATGCGGTGGTGGGTGGTGTGGAAAAGGTCATCCCTGTGCATATCAGAATCCCGGGAAATCCTCCTCGTCCAATTGAAATTTTGCGCGGGGTTCTTCATGCTCTTAATCAGAAAAATTTTTAATACAATTGTATGACGATAGATTTCATCGCTTTCGGTTTTTTTGTTTATTTCCTGGGATTATTTTTTTCAGGAGTGTTTGCTTTGTTTGGAGGTCAATGGCGAAAATCCGCGCAACTTTTTGTGTTGGTAAACGTGCTTGGTTTTATTTTTGGAATCTTGTATCTTACTAATTTTGTTTCAAAAGAAATCGTGCTCGGCGATTGGGCTTGGCTTTTTCAATTTTCGCCAACCATCAATCTCTTGAGTGGCATCTTTTTCACGCTGATTGCTGGGGTCTCAGCTTTGGTGGGCGTGTATAGCATGCGCTATTTGGAACTGTATAGTGAAACTTATAATCCAGTGCTGACTCAATTTTTGACAGTGATTTTTGTGTTTGGAATGCAGGGTGTGTTTTTTGCCAACAACTCATTAGCCTTTTTGTTTTTTTGGGAAATGATGAGCATCGCTTCTTTTTTCTTGGTCATGGCTGATCGCAGTGAAAGTTCAGTTAAAGCTGCTTTTTTGTATTTCATTATGACGCACCTGGGAGCCTCTGCAATCTTGGGAGGATTTTTGATTTTGGGAAATGGCTTTTTGTTTTTAAATCTGGCTGACATTGCAGTTGCTTCGCAAGGGTTGTCACCAGCGCTTTTGGGCTTGTCATTCGTTTTGTTTTTGTTTGGTTTTGGCAGCAAGGCTGGGCTAGTGCCTTTTCATGTGTGGCTGCCAGAGGCTCATCCTGAGGCGCCAAGCAACATTTCAGCTATGATGAGTGGCTTGATGCTGAAAGTGGCGGTGTATGGCTTTATTAAGGTGGCTTTTGCCTTGGTTGGTTTACCAGCCTGGGCAGCTTTGGTTGTCATCGGTCTTGGCTTGCTTTCGGCAATGGTGGGAGTTTTGTATGCCGTGATTGAAAGGGACATGAAACGAGCATTTGCATATAGCAGCATTGAAAACATGGGTATCATTTTTACAATTTTGGGAATTGCACTCTATCTTTTGACTCAAAGTTCAAATGATAATATCGTGCTGGCTTCAAATGTTTTGGTGGTGTTCGCAATTTTTCATGCCATCAATCATGCGCTTTTCAAAACTGCGCTTTTCTTGAGCAGTGGTGTGGTCATCAATCGTTTTCATTCCAAAAGGCTGGAAGTTATGGGTGGACTGGCCAAAATCATGCCATTTTTCTCCTTTGCTTTTCTGCTTGCAATTCTGGCTTCGATGCCACTGCCACCATTTGGAACATTCTATGGCGAATGGGGCTTGATCCAGAATGTCATCAACTTATTGCACAGTTCATTTTTGAATTCAACTGCTATGTTGATAATTTTGGGCAGCATTGCTTTGATTGGTTTGATCAGTGGTTTGGCCATCTTTGCGATGGTTAAGATTTTTGGAATTTCCATGTTGGGATTGGTGCGCGGCGATCATGTGGAAAAAAGATCTGAAAAAACTGACTATCTTCTCAGTGTTCCGATTATGATTCTTGGTTTTGGCGTGGTGGCTTTGGGAATTTTTGCCAAATCAATCATCGCTTGGCTAAATGGATATGGAGAACTTTTGACAACCGCAGCTGCTGAGCAAGGCAATTTTGCTTTGAGCAATCTTTCTTCGGCAATGGTGTTTTTGGTGCCAGTGATTTCGTTGGCTTTGATTTATGTTTTGTATAAATTTTTCGATGGAAATATCACAGAGCGAAAATATCAAACTTGGGATTGTGGACAACCGATTGATGCTAGCATGCAATATTCCGCCACGGCTTTTTCTGGTCCGATTCGCTTTTTCTTTTTGCATTTGCTTGGCCGCGATAAGGTTTTGAAATCAAAAGCGGTGATTGAAACAAATCCTTGGATTCGTGAGTATGTTTTTTCCTTGTCATTCAGTTCTGTTTGGAAAGATAAATTGTATCAACCAATTGCAGCTATTTTGAATTTATTGGCTCAGCGACTGAAAGTCATCCAGGGTGGGCGCATTCAATATTATTTACTGTTTGTGTTGGGAACATTAATTGTCACTTTAATTATGGTTTTATAGTATGCGAAAAGCGCTCTACTAAAGCGCACATACGAAATGTTTGTAGATTCGTGATTAATTCGTAGTTTCGTATCGGTAAAAATTTTATGAATTCAATTTTAGCCACATTATTACAAGGATTTTTTGTTTTAGCGATAGCACCATTTGCTGGGGGCATGGTTCGTTTTTGCAAGGCGCGTTTGCAAGGCAGGCATGGAGCTTCTCCATTTTTGCCATATTATACTTTAGCCACGCTGTTCAAAAAGCAGATGGTGATTTCGTCTGCAACTTCTTGGATTTTTAGGGCGGTGCCTTTTGTGGTGCTGTCCACCACAGTCTCCTTGGCTTTCATTTTGCCTTTGCTTTTCGTGGGCGGAAAATTGGCAAGTCTGAGCGACTTTTTGGTGGTGTCAGGAATTTTGATGATTGGTTCAATCTTCTTGGTGCTGGGCGGCCTTGATCCAGGCAGCGCTTTTGGCGGCATGGGTTCGAGTCGTGAAATGACAATTGCTGCTTTAGTGGAACCAACAATCATCATGGTTTTTGCAGCCATGAGTTTTGTGGCCGGCAGCTTTGCAATTGATGGCATGGTGGGACAATCTTTGATTTGGGCGCATCCATATTTGCTGCTTTCTATTTTTGCTTTTGCCTTGGTGACCTTGGCTGAAAATGCCAGATATCCAGTGGACAATCCAGCGACTCATTTGGAACTGACCATGGTGCATGAAGCCATGATCTTGGAATATTCTGGACCATATTTGGCCATGCTAGAATATGCCAGCTCGCTCAAGCTGACAATTTTTGCCATTCTGCTTTCAAATTTCATTTTTCCATCCACTGTTGGAGTGGTTGCTAGTTTTGGATTTTTTTCTGCTTTAGTTGCTGGCATTGTGGCAATTTTTATTGCAATAATAAAAGTTGTGATTACAATGGCACTCTTGGCTTTGCTTGAATCAACCTTTGTGAAGATGCGTTTTTATCGCATGCAGGAATTTATGTCTATTGCTTTTTTCACTGCCATGTTTGGCATGTTGGTAGCATTATTTTCTTCAATGATAAATATCGAGTTTCAATATCATGCAATCTTCGCAGCTCTCTCCGTGTTTTTTGTGATACTTTTGTTTGGACGAGCTCGCGCGCAAGTGATGCTCAGATATTACGCGCTTTCATCGCTTAGCATTGCAGGTATCGCGTTGGGCTTGTCTTTCATTTTGCCAGCAGAGGAAAAGCATCATCTTTGGTTGTTTGCCTTGGTGACAGTTTTGATCAAAACGGTTCTTGTGCCAATTGTGATTAGATATGCTCAAAGAAAGCATAAAGAATTCATCAGTTCTCCTTCATTTTTGCGTCCTGCTTCAAGTTATTTCGTGGCAGTGGTGATTTTGGGTGTGACCTTCTTTGCGATGCAGCACACGCCAATTATTGGCAAAGTTGAATTCGACACCATCTTGTATGCTTCAATTGCACTCATTGGTCTGGGACTTGCAACCATGATCGTGCATCGAAACATTTTTTCTCAAATTCTGGGTTTGCTGATTATGGAAAATGGTTTGACTGTTTTCACTTTGGTGACAGTAAAGTCTTTGCCGCTGTTGATTGAGTTGGGTGTTTTTGTGATTATTGTGGCTAGCGCTTTTATTTTATCAATCCTGGGATCGCGCATCAGAGAATTTCATGGTTCTTCTGACACCGAAGATCTTCGATCATTAACTGAATAACATTATGACTCCAATTATTACAATTTTCATTATCCTTGCGGCGGCGGCCTTGGCACTTTTTTCCAAAGATGCCAAGCAAATTCGTCAAAGCACCTTAGCATTGTCCGTGCTTGGCGGCGCCTCTGTTTTTGCCATTGCGCTCCCAGTGCTTTTTCAAATGAGTCCAGCTTGGTTTGATGGTGTTTGGTTGGTGGACAATTTTTCTGCTTTGATGGTCTCTTTGGTCGCATTCTTATACATCAGCGCAGCCATTGTTAGTATCAGATATATTGGACATGAATATGAAGAAAAGATCATAACCTTAGCTGACTTGAAATTATATTTCACACTCTTTCATATCTTTGCGCTTTGCATGATAATCACCGTGGTGGCAAACAATTCTTTGCTGCTTTGGATGGCTTTAGAGGGAACAACCTTGTCCTCAACATTCTTAGTTGGTCTGTATCGCCGAAAAACTTCAGCTGAAGCTGCTTGGAAATATATCATCATTTGTTCAACTGGAATCAGCTTGGGCTTGCTGGGAATTTTGCTTTTTGGTTATGGTGCATCTTTAGGTGGGGTGACTGGGGGGGAGATTTTCACCTTGACAGCCTTGGTTTCTAACGCGCATTTGATTTCCTTTGACATTGTAAGGTGGGCTTTCGTTTTCATTTTTGTGGGATTCGGCGCGAAACTTGGTTTGGTGCCAATGCATATTTGGCTCGCTGATGCGCACAGTAATGCGCCTTCTCCAATCTCAGGACTTTTCTCTGGAATCCTGCTAAATGTAGCGCTCTACGGAATCATTCGTTTCAGATTTATCACAGATTTGGCGCTGGGCAGTAATGAGTGGACAGGGCATTTGTTTTTGTTTTTTGGATTTATTTCCATCATCGTGCCAGCCTTCATGATGTTGGTGCAAAGCAACTATAAACGCATGTTGGCGTATTCCAGCGTTGAGCATATGGGCTTGATCACTTTTGCTTTAGCACTTTCTCCTTTAGGAGCGATTGCAGCTGTGATTCATATGATTGGGCACACGCTTTCAAAATCCATGTTGTTTTTTGGCGCGGGAGAAATTTTGATAAACTATGAAACCACCAAGACAGAAAAGGTGAAAGGGCTCATGAAAAAGGCGCCATTTACAGCAACGCTGTTTTTGCTTGGAATTCTTTCAATCATTGCGCTGCCACCATCCATTTTGTTCGTAAGTGAATACACCATGTTTGCAGCTGCTTTTTTCTTGCATCCAGTTTTGTCAATTTTAATTTTGATAGCACTGAGCGTGATTGCCTATATGATGCTGCGCTCCACTATCGGCATGTTTTTTGTTGATGAAAAAAATGAGGCAGTGACAAAAAGAGAGACGTGGAACGTGGTGCACTGGATTATGACTTTGCAATTGCTGTTGATTGTGGGACTGACATTTTTCTTTTCAACTGAAAATGGCCTCAGGTTCATTGATTTGATTGCTAAGAATATAATATATATTTCAAAATAATATGACGACTATTCAAGAAATTCTGAAAAATTTTTCTGAAATAAGAGATATTCAACAAAAAGGCGACACCATTTTTGCGTCAATTTCGCGCGAAGATTTGGCGCGCATTTCAACAGCATTGGTCAATGAACATGGGCTTGTTTTATCTTTGTTATATGGAACTGATGACAGGAAGGAAAATGGAGCATTTGGCGTGCATGTCATTTTTTCTCAAGACAAAAATGGTCAATGGTTCAAACTTTCAGCAGCTTTGCCAGAAAACGATCCAACATACCAATCACTGACAGCCACGATTATGGCTGCGCATTGGTATGAAAGATATGTGCAGGACATGTTTGGTGTGGTGGCTGTTGGTCATCCTGATCCGCGCAGATTGGTGCATCATGAAAACATTCCACTTGGCACTCATCCACTGCGCAAGGATTTTGCTTGGAACGCTAAATTGGAAAAAGCCAATGTGCTATATCCCATGCATCACATTAAGGGTGAAGGAATTTTTGAAATTCCAGTGGGACCGATTCATGCTGGCATAATCGAGCCTGGGCATTTTCGTTTCAATGTGGCCGGCGAAAGAATTCTGACTTTGGAAGGAAAATTGTTTTTCACTCATAAGGGAGTGGAAAAATTGCTGGAAGGAAAAACTCCTAAAGCGGCACTGCCTTTCATTGAGGGAATTTCCGGCGACATGGCAGCTTCGCATGCTTTGGCTTATGTGCAAGCAGTGGAAACCATTGCAGCTTGCAAGGTTCCTGAGCGCGCTCAGATGCTCCGGGCTCTTGTTTGCGAGCTTGAGCGCCTAACAATGCACATTCATGACCTGGCTAATATTGGAGGCATGGGAACAGGCTATTCTTTTATTGCAGCCAATGGATTTCGCATTAAAGAAAGAATGATGCGCCTTTCCGATGTCATTTTTGGAAATCGTTTTTGGAAAGACATGATCGTATTGGGGGGAGTTGCCAAGGATATTGATGATGTCAGACTTGAAAAAATTCTTTCCATTGCTAAAGCTGCGCACAGTGAAATGCTGAAAATTGTGACACAGGCGTTGGCCTCAGATGGCTTTCTTGATCGTTTGCAAACCACTGGAGTGCTCCCGCTTGAAGTGGCTAAAGCTTTTGGCGCCTTGGGAATTGCTGCTCGTGGCAGCGGCCTGGATCGAGATGTTCGTCGCGATCACGCTTATGGTGCATATCAGAAATTTCCATTTTCAGTGGTGATCAAGAAGAAAGGCGATGTGCACTCGCGCTATTTGGTTCGCATTGAGGAAATGCAGGAAACAATCAATTTGATTGAGAAATTGATAGGCAACATGGCAAAGGGAGAAATATCAACAAACATTGATATTAAAGATGGCTTTGCCGTCGGCGCAGTGGAAAGCTGGAGGGGTGAAATTTTACTGGCGTTGGAAATTAAAAATGGTGCGATCGAGCGCTGTTTTCCTCGTGATCCATCATTTTGCAATTGGGCACTTTTTGGAATCATGGGGCCAGGGAATATTGTGCCTGATTTTCCACTCATCAATAAAAGTTTGAATTTATCATATTCCGGAACTGATTTATAGGAAAATGTTGACTTGAATAGATATTGCGAGTAGAATTAATTTTTGCATGTAGCGAATAGGTGAAAAGTTTTTTAAAAAAATGATATCAAATAAAAAAGGAGGAAGCGAACATGAGTTCAAGAAAGTTAAGTAGTTTGGATGGCACAATTTTAAGTACGGTGCCATTTCGTTTTAAGGGTGTGTCTGGTTGTGATGCTATGGTTGCGATGCCAATCAGTTACAATTTTGCAAAGGAAGGACTTGATTTTGTGGAAAAATGTTTGGGTATACAGGCGTTTGACCTTTTCGGGATTCCCAGTATTTCCAAACGCATTGAAAACAGGAGTGAAACTGCAATAGGCACACTTAAGCTTGCGATTGAAAAGCATAATGCGAAAGAGATTGTGCTTATGGAGCATGTTGACTTTCACGACAGTGGCAAGTCTTCAAGGTTTAGAAATAAGATTGAGGAGGATTATTTTCACAAGAAGGGCTTGGTTGATTGTAAGCTCAACATTCTTGAATCTTTTCCGCACGTCACCGTCAGGCTCATATATGCTAGGCTCAATGGTTTGAGAATAGCTGAATATGAGCCAGGAACAAGGATATTATTCTCGGAAATATTTGAAAATGCCGAAGAGATATTCATGGCTAATATGCCATACAGATTTAAGGATGAAATTTACTGTGACGGTGCTATTGTTGCTTGTTTGGATTTTCGTTTCAGGCGAGAGACTCGTTCTTGCGCTCGTGAATCACTGAACATTCCAGTTTTTGATCTGATTGGTTTGCCAGGCTCATCTAAACGCCTGTTGGAAAACAGTGAAACTGGCTGGAAAGGTATCGATGTTGCATATACCAAGCATGGTTGCAAGAAAATTGTCTTGTTTCATCATTCTGACTGTGCTGCATATGGTGGGCTCAAGAAATTCGATGGCGATCATATTGCTGAAGAATCAATGCATCGTGGCGAACTGCGAAAGCTCAAAAAAAGAATCACGGATAAATATCCAGATGTGGAAGTCCTAATGGTTTATGCCAGAGTACTCGGAGATTATGAGCAAATACAATTTGTTTTATTTTCCTAATTTAAAGGCGCAGTCAATAATTTGACTGCGCCTTTTTTCTTTTTTTAAAAAAATATGGTATAGTTTGGATATTAAAAATAAATAAAAAATAAATGAATAAGGAAGAAATAATAGAAAATATGAATCAATGTTGTGGAGGCGGTCATCATCGAAAATACGAAAGAATTTTCATGGTTCTGGGTGGCTTTGTCTTGCTGATGCTTATTGCACTTTCCGTTGCAGCTGTTGGCTTTAAATTGCATGCAGAAAAGAGGGTTTCTCTTGGTAATAATAGTTTTGAACATGGAAGGGTGGGAAATGCTGACAAAGGTAATTATCAAATGTCAGTTCCTCCGACTGCAGATAATCAATTTGCATTGCCACAAGATGCTGCAAAAAGCGGAGAAATTGCCATGGTGGTGAATAATTTGGAAGCTGCAAAAAAAGCTGTGACTGAGGTTGCCACCAAGGGCAATGGAAATGTGTATGCAACCTTCATTTCTTATACTTCAAGCAGTTCAAAAAATGGTTCAATGGTGGTGCGGGTTCCAATGGAGAATTTCGAAATGGCTTTTGGGGATTTGAAAAAAGTTGGCACGCAGGTTGTGCAAGAGTCGACTTTGCAGATTGCGCCAACAAATTTTTATCCAATGCCAATGGCTGTTGAAACGCAGTCTATCGACAATCAAGCATTGCAAAATCAAACAGTTATTGACAGCTCGGCAACATCAGTGTCAAATCCTGAAATGGCCATCTATCAGAATCCTTTGCCTGCTCAATTTGCTCAAGATAAGGGATATATTCGAGTTGTTTTTGTGGATTATGGCAATGAAACAAGCAGAGGCGGCGGGATGATACAAGGAAAAAATGTGGCAGGAAACGTTGTTGGCATAGGGAACTTTGTCAATCAAGAGGTACGTGACAATTCGATTGTCATTATTGGCGTGAAGCTCATATTCTTGGTTGCAATATTTGGCTTGCTTATCATTGTCTTTAAAAAACTTTTTCAGCGAATGAGAAGACGCTTGGAACATAGGCGAGGTGTGCATGTGGTCAGGCAAATGCCAAAAACCCACAGACAAGTGGTGAAAATTCAAAAGAGGAAATAATTCCTCTCCTTTAATATATAAAAAAATCCTTATTTTAATAAGGATTTTTTTATTTGGTGCCCAAAGAGAGATTCGAACTCTCATGGCTTGCGCCACACGATTTTGAGTCGTGCGTGTATACCAGTTCCACCATTTGGGCATATTCAGCCTTAAACAAGGCATATTTTCAAAAACAGTACCTTTTTATGATAAGTGATTGATTGCCAATTGTCAATGTGCTACAATAAACCCACATGAGTACATGTGGAATTTTTAATTTTTAATTTACAATTTTTAATATATTTCTGCCTATTGGCAGAAAAATTTGGGTTTTAAAATTGTTTATTTTGTCATTTAGATTTGATTAAAAATTTCAAATTTCAAATTTCAAATTATCTCTTTGTATGGCTAAAATTATCTCACTTATAAATCAAAAAGGCGGAGTGGGAAAGACCACCACTGCGATCAATATTGCAACTTACATGGCCTCTATGGGCAAGTTGGTGCTTCTGGTGGATCTTGATCCACAGGGCAATGCTTCGTCTGGCTTGGGTGTCGACATTCGCAATTTGGAAAAAGGATTGTATAGCACCCTGGTTGGTGGCGAGCATCCGCGTAATGTGATTATTCGCGCAGAAGGATCTGGTCATGATCTCTTGCCATCTTCTCAAGATTTGGCTGGAGCTGGCATTGAAATGGTGCATTTTGACAATCGGGAATTCAAGCTCTATGACGTGCTGCGGCAAATTCGCACTGATTACGACTATATCATTATTGATTCTCCGCCAAGTCTGGGATTACTCACGATCAATGGCTTGGTGGCCAGCGATGCTGTGCTCATTCCAGTGCAAACGGAATATTACGCTTTGGAAGGACTCAGTCAACTGCTTTCCACGATTGAGTTGGTGCAAAAACATTTGCAGCCAAATTTGAAAATCATGGGAGCGGTTTTGACGATGTATGACAGGCGCAATCGCTTGGCGCGCCAAGTTGTCAAAGAGATGCGCAATCATTTCCCTGGACATGTTTTTGAAAGTGTGATTCCGCGCAGTGTGCGTTTGGCTGAGGCGCCAAGTTATGGAAAATCAATTTTGAGTTTCGATAGTCTTTCCAAGGGAGCCAGATCATACAAAAATTTGGTCAAAGAAATGATAGCAAGGGATGATGAAGAAAAAAGATTAAATGCGATGTAATTTTATTAAAATTGTTTATTGGAATATTAACGAATTGTGAATTAACGAATTTTGAATGCGTTAATCCGTTAATCCGTTAATTTATTAATTATAAATATTTATGAGTCAACAATTCGGACTTGGAAGGGGACTTTCGTCACTTATTCCAAATAAACAACCAGAGGCAGCTCCCCAGGCGCAAAGTCGCGATGAATTTGCAGCGCGCACGGTGGGTGCAAGCGACGACTCAATTCGGGGTGACAATTTTGTGATTGAAGTGGATGTGAATCAAATTGTGGCCAATCCGCATCAGCCACGTCATCAGTTTGATGAGGAAAAACTGGCTAATCTCGCCGCGTCAATCAAGGTGCATGGCATCATTCAACCACTTATCGTCAGCAGAAATGGTAGTAAATATGAGTTGATTGCTGGTGAGCGTCGTTTTCAGGCTTCCAAACAAGTCGGACTTAAGAAAGTTCCTGTCATTGTGCGCGAAGCTAGTGAACTTCAAAAATTGGAATTGGCCATCATTGAAAATGTGCAACGACATGATTTGAATGCTATTGAAGAGGGAAAAGCTTATCAAAAATTGGCGGATGAATATCAATTGAATCAGGAAGAAGTGGCTTTGAAAATGGGGAAATCCAGGAGTTTAGTTGCCAATAAAATGCGACTTTTGAATTTGCCAGTGGAAATTCAAAAAGGTTTGATTGACGGAAAGATCACCGAAGGTCATGCTAAAGTGATTCTGTCACTTGATAATCCAGAAAAACAAAGAGCGCTGTATGAATTGATTCTTAGAAGTAATTTGACAGTTAGGCAGGTGGAAGAAAAAACTAAAGAAATTTCAGTAAAATCATATAATCGCAGCAAAAATGTTGATCCAGAGATAAAAAGATTGGAAGACGAATTGGTGGGAATTCTCGGCACCAAAGTTCGCGTGAACAAAGCTGGTGATGGGGGCAAAATTGTGATCGAATATTATTCGCAAGAAGATCTAAATTCTTTGCTTGGAAAAATTTCCCATACTGAATAAAGATGAAAATCCTTAGGGGTACCTGTGGATAACTTTCTTGACTATATATTAGTGCAGAAAGATATAAATTGTGCTATAATAAACATAATGAATAAGAGGAAACTTTTTTTAATAGCAGGAATTGTATTTGTTTTGACAATTTTGTTTTGGCAGCTTTTTTTGCGCGACATGAAAATTTTTGGCAAGGCAAATCTCACTTGGAATGCGAGCAGTGAAACAGATATCAAGGGTTATAAAATTTATTACGGAACCGAAAAGCGCAAAGGTGATTGCCCAAAAGATGGAGCATATAAAAAGAAGGTAGATGTGGGAAATGTGACCTCATATCAACTCGAAAATCTTAATGACAGTTCAACTTACTATTTTTCAGTAACTTCATATAACACGGGTGGCAAAGAAAGTTGTTTTTCCGAGGAGATGAGCAAGACCGTAAAATTATCAATTTTTGATAAGATGAAAACATTATTTAAAAAATAAAAAGTGATTGTGGAAAATAAATTTAAAAATAAAAATAAAATAATTTATATTCTCCTGGTATGCATCTTCTTGGTTGTTGGTTTTTTGCTATATGAAAATTATTCACATGTGTTGAAAAGTTCAAAAAATGCTAGTAATCAAGGTGTGGGAAAAGAGGATGGATTGGTTGCTTTTAATTTTTTACCTGAAAAAAATGCAGTAACTTTGGATAAAGATTTTACAATTGAGATTGCAATTGATCCTAAAAAGCATTTGGTTAGTAATGCGGATTTGATTTTTTCTTATAATAAATCAGTAATGAGACTTGATAGTATCTCACAATCTGAAAAATTTATGCAAGTGCTTGTTTCAAAAATATCGGATGACGGGGTTGTTAGTTATTCTGCTGCAACTAATTTTGGCTCAAATATTGATGCAAGAACCACATATGCAGTGTTGCATTTTCATGCTTTGAAAAAAATTGAAAATTCTCCAATCACTGTAGATCAAAAAAAATCAGGCATATATGCTGATGATAATCCAGGCGTCAATATTTTGGGCTATTCAGATTTAGCACTTGTGTCAATTACTGAATAACTAAAATTAATTTAAATTATAATTTTTATGTTTAACAAAAATGTTATGCAAAAACAAAAAACAAAATTAGTGCTGATTTGTTCTCTCGCGCTCTTATCGCTTACTGCATTTATTGGCGATGCCAGAGCTGACTATGGTGGTGCGACTGTTTCTTGGGTGGCTCCAACTTTGGATGAAGGTGGTGGAGCTTTGACTGGACTTACTGGGTATCGAGTGTATTACAGCGCTGCAGCAATAGATTGTACTAATTGGGATGCTGCTGATCAGGCAACGCGTTTGGCTGATGCCGGAACACTTTTACCTGCAACATACAAAACAGTCTCTGGTGGTGGAGTTTTAAAGTATACATTTAGCAATACAACTAGTCTTACGCCAGGCTTAACGTATAACTTTGTAGTGGTAGCATATGACGCTAGCACTAATTTGAGCAAATGTGCAACTACTGGTAGTGCTACATATGTAAGTAAGGCAGTAACATTTGCTGCTGATTTAAATAATGATAAGGCTGTGAATGGCGGCGATTTTAGTCTTTTTCGTCAAGATTATGGAGTTGTAACTCCATCACATCAGTCAGACTTCAATGGAGATGATATTGTGAATGGCGGCGATCTTAGTCTTTTTCGTCAAGACTATAGCAAATTCTATTTATAAGATGCGGGACACTCTCATAGAATATCCGTATTATTGAAACAATAAAAACAAAAATTGGTATGAAGAAAGCACAAAAAATATTAATATCATTGGCTCCTGTCATTATTTTTGTTGTCTTTTCGTTTATCATTACTCAAAAAGCTCAAGCTGCTGCTGATGCAACGATTTACATCAATCCTGCAACCATATCCGCCAATGCTGGTTCAGATTTTTCTGTGGATGTTTTAATTAATCCCTTGGATCATTATGTTACCAATGCTGATTTGTATTTCACTTATGATCAAAGTAAATTCACATTGACTAGCATTACAGCATCTGCCACATTTAACACGCCATTAGGGCAATCAGTTCCTGTAACGCCAGATGGAACCGGATCATATAGTGCCTCAACAACTTTTGGTGCGCACATTTCTGCAATTACAACTTATGCAACCTTGAATTTTCATGCAGTTGCTGCTGTGACAGATTCTCCAATTACAATTACCAATAGTACCATGGTTTATGCTGACAATTCGCCAACATATCCTGCTGATGCTGGAACTAATGTGGTTGGAACAAGAACAAGTGGTGCAGTGACCGTGACTATTTTGGATGTCACTCCTCCTGTAATATCTGCAGCTACACCTGTAACAAATGCAAGCATTAAAAGTATAGCAGTTGGTTCTGCAGTTTCGTATTCATTAAGTGAGTCTATTGCCAGTGGAACAATTGTTTTCACTAGAACTGGTGGTGTAGCAGATGGAGCAATACATACTTGCACACTTCAGGCTGCAGCCAGAACTACTGGGGCACATAATAATCTCGATCTTTCCAATACGACAAATTCCTGCACAAGCGCACAATCCTTGGTGAGCGGTGCAATATATTCAGTTGCATTTAATGCTATTGACTTAGCTGGTAATCCAGCAGTGCAAGTTTTAAATACTGGAATAACTTTTGACAACGTTTCTCCTGTGATATCTTCAGCTACACCTGCAACAAATGCAAATATTAAAAGCATAGCAGCTGGTTCTGCAGTTTCGTATTCATTAAGTGAGGCTATTGCTAGTGGAACAATTGTTTTCACTAGAACTGGTGGTGTAGCAGATGGAGCAGCTCACTCCTGTGCACTTAAGGGAACCGCATTAAATACGGGTGCTCATAGTAATATTGATCTTTCTGATACGACCAATACTTGCGCTGTTGCTCAATCATTGGTAAGTGGGACAATATACACAATCGCATTTAATGCGACTGATTTGGCTGGTAATTCTGCAGTTCAAATTCTAAATACTGGGGTAACATTTGATAGTACTCCTCCTGTTGGAGTTCTAATTAGTTATACCGATGGTTTCTTGGCAGCAAAATCTTTCGCATTAGTTACGAATGATGGAACTGATAATATTGGTGTGAATGCGGGAAATAGGATTTTGCAACGTCGAGCAGCCACACCAGTTGGTGGTGTGTGCGGAGCTTTTGGATTATGGAGCACGATAACCCCGTCTGGAACTTATCCTAACATTTTTGATACAACAATGGCTGAGAGGACTTGCTATCAATATCAGTTTATTATCTCTGATCTTGCTGGAAATCAAACAATACAAACCTCAACCAATACCATAAAGAGTTCATATCGAGCTGATATCAATAATAATGGATCAGTTTTGGGCGATGATTTTAGTACATTGCATAATAATTATGATACTGTTAATGATAGGCCAGGGGATGTGGCCGACATTACTGGTGATAATAAAGTTAATGGTGCGGATTTTAGCATTTTGCATAATGAGTATGGAAATACTTTTTAAATATTATTAATAAATTATAAAAAAATATGAAAAAAACATTAATTTCGAAATTAACGACGATCACACTTGCAGTACTTGTGGTTTTACCAGTCTTGGTTCAAAAAGCTCAAGCTGCTGCTGATGCAACGATTTACATCAATCCTGCAACCATATCCGCCAATGCTGGTTCAGATTTTTCTGTGGATGTTTTAATTAATCCCTTGGATCATTATGTTACCAATGCTGATTTGTATTTCACTTATGATCAAAGTAAATTCACATTGACTAGCATTACAGCATCTGCCACATTTAACACGCCATTAGGGCAATCAGTTCCTGTAACGCCAGATGGAACCGGATCATATAGTGCCTCAACAACTTTTGGTGCGCACATTTCTGCAATTACAACTTATGCAACCTTGAATTTTCATGCAGTTGCTGCTGTGACAGATTCTCCAATTACAATTACCAATAGTACCATGGTTTATGCTGACAATTCGCCAACATATCCTGCTGATGCTGGAACTAATGTGGTTGGAACAAGAACAAGTGGTGCAGTGACCGTAACCGTGCCTGTAGACGCAGCTGCTCCTGTACTTTCAGCTGCTACACCATCTGGAGCATTAGCCACTGGAACTACACAGGCAACTGTCGGTGTGAATGCAACTGATGCGACTGGACCAGTGACTTGTAAATATTCCACCACTTCTGGAACATATGATTCCTACTCTGACACTTTTGGAGCACCATCTGGTTCAACTTATTCTTTCCTTGCCACAGGACTTGTTAATGGTGGAAGTTATGGCTATTTTGTGCGCTGCCAAGATGCTGCTGAAACTCCGAATGTATCCAATGAATTGTTCATTGCATTTTCAGTTGCAAATCCAGTGATTAAAAACACCAGCAATAATGACGATGATGATTCAAGTCATAAAAGCAAAAAAGAAGTAACCAAACCTAGGACAATTAAGAATTCCAAGAAAAGTGTTAAGATTGGGCAAATTTTGACACAACGCGGCAAAAAGTTTTCCAAGAATACCTTTGTGAATCTATATTTCAGCAAATTTGGCGGAACATATTATGCACCAGTGAAAATTAAGACATCTTCAACTGGGTCATTTATGCTTACCTATAAAGTAAATAAGCAAAGAGGTACTTATTCTTGGTATGCTGTTGACACCAAGACTGGTAAGAGTAGCAGAAAAATTTATTACAAAGTGAAATAGTGTAATAACAGCCTTGAGATAATTTGCGCTTATCCCATAAGCCTCGACTAAATAGTTTTTGTCGAGGCTTCTGATCACTTTTTTATTGTTCAACAAGATGGATAAACAACTAAAAAAAATTAAATTCGTTCTCATTATTATTTGCCTTATTGCAATAGGAATGATTGTTGTCTGGGTTAAATTTAAACCCACCAATAAAGCTGAAGATATTGTTGCATCTTCAAGTGGTGAAAAGGAAATTGTTATTGATAAAAAAACAGAAAAAAGCTTGATTATTCAAAATGAAGCTGGTGAAATTAGTAAAGTTGATGTTGCCAGTGGAGAAGTTCACCCTGCGAGCGCTCTTGAAAAGGAGGACTTTTCTGGGTTTGCCGGTTTTCCACTGCTTGGAGTGAATGGAAAGAATAACCTGGAACAGGGTAAAGTGATTGTCTCGAAAAATAAAGCTCAGGCAATCATTGCGGTTACAACCTATGACAATGTTGCTGCTTCGGATAATTCTGATCAGTCGCCGGCAATTTTGAGCAGCGCGGATTATCTTTGTGATGTTGCAAAAAAAACTTGTCAACAAGATGATTTATTGACCAGAACATATCAAGGGTTTGATGCAGCATTGCAGCGAAATGCCAATTCGTTTGCTTGGGATGATTTTGATGAAGAGAAGAGCTTGCTGTTTGGACACACTGTCGATGAGAATATGGATCGAATTTCTCCGGTATATGTCTGCAATGTTGAAAAGAAGATTTGCAACAAGACCGAGAGTTATGACTCAACAAAGGGGGCTGAAATGCGCGCTGCAGTGCCAGATGGATCATTGAGTCCATCACTTGAAAAATTCGTAATGGTCAATCAGCATGATCAACCAAATAATGAAACTGGAAAAACTTGGGAGCTTATTTTATATGCGAGCAGTGATCTTTCAAAGCCACTTAAAACCTATGATATTTCCATGATAATTGATCGCGATGAAAGCGTGGCTTATGATGCAGTGCATTCAATAGCTTGGAGCGCTGATGAGAAAAAAATTGCCATCGGAACCAGTCGCAGAATCTTTATGTTTGACGTTGCAACAGGCGGTTTATCTCTGGCATATATTGCGCCAACTGATGAAGAGGGTGATTTCTATTGGGATAGTAGTGCGCTATTTTTGTCGCCGGATGCAAAGGCAATTTTCTTTGTGGATGAGTTGGATGAAATTGTGGATGAAACAGTTTTGGCCAATGCGGAAAATTCAACAGATGAGCCGACTGTTACATATGTCAACATGCTCAAAAAAATTGATCTTGAAAATGGCAAAGTGGTGAGTCAAATAACTTCCGGCAATGGTTTGAGTCTGAAGAAATAGCTAATAGTTAAAGTTAGCCAATAAAAAAAGAAGTCCTTTGGGGACTTCTTTTTGAATATTTTGGCAAAATTTACTTCACTTCTTTTTTCACACGTTCTTTCTTGGGAGCAACTTTCTTGGCTGCAGATTTCTCAGCCAATTTTTTGAAGCGATCAACTCGTCCAGTGGTGTCGAGAACTTTCTTCTTACCAGTGTAAAAAGGATGACAGGCTGAGCAAATTTCAACGCTCATTTCTTTGATTGTTGCGCCAGTCTCAAGGACTGCTCCGCAAGAACATTTGATTTTTGCGTCGCTGTGATATTCTGGGTGAATTTTCTTTTTCATATAGTCTAGGAATTACAAATGTGTAAATTAAGTACCTAAATACTCTATCATAGTGTTTGGAAATTGACAAGGGGCAGGGCCTACGCTATAATAACTCTTGTATTACTAATTAACAAAAAAGCATACTTTTTCTGACCAGTCCTGTCCTGATAAATTGGGATTTCTGGCCATTTTAAAGGAAAAGTAGGTGATCAGGTCACTATTTGTGGTTTGATATAAAGGAAACGCCGGAAGCCAAATTGCCTCATTTCGGGGAGGTTTGGTGGGCAAAAAAACATGCAAAACGACGAAACAAAGGTTGCCGGCGAGGCAATCGTGGAAAAAGAAGGGCGAGAAAGCTATTTCGCTTCTGTTGATGTGTCCAAAATTGAACAAAGCTTGGAAGAAATGATGAAAGCTGGTGTGCATTTTGGTCATCAAAAAGCTCGCAGAAACCCAAAAATGGATGAATACATCTTCACCACCCGCAAAGGAATCAACATTATTGATCTTCAAAAGACTCAAGAAAAAATCCAAGAAGCTCTTGATTTTCTTGTGAGTGTGAAAAAAAGCGGTAAAAGCATCTTGTTTGTGGGGACAAAAATTCAAGCCAAGGAACTTGTGCGAGATGTGGCTGAAACTTTGCAAATGCCGTTTGTTTGCGAAAGATGGCTTGGTGGAACATTTACAAACTTCAAAGTTATTCGCGGACGCACACGTTATTTAGTTGACAGTGAAGGAATGCTTGCACGCGGAGAATTCAAGAAATATACCAAATTTGAGCAAATGAAGAAAATGGAAGAATTGGAGAAAATGGAAAAACGCATGGGAGGAATCAAGAATATGGCAGATCTTCCAGGAGTTGTGTTTGCTGCCAGCATCAAGGAAGACAATTTGGCCATCACTGAAGCCAAGAAAATGGGGATTCCTGTGATCGCAATTGCTGATACCAACATTGATCCATCGCAAATTGATTTTCCAATCCCAGCTAATGATGATGCAATCTCATCTCTTAAACTTATCCTAACTTATATCTTCAAGGCAATTAAAGAAGCATAATAAAAATAAATTTTTAATTTTTAATTTTTAATTTTTAATCAAATCTGAATGTCTCAATGTTTAATGATTTAAGCATTTGAAAATTCATTTCAAATTTCAAATTTCAAATTTCAAATTATTGGTATTACTATGTTTGAACTAGTAAAAAAAATCAGAGAGCGCACTGGTGCTGGTATGGTTGCAATCAAAAAAGCAGTTGATGAAGCTGGTGGCGATGAAGAAAAAGCCATTGAAATTCTGCGCAAGCAAGGACAAAGCAAAGCAGCCAAAAAGGCTGATCGCGCTGCAAATGAAGGAGTTGTGGTTTCATATGTTCATTCCAACAACAAAGTTGGGGCATTAGTGAAAGTTCTTTGCGAAACTGATTTTGTTGCTCGCAATGAGGAATTCATTGCTTTTGCTAAAGATATCGCAATGCACATCACTGCTATGAGTCCAAAATTCATCAAACCTGAAGATATGCCAATAGAGGTTGTTGAAAAAGAAAAGGAAATTTGGCGCGCGCTTTTGGCTAGTGAAGGAAAACCTGCTGACATGGTTGAAAAAATCATGGCAGGAAAGGAAAAGAAATTCAGAGAGGAATCAGCTTTGCTCACTCAACCTTTTGTCAAAAATCCCGAAATTACGATCGGTGAAATGATTGTGGAGAAGATTGGAAAGATGGGAGAGAACATTCAGATTGGTGAAATTTCTCGCATCGAATTGTAATTTAGTGGTGGATTGTTGATCAAGAGAAATTAACTATAGGCAAAAGCAATATGTATAAATATTCAGTTCGTGTGTATAGTTGGGAACCGGCAAGGATTTGCAAGAGTGATCTTGAATTGCACCCTGGCGACGCTATTGTTGTGAAAGAAGATATGTGCAATGAAATTGCATATATTGAAGATGGTGGAGGAATTGTGATGAAGGAGAGAAATACAACAATTGCACGCCGAGCAACCGAAAGGGATCTGGAAATGCTTGCAAAAAATATTGAGAAAAAGAATGAAATCTTGAAATTGAGCAAGATTGAAATCAAGCGTCTTTTGCTCAACATGAAGCTGGTTGATGTGCATATCAGTCTTGATGGGAGTAATGCTGTGATTCTTTTCACGGCAGATGAGCGCGTGGATTTTAGAGAGTTGGTGAAGAACCTTTCCAAGATTTTTCATCGAAGCGTGCGCATGCATCAAGTTGGTTCTCGCGATGAGGCCAGGAAGCTTGGTGGTTGTGGAGTTTGCGGACGGGATCTTTGCTGCTTGCGTTTCCCAGGCAGTTTGCCGAGCATCTCAATTGACATGGCACGCGTGCAGCAAGTCGCACACAGAGGCAGTGAGAGGATCTCTGGCGTCTGTGGACGTTTAATGTGCTGTCTTTCATATGAAGCTGCTCAATATCAGCAGATGTCAGTAGGCATGCCGGAAGTGCGAAGTCATGTAAAGATGCGTGAAGGAAAAGGCGAGGTCATTGAATTGAACATATTAACTGGAGATGTTAAGATAAGAATGGCTGATGGGACAATTGTGGTTGTGAAGAAAGAAGCCCTACTCTAAATTTTTTTCAAAATTATCCTCAAACAGAATGTTGAATTATATTTTGCCGCCAATCATAATTGTTATCAGCATTTCAATTTTGATAATGTTTCTTTTTCGCAAGGCTGCGCAAATTCCAGCGGGGGAGTTTGCCGTTGATGAGGACAATGGAAGAAATCATGAAAAAAATGCCACCAAGATGATGTCAGGGCTTGGGCAATTCGGCTTGAAAATCTTGGAAAGATTAATGCATCATTCGAAACTGCTTTCACTCAAATTTCACAATGTGAGCAATGTGTGGTTTCAGACAATTCGCGAAAAAAGAAAGCAAAGCGCGCAATTGCAAAAGGACAGGCAAGCTCAGCAGGAGGAGCAAGTAGCATTTTCTCGAAAGAGCAATCTCAATGTTGATGTGCAAGCCGACAGCCTTGTTTTGCAAGAAAGGCAAACATTGAGGCCAATGGTGCGATCAACCATGACAATGCCGCAAAAGAATAATGCCAAAGAAAAGAATCAGTTGGAGGACACTTTGATAAAAAGAATCGCCATCAATCCTAAGGATATTGAAGCTTATGAGCGATTAGGGGATTATTATCTGGAAAGTGAGAATTTTGGCGATTCATTGGAATGCTTTAAGCAAGTGCTGAAATTGAGCCCAGCTCATCACAAAGCCAGGCTGCGAATTAGAAGACTTGAAAAATTGAAATAGATAGTATAGAATAAAAAGATATTGCCACCCTAGCTCAACGGTAGAGCTACTGTTTTGTAAACAGTAGGTTATCGGTTCAAATCCGGTGGGTGGCTCATAAATGGAAAATTTCGAATTATGAATTTTGAATTTCGAATGAATTGTTGATGTTTTAAACATTTTGTCATTGGAAATTTTTTAAAAATTAAAAATTGGAAATTGAAAATTTGAGCCCGTAAGGGCGATGCATTTCGGGTAGTTACCAAAGCGGTCAACTGGATCTGGCTGTAAACCAGACGGCGTAAGCCTTCGGGGGTTCGAGTCCCTCACTGCCCACATATGATATTTTAAAGACACCCTTTTGGGTGTCTTTAAAATTTTATTTGTAGTGGGCAGTGAGGGACTCGAACGGGTCGAAGTGAGCTAGAAATTTTCAGTAGAAAATTCGCAGCGAACGCCGATGAATGAGAGCGTGCGAGCATTCAGCGCGACCCTGGGCAAGGAGCGAAGGCGACGCGTAAATCCCTCACTCTTTGTGCAGTGAGGAACTCGAACCGGCAGAAGCGAGCATTAAGCAAAGGCGAGATGGGTGCAGGAATATGACTTAAATACGTGATATTTCAGCTATGGACAAAAATCCAATAAAGCCTTATACTGCTTGATAGTTGCTGATTTCAGTATCTAATCCATATCGCTACCAAAATGCCGTTGTAGCTCAGTTGGTAGAGCACATCCTTGGTAGGGATGAGGTCTGCGGTCCGATTCCGCACAACGGCTCAGGTTTGATAAATTAAAAGATTTTAAAATAAGTTTCTATTTTCATTGTTTTAAGCCAGAAACAAATGAACATATGAACTAATGACAATTGTATGGCAACAAAGACAAAGGAGAATTTAGTGAAACTTAAATGCAGTGAATGCAAAGAGATCAACTATTACACTTCAAGAAATAAGAAGAAGATCAAAGAAAAGCTTGAGCTCAACAAGTATTGCAAAAAATGTCGCAAGCACACTGAACATAAGGAAATGAAATAACCTTTAAAGGGGCGGGTTTTCCCCGCCCCTTTATATTTGCGGGATTCGTATAGTGGTAGTACGTCGGTCTCCAAAACCGTTGGCGTAGGTTCGATTCCTACATCCCGTGCATGCAGCAATAAAAACAGATACTTAATTAAATTAGGTACCTGTTTTTATTTATTGTTAACATTCTTTTTTTGTATCAGTTTATTTTGATTATATTTTGTTTGGATAATATGCTAGGATGAATTTTGGGTGAATTATTCTAAGAAAATATCAAAATAAAAATAATGAAAAAAATATTGGCAATCGGTTGTGGAGGAGCTGGCATGTTCAGCGGCATTGTTGCAACTCAGCTCAAAAAAGAAAAATTTGAGGCCATTGCACTTTCTGAGGAAGCTGACATCTATTGTCGTTGCAGCACCCCTTATGTTTTGACGGGGGAAGCCAAGCTGGCAGATGCGATTCAATCTGACAGCATGGCTGGAGATTATGGTGTCAAGGTTGTGCATGAAAAAGCCTTGAAAATAAACACTAATAAGAAAGAGGTCTATACCGACAAGGGAAATACTTTCGAGTATGATTATTTGGTTATCTCCACTGGTGCAACTCCCGTTAGCCCAAAAATAAAGGGTATAAATCTTGAAAAAATATATACAGTCAGAACCAGCAACGACGTTGAAAAAATCAAAGCGACACTTGGAAAAGCCAAAAGCGCTCTTGTTATTGGCGCTGGTGTTATTGGAATTGAAATGGCTGGATCTCTTGCCGCCAATGGTTTGGAAGTGGTTTTGGTTGAAGCAAATTCTTCGATTTCAAATAGTCTTGCTGATTTGGAATTTTCTGAAAAAATCACTAAGCATCTGCAGGCAAATAAAATTGAAGTTCTTTTTAATACCAAGGTTTCTGAAATAAAGGAAAATAAAACGAAACAAAAAGAGATTGCTGTGGTGACCAATCGCAAAAAAAGAATCATTACAGCTGATTTGATTGTTGTGGCGGCAGGCGTGAGGCCTAATTTAGATGTAATTGCTGGCACGAAAATCAAAGCCAATGAAAAGGGAATCATTGTGGATGACAGAATGCGAACTAATATTGCCGATGTCTATGCCTGTGGAGATTGCTGTGTGTCTCCCTCGGCAATTACGGGAGAACTGAGACCTAGTCCATTGGCCAGTACTGCCATTCAGCAAGCCAAGATTGTTGGATTTCAAATTGCTGGTTTTCCGATAAAATATAACGGCTCAACAGGAGCTTTTGCTTTTCAAACGCTGGGCAAAGAATTTGCAGGTGTGGGACTCACTGAAACAGAAGCGCGCAAAAAATTCAAATGGGTGATAACTGGAACAGCCATGACCACTGATATTTATAAGGATTTGACGGTGGCAAAAGATCTTGAAGTTAAACTCATCTTTGCAGGACCAATGATGAGATTGGTTGGATATCAAGCCTTTGGAAATGGGGTGATTGCTTCGGCTGAGGTTGCAAGTTTTGCAATTGGGCTGCGTTTGAACATTTTGAAAATGCTGAAATTTAATTATATCGCACATCCCAGTATGACAGCTTGGCCTTTTATGAATCCAATCATCATGGCCACGGAAGATGCGATGAGCAAGATTATGGAAAAAGTGAAAAGATTTTTCAAGTAAACATTTCATTTTAAATGCAAAATTAAAAGCGCTTGAATTTTTCAAGCGCTTTTTGTTGTGAGAGTGTCTTTTGTGATTATATTGCTTTTTGCAACAGTGTTTCAATGTAATCAGTGGTGAAGCAGCAACCATCGCACATGATTTTGCCAAGAAGGCACTTGTTTACATGTGAGATTATCTCCTTGGCTTCTCTGGCTGACTGCACTCCGACCATAGCATCGACATTTTCGATTTTGGTTTGATCGATGTCGACCTTGCCTCGAAAACCCAATGGGTTCAGGGCTTGCCCTGGGGTATTAAGACTCTTTGATTTCAGCAATGCGTTCAAAAATGGCATTGCAGCGGGCAGCATAATTCAGATTTTCTCCAATGCCGGCAATTTTTTGAGCAAAGATTTTGCGCTTGTTTTCTTCATTAATAGGAATAAGTAGTGATTTGCCTTTCATGATTTTGCTTTTTTCATTCAGGTGATTGTGCGCAAGCAAAGCAGGCAAATTCATATGATATTTCTCAGCAATTTTTCCCAGCGTTTCTCCTGCCTTGATGGTGTGCAAAAGATTTTTGCTGTTTTTGATTTCACTGCGCGTGTCATTGGCAAGATCGGAAAGATGAGACAAAAAACCTTCAAAAGTGATCACTTCTCCATGCTTATATGCTCCATTGAGATATTTCCAAGCAAAGCCACCATTATAGGCTGAAAGCGCAATGTTCCAATCCTGGGAAACTTTGTAGAGATCTTTGAGTAGCTTGGCCGCAGCTTGGCCGCTGCGCAAAGCGTTGGTGCGCTCATCATTTTTTCCATTGACTTTCAAGCCATATTTTTTTCCAGTGTCGGCAGTGATTTGATACGGTCCCACAGCGCCCACGGGGGAATGCGCATCAAGCTTGAAATGCGATTCAGGAATGGCAAGATAGGCCAGATGCGCTGGGATTCCTTCTTTGATGAAAATATCTTTAAGTTTATTTTCCCAAGGCGCCATTCTTTTGAGTCCAGAGCTGAGCGAATCTTTTAAGTTGGGATTTTCTTTATATCCATCTTTCCAATATTTTTTCAAACTCGCCGTGGTTTCCTGATCAAAAGCAAATTTTCCTGGATGATCATAATCCAGCACTTGAGCAATTGAAAGACTTTGTTGTTCTTGCTTGGGTGTCGTTTCAACCTCACTTTTTTCAACTGCTGCGGCACTTTCTTTCGTTTGCTCTGAAGTTACTTCTTTGGCGGCTGTAAATTTTTGAAACAATTTCAAAAGTTGCGATGCTGGCTTGGTTTGACTGGCAATGGCGGTGCCCAAAATGGCAGCGCCACCCAGCAGAAACATCCGCCTTTGCTTGTCAGCAACTTCATCATCCAAATCAATGACATCATCCTCAATTGAATTATATGAATTGCTTTGTTGCTCCTTTTTGCCTAACCATTTCAAAAGATTGAATGATTTTTCTTGAGCGTTGTTTTGATTTTTGATTGAAGATATCTTGGGCGCAAAATCTTTTTCCATGATGTTCATTTAAGTAGGTTAATTTCTTTCTCTGATTATAGCAGGATAATCAATTTCCTGCGATGCAATTTGTCATTCCCGTGAAAACGGGAATCCAGGGCTAGGCATCACTCTGGATCCCCAGTCAAGCTGAGGATGACAAAAAATATTTAGTGTCATATGAATTTTGCAAAAAAAAGAGATTGCAATCAAGCAATCTCTTTTTGAAAATTTGGCAAAAGTTTTTTAGACAAAAGTCAGAGCTGTTCCGGTTTTGCCGGCGCGGCCTGTTCGTCCGATGCGATGCACATAATCATCATATGTTGCAGGCACATCAAAGTTGATCACATGTGAAACATCAGGGATGTCCAAACCGCGAGCGGCCACATCAGTTGCAACCAAAATTTCCACGTAGTTTTCTTTGAAAAGTTTCAAAGCTTTCTGACGTTTGGCGTGTGATTTGTCTCCATGAATTGATTGAGCTTTGAATCCATTTTTACTCAAAATGATGGAAAGTTTTTCAGCGCCATGCTTGGTGCGTGAGAAAATTAAAACTTTTGAGAAATTTGCTTTGCGCAAAAGATCTTGCAAAACCTCGATTTTGTCTTCACCTTGTTTCACGCGCACAACATCTTGATCGATGTTTGAAGATGTTTCGCGAGTTTTGATGGAAATCTTAATCGGTTCAACTAAGAATTCCTGAATCAATCTTTCAATTTCGGGAGCCAAGGTGGCTGAGAAAAACAAAGTCTGTCTTTTTGGAGCAACCAATGAAAGAAGATATCGCACGTCAGGCATGAATCCCATGTCGAGCATGCGGTCAGCTTCATCAAGCACCACGTTGGCAAAAGAATTGAGATGCAAATTTTTACGTTGAATCAAATCCTTAAGTCGTCCTGGTGTTCCAATCACAACATTGTAGCGTGAACGCAGACATTCGATTTGAGTTCGGATGTTTGCTCCGCCAACCACAACCACTGAGCCAATGCGAAGACCGGCTGCAAAAGCGCGGAATTCTTCTTGAATCTGAATGGCCAATTCGCGAGTCGGCACAACCACGAGCAATTTTTCACTTGGGTTTTTGATGATTTTATCAAGCATCGGAAGCAAGAATGCTCCAGTTTTCCCAGTTCCAGTGTTAGCCAAACCAATCAAATCTTTGCCCTCAAGAATGTGGGGGATGGTTTTGTCTTGAATTGGAGTTGGATGTTCAAAGCCACGAGCTGCAATGTTTTTCTTAATTGATTCCTCAATTTTGAAATCAGCAAAAATGGTGTCAGGAACATATTTTTCCTCAACAGTTTGTGGAGTTGCTTTGTTGATAAAGCGATTTACATCAATAAAATTGCCAGTGAAGCGCTTTTTGCGACCACCACCATTGTTATTGAATGAATTCTTTTGTCCACCTTGGAATGGCGCTCTTGAGCGCGTAGGGCGTGAACTGCCCGCCTTAAAGTTTCTGCTATGCATGTATATTTTAAACAAAACAAACTGGGAAGAAGCTTCCAAGCAAGAATCGTATACATAAAAAATTAAATTTTCATTTTCAAATCACTAGCAGGTGAAAAGAAAACTAGTTTTATGTATAGATACGCTTGATGACTAAACAACTGAAGGTATTAACATAAAAGTCAATTGTAATACGTTTAGGCTGGCTTGTCAAGTGTTTGGAGGCATATATTGACTTTTGACTTTAAAAGGAGTATAATAGAGCTATGTGAGGTTGAGAAGAGGGTGGCTCCTTTTTGCCCTAATTGAGGGAAAATCGAACTTGCATGCAAAAGAGATGTCCACCAGAAAAGGTGGAAAGTCGGGTGGAACCGCGAGTCAAGACTCGTCCCGTGCATATCAAACACTTGTTTGGTTTGTGCAGGATGGGTCTTTTTTATTTTATGAAAATTATTTATTATAAATTAACGAATTGCGAATTAACGAATTAAAAAATGCATAACAAATCCGTTAATGCGTTAATACGTTAATAAGTAATTTAAATCATATGGAAGAAAAAAAGGTGACAAAAATGGAAGACATTGTTTCATTTTGCAAACGCAGGGGATTTGTTTTTCCAACTTCAGAAATTTATGGAGGATTGGCAAATTCATATAGCTATGGTCCGTATGGGGCAGAGTTGAAAAATAACATCAAGAAAATGTGGTGGAAAAAATTCGTGCAAAAGCGCGAAGATGTGGTGGGCATGGATGGTCCAATTTTGCTCAACACGAAACTTTGGGAAGCTTCTGGTCACATTGGAGGTTTCAATGATGCTTCAGTTGATTGCAAAAAGTGCAACAAAAGATTTCGAGCTGATCATGTGGTGAAGGAACTGACTGGAGAAGACATGGAAGGTGAACTGGAAAAGATGACCGCAACTTTGCAGGCTGGGCTTAAATGTCCTGAATGCGGAAAATCTGATTGGACCGAGGTGCGCAACATGAGTCAGATGTTTCAAACAGAAATGAATGGGGTGGATGGACCGATCTATCTTCGTCCGGAAACAGCCGGAGCAATTTTTTCTGACTACAAGAACGTGGTTGATTCAATGCGCGTGAAAATTCCTTTTGGAATTGCGCAAATTGGAAAAGCTTTTCGCAATGAAATTGTGGCGAGAAATTTCATTTTCAGAATTCGAGAATTTGAACAAATGGAAATTGAATATTTCATCGAGCCAGAAGCGAAGTGGGAAGCAATGTTTGAAAAGTGGTTGGATGAGCAGGAAGAATTCGCACTTTCGCTTGGTGCTAAAAAAGAAGATTTGAGGCGCTATGAACATCCTAAAGCAAAGCTCTCACATTATTCCAGAAAAACTGTGGATACTGAATATAATTTCCCCTTTGGATTTGGCGAATTGTTTGGCTTGGCGCATCGTGGTGATTTTGATTTGACACAACATTCGAAATTTTCAGGACAAAAACTTGATTATTTTGATGCAGCTGCCAACAAGAGATATGTTCCACACGTGCTTGAGCCAACCGTTGGTTTGGATCGTTTAATTTTGACAACCATCTGCGCAGGTTATACTGAGGAAAAATTGGAAGATGGTGAGCGCATTGTGATGAAGTTTCCCAATGCAGTGGCGCCAATCAAAGTGGCGGTTTTCCCACTGATGAAAAACAAGCCAGAACTTGTTTCCAAGGCCAAAGAAATTTTTGGAAATTTGAGTGAAGATTTCATGTGCGAGTTTGATGATAATGGAAATGTTGGAAAACGTTATCGTCGCCAAGATGAAATTGGAACTCCATATTGCGTGACTGTTGATTTTGAAACACTTGAAGATGGCGCCGTCACCGTGCGCGACCGCGACACCATGAAACAGGAGCGAATCAAAATTTCCGAGCTGCAAACATTCTTCGCAGAGAAATTGCGATAAAGTTGTCTCACTTTTTTAAAGCGTTCCACGTTGTTGGAACGCTTTTTGCATAAAAATCCATCCCTTTTATTAAAAATGATTGTGCTTGGAAAAATTAAAACCCGGTATAGACTCTGTCTATACCGGGTTTAGAATCACACTTTGCAATTCTTTTTTTATGCAGTCATTTTGTTTGTGCGGCGTTTCCCGTACACTGCAATCCCAAGCAGGCCAACTGAAAACAGTGCCATGGTTCCTGGTTCAGGAACGGGTGCAACCGAAGTCATGTTTATGCCAATTTCGTTTAAACTGAAATCATTCCAGCAGAGATCTCCAGCCAGGACACTTACTTGAATCAGGCCATCCTTGAGATATTCTTCAAGTCCAGCTTGCTTGAGGTCAATGGTGAATATTTTGCTGGCAGGACTCATTTGAAACCAGGAAAAATTTCCCAAAAATAGAGTCTTGTCCAGGAGTTTCGTGTCTCCATCCATTGCTCCGGAAGAAATCACAATTCTTTCTGGCAAAAGATCTGCAGAAGAAATTGTGACTCCCAGGAGCGCAGACGTGATGCTTGAGCCTGGCAAAAATCCAAGAGCATCAGTTGTGGCTCCATTGGTTTGGTTTACGAAGTCAAAGTTAAAGACCGCGGACTGACCCTGCGATAGTGTTACACTTTGATTGCCATTTAAAAAAGCTTCCTGTTGAGTCATTGGCAGTGCGAATGCCATCCCAGCTGTCATCAACATCATCAACATTACAATTAAAAAGTTTTTCATTAAAAATCTCCTTTTCGGTTGAACCACGTAATTGTCAATAGAAACGGCTGCAATAATCTCCTTTCTGCCCCCAATGGGCGTATTTAACTCATTAAAGAACGAAAGACAAGTGTAACACGAAACATCAATCTTGGAAAGTGTTTAGATTTATTGACTTATATCCTGAATTCACTGCTGAAATATTTTTTTCAAAAAAAGACAAGAAAAAAGGAATTATACGTTTGTGTAATTCCTTTTTGGAATTTTGCGATACACCCTTTGTCACCGTGCTCGAAATGAAGTCCTATTGGTTCTCTTCATTAGGTTATATTGCTTGCCATTGAAAATGTAATATTCTGTTATTCCTGGCTGGAAGTTTCCATCAGGATATTCCATTATCATGTCATTTATTCCATTGTGCTTGCCTGGCATGAAAATAAGTTGGTCAGGATATTCTGGGCCAAATATTTTTGAAAAACTTTTTTTGTCATCGCTTCTTTTGTAAACCCATACATCACATCTTTTTGCTCCAGTGCAACAGCCCTCGGTTGATTCGGCTTCCACTTGAAACAGATTGTTGTTTTCATTGTCATCACCAAGATGCAAGGCTTCGACTTTGATCATCTTATTTATGTTGCCACCGGCATTTTTGATGCATGTTTTGCTAAGTTCCTTGCTGTGAATCATCTGCTGGGCGATTTTCTTGATGATTGCCTCATTTTCTGCTGCAAGGCAGTTGCTGGACAGAATATTGAGGCCAAACAACGCAATAAGGATGGTGATAATTTTTCTCATGGCAAACTCCTTTTCTGAGGGGGGGGATTTGACGCAAGGCGTCTATTGAATTGACAAACAGCTATCTCGAGATCACCTGACAATATAATACGATATAAGAACAATGTAAAGGGTTTGAATTCAGGCGGTTTTTTCTTTGTTTGACAGGATTGATGGTGCGTGGTAATGTTACACGTCAAGCACAGTGTGTTTGATTGATGGAAAATCCAGAAAGAAAGGGGGTGAGTTCAATGGGTAAGGGCAGCGGTTCAGGAGGTCATGGAGGCGGCAATGCTGGTTCTGGCGGTCAAAGTGGCGGCGGTGGCGGAAGTGCAGGCGGCGGAAGTGGCAGTCGTGGAAAATAGTAAAAAAGTTGAATGTTCCATGATATGCAAAAAAGAAGCTCTTTTCGAAACCGAAAAGAGCTTCACTTTATTTACGAATGAGTAATAGTAGAAAAGACTTGATATTCTTTTGTATTAAACAGTGGTATGATTAAGATATGAAACATAAGATTGAAAAATTGAAACTTGCCAATGGGGCAATGCTTGTGAATGTGATTGTGAAGAATTTGCCAATTACGATTGTTTCAGCTTGGTTTAGAGCTGGATCAAGATTTGATCAAAATGGCAAAGAGGGAACAGCACACTTGCTTGAACATCTTTTAATAAAAAGAACAAAAAAATATACAGATACCATTGAAAGACTCAAGGACATTGAGTCTAATGGTATTAAATTCAATGCTTTTACAAGTTATGAGACCGCGCATTACTATTACACTCAGCCAAAAGCAGAGACATGTGGAGCCTTGGATTTTCTGATAGATGGCTTGGAAAATTATGCATTTAATGATGTTGATATTGAAGAAGAAAAAAAAGCCGTGATCAATGAATTGATGGAAAACAGAGCAAATCCACGCGAATATATTTGGGAATTGTCCAATGGTTCTTTGTGGAATGGGTTGTCTATGGGAAAACAATTTTTTGGAAACAAAAAAAGCATAAAATCGATAAACAGAAAAGATTTGCAGGGCTTTATCGATAAATATTATACATCTGAAAATTGTTCATTTTTGGTTGTCGGTGATGGCAATACTGAAAAAATCGGGAAATATTTGAATGCGAAACTTATACTTAATGATTCCAAAAAACCAAAACTAATAAAAGAAAAATCCGGCAAACCGAAAAAAATATCAATCATTAATAATGATGAATCTCAGGCGATGATTTCAGTTGCTTTTAAAACACTTTCAATGGATGCTGATCCTTTGGAAATTGCTGTGATTGATTTTATCCGAGATTATTTGGCAAACAATTGGACGTCAAAACTGATTGAAGAACTTCGCCTCAAGAAGAATGTGACATATTGGGTGGATGGGGCGTCAATTAATTTTTCAGATACTGGCATGCTCCGATTCACTTTTGCTTGCAATAAGAAAAATGTCACTGAATCCATAAAAATAGTGCTAGATGAGATTGAAAAGTTAAAAATAAATTCTTTTGATGATGGGGAACTTGCAATGCATAAAAAATCATTTTTGTCTTCAATGATCATGCGATTTGTTGATCCGTATGAATATTTGTGGTGGTATGGTTGGCAAGTCGTTGTTTCTGATGGAAAAAATGTGGTTAACGTTGAGGAATATTTAAAAATAATTCAGAAAATTAAAGGTGAGGACATTGCTCGCATTGCTTTGAAATATTTGAATAGAGAAAATATGTCCATTTCCATTATTGGCGATGTTGAAAAAGCTGATGTTATTCTTGCATAAAAATTCATAAAATGCGCTATTTAAATTTAAGAAGGGATTGAATGATGATGTGAATGTGGAAAATGAGATTTTGTGATATAATAAAAACATCAATTAAAAAAATTTTTATTATGGATAAAAAATCAAAAATATTGCTTTGGGTGATTGCTCTTTTGATTGTTGGCAGTGTTGGTGCAACTTATTGGCGCATCATGATTAAAAAAGATTACATCATTGAGTCTCAGATTGATTGTGATCCATATGAAAACAAATGTTTCGTGTGGGAGTGTGATCCTGAGTCGTCAGTGGAAGGAGAAGCTTGCACGGGCGACCCTGAAAGTGACATTTGGTATTTTCAAGTGGCGAAAAGAAATGCAGCAAACATTTCGCTTTGTGATCCTGAAACTGATGAAAATTGTGATCCGTGGACTTGCGCTGAAGATGAAAAGGATTGTAGTGAAATTTTTTGCGATGAGGCAAATATGGAAGAGCAATTTGCCGCATCTTGCAATGATCCTGCTCAATATGTGATTGACAATCCAATTGAAGAAGAAGGCGATTGCGCTGAAGATGATGAAGAATGCTTGGCTATTGAAGAGGAGTCTGCCTGTGAGGAGGGTGATGAGGAATGCTTGGCAGCAGAGGAGGAGGCTGTCTGTGAAGAAGGTGACGAGGAATGTGTCAATGCTGAATCTGCCACAGATGAAGATGTCGCGGCTGATGTTGTTGATGAAGATATAGCTCAATAGCAATAAAATACCCACGTGAAAAGATGGATTAAAACCCGTCTTTTTTGTGTAATAATTTCATAAAATGCTTTATTTAAGCTAAAAAGCAGTGCTTGCATTTGACAAGAACTGTTTTTAGGTGTATAATAGAAAATCAGTTAATTTAAAAATCGAATAGGGAGGTGCACTTTGAAAAATGCACTAGTGGATGGATTCAGAGCCTTCCTTGATATCAAGGAAGAAGAGGAGATCGTGTCAGCAGCAGTTGCAAAAAAAGCTTCTTTTTTGGCAGCTGGCAGAGCAGTGTTTGCTTTTACTGATTGGATCATTGCAGCTGGACTTGGCGCATTTGTTTTTTGGATGCAGTCAAAAAACTTTTCCTCTGTAAATGTTTGGCTGGCAACATTTTTGTATGATCTTGTTGCCTCGGCTGCATTTTTCTTTTTGAGTGACATGACAAAGTGTGATTTCACATTTGGTCAATCATTCAGAAGAGTCGCTGACAGTCTTTCCGGAAATGGATTTTTTGGGAAAATTTTTGCTGGCATGCTCCTTTTGGGAGTATCAGCAAAGGCCATCATCTGGGAAGGTCCGGAAGTTATCTGCTTTCTTTTTCAAAAAGAATTGAAAAGTAGGCGTAACATCTGGCTGGCATTGATTGTCTTGTCGGCACTGCAGGGATTGTTTGGTGCTTGGCTCTATTCTACAGGCTATGAATTATGGAGAGCATTTGCACCAAAGTTGGTTGATTCCCATCTTGTTTTAATGGGAATAGCAACGTTTGCCATTGTTGCAATCATTGTTGCGCTGGCAAAGAAGATTGTGAAATTAGTAACAAAAGCGATTCGTTTTTTCTTTGAATGTTCAAAAAAACAGCAGTTAATGATGGTCTTTCAATTGGCAGTATTTATATTTTGCACAATGCTGCTTTTACGGAAAATTATATTTACTTGAATCGTATCAGGCGTGAATCTTATAAAGTAAGATTCACGCCTTTTTTCTTTTGCATTTTCATCATCTTGCAAAAATAATAAAATTAGCCTAATATGAACATAATGAATATATTATTAGTTTCACTGGATCTTTCAGGCGCTGATTTGGCGCACCGCTTCAAAAAAGAAGGACATGACGTCCGTCTTTTTATTGAGGATAAAGATCAAAAAAATAATTACGACGGAATCGTTGCCAAAGTTTCTGATTGGAAAAATGAGCTTGCTTGGGTTGGAAAAAATGGACTCATCGTTTTTGACAGTTGTGGATATGGAAAAGAGCAAGATGATCTTCGAAGAGAAGGTTTTTCCGTGGTTGGTGGCTGCGAATTGGGTGATAAGCTTGAACATGACAGGCAATATGGTCAAAAAATATTTTCTGTTTGTGGAATACCTATCGTTGACTCTCAAAGCTTCACAAATATGCAGGAAGCCATTGAATTTGTTCGTGGCAATAAAGGACCTTGGGTCATAAAACAAAATGGACATGCTGATAAGATGTTCAATTATGTGGGAAGCCTTGAGGACGGAAGAGATGTCATTGACGTGCTTAATAATTATTGTGAATATGAAAAAGATGAATGTGCAGTCATCGACCTTCAAAAGAAAATAGAAGGCATCGAAATCGGCGTGGCTAGATATTTCAATGGAAATGATTGGGTTGGACCAATTGAGATAAATATTGAACATAAAGATTTGTTTGCTGGGGGCGTGGGTCCAAAAACTTTCGAAATGGGGACTTTGATGTGGTTTGATGATGATGAAAACAATAAACTTTTTCTAATGACCCTGGCAAAGCTTAAGGATTATTTAAAAAAAATAAATTTCATAGGAGATGTTGACATTAATTGTATTGTAAATGATCAAGAGGTATATCCGCTTGAAGTTACAACTCGTTTTGGATGGCCTTCAACTCACCTGCACTGCGAATTGATTGAATCTCCAATGAGTGATTTCCTGAAAGCGGTGGCTGATGGAAAACAATATGACTTGAAATATAAAAAAGAGTTTGGCATTGTGGTGCTTGTGGCAACCCCGCCATTTCCATATCAGCTGCAGTTGAAAAAATATTCAGCTCAAGACGAGAAGATTTATTTTGGTGCTGGGATTTTACAAGATGATTTTGATCACATTCATTTGGAGGAAATTTCAAAAAACAATGATGGAGAATATTATATTTCAGGCGATTCTGGTTTCATTTTGCATGTGACAAGCACTGGGGGCACTGTTGAGAAAGCAAGAGCAAATGGAATTGAAATTATAGATAAAATAATAATACCAAAAAAATTCTATCGTAATGATATCGGTCTTAAATTTGAGCAGACAGATGGTGATAAATTGAGGCAATGGGGGTGGATATCAAAAATGAATGCAAAAAAGCAAAATCGCATCATAACTTTTTTTAAATCTTTTCATGAGAAGCGAAAATAAACCTGAAGAAATTTTCGAATTGACCACGGTTGTTGAAAATTGTTTCAAGCAGGAATTTTTGGACGACATATTATTGCTTGAAAAAAAATGTTTTCCGTTGGAAATGCAATATGAGCGCAATGTTGCAATTGAATACTATAAAGGGGCACTGAAAAATAGTGACAATATTAATGTTTTCTTAAAAGAAGGCGCTGAAACAATCGGATATGTTTTGGCGGTTTTTCATGATAATGGATTCGATGAAATTCATGAATATGACAAGGAGTTTAAAAAACAAAAAGATTTTTTCTACATTGAAACAATTCAAGTTTTGCCTGAAAAAGGTGGCAGAGGTGGTGCAAAAAAGTTGCTTATGGCTGCTTGCAAAGAAGCTCAAAAAAGAGGAATCAACAAATTTTCAATACATGCTCGAAAAACCAATGGTCTCAGTGAAACAGTCAAAAAGCTTTTTGAAGGAAAAACAATCACAGTGCGAGAAATTGAAAGTTGGAATCCAGCAAATGGAGAGCCTTATGAATATATTGAGTGGAGATGCTAGGGATTATCATTTGAAAATGCGTTTTTTACTGTGTGACAATGTTTCATCTTCTTGTTGATCTGCAAAAATTGTTATTTCTTGTGCATGAAAATGGAATTGTTTTCCTTTCTCAAAAGTTTGTTTTAGTGTATAATTTGATTAGTAAATGTTTTTTTATTTGAACTTAATTGATGATGATAAATTTGAATTAATAGCAGCTAATATTATGAAAAAGACAAAAGAAGGGAGAAGTGTTTTTTCATGGATGAATCCTTGTTTGGAGGTTAGATCAATATCTAAGTATGGCAATAATGGAAAAGGAATTTTTACATTAAAAGAAATAAAAAAAGGTGAGGAGTTGGCTGTCTTTGGTGGTTATATTGTAGCAGTTAAAGATCTGATTGATTTACCAGAGAAATACAGAGATCTCGGATTTCAGATATCTGATAAATTTTCAATAACTAGTAAGAATATAAATGAAGACTCTGATAATTTTAATCATAGTTGTGATCCTAATGCTGGGATATGTGGACAAATATTTTTAGTTTCAATGAGGGATATTAAAAAAGGAGAGGAAGTTGTTTTTGATTATGCTATGGTTTTAAGTAAAAGTACTGGTGCTGAAAAATATGAAATTAAATGTTTATGTGGATCAGTAAAATGTAGAGGTAAGATAACTGAGAATGATTGGAAGATGCCAGAATTACAAAAAAAATACAATGGATACTTCCAACATTTCTTGCAGGAAAAAATTAATAAAATAAATACAAAAAAATGATTTGTCCAAGCTTCGCAGATCCAAAGTTTTTGATCATTGCCACTGATGTTCCAGCTTTGCTTTATTATTCACACATTCCAGCAATCATAATATCATTGTTGATTGGTTTCTTTGTTTTTTTGAAGGACAGATCGTCTTTGGCTGGTAGACTTTTATTGTTTATTTCATTGAGTTTCTCCCTGTGGACTTTCTTTAGCTTGATAACATGGACAAATAATAATAGTGAGTTAATTATGCTTGTCTGGTCTTTTTTTGGCGCCCTATATGTATTGCTTTGTATATTATCCTTATACTTCGTGTATGTATTTATAGATAAGAGAGACGTTTCATTTAAGATAAAAATTATTCTGGGTCTCATATTTTTACCTGCAATTATTTTAGTTTCAACTGCTTTTAATATTTTTAATTTCAACTTAACACTCTGTGGCGTTACAAATGAAGGTGTTTATTATACCAATTATTATTACGGAGTTGGCTTTCTGATGTTTCTATGGATTCTCTTCTTGTTGATTGCTCGTTATAGAAAGGCTGAGAAAGAAATGAAAAAACAAATCATTCTGCTTGGGTTTGGTATTGAATTTTTTCTACTTTCTTTTTTTGCCAGCGGATATATTGCAAGTCTCTTGACTGAGAATTCATATGATCTTGAATTCTATGGTCTTTTTGGGATGACTTTTTTTATGGCAGTGTTGGCTTTCTTGATTGTCAAATATAAAGCTTTTGAAATCAAGCTCATTGGCGCTCAAGCATTGGTGGTGTCTCTGATAATTTTGGTTGGCTCTCAATTTTTCTTTGCAAAAAATCAAACCAGCATCATTTTGACAGGCGTGACAATGGCACTTTCACTCGGATTTGGATACTATTTGATTCGCTCTGTTAAGCATGAAGTTGAGCGCAAAGAAGAATTGCAGCTTATGGCGGACAAGTTGGCGCAGGCCAATGATGCGCTGCGGAAATTGGACAATGCCAAGACGGAATTCATTTCGATTGCTTCTCATCAACTCAGAACTCCGATCACAGCCATCAAGGGTTTTGCTTCACTTTTGCTTGAGGGTGCATATGGAGAACTTTCTGAAGGTGTGCATGGAGCCTTGGAAAAAGTGTATTCTTCCAGTGAACGTTTGGTTTCCCTTATTGAAGATCTGCTCAATGTTTCGCGCATTGAATCTGGACGTATGGTTTTTGCTTTTGAAAAAGCAACAGTTGAAAAATTGATCAAAGAGTTGTATGACAACTTCATTTTGATTGCCAAGACCAAGAAATTCTATCTTGATTTGAAGCTGCCGGAAACTCCACTGCCTGAAGTTATGATGGACTATTCCAAAATTCGCGAATTGGTTTCCAATTTCATTGACAATGCGCTCAAGTATACAGAAAAAGGTGGCGTGACTGTCAAAGCTGAGCTCAGGGATGAAGGTGTGGTGATTGATGAAAGTGGTTTTGTGATTGAGGGCAAGAAATCTGAATTTGGCAAAGTGGTGCGGGTCACAGTTTCCGACACCGGAATCGGAATTCCGCGCGAAGAAATTCCATATCTTTTCAAAAAGTTTTCACGCGGCAAAGATGTGTCGCGCCTTCATGTTGGTGGAACCGGCCTTGGGCTCTATGTGGGCAAGGCCATCGCTGAAAACCATCATGGCGCAGTCTGGATCGAATCCGAAGGTGCCGACAAGGGAAGTCGCTTCATCATTGAAATCCCAGTGGAACACGTCGGGTAGACTTGCGAAATTAAGAATTAAAACAAAAACAGCTTCTTTAGCTGTTTTTGTTTGCAAAAGGCTGAAAATTTGCTATTATATCTATATTAAATTGAATTTAGATTTTATAATGCGTTAATTCGTTAATGCGTTAATGAATAATAAGAACAATGAAACAATCACAACTATTCACCAAAACTAAAAAAGAAGCTCCATCAGATGAGGTGGCCAAGAACGCGCAACTTTTGATTCGCGCCGGTTTTATTCACAAAGAAATGGCTGGAGTGTATGCATATATGCCGCTTGGTCTGCGAGTGCTGGAAAACATTAAGCGTATTGTTCGCGAAGAAATGAATGCTGTCGGCGGTCAGGAATTGATGATGACAACCTTGCAACCCAAAGAAATTTGGGAGAAGACTGGTCGTTGGGATGATGCCAAGGTGGATAATTGGTTCAAGACTAAATTGGTTAATGGCACAGAACTTGGAGTGGGACTGACTCATGAAGAACCAATTGTTGATGCTGTTAGCAACTATCTCAATTCATACAAGGGCATGCCATTTTCAGTGTATCAAATTCAGAATAAATTTAGAAATGAAAAACGGGCCAAGAGCGGAATTTTGCGTGGACGCGAATTTTTGATGAAAGATATGTACACATTTTGCAAAGATCAAGAGCAGCATGAGCAGGAATATGAAAAGATTGTGGCTGCATATCATCGTGTTTATGCGCGCCTAGGGTTGGGGGAAATCACATATCGCACCTATGCTGATGGAGGAATTTTCACGCCTCGTTTTAGCGATGAATTCCAAACACTCACTGAGGTGGGAGAAGATACGATTTATGTTGATGAGAAAAAACGAATTGCAATCAATGAGGAAATTTTGACGGATGAGAACTTGAAAAAACTCGGCCTTGATCGCAATGATCTTGTGGCGAAAAAAGGCGTTGAAGTCGGAAACACTTTTCATTTGGAAAGCAAATATACTGACGCATTGGATTTGTTCTATATTGATGAAAAAGGTGAAAAGCAATCAATTTTGATGGGATGCTATGGAATTGGAGTTAGTCGCTTGATGGGAGTTGTTGCGGAACTTTTTTCTGATGACAAGGGCTTGGTGTGGCCGGAAAATGTTGCGCCGTTTGCTGTGCATCTTTTGAGTCTTGGACAAGATGAAGAAACTGAAAAAATTTGCATCGAACTTGAAAAAAACGGAATTGAAGTTTTGTTTGATGATCGCGACGCACAGGCTGGTGCAAAATTTGCCGACTCAGATTTGATTGGAATTCCATGTCGAGTGGTTGTTAGTAAAAAATCTTTGGCTGCTGGGGGACTTGAAGTGAAAATGCGAAATGAAAGTGAAAGCAAGATTATGACAGTGGAGGAATTGTTGCAAATGCTAAAAAAGTAATACGTATTGATTTGCGAAAATGTGCTAATATTTAATCAGTTATGGGTTAAATTCCCCTCGGCTTGCCGGGTGGAAAGTATCAAGAGAAATTCCTCTTGATACCTCGTGCGCTTGCCACGAGGTAATTCATTGTTGTATTGATTGTACACATTTGCTTAATTAAATAAATAATGCTAGTATTATTTTAATAAAAAGATGAATTAAAAGCGTTTGAGGGAATATCAATCCCGAGCTGCAGGAAGAAATGTTTCAGTATATATGATACTTGTGACAAAATAGAACCTGTCGGATAAGTCCGTTATAGCCGTTTGAGTCTGGTTGATATGAGAAATAACCAGAAAATTAAGGTGGCACCACGTTTCCAAGACGTCCTTATATCAAGGGATGTTTTTATTTTATTTAAAATATTTTTAATTGTTTAATTTTAAATTTTATGCAATTCAAGAAAGTAGATGCAAGAAAAAAATATTCAGAAATGGAGAAAGAAATAATTCAATTTTGGAAAGATGATGGAACTTTCCAAAAATCCATTGAGCAAAAAAAAAATAATAAATATTTTAGTTTTTATGATGGTCCACCATTTATTACTGGTGTTCCACATTATGGAACATTGTTATCCTCTATCGTGAAGGATGCTGTTCCTAGATATTGGACAATGAAGGGATATCGTGTTGAGCGTCGATGGGGATGGGACTGTCATGGTCTTCCAGCTGAAAATATGGTGGAGAAGAAATTGGGAATCAAAAATAAACGTGAAATTGAGGAAAAAGTTGGTATTGCTACCTTTGTCGAGGAATGCATTAAGGAAACATCTCAAATTGCCTCTGAATGGGAAACTGTTATTGATAGAGTTGGTCGCTGGGTGGAGTTTAAAAATGCATACAAGACGATGGATAAGAATTATATGGAATCCGTATGGTGGGCATTTTCGCAGCTTCACAAAAAAGGATTGATTTATGAAGATGTGAGAGTATCGCTATATTGTCCTAGATGTTCAACGCCTTTATCAAATTTTGAAATTGCGATGGATAATAGCTATGAGATGGATAGTGATCCTTCAGTATATGTAAAAATGAAGATAAATGGTCAAGAAAATTCATATTTCTTGGTTTGGACAACAACTCCATGGACACTACTTGCTAATGTGGCCTTGGCTGTTGGCGGCGATATTGACTATGTTAAAGTTAGATATAATGATAAAAATGGCAATCCTGAATTTTTTATACTAGCTAAGAATGTATATGAGAAAAGAAGAGACGATTTTTTCCCTGGTGTTAAGAATCTTGGGCCAGATGAAGTTCCTCCAGTTGCATCAGAAATAGTTGAAGAATTTAAGGGCAATGATTTATTGATTAAGGAGTATGAATCAATATTCCCACATGAAATCGAAAACGGATATAAAGTAATTGCGGCAGATTTTGTTACAACTGATGATGGTTCGGGGATTGTGCATATCGCTCCAGCATTTGGAGAGGATGATTTTCAAGTTAGAAAGTCCAATGATTTACCAATAATCATGAATGTTAATGAAGAAGGTCAATTTACTGATGGACTATGGAGTGGACAGAAAGTTTGGGATGCTAATAATGAGATAGTTAAATGGCTCAAGGAAAACAATATACTTTTTAAGCGCGAACAGATTACACATAGTTACCCCCATTGTCATAGGTGTCATACAAAGCTTATTTACAAAGCACAACCAGCTTGGTATGTGAATGTTTCAAAAATTCGTAAAGATTTGATTGCGGAAAACGAAAAAATAAATTGGTTTCCTGAATTTTTAAAACATGGTCGTTTTCAAAATGGTATTGAAGGTGCTCCAGATTGGAACATTTCTCGTGATCGTTATTTTGGAACAGCAATTCCAGTTTGGAAATGTGATGAATGTGATGAAATGAAAGTTTTTGGGTCCTATGAAGAATTGAAAAATGCCTCTGGTATTGAGCTTGACGACTATCATCGTCCAAAGGTTGACGATGTTACTTTTGCTTGTGAAAAATGTCACGGTAAAATGAAGAGAATACCGCAAGTTTTTGATTCTTGGATTGAATCAGGCTCAATGCCGTTTGCTCAATTTCATTATCCATTTGAAAATAAAGAGGTTTTTGAAAAGAGTTTTCCTACGGACTTTATTTCAGAATATATTGCCCAAACAAGAGCTTGGTTTTATGTGCTGCACGTTCTTTCTGTGGGAATTTTTGGAAAAATAAGTTTCAAAAATGTTGTAACAACAGGAACAATTGCTGGAAATGATGGAAAAAAGATGTCAAAATCACTGGGGAATTATACGCTGCCCGATGTCGTTTTAGAGCAATACAGCGCTGATGCACTTCGACTTTATCTTTTGTCTTCACCGCTACTCAATGCTCAAAATATTAGTTTTTCAGAGAAATCCATACAAGATATTCAAAGAAAGGTATTGTCAACGCTTTGGAACAGCTATGCTTTCTTTACTCTCTATGCTGATGTTGATAAGTGGACGCCAAAAAATAATGCTGGTTCTCCAGCCGATTCTGATAATCTTTTGGATCTTTGGATCGTGTCTGAGCTAAACAAGCTTATTAGAGAGGTTGATACTAATATGGAAGCATACGAATTAGTAAAAGCAATCAGACCCTTTGAGAATTTTGTTGATAACTTATCAAACTGGTATATTCGTCGAAGTCGTAAACGTTTTTGGCGAAGTGAGAATGATGATGATAAAGGCAATGCGTATCAAACCTTGCACTATGTGTTAGTTACTCTTTCAAAAATAATGGCGCCATTTGCACCATTTATATCTGAAGAGATTTATAAGAATTTAACCGGATTGGAATCTGTTCACTTGGAAGATTTTCCTATTGCTGATGCAAAAAGAATAGATGAGGAACTGAACAACAATATGAGTGATTTGCGTGAAATTATAACAATAGGTTTGCAAGATCGCGCAAAAAACAAAATTAAGGTTAGACAACCGTTGAGTGGAGTTTTTCTTGGTCAGAAATATAGTAAAGTCTTCAATGAAACTATAAACAAGCCAGAGTGGAGTATTATTTTAACAGAAGAGTTAAATGTGAAAGGTGCAACACTTGGAACCGAAACGGAAACTGTAGCAATTGATTCAAATATTACTGCAGAGCTTAAGCTTGAGGGTCAGGCAAGGGAAATCGTTCGTTATATCCAAGAAATGCGTAAGGAGGCTGGTTATGAAGTTGATAACCATATTATTGTGGGTTATTCCGGGGTAGAGGAAGTCTTTAATGAATTTGGAGATCTTATATCTAGGGAAATATTAGCGGATAAAATACAATCTAATAATTTGCCCGAATATGACTTACAAAAAGAGTTCACATTTGATGAGAAAGTGTTTTCAATTACAATAAAAAAACTGTAAATGTGCATATAGGAGCAATCTTTAATGATTATAACCTCGTCTTAAAAAGTAGCCACTAAGTGGCTACTTTTTTTTGCGCCTTTTGGGGCGTTGATGTATGTCATTATGGGATATATTATCATTACTTGACATTAATTAGCGATAGCAATAGAATAAGATCATATTAAAGGTTAACTTATAGGTTAACTACTATGTATGCTTATTGAATCAAAAATTATTGGTATAAATATTAAAAAGCAAAGGCTTTTGAATAAGATGTCACAAGTTGATGTTGGAAATCTTTTAAGTACTACAAAATCTTATATATGTAGCTTGGAGCGTGGTAATAGGAACCCTTCTTTGAAAACTTTAAAAAAAATAGCACTTATCTTCAATGTACCCGTAGAAATTCTTTTGAGGGGTAATGATATAGCTGATTCAAAATATCAAAAGATAAGGGATGATAAATTTCAGCAATTTGAGAAGAAGATAAAAAATTGGAATATTACTTCACAGAAAAAATGGTGCAATTTTTTCATCGATGAAGAAAGTATGTTTTTCAATAAAAATAGAATTAATCAGATAAAGACTATAGTGAAAAGATATGCTGATAATAAAAACTTATCAGTTATAGATTCGTCATGTGGAACTGGAAGACTTACGGAATTACTTGCAAAAGATGGCTTTAAAAAAATATATGGAATTGATGCCAATCCATATGTTGTAGAGATAGCAAGAGAGCAAGCAATACAAAAAGCATTAATGATAAACTATGATATATCTATTCCGCCAAGTTTTGAAAAAAAAGTATTTGATGTGGTTTTTAACATAGGAACATCGATAGGGTATTTGCAAAGTGAGGAGGATAATTTTGAGAATATCAGAAGAATAAGTTGTTTAGTCAGTAGGGGTGGAAAAATAATAATTGAGGCAGTTAATCCTATTGGGATATTGCGTAATTTTAGTTCAAGCGAAACACTTAAATTGGATGGAAAGAAGCGATCATATCAACGTTTTTTTGATGTAAGGAGTTCAACAAGTATTGAAAATGTTATTGATACTTATGATAATAAAAAACAAATTGAATATTTTAGCAGTATTCGATTATTTTTTCCCCACGAATTAATATCTATTTTTTTGAATAGTGGGTTTATTTTAGTTGATCTGCTTGATAATAATTTAACCAGGAAAAATACCGTTAATTCACCTAGGCTATGGTATATTTTTCAGAAAAAAAATGTTTAATTTTATTGGTAAAATGCAATTTCATCAGAATAAAATAAATTCTCTCCTTGAGGATAGAATTGAAAATTCACTAACTACTGTCTTTATTGATCTGGTTAGCGGTGTTTGTAATCATAAGTGTGTGTTTTGTGATGGAAATTTTAATCCAATAAAAAAGCTAATTTTTTCCAAGAGTAAGTTGCTTGAAATAGCTAATGATCTTGGTGATATGAATGTTGATTCCGTGATTATGGTTGGCGAGGGTGGAGAATCATTATTGAATCCCAATTTTTGTTTTTTTTCAAAGAAATTGTTGGATAAAAAAATTCATCTTGGAATGTATACGAACGGTGGCATGTTGAATAAGAAAAATCTCGGTGTTATTTCAAGGTTTGATTTTATTAGAATTTCTTTGGACTCTGGATCATCGATAACTCATCAGCAAGTGCATGGGTATGAGGATAGAGATGATTTTAATAAGATATTTGAATCAATTGAATATTTAAGAAAAAGAAGCAAAATACAAATAGGATCATCATTCTTGCTATTACCACAGAACGTAGATGATTTATATGAGGCTGCAAAGAGATTAAAGGAGGCTGGTGCGAATTATATAGAGGTTAGGCCAGCATATTTAAGGGATTACGGCTTTGATTTAAAGGCTTTTAAATCGATAAAGGATCGTTTCTTATACCAATTGGATAAAATGGACGTCCTAAATGATGATAGCTTTAAGGTGATTATTAATAATCAGTTAAAGGAGATAATTAAAAATAAAAAAACAATTCGTGGTGATGTTACAAGGTTGAAAAGATCAAGAAATTGTTTAACTTGTAGGTTGAGATTAGTTGTGAGTCCAACGGGATGTTATATTTGTCCACCAAATAGAAGTAAAGAAGATTTTCGCATAGGTGATATTTGGAATAATCCTTTACGTAGCATTTGGAATAATAGGGAACATTTGGATAAGATTAATAAAAAATGTGATTTAAAATGTCCTTACCATAAGCAAAATAATTTTTTAATTAAATTAAAGAAAAATAATTTAATTTTTGATGATAAGTGCTTGCTGCCAGCTGGCAAATTAATTACTCAGAAAAATTTTCTATAAAAATATGATAAAACCTATAAACTTTACAAAATATTATAAAGAAATTTTATCAGAATTGATGCTAGCATTTAGCGAGTTTATTTTAAGTGGGCAATATATCGGAGGTAAATTGGTGGAAAAATTTGAAGATAAAGTTAAAAAATATTTGGGTGCTAAACATGCAATAGGATGTAAGAGCGGAACACATGCTCTTCAGCTTGCGCTTTTAGCTGCTGGTGTTGAGAAAGGTGATGAAGTTATTACGGTTGCTAATACATATTACGCAACGGTATATGCAATTACTGCTGTAGGAGCAACGCCAATTTTTTGTGATATTTTACCAGAAAATGGGCAAATTGATCATAATAAAATTGAAGCTAAAATTACTAAAAAAACAAAGGTTATTTTGCCAGTTCATTTGTATGGGATACCTGTTAATTTGGGGGAAATTAGAAAAATTTGCAAAAAATATAAGTTAATATTAATTGAGGATTGTTCTCATGCATTTGGAACAAGGTTAAATGGTGAATATATAGGAAGTGATTCAGATTTTGGATGCTTTAGTATGTATCCAACAAAAAATCTCGGTGCTTTTGGTGATGCTGGATTTATAACAACAAAAAATAAGAAATATGAAAGCAAGATTCGCGAATTGATTTATTTGACAGATGCTAAGCGGGTAAAATTTAATCCAAAAGCTATTCATGCTATGCTGGATCCTCTTCAGGCAGCCTTGCTTTTGGTAATGCTAGATAAGATGGATCAAGCACGCAAAGATAGAATTGAGAGAGCGGATGAATATAGGAAAAATCTAGAGGAATATATCAGGATAAGTAAGGTTGGAAGTGATAGTGTTGTGAATCCTCACATGTTCCCAATTTTTATTAAAAATAGGAACAAGTTGATAAAATTTTTGGCAGATTCCTCTGTGCATGTGCAAGTTCATTATCCAACCAATCTGCATTGTCTGTCACAGTTTGGATCATACGCCAAAGGGTATCTCCCAGAAACGGAGAGGCACAATAGAGAAGAGGTCAGTCTTTCTGTTCATCCATCTGTTTCAATATCTGAAGTTAAGAAAATATGTAAATTAATTAAGCAGTATGTCGAAATTAACAAATAGAAAGAAAATTGTTGTTTTGGTTCTTGGATTTAGGGCGCTTTCTTTTATTAAGAAGGGTTATTTAGCGTCAATTATTAAGGCTGCCGATAAAATAAAAAATGCAAAAGTTGATATTGTTTATCTTGATAATTATTCAAGAGATGGATCAGTACCATACATCATGAAAAATTATAAAAATATCGATCTATTATCTGCGACTGAAAATTATTTTTACTGTAAGGGTGTAAATGTCGGTTTGCAATTTTCATATCAAAAATATAGACCAGATTACTTTATGCTTGTAGATGCTGATAATCCATGTGAAGAGAGCGCTTATGGTAAGTTGATTGATTTTGCAAATAAAAATGCAAAAGTGGGAATTGTTCAGCCGCTAGTTAAGGGTCTAAGTGATTCAAATAGAGTATATTCATGTGGGCACGTATATGAAAATGGTATTTCATGTAGGCCATTAAGAGAAATCCCAAAAAACAAAAAAATATTATTAAATCTTCAAAGTTGTTCAATATCATCAACACTTGTCAAAACAAAGGTTTTTGAAAAATGTGGTTTGCTTGATCCTATTTTCAAGATTTATTATGAAAGTAGCGACTTATCATTCAGAGCAAGAAAAGCGGGCTTCTTGTGTGCTTGCCATGTTGAGGCTGTGTGTTTTAATGAGGGTGCAAAAGTTTCAAAAACTGATAATTTTCATGAGGGTTATTTTAGAAATAGAAACAATTTAATTTTCTGGAAAAAACATGATAATGAAAAATATGAAATTTTAAAAAAGATATATCAAGAAAGGCATAAGCAATTAAATGTAAAATTGGCTAATTTGAAATATGTCACAGACATGGAAGAGGAGAGTGAGCGAAGGGGGATTGAGGACGGCATAAAAATTACTAAAAAAATGGTTGCAGGTATCAAGAATGAAGAGAGGATAGATAAATTTGATAAAACTGATGCTATTGTGATTCAGGAAGCATGCAAAAATAATGAAAAATAACATGTCAAAATCATTTCATCTTTTCTTATTGAAATTTTTCTATTCCATGTTATGCATTAAGGATTATTTCATGATGGGTTTTGAAATCAAAAAGCTTAAGAAGATAGCCAGCAAATCAGTAGACACATTGCAATTTAATGATAAATTGAATGAAAATATCGTTGTTGGTGTGGACGAAAAAGAAGGATATTATATTGATTCAAAAAAGCCATCTTATTACAAGAAGCACTTTAATGATTTTTTTCATAATGATTTGTATGGTAAATATAGATCAGATGAAAATATTATTTTAAGTACTGGTGCTCTTAATCAGGATGAATTTTGTCTTCCGCGTTCGTTGAAATTTGCCATAAGCTATGCTCTTACGAGAAATTGGTATGGTTATTCTTGCAGCTTAGGTAGGGAATCAGCTCGCTTGGCTATAGCTGATCTGGAAAACCATAAAATTAATAGCAATATCTACAATGAAAATAATGTAGCATTGATACAGGGTGTTACGGCCGGATTATTTCACTTATTATCATTTTTGAAAGAGAGAGAGGAAGATGGTAACTTCGGCATTTTGACGCATTATCCAACTTACGTGCCTTTTGCAGCAACTTGCGAAAAAATCGCACCCACAAAAATAATAAATTTTTTTGGTGATAAAAAATTTAGCATCGAAGCGTTTAAGCGAAATATAGATAAAACAACAAAGGTGATTTTATTGCTTGGAGATTTTAATCCATTAGGAAAACTTATGGATGTTTCTTTTGTTAATGAATTGATTGATATTTGTGATGAGAAGTCGATATATCTTATTATTGATGAGGCTGGTTCAAAATATCCGGAAAATAATTGGAATAATTTGAAAAATAGTGATTTCTTAATCAGGATGGATAGCTTATCTAAAAAAGTTTCAGTTCCTGGTATGAAATTGGGATATTTTATTGCAAATGAGGAGATAATCTCTGAATTTTATGAGCGAGCATCAACAACCTATGGTGGCCCATCATCTTTTTTTTACATCCTACAAGAACTTGATGCAAGGTTCGATCTTTTTTTCCGCAAGGGTTTGCTTAAGATTGGATCAGGAGAGTTGGCATTATTTGATAAAAATTACAATCTAGGATTATTTTTTTTGAATATTCTCTATGGTCAATATATTAAAAATAAACATTTTTTTGAGTTAAAAATAAAACAGCATCGCAGTATCGTTATTGATAAGCTTATCAGTCATCATCCTCAATTGGTGAAAAAAATAATCATGCCAGAAACTGGTATTAATATTTTTTTGCAATTAGATGTCGATTACGGCAGTTATGAATTTTTCAGAAAATTGATAGTTGAAAAAAGGACAGCAGTTTTTCCGGGACTTTGTTCTGCTACAGATAAAGAATGCTGGATAAGAATAACATGTGGTGTTGATAAAAAAACTTTGCAAACTGGTTTGGATAATTTGGTTGATTTTCTTAAGACTGAGTGGATCAAGAAACAAATACAAAAAGAGCCATTTTTTGAAAAATTACTTCTTGATTTTGGTCAGTATGGGAGTTATGGTTACTTGTCATTTTTTGAACACATTTATGATGTTCAAAAAAATGGAATGAAAATATTGGATATTTTTGAGCTGAAAACTAGAAGAAAGTTGGATCGTGATTTACTTAGGGAGGTGATATTTTGTCATGATGCTGGGAAAGTTGTGAGTGTGATAGTGTTTCGAATTATGAGAATTTTGCAACTTCAAAAAAAATATGGAAAAATCCCATTTTCAGTTTTTTCTAAATTGAGAGACGAGGATTTACTGTTTTTGCGAAAGGAAATAGTGGATTGTTTTGTTTTTACAAAAGAATATTTTTACGAAATGTTTCCATTTTTGCATGATTATTCTGAATTAATGAATTTAGATAGTGATAAATATCTTAAAGATACCGTCTTTACTGAGAAGATGCTTCAGCTTGCTCTGGATAAATATCCAAATTATGAGAAAAAAATAGAAGAAATGAAATTTATAATATTGAACAATTCCGCAAAAATTAATATCAATAATTTAATGATTGGATATAATCCGTATATTTTCATTTTGGATTTTGCAGATAAAATTGCTGATTATAATCTTCCAGAAGAACCAACTCTGGCAAAAATAGATGAACTTTTGAGAAAAAAGAAAAAATATGTAATTAAACGATATTGTCATAATAATCGATCCATGGAAGCTATTGTCCATTGCGAGTTTAGTCATCTGTATGAGCTAATTAGGGAATCAAGAGTTTTTCATAAATGTTAATATAATTTTAAAAAGTATGATCAAGATGGAATATTTTATTAAAAAAATTGTTGATATATTAAGCAAAAAAGGCTTGGAAGATAAGGAAATTTCCAATATCATGCTTACTTCCAATGAAACACTTATTAATGAGATAGCTGATGTCATTTTTGATTTTATGAATCGTGGAAAAAAAATAATATACAATGTGCAAGTTGATTATTCTAAAAATGTGGAGGAGATGGTTGAGATTACAATGCATGAATGGGCTAATGAAGACATCACCTCGGAACATTTCCTTAATATCAGGGGTAAATCCGCAGAAGTGAGTGTTGAGCTTATACATTTCAATCGAAGCATCCTAAGCGATGATGCACTTCTTGAGATGAGTGCTATGGGTTATCGTGCGGCTAATATGCAGGAATTCTTGGCATTTGGTGCGAAATATCCTGATCTGCAACGCAAATTTCCAATTGTGGGATTGGGGTCAGTTTGGCACAGTGAAGACAGTCATCTTGTTGCATATATGAGCTGGGGAGCTTCTGGCCGTTACCTCCATTTGTGGCATCTTGATCTTGTTTGGGGTGACGGTTGTCGTTTTGCTGCCGTTAAAGAATAATTATTTTTAATGGCATATGAGGTTGTGGATATTCTGAAAAGGTAATATATATTGAAAGCAGAATAAATCAAAAAGAAAGGGGGTGATGATATGCTAGATGGAAATCCTTGGGTTGGGGCAGCTATGAGTGGACACTACAATTACAAAGAAGCAGCGCCTATGTTTATATTTGCTGTAGTTATTGTTTGTGTGTTGCTTGTTATTGGTGTGGTAGTTTTTTTAAAAGAAAGAAAATAACTATTATTATCATCTTTGATGATAATAATAAGGCAGTAGGCCCTTGTTGACAGTGATGGGTGAAAATTATTATTGCGCTGCATTTTGAAAAATTGAAAACCGATATTTGGCTATTATGCAAAATATCGGTTTTATTTTTTCATATTGCATGGGTTGCTTTTTTTGCTGATGCTGGATATAATTGGGCGAATAAGCAGTGTCGAAAAAAATAATGAAAATTACATTAAGTGCGTATGCTGGTTTTTGCGAAGGTGTGGAGCGGGCATATGATATTGTGGAAAAAATCGCCAAAGACCCGCTGGTAAAGCGGCCTATTTTTGTGTTGGGCTCCTTGGTGCATAACGACGATGTGGTGCAGCGAATTGAGGACATGGGTGTCAGGAAAGTGCACGTGGAAGGTCCACTGGAAGAGTTCTTTGAGAAAATAAAAGGGGAGGTGGGAACTTTGGTCATCACGGCTCATGGCATTGGACCAAAAATATATGAGTTGGCCAAAAAATATGAAGTTGATTTGGTAGACACAACTTGTCCGCGCGTTATCAAGGTGCAAAGATTGGCCAAAGCTTTTTTTGATCGCAATACACAAATTGTGATTATTGGCGAAAGAAATCATAAGGAAGTTAAGGGAATTTATGAATGGGCCAATAAGCAAGCAATTTTCATTGAAACTGATGAAGATCTTTGTGGTTTCGATGTTGATCCAAAAAAGAAATTGGCAGTGATTTCTCAGACCACACAAGATCAGGAATTTGTCGATCGCGCAGCTGCGCAAATTTCCAAAAAATATCCGCACGCCCAAGTGGTGGATTCAATTTGCCTCACCACTCATCATCGTCAAACCGAAATCAAGCAGCTTGCCAAAGAAAATGATGTGGTAATTGCGATTGGTTCGCCTGAAAGTGCCAATTCCACGCGTCTTTGGGAAATTGCTCAAAGGGTTAATCCTTCCTCATATTTCATTCAGCGGGCGGCTGATCTTGAAAATGCTTGGTTTCTTGATTGCAAAAGTGTGGCAGTTACTGCGGGTGCAAGTACGCCAAAATGGATTATAGATGAGGTTATAAACAGATTGGAGACCTTATAGTGTTTACTGTCGTATTTGGGTTTTCGTGTTTTATATTACTTCTAATTTTGAATCAAATCTGAATGACATAATGTTTAAAAATTAAAACATTAAAAATTCATTCAAAATTCAAAATTGGAAATTCAAAATTTCCCTGTAGTGGCTTGATATTTATTACTATCTTAGATATACTGGATATATTGAAAAATCATAATAAAATGTAAAGATTATGGCTAAAATAATGCTAGTTGAAGACGATCCGATGATCGCCGAAATATATCAAAAAAAATTCGAATTGGCAGGATTTGAGGTTGTTAATGCTGTGACTGGAAAAGAGGTTTTGAAATATGCGCTTGAGCAGAAATTCGACCTCATTTTGTTGGATTTGGTTTTGCCTGAGATGAGCGGGATGGATGTGCTTAAAGAGCTGCGCAGCAATGTTGCATATGACAGTGAATTAAAGGTGATAGTGCTTAGCAATTTGGATAAAACTGAAAATGAAAAAAAGGCCAAGGATTTGGGGGCAAATGATTTTATTGGAAAAACTCAATACAGTCCGTCCGAACTTGCAATTGAGGTGCAACGACGCTTGAATGAATATGACGAACAAAAGAAAAATAAGGAACGCTTGAGTAATGGAGGAGGTGCTGGCATCGTGTGCGCTGGCAAGAAAATTCTTTTCATTGAAGATGAGGAAATTTTCCTGGAAATGTTTGGTGGGAAATTGGAAAACGAGGGATATTGCGTGGAATATGCCAAAAATGGTGTTTGGGGTAGCAAGCTTGCAACTGAAAAAGATTTTGATTTGATAATCACTGATATGGTCATGCCGGCTATGGGCGGCGAAGAAATTGTCAGACGGCTCAAGCTGGATGATAGAACAAAAAACTTGCCGATTATTGTGCTTTCCGCCTCGCTGATCGAAGAAGATATTCAGCCGGTGCGAGAATTGGGAGTGACTGATTTTTTTGAAAAAACACATTTAGTCCCAAGTGATCTTGCCCGGCGAGTCGGAGAAATATTGAATTAACATTAATTTTAAAATATATGCAGCGAACAAATATTGTCGACACACCTAAGTTTATTGGACAAACTGTCAAATTAGCAGGCTGGGTTCACATTCGTCGTGATCACGGAAAGTTGATCTTTGTGGATTTGCGCGATCGCAGTGGAATCATCCAAACCGTGATCATTCCTGATCACGTGGAAGCGCATGACAATGCTAAAAGACTGCGCAGTGAGTTTGTGATTGAAATGGAAGGATTGGTCAAAGAACGTCCCATGAGTGCTAAGAATGAAAAATCAGTCACTGGGGGAGTTGAGCTGGAAGTGACTTCAATCAACATTTTGAATGAAGCAAAAAACACCCCATTTGAAATTTCCAAAGACACTAAGGAGGTTGATGAGAAATTGCGTTTGAAATATCGCTATCTCGATTTGCGCAGCGAACGAATGCGAGATAATATTTTGACTCGCTATAATGTGATTAAATTCTTCCGAGATTTCTTGGGGGAGCAAGGTTTTATTGAAGTTGAAACTCCAATTTTGGGCAAAACCACTGCTGAAGGTTCAAGGGATTATGTGGTGCCATCACGAATTTATAAGGGAAAGTTTTATGCGCTTCCACAATCACCGCAACAATACAAACAATTGTTGATGGTGGCTGGAATTGAAAAATATTTTCAAATTGCCAGATGTTTTCGCGACGAAGACACTCGCGGTGATCGTCAACCAGAATTCACTCAATTGGACATGGAAATGAGTTTTGTGGAGCAAGAAGATGTGATGAATGTGGTGGAAGAAATGCTCATTAAGCTTGTGCAAACTCAATTTCCTGAAAAGAGAATTCAGTCCATTCCATTTCCACGCCTCACCTACAAGGAATCCATGGAAAAATATGGCAATGATAAACCAGATATTCGCGAAGACAAGAATGATCCAAATCTGCTCGCTTTTTGTTGGGTGGTGGACTTTCCGTTCTTTGAAAAAGATGAAGAATCTTCAACTGGTTGGACATTCACTCACAATCCTTTTTCTCGTCCAAAACCAGAATTCATGGAGCAATTGATGAACAAAGAAAACATCGCTGAGATTTTGACCACACAATATGACATCGTGCTGAATGGTTATGAAGCTGGCGGGGGAAGCATTCGAAATCATGAGCCGAAAGCGCTGCGCAAGGTTTTGGAAATCATGGGAATTTCAGAAGAAAATGTGCAACGAGATTATGGACATATGTTGGAAGCTTTCAAATATGGCGCTCCACCGCACGGAGGAATTGCGCCAGGAGTTGATCGCTTGGTGATGATTCTGCGCAATGAGCCAAACATTCGCGAAGTGATTGCTTTTGCAAAAACAGGGGAAGCTGAAGATCCGATGATGGAAGCTCCAAGTGTGCTGGATGAAAAACAACTCATTGAGGCTGGCATTAAAATTGTCACCAAAAAGAAAAAAGTTGTCTAACTCTTTGTTTCTCTAACAAAAAACAAATATAAACCCCCGTTAAATGTTCGCAAAAAAGCGAATTTAACGGGGCAAGAATCAATGGCAAATAAAAAACATAAAGAAAAGCTCAATGATGGAAAATTGAGATTGATAACCTTCATCTCTTTCCTACTTGGTTTTTCACAATCCTTATTGGTCTATGTTGAGTCGTCATATTTCAAATTGTCATTGGGTAGTGAAAATGTGAGTGTTTTTTATTTCCTAGCTTATAGTGTGGCACTGATAGGTCTTTTAAATATGCATAAGATCATCAAATGGTTGGGGAAATCGACGACCTTCTTCCTGTTTTTTTTCCTGCAAATCTGCGCCATGGCGGTGCTGATTATGGTGCCACCATCAATTTTGGGAATATTTTTACTGATGATAAATATTGTCACAGCCTATTTGATGTATGTGATTTTGGATATCATCATGGAGTCATATTCTGAAGATAAGAAATCTGGCAGAATCAGGGGATTGCACTTGATGATCATCAGTGCTGGTTTCATGTTGGGTCCGATTCTTTCCACGCGTATTTTGGAAAAATATGATTATTCTGGATTGTTCTTTTTATCAATGATCATCAGCATGTTGATTTTCATCATTGGTTTGGTTGGCTTGCGCGGTGGCAACAATAAATTCAATGGAAACATCACTATCAGGGATTTGGTGAAGAAGATTTTTGTGAATAAAAATCTGATGCGCATCTATTGGGTGTCTTTTGTGTTGGAATTTTTCTATGCCTTAATGACTGTCTATACACCACTTTACTTGCTTGATCTAGGAATGGATTGGGGAAAAATCGGAGTTATTTTCACTATCATGCTCATTCCGTTCATCGTGGTTAACTATCCAGTGGGATTAATTGCTGACAAAAAACTGGGTGAAAAGGAGATGATAATCTTCGCGTTATTTGTGATGGCTCTTTCAACTCTCAGTATTTTCTTTGTCACCACAACCTCGATTATGGTTTGGGGATTCGTACTGTTCATGACCAGGGTTGGTGCGGCCATGATTGAAACTTTGCGCGATTCATATTTTTACAAAAGAATTGATGGCGACGATATGGATATCATCAGTTTTTTCAGAACCTCTCGAAGCGTGGCATATATCGCAGCCACAGCTGTTTCAGCCATGATTCTGGCAGTTTTTTCAATTAAAATTCTGTTTCTATTCCTCACTGTCGTGATTTTGCTGGCATTATATCCTGCTTTCATGTTGGTTGACAATAAAAGCGAGGCCGAGCTTAATTTAAAGAAGAAATATTTGCGGGCATAAGCTTGGATTTTTTCGGTTATTGATTATTGAAATTATTATGGCCTATCACATTAAAATTGAACAATTTGAAGGGCCACTTGATTTGCTTTTGCAACTCACTGAGCAGGAAAAGTTGGACATCACTCGCGTGAGTTTGGCTAAAATCGCTGATCAGTATTTGGCATATATTTCCGAAACCAAGAATATTACCTTGGCGCATCTGGCTGATTTTTTAACTGTAGCTTCGCGTCTTATTTTGATCAAGTCCAAGGCATTGCTTCCAATGCTGGAATTCACCGAGGAAGAGGAAGAAGAAATCAAGGATTTGGAATATCAATTGGCTGAATACAAGAAATTCAAAGATGCTTCAGCAAAGTTGGCGCTTGTTTTTGATGCGCCGCAAATGAATTTTTCGCGCGAAGGATTTCTGGGTTTTGGCACAGTTTTCTATCCACCTGAAAAAATTGTAGCTGAGGATTTGCAAAAAGCTTTTGCGAAAGTTTTGGGTGAAATTCCGGTGGTGGAAAAATTGGAAGAAGAAATGGTCAAGGAAATCCTGACTTTGGAGGACAAAATTTTGCATTTACAGGAGACATTGAGAGAAAAAGTGCAGACATCGTTTGCGGAATTGGTGGCCAATGCGAAAGATAAGGTTGAAGTGGTGGTTTCATTTTTGGCTATGCTGGAACTGGTCAAACAACGAATCATTCATGTGGAGCAAGGTGAATTATTTTCGGAAATACGTTTGAAACATAAAGAAGTTAAAAATTTGTAAAGTTTTAAAGTTTATAAAGTTATGGAAAAAGATAAATTGATTTCAGCCATTGAGAGCGTGTTGTTTGTGAGTGGTGAGCCGATCAAAAAAGTCAAAATTGCAAATGTCACAGATGAGACATTGGAAGATGTTGAATTGGCATTGGCGGAACTTTCAAAAAAATATGCTGATTGTCAAAGTGGATTGGCACTGCTTTCAAAGGGTGAGGAAGTGCAATTGGTGAGCAGAGCTGAAAATGCTGAGTTTGTTGAAGGCTTGGTCAAAGGCGAGCTGCAAGATTCGCTTTCAAACGCGGCGATGGAAGTGGTTTCTATCATTGCTTATCGCGGTCCAATTTCAAAGACAGAAATTGAGGCAATCAGAGGCGTCAATTGTGCATATACGCTGAGGAATCTTTCATTGCGCGGACTCATTGAGCGCAATGATAATCCGAAAGATTCACGAGGATATGTTTATGCGATTTCATTTGATTTCCTCAAAAAACTCGGAATAGATAATGTGAAAAATCTGCCAGAATATGGTATACTTTCAGTGGATGAGAGAATTAATTCCATAATCGAAAAAGAGTAATGAGTATAGGGGCAACCATTTTAATGATTGTGTTTTTTCCACTCAATTCTTTCTTGTTTTTGCATGAAAGCTGGATTGGTGGAAATCAAGTTCAGGCTGATTCTTCTGTTGGCAGTGAGAGCATTGTTGGATTGGTTAAAGGTGTGGAAATTCAAAAACAAATTGAGCTTCCCAAGCCAAAAGCTCAGGCTTCAGATGATCCTCAGTTTTTGCCGGCCAGAAAAAATGGAATCGATGATCTTGTCGTTTCAAATGCGCATGCCTCAGTGGTGATTGATGCTGACAGTGGAACAATCTTGCATTATGCTGACGGCCGCACTCATCGGCAGATAGCTTCTCTCACGAAGCTCATGACTGCAGTTTTGACAATGGAAAAGGTGAAAGATCTCGATGAGGTTGTGACTATTGATGAAGAAGCTGTCTATGCGGAAGGCACGAAAATAGGTTGTCCACGCTCCGGTTATTGCATAAGTCCACGACTTAAGGTTGGAGAAAAAATTACTGTGAGAAGTTTGCTTCAAGCCATGCTTATGAATAGTGCCAATGATGCAGCAATTGCATTGGCAAATCATATGGCAGGTTCGCAAGATGCCTTTGCGAAAATGATGAACAAAAAAGCTGATGACCTGGGATTGGTTGATACGAATTTTTGCACATCATCAGGCCTTGATCTGGATGATGAGAATGCTGCGGCAGGATGTTATTCTTCAGCCTATGATATTGCTCGCATTGCAGCCTATTCACTGCGCTATGACACTATCTGGAAAATTGCGCGCTTGCCGAGCAACACGATCGTAACTTCCGTCGATGGAAAAATTGAACATACGATTTTGAACACTGATCAATTGCTTGATCAAATGCCAAACATTATTGGCGCAAAAACCGGCTTCACCCCATTGGCTGGATATTCATTGTTGATGGTGGTGGCTGATCCCAGCACGAAACACAGAATTGTCGGTGTGGTTCTGGATGATCCTCAGCGATGGCAGGACATCAAAACCATGGTCAGTTGGACTTTCAATTCATATACTTGGAACTAGCGCGCAAGTGTGAGTTGGGAAGTTTCTAAAGCAGCTGGAAAAGAATGTTTTGTGTGATACTGGAAGGCTGATAGTTTTATAAATTTATTAAACTTATTTTTATGCAATTTGCTCAAATTCAAACAATTCCGGAAGTTGTCAATGTGCTTAAAATTCTTGTCACAGGACTGGCTGCTTTTATTTTGGCTTTCGCAATCACGCCTCTTTGGACGCATCTGCTATATAAATATAAGATTGGAATTAAAATTAAAAGCACTGATGTAAATGGTGAGCAATTAAATTTTGTCAACAAATTGCATGCTGTTAAAGCTGGAACACCAACTATGGGAGGTGTCATTATTTGGCTCCCAATTATTATTTTAGCCTTTGCTTCACATTTCTTGTTTCCACTGCTGGCAAATCTTTTTGGGATAGATTTTATTGCGCGACTTGATTTTCTGAGTCGCAAACAAGTGTGGTTGCCACTCTTTGCGCTTGCTGCGGCTGGAATTCTGGGTCTTTTTGATGATGTGATGAGTGTGCGCGGTTGGGGAAAAAATAAGGGTGGAGGAATGCGCTTTGCGATGCGTTTTGGCTGGCTCATTGCTATTGCCTCAGCAGGGGGATGGTGGTTTTTTTATAAGCTTGGATGGGATGTTTTACATATTCCTGCCATTGGTGACTTCTCAATTGGTTTTTGGTATATTCCGCTTTTCATTTTTGTAATTTTATTTGCAGCTGTTTCTTCAAACGAAACTGATGGTCTGGATGGCTTAAATGGAGGGGTGCTTCTATTTGCTTTCTTTTCTTTTGCAATCATTGCTTTTTTTGAAAATAAAATTGACTTGGCATCCTTTTGTAGTGCGGCTGCTGGTGCAATGCTGGCATTTCTTTGGTTCAATGTCTATCCGGCCAGATTTTTCATGGGGGACACGGGTGCCGTTTCACTTGGCGCAACTCTAGGTGTTGTGGCAATGCTCACCAATTCAGCTGCCGTACTTTTTATCATTGTATTTTTCTATGTATTGGAATCTGGGAGTGTAGCGATTCAATTGACCAGTAAGAAATTTTTTCACCGCAAGATTTTTTTGGCAGCGCCATTGCATCATCATTTTGAAGCTAAAGGTTGGCCGGAAACTAAGGTTACAATGCGAGCTTGGATTTTTACGATGATTACTGCGCTTATAGGCGTGGTGGTTGCAATTTTTGGAATGGGGAGACATCAGTAATGCCGCACTGTGTGCGAATTTACAATTTTTAATTTATAATTTTTAATCAATTTACAATTTTTAAATGCTCGAATTTTGAATATAATTTTTTTTATTGATGTCCAGTTTAAAACTGATGATATTATGGGGAATATTTCAAATTTCAAATTTAAAATTTAAAATTATTTAGACTATGGATGATATTCAAAAAGTTCAAGAAGGTGTTTTCTTGAATAAAAAAGTTCTGGTGCGAGCTGATTTCAATGTGGCGATTGTGAATGGAAAAGTGAAGGAGAAATTCAAGTTGGAGGCTTGCAAGAAGACAGTTGATTTTTTGTCAGCTCAAGATGGAGCAAAGATTGCGCTCATTTCACATCTTGGACGTCCTGAAGGGAAGGTGCTGAAAGAATTTTCTCTTGAACAACTCAAAGGTGAACTGGAAACTATTCTGGGCAGAAAAATTGTTTTTGTTGCTGATTGTATTGGAGGGGAAGTGAAAAAAGCTCTGGCAGCATTGAATTCAGGAGAGATTCTGCTGTTGGAAAACGTGCGTTTTCATGAAGGGGATGAAAAAAATGACAGTGAATTTTCTGCCAAACTAGCTGAAAACTTTGATGTATTTGTGAATGACGCTTTCAGTGTTTGTCATCGAAATCAAGCTTCTGTTACTGGCGTTGCAAAGTGCATCAATGGTTTTGCTGGTCTCTGGCTGCAGGAAGAACTGAAAAATCTCAACTGCGTTATCCATGAGCCGGAATATCCTGCCACTGCGATCATTGGAGGCGCAAAAATTGAAACAAAATTGCCATTGATACAAAGATTTGAAAAAATGTATACAAATATTTTGGTTGGGGGTAGAGTTGCAAATGAGGCGATTGATCAAAAAACGGTGCTCTCTCCGAAAGTTATATTGCCATTTGATTTTGCTGATGATCGTTTGGATATTGGAGAAAAGACCATTCTGAGATTTAAGGAAATTATTGCTAATTCAAAAGTCATCATTTGGAATGGGCCGATGGGAAAATTTGAGCAACCCCCATATGATCGTGGAACGCGTGAAATCTTGGATGCCATAATTGAAAGCGATGCCTTCACTCTTATTGGTGGTGGAGAGTCGGTGCAGGTGCTGGAAGAGCGAGGATTGATGGATAAAATATCCTTTGTTTCAACAGGTGGCGGTGCGATGTTGGAATATTTGAGTGGGAATGTGATGCCAGGAATTGAAGCTTTACGTGTTAAAGAAAAAAAGTGATAAATTGATGCAATCCAGATAATTTCAATTTAGCTTCTGCTTCCAAATGTGGTATACTAAAATTGAACTTAACATTAAAATTGTGAAATTTGAATTTAAATATGAATAGTCCTCAATTTAAAGGTGGAGGTGTTGCTATTTTCAACAAAAAAATAAACTTCAATGAATTTAGGGCTGTCGATGCACGTTCATTGCTTGGGCTGTATGTTTCGCAGACCTTGCTGTTCTTGGGAATTTTGTTGATATTGTTCAACAATGCGGACATTGTTGAACCAGGAAATTATCTGGGTTCATATGGTTGGCTCACTGTCACTGTTTTTTCAATCGGACTTCTGATTAATTTTGTTTCTATTCCGTTTTTATATTTTTCAAGCCTCAGTCATTTTAAAAGAGAAAATGAATTTTGGGATAAGGAGACTTTCTGGATTTTGCCGTTGTTCTTTTTTGGAACATTCTTTTTGTATAGCAGTCAGATTTACATGGCATTGATTTTGCTGGCGCTTTCAGTTTTAGTAATCATGATAATTCATGTGATATTCGTCATTGAGGCTCGTCAAATTGTCAGGAGAAATTCCGATCGCACACTTTCCAATTGTGGACAATATCTCATGACTTTGAAATATTTGAGCGCCTATTACTTTCTGTTGTTGGGACTGTTGATTTCGGTTAATCCGTTGGGATATTTTTTCAATTGGATTCATCTATATTAATAAAAAAAATTAAAAATTAAAAAGAAAAAAATATGTTGAAAATTGCAAATATTGTTGCCAGGGAAATTTTGGATTCACGTGGAAATCCCACCGTGGAAGTCGAAGTTTTCTTGAGTGGTGGAGAAAGTGCTGTGGCTGCTGTTCCATCTGGCGCCTCAACAGGTAAGTTCGAAGCACTTGAACTCAGGGATGGCGACGCCACGCGCTATGGCGGACTTGGCGTGCTTCAGGCTGTGAAAAATGTGAACACAAAAATCAAGGATGCGCTTATTGGAAAAGATGCAAGCTCGCAAGCGGAAATTGATGAGATCATGTTGGAGCTTGATGGGACTGAGAATAAGTCAAATTTAGGAGCAAATGCAATCTTGGGTGTTTCATTGGCAGTTTGTCGGGTTGTTGCTAAAGCAAAAAAAATTCCACTCTATCAATATATCAATGAAATCTCTGGATTGAAGGTGAAGCCTGCCATGCCAGTGCCAATGTTTAATGTGCTCAATGGGGGAATGCATAGCGACAGTGGACTTAGTATTCAAGAATTCAAGATGATTCCAACCGGAGTCAAAACATTTACTGAGCAGCTCAGAGCTGGCAGTGAGGTTTTCCATAAACTTAAAAAAATTCTGGAAGCTGGTCATCATAGCAGTGGTGTTGGAGATGAAGGAGGGTTTTCTCCGAAGCTTGAAAGTAATACGCGAGCTTTGGAATTAATCAATCAAGCTGTCACTGAAAGTGGCTATGAGCTTGGCACCCAAATCAATCTTGGAATTGATGCCGCAGCAAGCAATTTTTTCGTGGAAGAAGAAAATCATTATTTGGTCAAGCCTGAAGGAGTGCATTTGGAAAAAGAGCGCTTGATCAGCATGTATAAAGAATGGATTGATAAATATCACGTGGTTTCAATTGAGGATGGATTGGCAGAAGATGATTGGGAGGGTTGGAGGATGCTGACTGAAAAAGTTGCTGGTAAAAAAATCCTCCCTGGAATTCCGAAAGATGTGTTGACTGAAAATTTATTGGTGGGAGATGATCTGTTGGTGACAAATGTGAAAAGAGTGGAGCGCGCCATCAAGGAAAAAGCTTGCAACACGGTGCTGATCAAAGTTAATCAAATCGGTAGTCTTTCTGAAACTCTTGATTGCATACGCTTGGCCAAGAAAAACAAGTTGAAGATCATGATCTCTCATCGCTCCGGGGAAACCACTGATGATTTTATTGCTGATCTTGCTGCTGGAACTGCAGCTGAATTCATCAAATCAGGATCATTGTCACGCGGAGAAAGACTTTGCAAATATAATCGTTTGATGAAGATTGAGCAGGAAATAAAATAAAAAAAATCTACATTTGACAATTAACAATTGACCAGGGAAAAAATAGTCAAATATCAAAGGTTAAAGGTCACATGTTATCTCGAATAAATGGCGAAAATACTCACAATTGGATCGGTTTGTAAGGATATGTTTTTTCCAACAAGTGAAGGCGTTGTCTTGGAGACGCCAAGGGATCTTGTTGCGCAAAAAAAAATCATGTTTGAATTGGGCGCAAAATATCATGTCGAACAGCGATATGAAGCTCTGGGTGGAATCTCTGTTAATGTGGCTGCTGGCTTAGTGAAGCTTGGAGAAAATGTTTCATGCTATACTAGAATAGGTGATGATGAAATTGGAAAATGGATTGTGCGGGAATTGAAAAAGATCGGCGTCAATCATAGTATGGATATTATTGAAAAAGATTGCCAAAGCGATCTCTCAACTATTTTGATTGACATGAAAAGTGCTGATCGGGTTATTTTTTCCAATCAGATTGCGAATCAGAAACTCGTCATTGAAACTGAGAAGATTGGACATCATGACTGGATTTTCATTGGTGATTTGAGCGGTGCTTGGCAACAAAATATTGACACAGTGCTGGCTTTTGCGAAAAAACATAATATGCCGATAGTTTTCAATCCTCGCCAAAAAACAATTCATGATGATGTGAAGAAGATAATAGAAACAGTTTCCAAATGCGAGCTATTTTTTGCAAATAAAGATGAAGCAATTGAAATTATCAGCGGTTGTGATAAGCACGTGTTGCATGAATTGCTGAATGAGGAAGAATATTTAGTTAAGACTTTGCATCAAATTGGGGCAAAGGTGGTGGCAATCACTGATGGAGCCAGGGGAGCATGGGCATATGATGGCGTGGCTGTTTTGCATGTGAATGCTTTGATGCAGCAAGCAGTTGACACAACTGGAGCGGGAGACGCCTTTACTAGTGGATTTTTTGCAGCTCATCTCAAAGGGAAGAATCTGATGACAGCTTTGAAATGGGGAGTTGCAAATAGCAGCAGTTCGGTTACTGAGTATGGTGGGCAAAAAGGACTGCTGACTCAAGTGGAAATAGAATCAATGATATTGAAAAAGAAAATTTAGCATTATAATCTTTGTCGCTATGGGAATTTTTTCAAAAATTTTTGCAAAAAGCAGTGGTGAATACTACTTAGCTCTTGATATTGGGACGGAAGTTGCCAAGGCTTTAGTTTTCCAAATAGATCCGGACGGAAAAACTGGACACATTATTGGGGTTGGAAAAGAAAGACAGAAGCGGGGCAACATGCAAAGTGGTGCAGTCTCGGATATTTCCGGGGTTATTGAGACTTGCAAGATATCTATTGGCAAGGCACTGGAAAAGGCTCAGATAAAAAAAGTCAAAAAGGCTATTGTGGGTATTGCTGGCGAATTGGTTAAGGGCACAACGACCACTGTTCATTATGAACGTGGAAATCCTGATGCGCGCATCGATTTCCCTGAACTTAAGAATATCATTCAAAAAGTTCAAACCAAGGCTTATGAAAGAATTCAGGAACAGATTGCTTGGGAAACCGGACAAGATATTGATGTGAAGCTTATCAATGCGGCAATTGTGGATGTGCGAATCGATGGATATCAGGTCACCAATCCAGTTGGATTTCAAGGTAAGGATGTTTCAGTCAGCATCTTCAACGCTTATGCTCCCATGATTCATCTGGGTGCGCTGCAGGCCATTGCTGATGAGCTTAACATCGATTTGCTTAGTATTGCTGCAGAACCATATGCTGTTGCACGCTCTGTGGACTATGACGACGCCTTGGATTTTAGTGCAATCTTCATTGATATAGGTGGTGGTACAACTGATATTGCAGTGGTGCGAAATGGCGGTCTTGAAGGAACAAAGATGTTTGCTTTTGGTGGGCGAGCCTTCACTAAAAAATTGGCGCAAGAATTGCGAATTGAATTTGAAGAAGCGGAAGAGTTGAAAATAAAATATGCCGAAGGAAAATTGAGCGCGGATGTGAGTGGCAAGATTGAGCAAATCCTGCAGAACGATGCTTCGGTTTGGCTTAGTGGCGTGGAACTTTCGCTTTCGGAATTTGCAGGATCAGACGTTTTGCCGTCAAAAATATTGCTATGCGGCGGAGGTTCCGGTTTGCCAGATATTAAGAATATATTGTTGACAACGGACTGGGTGCGCAGTTTGCCTTTTTCAAAAACTCCTACGGTGAATTATTTGCAACCGCGCGACGTGGTGCGCATCATTGATGAAACGAATGAGCTCAAAAATCCACAAGATGTGACTCCGATGGGCTTGGCAAATTTGGTCATGGATGTGACTGGTGAAGAGAAAGTTATGGCTGGAATTCTGCGCAGAGTTCTGCAGACAATGCAAGACTAAAAAAGTTTATAAAGTTATAAAGTTATAAAGTTTGTAAAGTGGTTATGTTTATTGAGAAATATTTATTTTGATATTTCTTTATGAACTTTAAAAACTTTAAAAACTTGAAACTAATCGTATGCACCAAACATTCTACATCGATATTGAGGAAGAGATTTCATCAGTGGTTGACCGCCTGAATAAATCCATGTCTATTGAGAACTATTTCGTGGTGCCTAAGCGAGCTCTTTTCTTGCAAAGCATTGTAAATCTGAAATTATTGAAGCGTGAGGCTGATAAGGTTCGAAAGCAAGTCATTATTGTTACGCAAGACGAAATAGGTGCTTCGATGGCGCAGCGTTCAGGATTGGAAGTGCGAGCAACCCTCGATGGCTTGGAGCCTGCTTCTGATGCAGGTGATCAGCAAGATGAGGATGATATGGGAGAGGAAGAAGTTGTTGCTCATCAAATTCCACACAGTGAGGTTAGGGAAGAACAAATCAAGCAAGTCAGATTGAGTGGTGTTGGATCAAGTGATTTCTATACCCCTTCTGTTGGTTTCAATGAGGATGATTTCAGAACAGTTGCTCCAACTGAGCCAATCAGAAGAAGTATTCCTGTTAATTCCATGCCTCCTGTGAAAAAAGAAACTGAACCTTTGCGCAGAGCAGTTGCAAGTAATTCATTTGGCAATCCTGTCGGACAAAATATTACCTCCTTAAATCAGCCAAGACCTATGAATATTGGGCAAGTGAAAAATGAAAGAAGTCTTGATTCGCAAAAAGAAAAAGCTTTGGAAAAAATGTATTCACAAAGAGAATTCATGTCAGGTGCAGCAATTGAAAACAAATCAGTTCTTGATACTGGAGAAATAAGAACGGGAGGAAGAGTAAAAAAAATATTCTTTGCGTTTATTGGATTGTGTGCGTTTGCTTTTGTTGGTGTGGCTGTGTATCTGTTTTTGCCAAGTGCAAAAATAAGTGTTGAGCCTAACATCTTGAAAAGCAAAGTTGATTTGGAGCTACGTGGTAGTGCTGATCTTGTAGAAGTTGATGATCTCAATATCCCAATTCGAATAATTGACAAAAATGAAACCATCTCACTTTCATATGATGTCAAAGGACTATCTGCGGTGGCAGGCAAAAAAGCTCATGGCAGCGTTGTCATCTATAATGAATATGATTCTTCGGTTCAAACATTGATTGCCACCACTAGGCTTGAGTCAGCAGATGGGAAAATATTTAGACTTGTGAAAAATGTAGCTGTGCCAGGCATGACAAAAGTTGGTGGTGAAATTAAGCCTGGAGTGATTACGGCAGAAGTGATTGCTGATCAAGCAGGAACTGAATGCAACATTGAGGCAGCCGACTTTACCATTCCAGGATTTAAGGATGGGCCAAAATATGCAAAATTTTATGCAAAATCAAGTCAGGCTATGGTTGGCGGTTCGCTCGAGGGCAGTGAGCAAACAGGAGGCAAGGTTACACAAAGAGATCTTGATAGCGCTAAGCAAAAAACAGAATTGGCAATCAGGGAAAAGATAGCTCAAGCAGTTAAAGATGGCTTGAATGATGGAGAAGTGGCTCTCGAACAAGCTGAAAAAATTACAATTTCAAGATCCAGCTCCAATGCGAAATTGAATGACATGATGAGTACTTTTGAATATAATGTGTCAGCCTCAGTTCGTGTGTTGGTTTTTGCTGAAAGTGATGTGAGAAAAATCATGGAGCAATCATTAAAAGCTAGTGATCAACTGCAGGAAGTCAAAAAAAGCATTTCGAAAGTGGAATATGGTACGGTGGATGCTGATTTTGAGAAAAATACCTTGAAATTGAAAGTGTATGGGGAAATAACTGCAACTCCAGTGATAGATAGTGAGAAGATAAAAAAAGAACTTTTGGGAAAAGCAGATGATCAATTGGCTGCAATTTTGAGAAAATACCCAGCTATAAAGAGTGCCAATGTTGAATTTCAACCGACATTTGTTTCCCGAATTCCGCAATATGCTCAGCGCGTAACGGTGCAAATAGATGATAATGAATAAAAAGGTTGATAATAAGCCAAAAAATCATGAATAATTGCTTGATTTCAGACTTTTAATTGCAAGGCTTGAAATCGCCAAATCCTCGTGAAAAAGGGGAGTGGTTTTGCTTCCACTTAAAGGGGTTGACAAGAAAAGAATACTTTGTTAAGATTTATATACGTTTTTGGAAAAACTTAATAAAGTATACCAATTAGAGGAACTTACTATTTGAATTTCATGAATGAGGATAGTGTGTTGGAAGTAAATCCCCTCTATTTTTATGTTGTAATTGAAAGCAAAATATGGCCCCAAAACAGGAAAAAGAGTTGATAAAACTCGAAGGAACTATCATTGAAACGCTTCCTAGCACGACGTTTCGAGTGCGTTTGGATAATGGTCATGAAGTGCTGGCACATATATCAGGAAGAATGAGAGTGAATTATATACGATTGCTTCCCGGCGATCGAGTGCTCATGGAAATGAGTCCCTACGACCTTACTAAAGGACGGGTAACGCAAAGAATGTAAATAACTAATAACTAAAGACTCACAACTAATGACAGTTGCCAATATGGCAACTGGAGAAAAAGTTATAAGTAATTGGTGGTAAATAAAAGTATGAAAGTAAGAGCATCAGTAAAAAAAATGTGCGCCAAATGTAAAGTTGTTAGACGCAGAGGTAGAGTGTACATAGTTTGTTCCACCCCTAAGCATAAACAACGACAAGGCTAAATAATAAATAATAATTTTCGATTTTCTTCGCCAATCGGCGGATAGAGATTAGAAATTGAGCAAGATATGATACGTATTGCCGGAATAAATCTTCCTGATGAAAAAAGAATAGAAATCGCTTTGACTTATGTCTTTGGAATCGGACCTTCAACTAGCCGTAAGCTTTTGAAGCTTCTTGAAATTGACATGACAACTCGCACCAAAGACCTTTCAGCTGAAGATGCAAACAGACTTCGAGATGAAATCGAAAAGAAATATAAGGTTGAAGGAGAGCTCAAGCATGAAGTTAAAATGAACATCAAACGTTTGAAAGAAATTGGAAGCTATCGTGGTTCCAGGCATCAAAAAGGACTTCCAGTGAATGGTCAACGAACAAAGACTAACAGTCGAACAGTTCGAGGAAACGTCCGAAGAACCATGGGAAGTGGACGACGAAGTGAATCAAAGACATAGCAGTAGCTTATTAGGCGTTAGCTTCTTAGCTTGTTAGTCTAATAATGGGGATGATACAGATTATAAACATTTTATAAAAAGCTTAGAAGCTAAAAAGCTAAAAAGCTAAAACCTGATTAATATGGTAGACGAAATTAAAAAAATTGAAGAACTTTTAGCTGCAGAATCTGGTGAAATTTCTGCAGAAACTGCTAGCGCAACTGAAGCTGAAACAAAGAAGAAGAAAAAGAAGATCAAGCGACAAATCAGCAAAGGACAGGCACACATCAAATGCACCTACAACAATACAATGGTGATGATTTCTGATGCTAATGGCGCCATGCTTGGATGGTCAAGCTCTGGACTGCTTGGTTTCAAGGGAGCAAAGAAGGCAACTCCATATGCTGCAACTCAAGTTGTGCATGATGTGACTGAGAAAGTGAAGAAATTTGGAATGCATGAGTTGGATGTTTTCGTGAGAGGAGTTGGCTCCGGACGAGAATCATCAATTCGCTCATTGGCCAACAAAGGTTTTGAACTTACTGCAATCAAAGATGTAACACCAATTCCTCATAATGGATGCAGAGCAAAGAAACCGAGACGAGTATAATATATAACAGCTTATTAGGCGTTAGCTTCTCAGCTTCTCAGGAAAACAATTTCCTAAAAAGCTAAAAAGCTAAATAGCTAAAACCTGATTTTTATGGCACGAGATTTATTAGGATCAAAATGTAAAAGATGTCGCAGAGCTCAAGAAAAGCTTTTCTTGAAAGGTGATCGATGCAATAGCGCAAAATGTGCCATTTCACGTCGTCCATATGCTCCAGGTGTGCATGGCAAAAGTATTTCCAGGGGACTTAGTGAATTTGGAAAGCAATTAGCCATGAAACAACGCATTAAGCGTATGTATGGTGTGTTGGAAAGACAATTTCGCAAGCATTATGATGAAATCAGTGGAAAACCAGGTGTGACTGGTGACTTATTGATGAGTCGTCTTGAAATGCGTTTGGACAATGTGGTTCGCAAAATGGGACTTGCATCTTCTCCAATTCAGGCCAGACAACTTGTGACTCATGGAGCTTTCTTGGTTAATGGCAAAAAACTTACAATTCCTTCATGTTGGATGAAAGTTGGGGATGTGGTTTCAGTCAAAGAATCAAAGAAGGACAATGCATATTTCAAAAATCAAATTCAGACTCTCGCTAATAAGAAAGATTTTCCTCGTTGGATTAAATTTGACCAATCGAAACTAGAAGGAACAGTGATTTCACTTCCAACTCGCGAAGATGTTGGAGTGCAAGTTGATCCGCAAATGGTGGTTGAATCATATTCACGTTAATATTATTTTTGTTTAGAGCTTTATTTAACTTTTTTAATCGAAAAACGCCTTTCTTGTGGATAATCTCCATGATTAATGTGTTAGAAAGAGGATATGCAAATAGTGTCGCTTCCTCAAAAGCCAAAATACACCCCAATTGATCAGAATAGTGGGAAATTCGAAATCATGGGATGTTATCCGGGTTATGGTATGACCCTTGGTAATGCGCTTAGGCGTGTTCTTTTAGCATCTTTGGAAGGTGCTGCAGTTACCACCGTTAAAATAAAAGGAGTTTCTCATGAATTTTCAACTCTTGATGGAGTTATGGAAGATGCAGTGCAAATTATTTTGAATCTTAAAAAAATTCGTTTCAAAATGCATAGCGAAGAACCTGTGAAAGTGACTCTTAAATTCAAAGGTGAAGGAAAAGTTACTGCTAAGGAAATTAAATGTCCTTCAAGCGTGGAAGTGGTGAACACCGATCAAATCATTGCAACTGTGACTGATAAAAAGGTTGAATTTGAAATGGAATTGGAAATCTCAAGAGGTTTGGGATATGTGCCAATCGATCAGCAAAACAGAACAGAAAAGGAAATCGGTGTCATTGCAATTGATGCAGTCTACACTCCAATCCGTCGTGTGAACTATGAAGTTGAAAACATGCGAGTTGGAAAGCGAACTGACTATAACAAAATCACCCTTGAGGTTGTGACTGATGGAAGCATTACTCCAGAAGAAGCATTCAAAAAAGCTGTTACAATTTTGGTCGAACAATTTTCAGTGCTTGGTGGTATCGAACTTATTGAAGAAGTTGCTCCTGAAGAAGTTAAGGAAGCTGAAATCGTCGAGGAAAAAGTAGTTGAGGAAGCTGCTGACCCTTTGAAGATCAAAGTTACTGAACTGAAAAATCTTTCAACTCGAACACTTAATGTCCTTGAAGCAAGTAAAATTGTGAAAATCAAAGATATTGTGAAGTTCAATGAAGAAGGATTGCTTGCCTTGGAAGGAATGGGCGACAAAGGAGTCAAGGAAATTAAAAAATCAATCGGAGAATTTGGAATTACCCTTAAACAGGACTAGCAATTGAAAATATATGAATCATCTTGGAAGAACACGAAAATTTAGCAGAGTGAAAAAACAACGAGTAGCGCTTCTTAAAACGCTCTTGGGTAGTTTTATTATGAAGGAAAAAATCACTACAACCGAGGCGAAAGCCAAGGAAATTAAGCCAATGATGGATAAAATCATCACGAAAGTGAAGAAGATATCTAATGATGAGGCTAAAAAGGTTGCAGTTTTGCGTGATTTAAGAAAGGGTCTTCCACTAATCGCTGTAAAAAAACTTTCTGGTGAGTTTGCCCAGAAGTTTGCAGGCCGAACAAGTGGATACACTCGTATCATGAAGATCGCTCAACGAAAAAGTGATGGAGCAGAAATGGCAATAATTGAATTTGTATAAATTAGAGAATTATAACGCATATGAACAGACAATATCATCTCTTTGATGCTCAGGGAAAAGTGCTTGGACGCTTGGCAACTGAAATTGCAAAGACATTAAGTGGCCGAAATAAGGTTGACTACATCCCGCACATTGACGGAGGCGATTTCGTTACTGTTATTAACGCGGATAAAATCAAGGTTACTGGCAACAAACTTGAAGGAAAGATTTATCATAAATATAGTGGATATCCAGGTGGAATTTCATCTATTTCTTTGAAAGATTTGCTTGCAAAAGATGCTGGTAAAGTCATCCAAAACGCAGTGTATGGAATGCTTCCGAAGAATAAGCTTAGAGATAAGATGATGCTTCGTTTGACAGCTGTCGCTGGAATTGAGCACACAACTAAGAAGATAGATGTAACACACTAATTTTCATATAACACATAAGATATGGCAGTAAAAAAAGTAGAGAAAACTGAAAAAGTTGCAAAACCTAAAGCAGCAAAAGTTGTGAAACCAAAAGCTGAAAAGGTTGTTAAGGCTGCAAAAGTTGCTAAGGTTGTGAAAACTGCTGCTCCTGCTGAAGCTAAAGAAGCAACTGTGAAAGTTGAAAAAGTGGCAAAGGTTACAAAAAAAGAAAGCGGCGTATATTTCTATGCTGTTGGACGAAGAAAAACCTCTGTTGCTCAAGTCAGATTGTATGCAGATGAGAAAGCTACTGAAAATGAACTTGTGATCAATGATAAGAAGCTTAAGGATTATTTCCCAACAGTTTCACTTCAGAATAACATGCTGACACCGTTTAAGGCTGTTGGTTTGCACAACAAATTCCGCATGACAGTGCTTGTCCGTGGTGGAGGAGTGACCGGTCAAGTTGAAGCTGTGCGATTGGGAATTGCTCGTGCGTTGGTTGTTTTCAATCCTGAACTCAAAAAGACTTTGAAAGATCTTGGACTCATGACTCGCGATGCTCGCGAAGTTGAACGAAAGAAAGCCGGTCTCAAGAAAGCTCGAAAAGCTCCACAATGGGCAAAACGATAGTTATTGCAATTTATACAAAAGACATCTCGAAAGAGATGTCTTTTTTTGTCTACATAAAACTTTATCATTCCCGCACCCGCTTAAAGGCAAGCATAAACTCTGGCGGGAATCCAGGATTTAGCAAGATCTCCTATTTCGCATCTATATTTTTTATGCCTGATGAAGATACTGTGGCAAAGACTTCACTCTTCGCTAGAATTTACACTGCGCGTCTTCGTCTGCTGACGGACGCTACGTTTCAAAATTCCTTAACGCTCATCACTCGTCTTTCGCCTACGTACTTCATATGGCAAAAAAATATAGATACGAAATGGCTATAAAAATGCGATAAAGCTTTAGGCGCTATTAATGCCTAAAACAAGGCATTAATAAACTTGTCCTCATTTTGCTTGACTTTTTGTTGAAAAAGAAGTATAATAATAGGTCAGTATAAAAACTGTCAAAAAGCAGCTGATTTAACAATCTAGAGTCGGCAGACTAAAAACGTAAAAGGAGAATAAATGAGTAAAATATTAGATAAAATTGGTTTCTTCATTTTTATGTTGACACTTTTTTCTGGAGTTCCATTGTCTGCATTTTTAATTGCTAATGCTTTTAATGAGCATGACAAAATTGCTTTGTTCTTTGGTATTATTCTTTTGATAATCACTGTATCTATTTTTGGATTTGTTCGTGGTATTAATCAATATTTTACTGGTGAGGTCGTGCAATTTGAAAGAATCAAGGAAGGGGTTTATAAACTTTTTGGTAGAATTGAAAATATAACAATTCTGAAAAAAGTTGCAGATGATGGGACAGAGAAATATTTCTCTATTATTGATTTTCCTGATAATAGTATGGAACAAGGAGTGGTATTTAGGCGAACCAAAAAAGATCTGGTTGTTATTTGATTGAGGATTGATGAATGTTTACGGCTTGTGTGTCTGGAAATTCAGACGCACAAGCCTTTTTTAATATCAAAAAACGCATTTTGCAATGCGTTCTTATCTTGTCATCCTGAATGCAATGAAGGATCCCGTGCTCAGTATTAGTAGCTAAGATATTTAGGGATTCTTCGCTTCACTCAGAATGACACACTTTTGTATTTTTCTAAGAAGCTAAAAAGCTAAAGCCTGGTAAGCTAGTTTGTTGCAGTGGTTGTTCCGGCTGGGAAGAGGCTTTGCAGGAAGGTGGTGCGCTCAGGAAAGTAAATTGCATGGAGGGCGTTTTGCCCTTGGTCATTTTTTTCAGTGTAATAGAGTTTGCTGTCGGTGAAGTTGTTCACGAGCAGAGAAGTGTTGTCATTGAGCGACAGGATGTCTGCCATGTTGCGTTTGTCGCGGTTGTCCAATTCAATCAATTTGATCTTATTGTTATTGGTAAACAAGGCATGCTCGTAGTCTCTGGTCCATTGCACATTTCCAATTTGGTCTGAAAATTTAGTGATTGACATTAAATCATTTTCATTGCGGGTCGGTTGAACTTCCCATTTACGCACAAAATAGGCTGAGATTTCATGATCATTCCAAAAGAGCAGCTTCTTGCCATCATCGGAAAATTGGCTTCCCGTGGCATTGCTTGAGAGCTCACGGAAATATGTATCTCCATCTTCGCCCAGATTATAGATGAATAGGTCATTGCTTTTGTTTAGGAAAACAACGCGATCATCATCATAGACGATGATTTGATATGAGGCATCGCTCATGTTTGCTGGACCAGAAGTGGTGATTTGAGTTGGAAAATCAGTTGCATCAAAATTGGTCTTATAGACGATTCCTTCTGGCAATTGAAAATAGAAGAGTGCTTTTGGAGAAAGGTCATAGCTGGCGATATTTTCAGCTACCAATTTTTTGCTGGTCAAATCATTGAGGTCAAAGCGGTAGAGATTGTTGTTGGACATGTAAAAAAGAACGTCTTTGTTTTTTGGATCCCAACGTGAATGAGAAAGATTATTGTCTCCAGTGAGGTCTCTGATGTTGACGATGTCTTGAGTGTTGTCTGCTGATACAATGAAATAATTTTTTTCGCCGCCTTCATTTTTGATTGCGGGAATGATGAGTCGATGAGCTTGGGGCGACCACTCAATGTTTTCCTTGCTGTCATTGGTGAATTTATAATCATCTGCAATAAAAACTTGCCCCATCTCGAGAGTGCCAGGATTAAAAATTTTCACCAAGAAGTTGTTTTCAATTTGCTGTGAGAAAGCTGCCAAGTTTTTGCGAGGAGAAATGAAGAATTTTCCAATGCCAGGGGAGTCGTAATCTTCGCGAGCGTATGAATTTTGAGCTAGGGTAATGTTCCAGAATTCAGTTGAGATTCCGCTGTGCACTGATATTTTTTTTGACCAAGCTTGATAGCCTGGAGCTTTGACTTCAACCAAATAGTTTCCTGGCACAATACCTCCGATATGATATGAATTATTGAGACGATTGAATGATTTTGAGGGCATGATCACGCCATCAATATAGACATCAACTTGTTGAGGTGTTGTTTTCAGGGAAATTGAACCGGCATAGACAAAAATTCCATTTTGAAAATTGAAACGGTAACCGAAGGCATAGCCAATAATGGTGGCTGAGGTAAGCCAAAAAAGGACAACTAGTGTCCAAAAAAAGATCGCTTTGGGTATTTCAGGATTGTTCATTTGGCAGTAGAAATTCGAAAGGCTCTTGGCCAAATTGCGATTTTCTTTATTAAAAAAAGCCTTATTTAAAGCAAAAATTCATGTTAAAATTGGCGATGAATCATTCTTGAGATTTTCACTGCAGGATTCATCCTGGTTTGTATTGTAGCCTTTATTTCAAATTTTGTCCATCTGTAATTGCGCTTGCTCACAATGTCAAATAAGGCTAAAATATAGTAAAGGCAGTGTAATAATTCATCATATAATTCCATATGCAATTGGATAAAATCTTCATGAATTTCGGATTGGCGAGTGGCGCCGCAGAGATGGCAACATTGGCTTTGGTTTTGTTGGTGCTGAGCACTCTTTTTTGGGTTTTGATAGGCAGGTTTCGTTTGCACAATTTTTTGATAAACATCTATATTTCACTGGCAATTTTGCAGTTTATTCCTAGTGATATCATGAGTTTTACTAGGAATTCTTCAATTTTATTTTTTCTGATCATTGTCACTTTGTTGACACTTTTGAATCCATATTTGTTCGACATTCATCAGTCTGGCTCCGGACTGGCTCTCTGGCAAGTTTTCATGATGAGTTTTCTGGAGGTGTTACTTTTACTTAGTATCATCATATCTGCTCTTCCAGCTAAAGATGCTGCACTATACATCTCTAAAAACTCCTTGGTTTATTTCACTTATCCTTGGTGGAAATTGGCTTGGATAATCGCACCTTTGGCATTCTTGGTGTTTGTTAAGAGACGCGATAAATAGGGGGAAATAGCTATAAAGTTTATAAAGTTTGAAAGTCCATAAAGCGGTCTGAATATTGTCTTGTTGACTTAATTTTCATTTCAGATATAATTAATATCGTTGACTTAATAATTCGGGCACATAGCTCAGTTGGTAGAGCAGCGGCCTTTTAAGCCGATGGTCGGGGGTTCGAATCCCTCTGTGCCCACATATGATAATTTAAAAACACCCTTTGGGGTGTTTTTAAATTTTTATTAGAGGCACAGAGGGATTCGAACGGGCAGAAGCTAAGCAAATTGTTTTTCAGCAGAAAAGCAATGCGGCGTGCGTCGATGAATGCGAGGAATACGAGCATTCAGCGCTGCCCAGGACAAGGAGCAAGTGAGCGACGGCGAACGAGCGACGCGTGACAGACTGTGCCCACAAAGAGAAAAATCCCTATTGGGGATTTTTTTGTCTTTGTGCACAGAGGGATTCGAACCGGCAGGAGTGAGATATGAGCGAAGGCGAATAATCGAACGCCGATGAATGAGAGCGTGCGAGCATTCAGCGCTGCCGCGGGCAACGAGCTGTCAGCAGACAGTGAGGCGGAAATCCTTTGTCTAAATTGTACACACAGAGGGATTCGAACGGGCAGGAGTTTAGATAAAAAAAGAAGTCCATTGGATTTACCAATAGGACTTCTGTTTGAAATAATCTGCAGGAGAGAATCAGATGAAACCAAATGTTAATTTATCTGAAACGCCAGCCTCTTTTAGCGATCCTTCCATAAAAATTAAAAGTAGTTCTCTGGGATTTTCAGTTCTGATAATCAATTCAATGTCGCGAAATTGACCGCCAGTTGAATTCATGTTGAAGTCTGATTCTCCTACGCCGTTTTTCTTGAGTTCAGCGAGTAGTTCATCAATCTCAATTGGCTCAAGGCTGCCTGTTGCTGTCAATGTGCTTTTTAACATAGTAATTTCCTCCTGTTGTTTTAGTGGTACTGCTAATCATTTCGAGACTAAAGGATAATATGTTGAACTTGTTTTGTCAATATGATCCGGAGTTGTTGCTTGTTCATATTTTTGAATGCACTGCTGGATTCTTTCTGATTTCTTTGATATAATACCGATATCGATTATCAATCAAAAGTAAAAAGCTGAAAAATATGACAAAAAAAATATTATCAATTTTGCCTGTGGTTGCTGTAACTTTTTTCCTGTCAGGCTGCAGCCTCACTTCGCTGGTGCCTTCCAAGAACACCATGGCCAATGCTACTTTGATAAAAACTGAGGATAGTGGAAGCACCTGGAATCCCAAGATGAAGATTGATGACAAAAAAACCATTGCAGGGGTGGACGTTCTGTCGATCGCAATTCATCCCACTGATCCAAGCATCATCTATCTTGGCACAATGAGCAGCGGCTTGTTTGTTTCAAAGGATGCGGGAGATAATTGGACGGCAGTCGCATATCCAGACAAAGCATACGGACTGGTTTTCAATCCTGCCAATCCTGACATCATGTATGGCAGCGGAGTGTTTAATGGGAGAGCAAAAATTTTCAAGCGATTAGCTGAAGGTCAGGAATGGAAAGAGATTTATACTGAACCAGCTGACGGCACTACCATCTCAGCTCTTGCCATCAGCAAATTCAATCCAAATGTCATCTATGCTGGCACAAATGAAGGCGTGATTGTGAAGACTGTTGATGGAGGGCAAACTTGGGTCAACTTGAAAAAGGATCCTGGCTTGGTCGGACCAATTGTCAGCATCGGATTTGATGCAGCCAGTGATGCACATGTGTTTTTTGCAGTTTTTCAAATCGGAGTGCTTGAGACAAAAAATGCAGGAACGACTATTGAAAATATCACTGAAAAAATCGATACCGCTACGCACACTACAAGCATCTATAATTTGGTGACTGATCCATATTTAGGGGGAGTGGCCTATGTCGGAACGGATGCTGGAATTTTCAGACGTTCAGGCTCCGATGAATGGAGTCCATTGAATTTGATTCAGAGTTCCAAGGCATTTGGAATCAGAGTTATTGCAATCAATCCTAAAAATTCAAAAGAGCTTATGTATTCTTCTGCCAAGGCGATTTATAAATCAACGGATGGCGGAGCAAAATGGGCAACCTTTCAATTGGACACAGCAAAAGAAATCAGTGTTCTTAAATATGATATGATTAATCCAGTTAAGATTTATGCGGGATTGAGAAGTTTTTAAAAAGTTGAATAGTTAAGTGGCTGCTTAGTTAAATAGGCAATACACTTAAATTTATCTAACTAATTAACTAAGAAACTAATTAACTAATTTACTACGTATCTATGTATAACGAAATCATAAATTTGCACAAAGAAGATTTGGAAAAAACGATTGAACATTTTAAAAGTGAAGGCTCAAAAATAAGGACTGGCAGAGCTAATGCCTCTTTGGTGGAGGATTTGTTGGTCGACTATTATGGAGCCAAAACTCCACTCAAACAAGTCGCCAGCATCAACACGCCTGAGCCAAGAACTATTGCCATCCAACCCTGGGACAGAGGAGCATTGGCTGCAATTGAAAGTGCAATTAGAAATTCTGATTTGAACATGAATCCAACCAATGATGGAGTTTTGGTGCGAATCAACATTCCGATGCTTACTGAGGAAAGACGCAGGGAGATGGTGAAAGTTTTGAATCAAAAAGGTGAGGAAGCGCGTATTGGAATTCGCAGCGTGCGGGAAGATGTTTTGAAGGAAATTAAAGATGCGGAAAAAGCTGGTGAAATGTCTGAGGATGATGCATTTACTGGAAAAGAAAAATTGCAGGTGATTGTGGATGAATATAATAAAAAAATTGAAGAACTCAGAGCGAAAAAAGAAGTGGAAATCATGACAGTATAAAAGCCGCTTCGCGAATTTTGAATTATGAATTTTGAATTTCGAATAAAATCAGAATGACAAAATGTTTAAAAATTCAAACATTAAAAATTAAAAAATTGATTCAAAATTAAAAATTAAAAATTAAAAATTATACGTCATAATTAATGACTACAGTTTTTATTTTATTTCAATCATGCTTACATTAGTTGTTTTTCTAATAATTCTCGGTATTCTCGTTTTTGTCCATGAACTAGGGCATTTCGTGGTGGCTCGTCGCAATGGTATTAAATGTGAGGAATTCGGTTTTGGATTTCCTCCACGCGCAGTCGGCTATTATTTCAATGAAAAAACAGGCAAGTGGAAATTCATCAAAGGCAACAAACATGTTGAATCGAAAAATACTATATATTCTTTGAATTGGTTTCCTTTGGGCGGCTTTGTGCGCATCAAAGGTGAAGATGGTGAGGGCAAGGCAGATAAGGACAGTTTTGCTGCCAAGTCAGCTTGGATCAGAATCAAGGTTTTGGCTGCTGGAGTGTTTATGAATTTTGTGTTGGCTTGGGTGCTATTCTCATTCTTGTTGTTTTTGGGCATCAATCAAGAAGTTGATCAAAATGACACCACAGTTAAGGGCGCCAAGATTCAGATTGCCGCAGTCGTGCCTAAGAGTCCTGCCTATGAGATGGGAATTCGAGAAGGTGACACGGTTGTCAGATGCGTGGGAGTTGACCAGCTTTGCAATGAATCTTTTTCCAACAGTGCTCAGTTGCAAGCATTTGTGAATGCAAACAAGGGTAAACAAATCACTTTGGAAATCTTGCGCGGCGACAAAACCATGAATCTGACTGGAATGCCAAGAATGGAGGCGCCAGCAGGAGAAGGTCTTTTGGGCGTCGGGCTGGCTCAAACAATTTTTGTGAAATATTCACTATGGGAATCAATTAAGCAAGGGCCAATGGTGATGTGGAATGTTTTGCTGATGATGGGCACAGTGATTGTTGGTCTTTTTGCAGGCGACACTTCAAACATTGGTGGACCTTTAGCAATTGCACATTTCACCAAGCAAGCCACCGCGCTTGGGTTTGCCTCACTTGTGCAGCTGGCAGCGCTTCTCAGTGTCAATCTTGGAATCGTCAATATTTTGCCAATCCCAGCTCTTGACGGTGGTCGCATCTTATTCATTTTGATTGAAAAAATTAAAGGTTCAAAAATCAGTCAAAAAACTGAAAATGCCATGCATACAACTGGTTTTTTCTTGTTGATGATGTTGATGGCATATTTGGTCATTCATGATTTGATGCGTTATGGACTTGGTGGGATATTTTAAATTTTTGCAAATATTTCAATGAAGTATAGACCCTTGACAGGGTCTTATTTTATAGCTATTATAGACGTGCTAACAAATCATGAAAAGCATGATTTCTGCCGTTGTTAAACGGTATTTTTTAATCACTAAGCCCCCACACCCATGAACTCATACTTCTGGCGGTGGGTAAAATCTATCCCGTATTTCCATGCAATATTATTTCGTGGGTGTGGGGGTAAACTAAAAACACAATGGTACGATTTATCACAAAGGAAGGATTGAAGAAGCTTCATGATGAAGTTGAAGATCGCAAAACTCGTCTTCGACAAGAAATCGCACAAGCAATCAAGGAAGCCAAGGAGCAGGGTGATTTGAGTGAAAATGCTGAATATGCTGAAGCCAAGTCTCAACAAAATGAAAATGAATCTCGCATTGGCGAACTTGAAATGATCATCAAAAATTCTCAAGTTGTTGAGAGAGATGATTCTCAAAAGGGCGCACAAATGAGCTCAGTGGTGGCCGTTGAATCAAATGGCAGCAAAATGGAATTTACAATTGTCGGTTCCAATGAAGCTGATCCTGCAAATTTCAAAATTTCAAATGAATCTCCACTTGGAAAATCTTTCATGGGGAAAAATGGCGGAGAGACTGTTGATGTGACAACTCCAAGAGGCGTGATCACCTACAAAATTCTTTCTGTAAAATAGTTCAGCACTATAAAAACGCGTAAACATCTAAGCATTAAAACAGGGGCAACCTTGTTTTTTTGTTGTGCATAAATACTTATATTTAAGTTGCTTGTTTTATGGTATAATAAAAGCAATTTGAATTATTATTAATCAGTCCTAGTTAAATATTTTTTTATAAAATTTAACAGGATAAACAAAATGAAAAATAAAAAAAATATCATCATTGCAGCATTTTTTTTGTTTACGCTTTTTTTGTTTCAATTGAGAATTGCTTCTGCTAACACCGTTCTTACTGTGGGTGCTACAAGTTTTGATGCAACCTTCAACAAAGCGTCATATGCTGCAGGAGAAAATATTGTCTTGTCTTTGAAATATCAATCAACAGTTAATGCTTCTAGTCGATATAATATTGTAGCTGTAACGATAAATGGTAATACGTATGAATATGTAGCAGGTGGTCTTTCCTCGACTGGTGGCGCATGGGTTTCTCTCGGTAGTCACACTTTTACAGCGCCTTCCTCCGCTGGTACGTATAATGCAAGAATCTCTCTTGATGCATATACCAATTCAAGTCGAAGCGTATCCTTTAGGGGGTATCCCTTCATTGGTAATTTTTCATATTCCGTGACAGCTGCCTGCACTCCTTCTATTTGGACTCCTCTGGCTTCAACAGTTTGCGCTGGATCACCATTTTCCCAGACCAGTAATTGTGGCACAACTCAATCTGCCATTGGCACTAAAACTGACGGAGTTTGCTGCATCGACTCAACTTGGACTCCTGACACTTCCAATGTGTGCTCAACTCAAACAGTCACACAAGCTAGCAATTGTGGCACAATCAGGGTTGTCATGGGTACGAAACTCGCTGGAACATTTCTTCCGATTCCAAGTGATAAATGTTTGGGAGAAGTATACAGTCAAACAGATGGCTGCACCTCTCTAGGTGCCACAGGCACCAATCCAGCACTTTGTCCCAACATTTCCATCATTGCAGCTCCAGCTGCAATTGCAAATGGCAGCAGCTCAATCTTATCCTGGACTTCTTCAAATACGACAACTTGCACGGCTAGTGGCGATTGGAGTGGAGCTCAAGCAGTGAATGGTTCAGCTTCAGTCAATCCAACTCCAAATGCAACTTCTTCATACAACCTGACTTGTTTGGACACTTTCAATAACAGCTCCACAAAAACTGCCAACGTGACAGCAACATGTGCTCCAAGCTCGTACACCTGCTTCAATCCAACTCCAAGCTGCACTGGCAAAGCTGGTCAAACTTTGACTGAAGCTGCCTCTTGTGTGGACAATTGTAGTAATTCAGCACCGTTGTCCAATTGTGGTCCATCTTGCACTGCTCAAACAATAACCTGTCCAGCACCACGCGGAATTACCAGTTGGCAGGAAGTGGCACCGAATTAAAAAGAAAATTTAAAGTATAATTTTAATAAATTTTTAAAATAAAAAAACATGACTCAAAAAACAAAAACAATCATTGTGGTGGCAATCATCTTGATGGCAACAGTTATAGTTGGCACATATTTGCTGCAAAAAAACATTCCAGTGGCTAATGCTCCACAAGAAGCTTTGAATTCCGTGCAAATCACTCAGCAGCCAGCAGAAAACATGGGAGCGCAAGAAGCAAAAAAAGTCACCTTTCCAAAAGAAATTTCAGGGCGAGTGGTTGGCATGACTTCAGCAACCTGGATTGTTGAGCAACCAACCGGAGCCAGAGAAATTGGCATCAACATCAAAACTCCAGTTTTCAAAATGGAAGGCTCTGTGAAAAAAGCCATGACCGTGTTTGATGTCAAAGCTGGAAATGAAATCATCGCTCAGCTCAACATTGAAACAGGTGAAGTTTTGGAAGCCTTCATCACGAAATAGGGGATCTTGATAAAATTCAAAAAACATATTAAAAACGGAGAATTTAATTCTCCGTTTTTTTTACCCTTATTTAAATGATTAAATGTCCCGTTGGCTGTTTCCATGTTTCTATGCTTAAATGATTAAGTGATTTAATGTTTAGGCGGTTGAAATATTTTATGTTGGAAAAAGAATTGGAAAAATATTTTTCATTCTCACAATTTAGGCCAGGACAAAAAGAAGTTGTTGAGGCTATCATTGCGGGAAAAGATGTGGTGGCGCTGATGCCGACTGGAGGAGGAAAATCTCTTTGTTTTCAACTCCCGGCAATTTTGAGCGAAAATATTTCCATTGTCATTTCGCCGCTGATTGCACTCATGCAGGATCAGGTGGATGCGCTCAATGCGCGTGGAATTGCGGCGACATATATCAACAGTTCACTGGATCAATATGAAATTGCTGAGCGTTTTGAGGATATTAAAAATGGCAGCACAAAAATTGTCTATATCGCGCCAGAGCGTTTTGGAAATCGCGAATTTCAAAAACTTTTTTCCAATTTGGATGTGTATCTGCTGGCAGTGGATGAAGCGCATTGCGTTTCGCAGTGGGGACATGATTTTCGTCCTGATTATCTGGCTGTGAAAGAATATATTGCCATGCTCCCAAAGCGCCCAATTGTGGCAGCTTTCACTGCGACAGCCACGCCAGAAGTGAAAGATGACATCATTGAACGTTTAGCTTTGAGAGAGCCAGCTGTTTTTGTGCGCGGATTTGACAGACCAAATTTGAAATTTTTCGTGCGCGAAAACCTTAAGAAAAAAGAAAGAATTGAGGAAGCGCTGCGGATCGTGAAATCAATTGAAGGCTCAGGCATCATCTATGCAATCACGCGCAAAGAAACTGAAACAGTGGCAAAATATTTGAAAGAAAATGGCATCAAAGCGATTGCCTATCATGCAGGCATGCCAGGCGACAAAAGAAGTCGGATTCAAAACGACTTCATGGAAAATAGGTTCAAAGTTATTGTGGCCACCATTGCTTTTGGCATGGGTGTGGACAAGGCTGACATCCGCTTCGTGATTCATGTGGGAATGCCATCAAGTCCGGAAGGATATTATCAGGAAGCGGGCAGAGCTGGTCGCGATGGTGAAAATGCTTTTTGCATTCTGCTGCATTCCAAAAGCGATGCCAGCCTGCACCATTTTTTCATTATGGCTAACAAAGGTGAAATGGCAGCGCAGGGCAAAGATTGGGCTGATGCAAAAGTGGTAACAGGCATTAAATATGCGCGGCTTGATAAGATGAAGGAGTATGTGGGACTGTCCACTTGTCGCAGACTGTTGTTGTTGGAATATTTTGGAGACCCAGCGGTGGCAAATCATTCTGGCAATTGCAGGGGATGTGATGTATGCTTGAAATATAAATGGGAGAAAACTCCTGAACAGGAAGCTGCCGCTAAAACGAGAAAAGCATCATCAGGAAATGGCAAGCCTCTAGCAAAAGAAAGTGACACGGTAATGGAAACTGTAAAATTGTATCAGCAAAAATATTCAGCTGAGAAAATTGCTAAAGCTAGAAGCTTAGGAGTCAGCACGATTTTCAGTCATCTTACACGTTGGTATTTGGAGGGTGGAGAATTGGATGTGCGAGATTTTGTCACCGTCGAGGAAGAAAAAAAGATTTTGAGAGCAGCTAAGGAAACTTCTGGTGCTGGTAGGTTAAGTGCAATCAAAGAAAAATTGGGAGAAAATATTTCTTATGAGCAAATGAGATTGGTGTTTGCAAAAAAGCAACGCGAAAAGAAATAGAAAATTTTTATTTCGCATGCTTCCCCTTGAGACACACTCGCAATCGAAGAGTCATGATTGCTTCGCTAAGAGTTCACTGTCGTTCTCTATTGTCTCAAGAGAAAACATGCTCATAAAAATATCTTTTATAAAAAAATATGACCGAAGAAATTAAAAAGAAAAAACCCAAAAGAAAATTGACGCGCAAGCAGGCAATTAAGAAAGGAAACAAGGAATTTAAGAATTTCACGCGCGAACTTGCAAAATCAATGAATCTTGCTGAATCCGGAAAATTAAAAAAATAATCGACACAGCAGTGTCGTCCTGAGGAGCATAGTAGTGCGACGTGAGGATCTGAGCCCATAAGATTTCTCGATTGCGCTCGAAATGACATTAATTAAAATAATCAAGAAAATCTTATGGAAGAGCTTTTAAAAAAAATCGAGGAGCAACAAGTCAAGATTGATGCGATGTATGTTTCAGTGGAAAAGCTGAGAAAATATTTCCTCTGGACATTGGTCATTACTGTTGTGACAATCGCTTTGCCAATTGTTGCAATGATGTTTATTTTGCCATCACTGATAAGCACACTTTCTGGTGCTTATGGACTTGGTGGAATTTAATTTATAATTAAATTTTTTAAAATTAACCCCAGTTAAATAGTTCTGATGACAGAAATTTAACGAGGTAGAAAAATATGGCAGTAGAAAATGTTGGTGATAAATATGTTTGTGTGATTTGTGGTAATGAGGTTGAGGTGACAAAAGTTGGCGGAGGAACATTGATTTGTTGTGGAGAAGACATGGGAAAAATGGAATAATATGATCATGACCTGTGCATAACTCAAAAACAAGGCTCAATTGAGCCTTGTTTTTTTATATGGATTGTGTTGACGCATGGGGCCGCGTGGGGTAATATTACATTGTAGTGTAGCTAAGTGGGGAGATGTGGTGAATTCTACATTCCACCAAGAAGCTAATAAGTTAAAGCCTGAAAAGCCGCCCTTATGTTTATCGGAGAATACCAACATAATATTGATCCGAAAAAGCGTCTCGCGCTTCCTTCAAAGTTTCGCAAGGAACTTGGAGCAAATGTGGTGGTGACACGCGGATTGGATAAATGTTTGTTTGTATATCCTGCTAAAGTTTGGAAAGAATTGGCGGAGAAATTGGGAACGTTGCCGATGGGGGAGTCGACAACACGAAGCTTTGTTCGTTTGATGTTGGCAGGTGCAGTTGATGCCGATGTTGATTCTCAAGGCAGGGTTTTGTTGCCAGAATATTTGAAAGAATATGCTGGGCTGGATAAGAATGTGACAGTGGCTGGACTCTTCAATCGTTTGGAAATTTGGGATGAGGAAAAGTGGACGGCATATAAAACAAAGGCTGAAGAAAATACGGATGAAATTGCAGAACAACTTGGAAAACTTGGAATATATTAAGAGATAATTTTATAATTTTTAATTTTATAATTTTTAAATAATTTCTTAATTCTAAAATGTTTAAAACATTAAAAATTTTGATTTATTTATAAAATTAAAAATTGGAAATTAAAAATTTAATGCGAAGCATTCATACGACCGTATTACTGAAAGAGACAGTTGACGCACTGAATTTGAAACCAGGGATGATTGTTGTTGATGCCACCTTGGGTGGTGGAGGACACGCTCTGGAAGTTCTTAAGAAAATTGGAACAAAAGGAAAACTCATCGCATTTGATCGCGACCTAGATGCTATTGATCGCTTTAAAAAAAGAATTGAAGTTGGGAGTGACGTTTTGTCTGACGAAAACATTGAATTGTTTCATGACAATTATTCGTCCCTAAAAGATAGACTAACTTCAGTGGACATTTTTTCAGTCGATGCCATTTTGGCTGATCTGGGAATTTCGTCAGATCAACTTGCTGATGAGAAAAGAGGAATAAGTTTTCAAGGAGATGCTCCCTTGGACATGCGCATGAATTTGAATGAGGGCATCACGGCTGCAGATGTTGTCAACACATATGCTGAGCAAGATTTAATCAGAATTCTCAAAGAATTTGGAGATGAGCAATATGCACATTCAATTGTGCGAAATGTTGTCATCCAAAGAGCTGAAAAACCATTGACCAGAACAAGCGAATTAGTGGAATTGATTGAAAGATCGGTTCCAGGCATGTATAAGAGGAAGAAGCTGCACTGCGCAACCAAAACGTTTCAAGCGCTGCGAATAGAGGTGAATCAGGAACTTAAAACACTTGATTTGTTTCTCGCTCAGGCAATTGAAATGCTCAGACCTGGCGGTAGGCTGGCGATCATCACTTTTCATTCAGGTGAAGATGCGTTGGTGAAATACACACTGAGGGAAAATGCAAGGGGATGCATTTGCCCACCAGAATTTCCAGTGTGTCGCTGTCAGAAAAAGCAGTTCGTGAACATCATCACGCGAAAGCCAATTGTGCCCAGCGACGAGGAGATTGCTGAAAATCCTCGCGCAAGAAGTGCAAAATTGCGCATAGCGGAAAAAGTTTAGAAAAAACAAAAACAAATTTAATTTTTTATTTCTCTGGGGGGACCATGAGAAATGATCAAAAGAACAATTGTCATCAGGAAAAATTCCTGCGATTGGCAACAAAATAAAAAAAGAAATATATTGCCTACTGCGGCGCTCAAGTCGCGCACGGCTGGATTTATTAGTCCAGTGCTTGTTGTGCTTGTTTGCACTGCATTTTCAGGATTGTTTTACATCTATTCAGTCAATCAGACTGCTGTTAAAGGTATCGCCATTCGCAATGCTGAAAAAGAAATTGCTGCTCAACAGAAAAGCAACGAATCATTGAAAATTAAAGAAGCTGAATTGAAATCACTCTATCGCATTGAGGATGCGTCCAAAGGTTTAGAAATGATCAATGCTGGTAGTGTCAAATATATTGAAGAAAGTCCAGCGGTTGCCTATGGTACAATGAGATGAGTGGAAAGATTTGAATATCCAGTTAAGGAATAGGCGGTATGAATAAGATGAAATTTATAAAAAAGCGGAGCCCAAATCAACAGACTTCAGACAAAAACTGGAGAATTCATGGCTTGGCTTTTTTTGTTTTAGCTGGTGCGCTGATCATTCTGGGAAAGTTATATTTGCTCCAAGTTGCAAGGCATGGGATCTATACCGCCTTGGCTGAAAATCAGCACAGCAGTAAGACGCAGCTTGAAGCGGCGCGCGGTGAAATTTTTTTGCAAGATGAGAGTGAGCCATATCCGATTGCTGTGAACAGGGAAATGCAAATGGCTTATGCTGTTCCGCGTGAAATGAAAGATGCTGCTGGGGCAATTGAAGCCCTTGCTTCGATCTTAAGTTTGGATCAAAATTTTGTCAGAGATCGCTTAGATGATCCAAATGATATGTTTGAAATTTTGAAACATAAATTGACCGATGAGGAGGCGCAAAAAATCAGAGATGCTAAGATTGCCGGCATATATTTGACTGGTGAAAACTTCCGTTATTATCCTGCAGGAGAATTGGCTGCTCAGACCATTGGTTTTGTTGGCTCAAGTGGAGATGAAAGAAGGGGTATGTATGGTTTGGAGGCTTCATGGCAAAATGAATTGAAAGGAACAGCTGGTATGCGCTCGCAAGAAGGAGATGCTCGTGGAAGATGGATCCCAGTTTCTGATCGAAATGTGGAGGCTGCTCAAAATGGCGGCGATCTCATTTTGACAATCAATCACACCGTGCAATTTGAAGTTGAAAAAATTCTCAAGCAAACAATGGAAAAATTTAGCGCTGAGGGTGCTAGCGCGATTGTGATGGATCCTAAAACTGGAAAAATCTTAGCCATGGCTAATCAGCCAAGTTTCAATCCTAATGATTTTTCTTCAACTGAGGACATTTCTCGCTTCAGTAATCCAGCCATCAGTGCACCATATGAATCAGGTAGTGTGTTTAAAGCTGTCACTGAGGCAATTGGCATTGATGATGGAAAAATAAACGGTGATACAACTTATGTTGATACTGGTGTTGTAAATGAGGCAGGATACTCCATTCGAAATTCCGATCTAAAGGCTAATGGTGTTCAAACAATGACGGAGGTTTTGGAAAAATCTCTAAACACTGGTGTGATTTATATTGAAAAACTTGTTGGTAATCAAAAATTTGCTGATTATGTGGAGAGATTTGGCTTTGGACAAAAAACTGGCATTGAATTGCCAGGCGAGGTTCCTGGAAATACTAGGAATTTGGCAAATCCTAAAACAACAATCAATTTTTTCACTGCATCGTTCGGACAAGGAATTTCTGTGACGCCTTTACAGCTTGTTTCTGCATTTTCGGTGCTTGCAAATGGCGGCACTTTGATGAAGCCGCAAATTGTGGATGAAGTTCGCTATTCTGATGGAAGCAGCAAAAAAATTGAACCTGAAGAGGTGCGTCAAGTCATCACCGCAAGCTCTGCCGAGCAAACTTCTGAGATGTTACGATCAGTGGTGATTAATGGGCATGGAAAACAAGCCGATGTGCCTGGATATTTGGTAGGAGGAAAAACTGGCACAGCTCAAGTTGCTAAGGCTGGAGCAAAAGGATATGAAGAGGGTATCAATATTGGATCATTTGCGGGATATGCTCCAACTAATGATGCAAAATTTGTATTGATAGTGAAAATAATCAATCCTCGCGGGGTTGAATGGGCTGAATCATCAGCGGCACCAACTTTTGGAAAGATTATGAAATTTTTGTTGGAATATTATAATATAAAACCTACTGAAGACCCAACCATCAGCCCCATGTACGCAAAATATAAAAGCGGATTTGATCCGCTTGCAATTCAATCAAATGTAATTGCTCCATCAATGCCAATTGTCGCTGAAAAAGAAAAAGACAATAAAACAAAAAAAGATACCAAAAAAGCCATAAATACTGTAGACTAATTGTATATGAAATCAAAGAAAATAATTTATCTGGAAAAATTGCTCAGATTGATGGCTGTGGTCGTGCTTGCGCGTCACAATCCTAGGATTGTGGCAATCACTGGCTCAGTGGGAAAAACTTCCACCAAGGCGGCTGTTTTCGCAGTGCTGTCTTCCAAATTTGATGTGCGCGAAAACCAAAAAAATTATAACAATGAGATTGGAATTCCACTGACCATCATTGGCTGTGAAAGTGGTGGCAAGAATATTTTCAAATGGCTTTGGATATTTTTCAAATGGTTATTTGTGATAATTTTTCCAGGTTATCCGGAAATTTTAGTGTTGGAACTTGGGGTGGACAGGCCAGGGGATATGAAATATTTCATGTCTTTCGTCAGGCCCATGGTTGGTGTGGTGACTAATGTTTCTTTGAGTCATATTGAATTTTTCAAAACTGTTGAAAATATCGCCAAAGAAAAAAGAGTTTTAGTGGAAGCGCTCAATGCGGATGGTTGGGCAATTCTAAATGCCGACGATGAAAGCACTATCAAGATGAGTCAAAACACTCCGGCGCAAATACTTTCCTTTGGACAATCGCAAGAGGCCACGATCAATGCTTCCAATTTGGTGTATAATTATTTGGAAAATACGCCGGAAGGCATCAGTTTCAAATTAAACTATGCTGGCAAAAATATTCCGATTAGACTTAAGAATATCTTGGCAGCGCATTATGTCTATGCCGCTATGGTTGCTGCAGCGGCGGGAATAATTTTCAAAATAAATTTGGTGGACATTGCAAAAGCATTGGAATCTTTCAGATCACCACTTGGACGCATGAATTTGCTTGCTGGAAAAGTTGGCAGCTTTATTATTGATGACACCTATAACGCTTCTCCAATGTCGACGATTGCAGCGCTTGATGTGCTTTCGCAATTGCAATCAAAGCGAAAAATTGCGGTGTTGGGTGACATGCTGGAACTTGGCAATTTGACCGAGAAGGGACATGGTGAGGTTGGACAAAAAATATTTGAAACAAAAGTGGATATTTTCATTGCAGTGGGAGAAAGGATGCGACATGCAGTGGAAAGGCTTGTTGCCTTGGGATATCCAGTTGCCAATATTCTCAAATTTGATGATGCAAAAAGTGCAGCCGAAAAGTTGCAACAATTTATTCAAGCTGGTGATTTCATTTTAGTCAAAGGTTCTCAGGGTATGCGCATGGAGAAGATTGTGGAAGAAATCATGGAAAATTCTGCTGACAGGAAAAATCTCTTGTGTCGTCAGACTGCTGAGTGGCAAAAAAAGCCCTTCATTAAGCCATGATTTTTGAGTTATCCACAGGCTTGACAACATTATTGACTTTTTGTCAAAAAAGGAGTATAATAGAAGTGTAGTGAGGTGAGTGGAAAATTGAATAAAATATTCAAAAGGCATTGGTTTGTATTTTGAAAACAGAAGACAGTTTCTCTCAGGATGTTGTCTTTTATTTTTAAAAAAGTTTTTTAACAACAATAAATAATCGTGCAAAGCACGAGAAAGGGAGGAAAATGATTATGACAACGAGAGCGAGAACATTGGAGCAGATAATGGCATTAGAGACGTTGAAAAGAGAAATTGGGGCTGTTATGGCTAATGGATATGCTGCCATTAGGCAATGCGATCACATGAGAGCAGAGGGTGCAGATGTTTCTGCTTTGATACCTTCTCATGATAAGGCTTTAAGAAGCTTTACTGCGGCAGGAGTTGCATTATGATGATACCTCCCTCCCGCAAACCCTTGGTATATTATATTTTTGAAACTAAAAATATAAAAAGCCAAGGGTTTTTTCTTTTTATTGAAGTATTTTTGTGAACATATTTCCTGGTTTATGCTTTCTGCTGCGTATTTTGCTTTGCTTATTTCCTTTTTCAGGAACATTTTTGACTGAAATCTATAGTCAAAAAACTTACTCACTCTCGTTGCGTAGGTCCTAAAAAGAAAATAAGCAAATCAAAATATGTGAGCTGATTTTTTGTGCTCGCTTCCTACTCATATTCTTTGATTCAAATTCAAAAATCCTCTTGCGAGGATCTTTGAATACTTTTGTATCGCTACGGAGAATCGAACTCCGATTTCCAGGATGAGAACCTGATGTCCTAACCGTTAGACGATAGCGACATTTGAAACTTTTTTACTACAAAATGTATGATATCAGATTATTGCAATGAAATCAATAGTTTGAGATATGAAAAAAGGGAAGCGTTCAGTTGAACGTTTCCCTTTTGTGATTTTTATGAAATCACCTTTTTTTCCCGACTGCTGTCATTCTCCTGATGACATTTGGCAGACCAGCACTCACCACTTGGCACAAGATGTCAGAATCTTCGTGACATATCTGGAAGGGTGAGGAGTCATTGACTGAAATGTTCACGCAGAACATCTTGTCTTGACTCAGATATGATGGCATTGCTGTGATAATGAGGCTGGAGCCATCATGGATCTTAGTGATCGTTTCAGACAAGCAAATTTGAATTTTGTCTAAATCTGGCTGTACGATGGCATTGTATGCCGAAGCTAGGATGCCTGTTAAGAAATATTTTTCTGTCTGCAAGCCATTTAAACCAAGAATCCATGAATCATTCTGCTCAGAATCTTGTTCAAACGAAAGATTTCTTTGAGTGTCGTATTTCTCGACTATCTCCTTGATTGGGCCTTGGACAATAATGCGCTGTCCATCAGCAGTAATTTCCGTTGATTTTTCATCGATATTTAGGAAATTACCGATGTTTTTGGCTGTGATTTGGATTGATTCAATTAGTCCTTCTGGCATTTTGTTGTCTCCTTTTTGCTTGATATGATGGCGTGAAAAGAACGCTTGGCTTATTTAAGCCATTTGTAATCATACTCTAAAAGAGTAGTTTTGTCAAGCCTTTTTTCTTGCCTTTTTTCTTGGGGATGATACAATTGAAAAATTGAAAAAGAACTGTGATTAAGCGATATTAACGTCAAACTATGAATTTTCAGCAAACATTGGGAGGACTGAAGACGGCTATTGATAAGGAACTTGAACATCATTTCAATATCGCAATTGCCCAGGCTCGAGAAAAGGATTTGCTTATTGCTGAGGCGCTGGCGCACACGAAAACCATCGCACTTGCAGGAGGCAAGCGAATTCGAGGAGCGTTGCTTTGTCAGGCATATTTTGGCTTAGGAGGGAAGGATAAAAAGAAAATTCTCAAAGCAGCGGTTGCCATTGAGTTGGTGCATCTTTTCTTGTTGGTGCATGATGACATTATTGATCGCGGCGAGCTTAGGCATGGCAAAGCAACGTTGCACAAGATGTTGGAAAAAAAATATCGAAAAAAGATGACAGTTGATGAAGCTGCGCATTTTGGGGAATCGATTGCAATCATTGTGGGCGGCATGCTATATGCGATTGCCAATAAGATTATTTTGGAAGCAGGATTTTCAACAGATGATGCGGTCAAAGCTTTGACGCAATTGCAAAAAATTGTTTCGCTTACAATCATTGGACAATCGCAAGACATTGCCATTGAATACAGTAAAGATGCTTTGCAAGAAGATGTGCTAACAATGTATGAAAACAAAACAGCCCGCTACACTTTCGAAGGGCCTCTTTTTGTGGGCGCAATGCTTGCTGGCTCTAGTGACAAAAAAACATTTGCGTCGCTGAGTGCATATGCCATGCCGCTTGGAATTGCGTTTCAAATTCAGGATGACATTTTGGGAGTTTTTGGTAGTGAGAAAAAAATTGGCAAGTCGGTGGCTTCTGACATTGAAGAAGGCAAGCAATCTTTGTTGGTCGTAAAGGCCAGAGAATTTGCAACTTCAGTGCAAAAAAAGCGCTTGAATGAAATTTTGGGAACAAAGAACTTGACTCAAAAAGAAATTGCAGAATTTCAAAATATCTTGAAGACAACTGGATCCTTGCAATATGCCCAAGACTTGGCCACGCAATATTTGGTTGAAGGAAAAAAAGAAATTGAAAAAATAATTCTGTTGCCAGCCGCCAAAAAGTTTCTATTAGGTTTGGTGGCATATTTGGAAGGAAGAGATATTTAAATTGTAAAAAATGTATTTGTCATCCCGGACTTGATCCGGGATCCAGTAAGTCTCACCAATTAGTAAATAACCTGGATTCCCGCCGGAGTTTATGCTCGCCTTCAAGCGGGTGCGGGAATGACATTGTGTGTTTTCTGAAATTTAAGAAGAATTTAATTATGAAATGTATGATCAAAAGGCGAAAAACTAGGAAAATTAAAGTTGGCAATATTTTTGTTGGTGGCAATGCGCCAGTGGTCATTCAATCAATGTGTACGACTGACACGCGGGATGTGAAGGCTACAGTCAAGCAAATCAGGCTGTTGCAGATGGCTGGTTGTGAGATGATTCGGGTGGCGGTGCCAGACATGGTGGCGGCTCGAGCGCTGGGGAAAATCAAGAAGCAAATTTCCATTCCCTTGGTGGCTGACATTCATTTTTCAGCTGAATTTGCCATGGAAGCGATGAGGCAAGGAATCGATAAACTCAGGATTAATCCTGGCAACATTGGCAGCGAGGAAAAAATTAAGATGGTGGTGCTGGAAGCTAAGAAAAGAAAAATCCCAATTCGCATTGGAGTGAATGGTGGTTCATTGGAAAAAGATATTTTGGCAAAGTATAAAGGAAAAGTCACTGCTAAAGCCATGGTTGAATCAGCCATGCGACACATTGGAATTTTGGAAAAATATGGTTTCAAGGATATTTTGATTTCCATGAAGGCTTCAGACGTTGAAAGAACAGTTGAAGCGTATCGTCTGCTTAGCGAAAAAGTTAATTATCCTATGCACATTGGAATAACTGAGGCTGGGACATTGTTTCGCGGGACAATTGTGTCTTCAATTGGATTGGGAATCTTGCTGTATGATGGCATTGGCGACACGCTGCGAGTTTCACTCACAGCTGATCCGGTAGAAGAGATTCGTGCTGGTTGGGAAATTTGCAAATCATTGGGTGTGCGCAAGCGCGGCATCACAGTGACAAGCTGTCCAACCTGTGGGCGCACGGAAATAAATTTGATTGAATTGGCTGGAAAAGTTGAAAAGGCTCTTGAGGGAATTGAAAAAGACATGCATGTGGCAGTAATGGGATGTGTGGTGAATGGGCCAGGGGAAGCGCGCGAAGCTGATTTGGCAATTGTGGGAGGAAGAGGTGTTGGACTTATCATGCGAAATGGTGAGATAATAAAAAAAGTGGATGAGAAAAAGTTATTGGAAGAATTTATTAAAGAAGTCAAAAATTTTTAATTGGAATTTTATATTGATTATTAACGCATTAACGTATTAACGCATTTTAAATTCGTTAATCCGCAATTCGTTAATTTATAATTAATGAATTTACCTAGACATATCGCTATCATTCCCGATGGGAATCGGCGTTGGGCTAAAGAAAAAGGTCTTAATCCTTGGGAGGGTCACAGTGCTGGCGCAGCTCAGATGGAGCAATTGGCTCGCTGGGCCTTTAACAATGGAATTTATTGCCTGTCTTTTTGGGGATCATCATTGGAGAATTTGCAAAAAAGGCCACTGCGCGAAAAACAGGAGTTGCTTAAGATTTATGAAGACTATTTCAAAAAATTGATGGTGGATGAGGATATTCATCGCAATCGCGTGCGAATCAATGTGATTGGAAAATGGGAACAGCAGTTTCCATCTTCCTTAAAAAGGATTATTATGGAAGGGGTTGAGAAAACTGCCCACTACGATCAGCATGAGCTTAACTTCTTTTTGGCCTATAGTGGAGATGATGAAATGCTTGACACTGTGCGCAAAATTGCAGCCAGTGGAATTTCTCCTGAATCAATCACGGCTGAAACAATCAAACAGAATCTGATGACCAGTAAGCTGCCCGCAGTTGATTTGCTTATTCGTACTGGTGGTGAGCCGCATCTTAGTGCAGGGTTCATGATGTGGGACATTGCTAATTCGGCTTTATATTTTTCAAAAAAATATTTTCCAGATTTTAATGAAAATGAATTGGCTGAGGCGATAGCTGAATATGGTGGCAATGAAAAGAGAAATGGGAAATGATTGAAAACAATTATTGTGTCATTCCCGTGAAAACGGGAATTCAGGTTCGACGCTAATCAGAATTATATACTGTAAATAAAATAGTTTACTGAAACTAAATGGGGCTGGATTCCGGGTCAAGCCCGGAATGACAACGATGTTTAACTTAATTAAAAAATTAACATGAAAAAAATATTATTTGGATTGTTTGTGCTCTTACTTTTTTCTCCGCTAGCATCTTTTGCAGCCGAAAAGAAGACCGCAATTTTGTTTTATGCTGATTGGTGTCCTCATTGTCATAAGGTTGATGAATATTTCAAGGCACAAGGATTTTATGAAAAATATGACATTCAACGTTTGGATTTCGATAAGGCTGAAAACAAAGAACTTTTGAGTAAAATATTTGAAGCAAAAAATAAGGCTGATGGTCTGGGAATTCCGGCTATTATTATTGATGATACTTTGATTGCTGGCGATCAACCGATTATAAAAGGTTTCGAAATTGCAATGATGAGTTCCAAGGGAACATCGCAAGATTTTATTGCTAAGTTTGGGCGTAATAATGTTTCCAATGAAATTGTGTCAACCAGAAATGTGAGTGAAAAGAAGATGAGTTTGCCGATTTGGATTCTGCTTGGAGCAGCTTTTGCTGATGCAGCCAATCCTTGCGCACTGGCTGTGCTTATTCTTTTGCTTGCAACCGTGATGACAGCTAAGGGAAAAAATCATGCACTGCTTTCAGGTTTGATGTTTTCCTTGGCAATCTTCCTCTCATATCTGTTGATGGGTCTTAGTGTTTATAAGGCAATAGGTGCGTTTGGGGTATCAAAATATCTCTCTTTGAGTGTTGGAATCCTGGCCATTGTTATAGCTTTGGCAAATTTCAAGGATGTGTTTTGGTATGGAAAATTTTTCATTATGGAAGTTCCGCTTTCATGGCGTCCGAAGATGCAGGAAATCATTCGCAAAGCCACGAGTCCTTGGAGTGCTTTCGGGATTGGTTTTTTGGTGAGTCTTTTTCTTGTGCCTTGCGCCAGCGGTCCATATGTCGTGATTCTTGGAAAATTGGCTGAAAAGACTGACATGGCGAAAACATTTAGCCTGCTTTTGTTATACAATCTCGTGTTTGTTTCACCGATGATAATTATCACCTTGGCAATGTATTTTTTCAATGCTAAAATGAGCAAATTGGATCAATTGCGAAAGGATAATTTGAGAATTTTGCATGCGATTACTGGTGTGATTATGTTGGCAGTCGGCACATATTTGATTTATACTAAGTTGTAATTTTTAATTTTTAATTTTTAATTTTGTAAATAATGTTTTAATTTTTAAGCATTAAAGAATTTTTATTTATTTAAAAATTCAAAAATTACAAAATTCAAAAATTATTTAAGTATGCATATGGAGATGGAATTTACAGACCAGAACTTTGAGCAAGAAGTGCTCAGCAGTGAAGTGCCAGTGTTAGTTGATTTTTGGGCACCTTGGTGTGGACCATGTCAAATGATGGGACCAATTGTGGAAGAGTTGGCCAAGGAGGTTGGAGAGAAAGCCAAGGTTGGAAAAATCAATGTTGATGAAAATGGGGAAACGTCCTCAAAATTTGGCATCATGTCCATTCCTGCAATTAAGATTTTCAAAGGCGGACAGATTGTGAAGGAATTTGTTGGCGTGCAATCCAAAGATGTTTTGAAAAAAGAGTTGGAAGCTTTGATGTAGCAGAAATATCACAAAGGACAAGGAAAAAGACAGTCTCCATTGAGAATGTCTTTTTTTGATGCAAGCTGTCAAAAGATTGTTTTTTGTATTATAATGAGTGTGCAACATTAAATACTAAAATAAAAAGATATGTACGATTTGATTATTGTTGGGGCTGGTCCTGCTGGGTTGGGAGCATCTATCTATGCTTCTCGTTACAAGCTTAATCATGTTGTGATCGGAGCGGAAATTGGCGGGCAAGTGGTTGAAGCTTGGGAGATTGAAAATTACGCTGGAATTGAATCGATTTCTGGAAAGGATTTAATGGAAAAATTCATCAATCAGACAAAGGAGTTGGGTGGCATGATTGTTGAAGGCAATGTTAATAAAATAATCAAAGAAGGAGAGATATTTTCCGTTAGTACTGAGGATGGTAAAAAATATGAAACAAAAAGCATCATTTTAGCATTAGGTATGAAAGCTAGAAAGATGAATATTCCAGGTGAGAATAAATTTCTAGGTAAGGGCATTTCCTATTGCGCAACATGCGATGCAATGTTTTTTCGCGGTAAAGATGTCGCGGTGGTTGGAGGAGGAGATGCAGCGGCTACTGCAGCCATTCATTTGGCTGAATTCGCCAACAGCGTGCATCTTTTATATAAAGAAGGCACTAAGACCTTTGAGCCTGCCTGGGATGAGCAGATGGCTAAACTCGGAAAAATTGCTGCTAGCACATTCACTAATATTGCAAGTATTGTCGGCAGTGAAAAAGTTGAGGGCTTGGAATATGACTTGAATGGTGAGAAGAAAGAATTATCAGTGCAGGGCGTATTTATCGAGATAGGCTCAGTGCCTGGAGTGGTGGTTGCAAAAGAATTGGGTGTAAGTGTTGATGAACAAGGTTATATTGTTGTTGACCAGGCACAAGCAACAAATGTGGAGGGTGTCTATGCCGCAGGCGATGCCACAACTGGTTCAAATAAGTTTCGTCAAATTATTACAGCCGTGGCTGAGGGCGCTGTTTCTGCTGGAAGTGTGTATAAGAAATTAAAGCTAGGCGCTAGTAAAAAGTGAAATAAAAATGGCATAAGAATATTTCTACCGCTCAACCGTGTAAGGTAGGAACGTGTTAATTGTTTAATGGGAAATATTATGAAAAAAGAATTATCTAAATCGATTGAATTAAGCAAAAGGATTGGAGGAAAGATTGAAATGAATTCCAAAAAAAAGCTGACCAAAGAGAGCTTGGCTGTTTTGTACACTCCGGGCGTGGCTGATGTTTGTAGGGCAATTGCAAAAAATAAAAAACTTTCTTTTGATTATACAATTAGGAAAAATACGGTGGCTGTGATTTCGGATGGATCAGCTGTGCTTGGTCTTGGCAATATTGGGCCAGAAGCAGGCTTGCCAGTCATGGAAGGAAAGGCACTGTTATTTAAAGAGCTTGGAAATGTGGATGCAATTCCAATTGTGCTGGCCACGCAGGATACTGAAGAGATCATTAAGATTGTGAAAGCTCTTGCCCCAACTTTTGGTGGAATTAATTTGGAAGACATTTCTGCGCCGCGTTGTTTTGAGATTGAAAGAAGGCTCAAGGAGGAATTGGACATTCCAGTGATGCACGACGATCAACACGGAACAGCTATAGTTG
>JAAXUC010000005.1:0-59529 GCA_013336225.1 Candidatus Moraniibacteriota bacterium
TTTGAAAAGGTAAAAGCGATCATAATTTTGACGGTCTTGATTGATGTGATTGGTTTGGGAATAATCATTCCGGTGCTGCCATATTATGTGGAAAGTTTCGGAGTGTCTTCCTTTGTGGTGTCATTGCTATTTGCCACGTTCGCTTTGTTTTCATTTGTCAGTGGACCTTTTTTAGGTGCACTCTCTGATCGCATTGGACGCAGGCCAGTTTTGATCGCCAGTATTGTCAGCACAGCCATTGGTTGGTTTGTGTTTGCTTGGGCCAATTCGATTTGGATTTTGTTTTTGGGTCGCATCATCGATGGGGCAGCGGCTGGAAATTTTCCGATCGCGCAAAGTTATTTGATCGACATCGCAAAAAACGACAAGGAGCGCACAACCAATTTGGGGATTATTGGCGCAGTCTTTGGAATCGGCTTTATTATCGGCCCAGTCATTGGTGCAACACTCAGTGCAATTTCTCCATCGCTGCCATTTTTGTCAGTTGGAATCCTGGCTGCAATCAATGCTATTGGTGCATATTTCTTTTTGCCGGAAACGCATAATGAGCGGGAAAAAAATCCTAAGAAAATCGCCATCAATCCGTTGCTACCAATTTTGCGCGGAGCCAGCGACAAGCTGCTTCGATCGCGATATTTGGTTTGGCTGCTGTTTGGCATAGCTTTTGCTGGCATGCAATCAATTTTTGCATTATATACCAAAGAAATTTTTGGTTTTTCAGCTTTGCTTACTGGCTATATCTTCACCGGTATGGGAATAGTTTTATTTTTCAATCAAACTGTTGGGCTTAATAAATTTTGGCTGAAATATTTCAAAGATCGTCAATTGGAAATTTGGTTGTTTTTGATCATGGCTGCAGGCTTTGTTTTGATGGATGTACAAAAAATCTTGTTTTTCGCGTTTGGTTTATTCTTCGTGACAATGGCACAATCAACATTGCGAGTGATTCTTTCTAGCACGATCGCAGGCTCAGCAGGGAACATGCGCAGAGGGGAAGTGATGGGAATCATGTCTTCTGTGATGTCAATTTCCATGATCGTTGGACCACTTTTGGCGGGAGCATTGTTTGCGGGCAATTATAGTTGGCCGTTTCTGATGAATGTCGCACTGCTCTTTGTGGCATTTATAATTATGAAAAATTGTGATAATTGTGGAGAAATTGTTCAGCATGAAGATGTTGAGGTGTTGGGATAATTTTAAGATGAATTGAAAAAATGAAAATTCTGATTGCGACACATAACCCTGCCAAATTTGATCGCTATCGAAAGTTGGTCAGTTTTTGCTCAGACAAAATCGAAATCGTTTCCTTATTTGACTTGAGCATCACCGCGAAAGTGGAAGAGAATTTTGAAACTGCCCAGGAGAATGCAATTCACAAAGCTAGGGAATATGCCAAGCTTTCTGGCCTGCTCACGGTGGGCATTGATGAAGCAGCGCAGACAAATTTTTTGCCTGATCACGAGCAGCCAGGAGTTTATGCGCGCAGATTTTCAAAAGATAAGCAGGAACTGACTGACGAAGAATTGATGGAAACTTGGCTGAAAATTTTCAAACAATATCCAGTTGAGGATAAGATGTTTATTTGGGATTTTGCAATTGCATATTATGATCCAAACAATGACTCATTGGAAACCTCTGGGGTTGAGCAAATTTCGCATGTGGGCGGATATATTTCCGAGAAAATGGAAAAGGGCTATCCACTTTCCAGTATCCTGAGTCCAATTAAGGGTGGCAAGGTTTACGTTGATTTGAGCGACGAAGAAAAGTTTGAAGTCGACAAGGAATATTTTGCAAATTTCTTTGTGGATTTTCGCAGGTGGCTGGAAAAAATTTCTTAAAATTAAAACAATGTTTGAAGTTGAAAAAAAATTTAAATTAAGCGCAGAGGAATCAAAAAGATTACTGACTGATGCTGAATTTGTCAGTGAAAAAACTTTCACTGATGTCTATTATGATACCGCGGATTATGCACTGACCAGAAATGACATTTGGCTGCGCAAAAGAGGGGAGCAGTTTGAACTGAAATTGCTCATGCATGATCCTGTCGGCGACAAACCAACTCAACAATATCAAGAAATTGAAGGTGAAGAAAAAATCCGCGAAATTTTCTCATTGCCACCGATGAAGGATTTCCTTTCTGATATCACTGACTTTGGCTATGCGGCTTTTTGTGAATGTCAGACGACCAGAAAAAAATATACCAAAGAAGGATTCATTTTGGATATCGACAAGGTTGATTGTGGTGACTTTTTATATGAAGTGGCAGAAATTGAATTGTTGGTTGAGAAAAAAGAGCAAATGAATGAGGCGGCGGAAAAAATTGAAAAGTTTGCCACCAAAAATGGTCTTGAAAAAAAATATATCCACGGAAAGGTTATTGAATATCTTTTTCAAAAAAAACCAGCACATTTTCAAGCGCTGGTGGATGCTGGGATTATTAGGGAATAGGTTGTTATATGCAAGAGCATGATTTTTCTGTCAGGGCTTTTGCCTTGCTCATTTCCTTTTTTGACACATTTTTGACCGAAAATCATGGTCAAAAAACTTACTCGCTTTCGCTGCGTAGGGTCCAAAAAGAAAATAAGTAAGGCAAAAAGATTTATATTGCGCCTGGCCAGAAAGAAATAAAAAAGGAAAAAGGACTCTCGAATTTTCGAAAGTCCTTTGTTGTTGCGCGTTGGCAACTTTTCTTGCTACACAATTAGCTGCGGATGGCGACCAATCAACATGGAGCCCAGGGAATAAATAATCATTCCGCGTTCCTGTTTGATTTTTTTCCCCAGGTGCTCATGGCTTGCGATTTCTGAAGCTATGGCCGCATTGGCAGCTTCATAGAAACCATGTTTTTTTGCCCTCAATGCCCTGAGTGTCTTTTTGTATAAACTGCGGGCTATTTTTGGCACTGGTACTGTTTCATTCACTGTTTGAATATCATTTGTCTGCATGCTACCTCCAGGTATTTTAATATGGGCCAAGGCCCTAAAGAACAAGATTATATGATAACACAATTGAAAACTTTGTCAAGAGTTTGGAGAATGTGTTAATTGAGCTTTTTAAATGAACCAATGTCGATGTTTGTGAATGATTATACGCATTATTTGTGGATTTTTTTCACAATAAAAGCTCTCGGACGGAGAGCTTTTATTGTTCGGTGTGGATATTAGCGAAGCGTTCTTTTTTGAATGTTATTGGTGTGTTCATCTTCTAATTTTTTTCTGTAAGCTTCTTTTGAAATGCAGCTTATGTTTACTCGGCCCTCTATCATGGGTGCTAGTCTTGCATTTTCTTTGTCGTCGATTGTTTTAGGTGCAGTTTTAATTTCAGGTAAAACAATTTTGATTTCTTCAATTGGCTCATCTTCATCTCGATCATGTGGATTTAGTCCATTCGCGATCGATTTTTTTTCTGTGTCTAAATCCGTATGGAATTTGTTATCATTTGATGTTTCTTTCAGATATTCATTTTTTTCAATTGCTCGATATTGTTTCATTATGGCAATTCTCCATTCGATTGGATTTTCAAAAAGCTCCCTTCTGTGATTTCGCATTTCATTGTAGGCAATTTCCTCAATTCTGGATGGAGAATATTTTTGATTGGATTCTAATTTTTCAAGCACTCTCAATCTTTGCGAAAATTCTTTAGTATAAATCATGACAGCGCTGATGTTTGGGATGAATTTTTTGATCATATTTTTTTTCATTATTAAGTCTTAATGGCATTTTATCAAAGTATTGAGTAAATAACAAAGAAATGTCCTTGTGGCGTTTGAATTTAATGCTTTGTTCTTCATCTTACGCCCCCGTTTCTTGCCGCGCCACCACGATGGCAAAGACTTCTTTGGCGCCGGCGGCTTTGAGAACTTTGGCACATTCAAAAATGGTGGAGCCGGTGGTGGCAATGTCATCGACCAACAGAATCGTTTTATTTTTAATATCGGAATTTGGCAAGATAGAAAAGGCGTCAGCAATGTTGAGTTTGCGAAATTTGTAATCTGAGATTCGCATCTGTGGCGAGGTGTGACGATTGCGAATGAGAAGATCTTCATCAAAAGGGATGATGTTGTGCGTCAAGAGATTCATTGCCAGATGTTTTGCTAGCAGGGAAGCTTGATTGAATCCGCGCCAACGCAATCTTCGGTGGTGAAGTGGCACGGATACAATGATGTCAGGCAGTGGAATTTCAGTTTTTTGCAAAACCCTCACCAACAAATTTCCCAGAGGAATGTGCAAATCGCGAATGAAACGATATTTGAAAAGATGCACGGCGCTGGCGATGGGAAATTGTAAATAGGAAGACGCGACAATAAATCCATCTATTGCACCGCCTTGCGATTTTTTATTGGCAATTTTTTTGCAAGCAAGACAGGTGCGCCCGTCAGGAGTGATCACACGCTCACAAATACCGCAAACATGTTCATCTCTGATTTTGATGCGAGCTTGGCAAGATTCGCAAAGCCATTCGTTTTCTTTTCCACAAGAAATGCATTTGATGGGGAAAAGAATATCAAGAATAAATTTATTAATCTTTGTGATAATGAGCATAAATCTTTAAGCTAAGTGACAAATCAACTCAATATGGTTGAGAATGACTGAAGCTGAATTGTTTGCTTTTTGAAAATGTGTTATTATATTTATAAATGTGATCAACCTAAGTTTAATACAAATACAAAAATGTTGGAATTTTTTAAAGGAAAGAGGAATCATTTCGTGGGCATTGATTTTGGAACATCATCAATCAAGGTGGTGGAACTTTCATATGAAAATCAAAAAGCCAAATTGGAAAATTATGGAATCGTTGATTTGGACTTGACCAGTCAATTCGAGAAGGGCAATGATAATAGCGTTACTTCCTATGAGCAGCGACTTAATGCTGCACTCAAGGGCTTGATTGGGAGAATGAAATTGCCTAATGGTTTGCAATCGTATGTTTCCATTCCTGGTTTCAGTGGCCTGATAACCATCATTGAATTGCCGGAAATGCAATCAGATGAACTGGCTAAGGCCATTCAATTTGAAGCGCACAAATATATTCCAAGCTCTTTGGATGAAGTTGCCATGAGCTGGGAAATCATTGAACACATTGATGCCAACAAGCAACTGGGGCAAAATCTGGGAAAAGCTGGCGGTAAAAGAATCAAAGTTTTGTTGGTGGCTGCACCCAAGAAAGATATTGAGCACTATGACCGACTGGTGTCGGGCGTTGATTTGGAGGTCAGTGCGATTGAGCTGGAAACTTTTTCAATTGCACGTTCTTTGGTTGGCGATGATGCTGGCAACTTTTTCATCATTGATATTGGTTCTCGGGCAACGAACATGATTCTGCTGGAGAAAGGTGTGGTGATGGTCAATCGCAATGTTGATGCTGGTGGAAGCGAAATCACCACAACCATTGCTGACATGATGGGCATTTCTAAGCAGCGCTCTGAAGCTTTCAAGACTGGTGACAAGGATTTGATAAATTCAACTGAATCAGCACTCATCATTCCGGTGCTGGAATTGATTGCCAGTGAATCCAAGCGTATTTTGAATAGTTATAAGGAAAAGAATCCTAATTTGCGCATTGACGGCATTTTTCTTTCCGGGGGATCTTCAAAAATGAAAGGGTTGGAGCAATATTTCACCAAATCACTTGGCATGCCTGTGATGATTGGAAACCCTTGGAAGAAAATTTTATATGATGAAAAGGCTAAACCATTGATTGACGTGCTGGGTGCTTCTTTTGCTGTCGCCATCGGACTTGCACTGCGAGGCTTGGAAGAATATAAACGCAAATAAATAGGAAGAAAAATAATTTAAATAAAAATAAAAACCTCAAATAAATGGTCGCCAGTGGCGAATTTGATGAGGAAAGAAAAAATGACTACCATCAATTTGCATCAAAATCAACAGGAACCCAAAACTCCATTTTTGGCAAAAAGTGGAAATGGCGGATTTATTTTTTCAATATTAATTTTGGTTGCAACTCTGGCAGCTCTTGTTGGCATCAGGTGGTATGTGCCTTCGGAGGAAAAAAAGAATGAAGTTTTAGCAGCCACCATTGTGAAGGAGGATGCTAAGATTGTTGAACTGAAAAGTCTCGAGCAAATAATTGATATGCAAAAACGGTTGAGTGAAATAAAAAGTAATCTGCAGTTGAGCGAAGATGGAACGGTCAATAAGTTGGAGATAACCAATGTTTTAAATGCTCTTGGCAGTGATTTGAGCACGGGTGTTGTCGTGGCTGACTTCAAATATAGTCCTGATAAAATAAATGTTTCTTTTAATGCTGGAAATTTTAGTGATGCCGCCAAACAAATTCTCAATTTTAAAAAATCAACTTTTTTTACTAATGTGGAACTAGTGACTATTATCAGAAAAGAAAATGTGGTGATTTGTGATGTTGCAATGAAGGTTAAGCAATAGGCTTGTTTTATTTTAAAATAAAAAATAATTTTCTTAATGTTATATCAAGATATTTGTCTTTAAAAGCAAAGTCTTGAACAAAAAAATATGCGATTAAAATTCCTTTTTTTTCCAATTGTGTTGGTGATTGCATTGGCAATCTTTTTTGGTTTTATCTGGCCGGAATTTGGTAACCTTGCAGAAATAAGAACAATCAAAGCTGCAAAAATGGCAGAGCTAAAGGCCATTAATGACAAGCAGGCGGCAATTGCAATGATTGGCAAAAAAATCTCGGACAATATGGCTGGCGAAGCGATCGTGAATGAGTATTTGCCAAAAGTTAAGGTGGAAGAGAAAATTATCAATGGAATCAACTATTTGGCAACTGATGCAAATATCTCACTGGTAAATATGACTGTGGGCGGAGCTGCTAAGGATGTTAATGCTGTTGCCAATCAAATTGTCGCAGCTGTCGATCCAGCAACTGGACTTCCAGTTATCGATAAGGCGGAAAAAATCAAATACACCACAGTTAGCATATCGCTGGTCGGGGAATATGATAAAATAAGATTATTTCTTGATAATTTGCAAAAAATGCCGATGCTAAACACTATTCAAAATTTGAACATACATAAGCAAGAAAACAAGCCTACTGAAGATGCTCAACCAAGCTCATTGTTGGCAATGACTGCTAATGTCGACTTTGGTTATCTGGGCGTTTCAAAAATAGATAATCAGTTGGGAAAAAAATTCGAAGACAAATTGGATGATCAGACCATTGAATCATTGGCTTCATATATCTCGCAAAAATCCCAACTCATTGAAGGCGGCAGCAAGGGCAAGGCCAATCCTTTTCTTGCCAATTAATTTATACTATTAATGTCAAAAGAAATACTTAAAAAGAAAAAAACTGCAAAAGTGGCGATCACAAATGATGTCTCAGCTGATTTGATATCTCTGGCTGAAAAAGCCAGAGAATTGAATATTTCTTTTTTGCAAGAGGCTCCAATTGTGGTTCCTGACACGTTGAACATAATCCCTGAGGATATTTCGCGGCAAAATAAGATTGTTGCTTTTGAGCGTATTGAAAAAACGGTCAAGATTGGAATCATGGATCCTCAGAATATCAATGCTTTGAATATCTTACGTTTCATTTCAGAAAAAAAAGAGTTTAATTTTGAATTGTATTTGATTTCTGAAGAAATATTTCAAAAAATTGTGCAACAATATGAAGGTGGCGCTGAAGAGGCCATCGAAGAGGCAATGGGTTCATTGCAAATTGATACTGGGGAAGGTCAATTGAAGGATGATGAAGATGATATTGGCGAAGCAGGTGCCATGCAGTCAGCACCAGTCACCAAATTGCTCAGCGTGGTGATCAGGCATGCAATTGATGGAAATGCCAGTGATATTCATATTGAACCATATGGCGCCAAAGAATATCGCGTGCGCTTTCGAGTGGATGGCGTGCTCTATGCTTCACTTTCAATTCCAAAAGAAGTTGGCCGTGCGGTTGTTTCCAGGATCAAGATTCTTTCCAATCTGAAAATAGATGAAAAAAGGAAGCCTCAAGATGGGAGGTTTAAGATCAAAGAAGATAAACACACGGTGGATTTTCGCGTTTCTACTTTGCCGGTGATTGACGGAGAAAAAGTGGTGCTGCGTCTTTTGGACACCGGGCATAGTGTTATTGATCTGGATAGCATGGGTCTGATGGGCAAAGGAAAAGAAATTCTTTTGCGAAATATCAAGGAGCCATTTGGAGTGATTCTGATGACTGGTCCAACTGGATCAGGAAAATCAACGACACTATATGCCTGTTTGGATATTTTAAATAAAGAGGAGCGAAACATTATTACCCTGGAAGACCCGGTGGAATATTCCATTTCTGGCATCAATCAAAGTCAGATAAATCCTGAAATCGGCTATACTTTTGCCAGCGGACTGCGCAGCATTTTGCGTCAAGATCCCAATGTGATCATGGTGGGAGAAATTCGCGACAGTGAAACAGCTGAGCTCACCATTCATGCTGCGCTCACGGGACATTTGGTGCTTTCAACTTTGCATACCAACAGTTCTATTGGAGCAATTCCACGACTTATTGATATGGGTATCGAAGCTTTTTTACTGGCATCTTCACTGCGAGTGGTTGGGGCGCAACGGCTTGTGCGCAGAATATGCCATGAATGCAAGCAGGAGGTGGAAATGTCAACAACCATCATGGAATATATTCGTGGTTTGGTGGAAACTTTGCCAAAGGAAGAAGTTGCGAAATATGGTTTGAATCTTACTGATGGACTACATGTATATAAGGGTGGTGGCTGCGAAGAGTGTGGCAACACTGGATATAAAGGACGAATTGCAATTTTTGAGGCCCTAGAAATTGACGGTGACATGAAAGAAATAATCTCTCAACATAATGGTTCAGAATCAGAAGTTCAAAATCATGCTGAAAAAAATGGAATGATATCAATCAAGCAAGATGGACTGCTCAAGGTTTTACTCGGCTTGACGACGTTGGAAGAAGTTGAAAGAGTGACAGAGGGAAGCAAGAGTATTGGAGGAGAAGTTGAGGATGATTAATAATAGAATTAAATGTAAATAAGGAATAAAGTTAAACCTATGGAAAGTCTTAAAAGAAAGATATTAATTGTTGAAGACGACTTGTTTATTCGTGATATTTATCAAGTTAAATTTTCTCAAGAAGGTTTTGACGTGACCATTGCTGAGGATGGAGCAAGGGCCATGAAAATTTTAGAGCAATTGATTCCTGACATCATCTTGCTTGATATTATGATGCCATATATGAACGGCATGGAAGTCTTGAGGAAAATAAAGAGTGATGAAAAATTGAAAAATATTCCAATCATCATGCTGACAAATATTTCTGAAAAAGAAAAAGTTGGTGAAACTGCTGAATATGGGGTGGGCGCATATTTAATTAAATCCCAGTTTACTCCGTCGGAAGTTGTGCACAAAGTCAATGCTTTGCTGAATGTTTAAATATTGGTATAATAGAGATAATTGACGTTAAAAATAAAGATAAAAATAAGCACTTCGTGCTTGAAATTGCTTCGCTCGCCACAAATGAAAATATTTATTAATACTTTCTTTGCTGCCTCGCTAGCAATTATAAAAAATATGTCAGCATTACATAGTGAACAGAGAATAAAAAGTCTTTTGCGCTTGGTGGCGCAGCAGAGCGCATCTGATTTGCATTTGGTTGTTGGGCGCTATCCAACACTGCGTTTGGATGGGAAATTGTATCCCTTGACTCAGGAGTCCGTGCTTTCGGCTGACGATACAATAGCACTCAGTGATGCACTCATGAGTGAGGATAATAAAAAGAAATTGGTTGATGAAGGTCAGATCGATTTTTCGTATAATTTTGAAGACAAGGCGCGTTTTCGAACCAATGTTTTTTATCAGCAAGGAAATGTAAGTGTGGCGATGCGCATGGTTAATGGTTCTGTACGAACTTTGGAAGAATTGAATGTGCCACCAATCTTGTATGATTTCACGCATTCTGCTCAAGGACTACTTTTGATCACTGGTCCGGTTGGACACGGAAAATCAACCACACTCAGCGCGCTGATTGATTTCATCAATCACAATCAGGACAAGCACATCATCACGGTGGAAGATCCGATTGAATATGTCTATGAGCAAGATCGTTGCATCATCAATCAACGAGAAATTGGCAGAGACACAAAAACATTTGCTGATGGCTTGCGCAGTGTGTTTCGTGAGGATGCAAATGTGGTGCTTATTGGTGAACTTCGAGATTTGGACACGATCAGCACGGCCATGACTGCCGCTGAAACAGGGCATTTGATTTTGGCAACTTTGCACACCAATGACACCTCGCAGACAATTGATAGAATCGTGGATGTTTTTCCTGCTCATCAACAAAATCAAGTCAGATCACAATTAGCCAGTGTGCTGCTCGGCGTGGTTTCGCAGCGTTTGATTCCAAAAGTTGGTGGCGGACGAATTCCAGCCATGGAAATCATGATGAACAATCATGCGGTGGAGAATTTGATTCGCGAAAACAAATCATATCAAATCGATAGCGTCATCGAGACAAGCCTTCGAGAGGGCATGGTTTCTTTGGATAAGTCTTTGGCAGATTTGATTCAGCGCGGTTTAATTACGATTGATGATGCTTTGGTGTTCACAAAAAATCAGGAATATTTGCAGATGCTCATAAGTAAGAAATAACCCATCTGTCATTCCGGACTTGATCCGGAATCCAGTTTGATGCACAAATTGAAAAAGAACCTGGATTCCCATTTCCATGGGAATGACAAAGAAGAGAGTTTTCTAAAAAATGTAAATGTAAAATCATGAAATTCATATTTCAAGCAAAAAATTCAGACGGTAGGATTGTTGAAGGTCGCTTGGATGCCACTGACAGCGCGGCGGCAGTTGTAATGCTGCAAGAACGCGGATACGTGCCACTTAAGGTTGAAAAACCCAAAGATGTGTCCGGGGTAGTGAAAGACTTGGAGCGTTTATGGGAAGGTGTCAATTTGCGCGAGTTGTCTGTGTTCTTCAGGCAATTGGCAACACTCATTGAGGCCAAAGTTTCAATTGTGGCCTCACTTCAAGCAGTGGGTGAACAAACTGAAAATGGTTTTCTCAAGATTGTTATCAATGAATTGATTGGTGATATTGAAGACGGAGTGCCATTTTCAGAAGCAATGTCAAAGCACCCGGATGTTTTTGAAAACTTGGCTGTCAGCATGGTCAAGGCGGGTGAGCTTTCGGGAAATTTGCAACGCTCCGTGCTGTTCTTGGCTGAAAATACTGAAAAAAATTATGAATTGAATTCAAAAATAAAAGGCGCACTGTTTTATCCTGTCTTTGTTTTTTCCGCGGCGCTTATCATTGGCTTCATTGTTTTTACTGTGGTTTTGCCAAAACTTACAGGAATTTTCAAGGATATGAATGTTGAAATTCCTTGGTATACTTCAATTTTGATGGCTGCAGGTGACTTCATGAGTGCTTATTGGTGGATGGTGGGATTTATTTTTATTGGGGTGATTGCTGGAATTTCATATTATGTTAAAACTGAAGATGGCAGAAAGGAATGGGACATTGTTAAAATGAAAATCCCAGTGATTGGAAAACTTTTTGAGTATGTCTACATTTCACGTTTCTCTGAAAATCTTTCAGTGCTTTTGGATGGTGGAATTCCAATTGTCAGAGCATTGGTGATTGTGGGCGAGGTTGTGAACAGCTCAGCCTATGAAGCTGTGATTTTGCGAGCGGCAGACGAGGTGAAATCTGGCGGAACTATGAGTTCAGTCTTTGCGCGCAGTGAATTTTTCCCGCCAATTGTTTCGCAAATGATCAAGATTGGAGAAGATGCGGGAAAGGTGAGTGAGGTTTTGCGGCATATGTCAGTTTTCTACAATCAAGAAACTGATCGCATCACCCGCAATCTCTCCACCATGCTTGAGCCGATTTTGATAACATTCTTGGGATTAGGGGTGGGAGTGTTAGTGTTTGCAATTTTGATGCCGATCTATAATATTGCAGGGTCAATGAATTAGGGCTGAGGTTTTATGTATTTAATAATTTGTGCTATAATTATTTTATGATAAAAATGAAAAATAAAATTGTGACAAAAAAAGCGTTTACTTTGGTGGAGATTTTGCTTGTAGTTGCGATTATTGGGATATTATCAGGTGTTGTATTGGTTAGTACTCGAACCAGCTTGGATAAATCAAAGGCTGCAGCGGCAATAACAACTATGTCAAGTATTCTGCCAGAGCTGGTAACATGCGCTGATGACAATGGGGCGGCTATCGCCGTTGCACCAACCACAGCAGCTTATGCTTGTTGTATTTCAACTGTTGCAGCCGCAACCATTGCTGGATGCGATGGTGCTGGAGAAATGGCATCTGGACATAACACGAAGTGGCCTGCTATTCTTGCTAAAACTGGCTATGATTATGCGGGAGTTCCGACTGGAACATTGCTAGCGGGCACTTATGTATTTTTTGCCACTAAGTCAGGACAGAAAAAAATAATTTGTGATTATGCTGCAAATGCATGTTGTGAAGATAACGATACTGGAACTAGACTTAATTGTCAATAAAAATAATTATGCAAAAAAGGATTCATTTTAGTGCTGTACGATATCATTTGTTAGCTTGAGGGTAAGTTTAAATATATGCTAAAAAGACGGGTCGAGTTTTTAGCAAAAAAAAGATAAATTTAAAATTAAAAAAATACCCCAGTTAAATATTGTGGATTACCATAATTTAACGGGGCAAGAAAATATGAAAAAAATGCAAAAAGGTTTCACATTGATTGAGCTTTTGATTGTGATTGCAATCATTGGAATTTTGGCTGGAGTTATCTTGGTGAGCACTAGTTCAGCAAGAAATAAGGCTACCGCCTCTGTAACAAAACAAACATTGTCAAGTTTAAGGTCTGCTTTGACATCCTGTTGTGCGGATGCTTCAGCAGCTACTATGATTAATGGAACAGCTGCTGTTCCAGTTAATGGTGGAACAGAAATTTGTTCAGTTGCTCTAGGTGTTTTATATCCAACAGTGGCAGAACTTAAATTGGCTAGTACTGGTACTGTTGAATATATTGGAGCTGCATGTAGCGCTACTGATCCAACCGTGACTGTACATATCACTGGTCATCCAGTTGCTGCTTGTAATTATGTTGCCGGTACTCCTACAACTGCCTGGACTATTGGAGTTTTTGGTGGAATGATTCCTCCAACGGGCTGTTAATATTTGCAATGAATATTTTTTATCTGTCAAATTTATTTTTGACAGATAATGGATTATTTATTCTTCAAAAAAGAATTGTTATTATTTATGTATAGAAATGATATAATTATTCGTCATAAAAAAGGTTTCACCTTGATTGAACTTCTGATTGTAATTGCAATAATCGGTATTTTAGCTGGCGTCATTTTGGTTAGTACTAGTTCAGCAAGAAACAAGGCGCAAGCTTCAGGTGTTAAAACAACCATAGCTTCATTAAAAAGTGCAGTTGCAACTTGCTGTGGAGACATGAGTAATCAACTGCAAGATGTGGCAGGTGCTGATATTTGTGATATTGGAAGTGTGGCAAATTTGCCAGACAATGTGATACTAAGTGTGACAACTGTGACTTATTCAGTTCTTAATGATTGTAATTCAGATGATCCTGCAATTGATGTTGAAATTGTTGGACATATCCAGCCAGCATGCAATGGACACATTACGGTCTCTCAGCGTGGAATTTTTTCTGGCGGAGACGAAACTATTCCTGGAACAGTCTCTGGTTTTCCAGATGGTTGTTGATGAGATAGTTTTCGATAAATTGGAAAAGACATATCTCTTAAATATTGGTATGTTTTTTGTTTTTGTGGTAAAATTTAGGAAGTTAGAATTTTATTTTTTTTGATTTTGTTGCATCTCATTATAACGTGAGATTCGGCATGGCCTGTTGCCTGGGCAATGTTCTGAATCCCCGTTTTCACGGGAATGACAACTGGTAGAATTTTATGACTATCATATTCTTGCTTTTCGGACTTATTATCGGGAGTTTTATTAATGCGGTGGTGTATCGCATCAATGCAGTGGAGTCTCTGATGGAACGAAGTCATTGTCCACATTGCAAAAAGAAGGTGCGTTGGTTTGACAATATGCCACTGCTCAGTTTTGTGTTGCTTGGTGCAAAGTGCCGAGATTGCGGCGAAAAAATTTCCTGGCAATATCCCACAGTGGAAGCACTCACTGGAATTGTTTTTGCGCTGCTGGGAACTTATTTTTTCAATCTGTATGATTTTGCGAGCTTTCTCTTGACTGCCTATTATCTGACTGTGTTTTCAATACTGATGATTATTTTTGTGTATGATTTCAAATACATGGAAATTCCTATGCTGATTTTATGGCTGGGTGTGGGAGTTAGTTTGGCATATTTTGTTTTTGCGGACTGGCAAAGTTTTCACCAAGCTGCTTCAGTTTTTGAGCTCAAGACAATTTCTGGAATCATTGGAGGCTTGATTGCTGGTGGTTTCTTTTGGTCGCTGGCTGCATATTCCAAGGAAACTTGGATGGGATATGGCGATGCTTATTTGGGACTTTTGATTGGATTGATCGTGGGTTGGCCGAACATTTTTGTGGCGTTGATGCTTTCATTCACAATTGGTGCGCTTGTCAGTGTGGGGCTGATTGCTGTCAGCAGGAAAACCATGAAAAGCCAGGTGCCATTTGCTCCATTTTTGATCACTGGAACTTTCTTGACTGTGATTTTGCCGCAAATTTTCCCCTCGCTAACTTATTGGTTTTCAATAATAGGGTAGGGTGACATTTGACGACCAACATTTAACAAAAAATAATGAATTATAAGTTTTCAAAAATAAAAAAAGGTTTCTCGTTGGTGGAGTTATTGGTCGTGATGGCGATTACGCTTATTATGACAGGTGTTTTGCTGATAAATAATAATAGCAATAAATCAGCGGCTGCAGTGGAAAATGCAGCCAGGGTTGTGGCTGCTCAAATTCGATCTTTGCAAAATGAGGCACTCAGTGGAAAACAAATTGGAACGCAAATTGTCAAAGAATATCATTTCATTATGAGTGATGACAGCACATATGTCATTCAATACAAAGATTCAGCGCTCAATGTGATTGCTGCTGGCACGCAATCATTCGATATTGCAAAAAATAAGGTCAAATTCGTTTCTGGTGTTTTTCCTCTTGATTTTCATTTCACTGCTCCAGGCGGAAAGGTGAGTGGCGCAAATACAATTGAGATAAGAGCTGACATTTCAGGTGTAATTGCTTGTAGGACAATAACCATTTCACTTAGTGGTAATGTTTCCGAGCAAGAGGTACCTTGTACATAAGAATAAACACAGTTGCGCTGCTTTAAAATGTGTTGCCCGCCCAAAATTAAAATAAATCTTCATCTCATTGACTCATTAGGGGTTATAAAAAAATGAATACAAAAATAAAAAATAAAAAAGGTTTTTCATTGGTGGAGGTTTTAATTTCTTTGCTGATTCTTTCGGTGGGTGTTGCTGCTGTTTCAGTTTTGATGACTAACAACATCAAAAATTCAATCACGGCAAAAAATCAAGTTATTGCGGCTCAGTTGGCACAGGAAGGAGTGGAATTGGTGAAGAATTTGAAAGACAATCAATTGGCGACAGTTTTCACAACCAACGCTGATATTACGGCAAATCATACTGACTATAGAATTGATCTGAATTCTGATTTCGCCACTTTTTCAGGTTCTAGTGGTGCTACTAATAAGCAATTGTATTTAAATACTGGGATATTTTCACACACCATAAATGTGGCATCAAAACCGACAAAATTTTTCAGGCAAATTGCTGTAGTTATAACAATTGTGGATGCAAAAAGAGTTGCAACCGTGACCAGCTATGTGACTTGGAATGGAACAGGTGTTCCGCTTCCACTTAGTTCGTGTAATGTTGCAACAAAATGCGTTTCAATTGTTGCAGTGTTGCCAGACTTAGAATAGTAAATGTTTTGTTAAACGATAAAAATATAACTGAAAGCTTATTTGAGCAAAGCTCATTTTGATTTTCACTGCTGGATGAAAAAAAAATCAACAATAAAAAATGTTTTATCAAGCACCAAAAAGGGATTCTCATTGGTTGAATCCTTGTTGGCAGTTTTCATTTTTTCAATGGTGGCTGTCATGACAGCATCAACATTTTCGGGATTATTGAAAAATTATATTGTTGCAAAAAAAATTCAAAGAAATTCAGAGAGTGCTCAATTTGTCATGAACTTGATGGCAAAAACGATTCGCAGCAGCGTGTTGCCAGCTTCTCCAGTGTCATATCTTAACGTGAATAATATTGCAATGTTTGATAATTCAAGCGCACAATGTGTCATTTATAAATTTGATGCGGGGGTGTTGAAGATGGTTTCTGCCGGGGCAGCTGATGGCGCAACTGATATTTCCAAGTGTGATGCAGTCACAACTCCGGTCTTGGCTGATTCAAATCTGGTTCCACTCACAAATGCAGGTGAAATTGATAACATTTCTTTTTCTGGCGTACCTTCATCTGGAGCCGTGGTAGGTCGAATTGTGATAATGGCAAAAGTTGGAGGTAGTGATGCTTCTGAAATTCAAACTGCTGTTTCGCTGCGAAAGTAGCACTTAATTGAGCTTAAAATGCTATATAAGACTGAAAAGGTATCGCAGGATGCCTTTTTTGTGATATGATGTATTCATGAATAAACAGGAAATTCAAAAAAGAATAGAGGCTTTGCGAAAGGAAATTGATCGGCATCGGCATGCTTATCATGTTTTGGACGCACCAGAAATTGCTGATGAGGCATATGATTCTCTTTTTGAAGAGCTTTTGAGATTGGAAAAAGAAAATCCTGAATTTTCTTCGCCTTCAAGTCCAACGCAAAGAGTTGGCGCTGAGCCGCTTAAAGCCTTTAAGAAAGTGCGCCATGCTCATCAGCAATGGTCTTTTGATGATATTTTCGATTTTGAGGGACTGAAAGCTTGGGAGGAAAAAACGCTTCGCGCAATTTCCAAATCCAAAATCCCAATTTCCAATAAAATCCAAAATTCTCCCCTACGGGATAAGCTTGAAGCAAAAAATGACGAAAAGCTAAAAGCTAATGAGATTAAAAGCTATAAGCTGGATTATTGTTGTGAAATGAAAATTGATGGTTTGAAGATGATTTTGACGTATGAAAATGGGGTTTTGGTGACTGGCGCGACACGCGGCGACGGAGCTGTGGGGGAGGATGTGACGAGCAATCTGAAAACAATTCAGAGTTTGCCACTCGAGCTGGCTGAAAAAGTTGATGCAACTGTAGTGGGGGAATGTTGGATGAGTAAAAAAGAATTGGCCAAAATCAATTTGGAGCGCACAAAAAATGGCGAAGCTCCCTTTGCCAACACCAGAAATGCTGCTGCCGGTTCAATTCGTCAGCTCGATCCAAAAATTGCCGCACAAAGAAAGTTGGATTGTTTCATCTATGATATTGATTCTCTACAAAATGCAAAATACAACATGCAAAATACAATTGAAATTCCAAATACTCAGATTGAAGAGCTGGAATTGCTGAAAAAGATGGGATTTAAGGTTAATGCTGATCACAAGCTTTGCAAATCAGTGGAGGAAGTTCAGGAGTTTTATGAAAGTTGGACCAAGAAGAAAGATCAGCAGGATTATGAAATTGATGGTATCGTGATAAAAATAAATTCGAGAGAGTTACAAGATGCTTTGGGTTACACTGGAAAATCGCCACGTTGGGGAATTGCCTATAAATTTCCAGCGCAGCAAGTGACGACAATTGTCGAAGATATTGCTGTGCAGGTGGGACGCACTGGCGCGCTGACACCAGTTGCACATCTGCGTCCAGTGTCTGTGGCAGGCTCTGTGGTGAGCCGCGCGACCCTTCACAATGAAGATGAGATAAACAGGCTTGATGTGCGAATTGGTGACACTGTGGTTATCCACAAAGCTGGAGACGTCATTCCAGAGGTTGTTTCGGTGATGAAAAATTTGAGAAATGGCTCAGAAAGGAGATTTTCCATGCCAGAAAAATGCCCGATTTGCGGAGGACCCGTAAAACGGCAAGTTATTAAAAAAGCTAAAAACCAAAAGCTAGAAGCTAAAAGCTTGGATTCCAGTGCTGCGCATTATTGCACCAATCCAAAATGTTTCGCTGTTGAACTGGGACAAATGATTCATTTTGTTTCCCGCAAAGGTTTTGACATTGTTGGCTTGGGTGAAAGCATCATTGAACGTTTGATGCAAGAAGGAATTATTTCAAATTCCGCTGATATTTTTGATTTGAAAGTTGGGGATCTCGAGCCGCTGGAAAGATTTGCTGAGCGCTCATCGGAAAAATTGATTGAATCGATCGAGAAAAGTAAAACTATTGCGCTTGAAAAATTTTTGTATTCCTTGGGAATCAGGTTTGTAGGAGAAGAAACGGCTGTGCTCGTAAAAGATAATATGCAAAATACAAAATACCATAAAATTCAAACATTGGAAGATATTATTAGTACTTTTCCCTTAATAACAGTCGAGGATTGGAGAAGCGTGAAAGGCATTGGGGAGAAGTCAGCAGAAAGCTTGGTTGCCTGGTTTTCTGACGAAAAAAATGTTGAATTATTGCAAAAAATGCATGAATTTGGAGTTAGAATTATCTTGGATGCTGAGGGGCGAGAAATTGGTGATAAACTGCATGGTCTGACTTTTGTGCTGACCGGGGAACTCTCTGGCTTTACAAGGGACGAGGCAAAAGATATGATAAGGAGAGAAGGTGGCAGCGTTTCATCTTCCGTGAGCAAGAAAACTGACTATGTCTTAGCAGGAGAAAATGCTGGGTCAAAATATGATAAAGCGGTGGTGTTGGGAGTTAAGATTGTCGATGAAGAAGGGTTTGTGAAAATGTTAAAGAATTAAAAAATTGTCTATTAACGCATTAACGTATTAACGCATTTCAATTCGTTAATTCATAATTCGTTAATTTATAATAAGCAATTGAGATGTTAAGTAAGGAAGAAATTTTGAATGTGGCCAAACTTGCACGTATTGGTGTGAGTGAGAAAGACGTGGAAAAATATCAACATGACCTGTCTGAGATTTTGGATTACTTCAAAAAACTTGATGAGCTTGATGTTGAGGGGGTTGAGCCGATCGGACATATCACTGGCATGCAAAATAAATTTCGCAATGATCACCAGGAAGATTTCGGAAAGATTGGCAAAGAGGCGATCATGAAAAATGCCCCAGAGGTGAAGGAGGAATATATTAAAGTCAAATCAGTTTTGTGATTATTGAATGATATTGTGATAAAATAAAATTAATTGATAATTAACAGCCTTTGAATTTTTAATTTTTAATTTTTAATTTTTAATCAATTTTTAATGACTGAATTTTTAAAATTTTTTCATTTAAAATTTTGATTTGATTTCAAATTTCAAATTTCAAATTTCAAATTATTCTGAATGATACGAGATTTACATAATGATTTGATAAGCAAGAAAATAACTTCAGTTGAACTGACTGAGAGATATTTTTCTGTGATTGAAAAAAAGGAGCAAGAAATTGGTGCATATTTGACCATCACCAAAGAACTTGCCATGGCGCAAGCAAAGTTGGTGGATGAAAAAATTGCTAAAGGCGAAGAGATTGATTTGATCGAGGGAATTCCCAGTGCGATCAAGGACAACATTTGTGTTGACGGTGTGAGGATGACAGCAGCGAGTAAGATTTTGGACAACTATGTTGCGCCCTATGATGCAACTGTCATCAGAAAATTGAAAGATTGTGGAGCAGTTTTCTTGGGAAAAACCAATTTGGATGAATTTGCGATGGGATCATCAACTGAAAACAGCGCTTATCAAGTGACAAAAAATCCAGTGGACACTGCGCGTGTGGCCGGTGGTTCTTCAGGTGGAAGTGTGGCGGCAGTGGCAGCCGGAGAAGCGGTGTGGTCATTGGGAACTGATACGGGTGGCTCGATTCGTCAGCCAGCATCTTTTTGTGGGGTGGTGGGACTCAAGCCAACTTATGGCCGAGTTTCTCGCTCAGGCGCAGTGGCAATGGCTTCCAGTTTGGATCAAATCGGACCAATAGCCAACAGTGTGGAAGATTGTGCCATTATTTTGTCACGCATTGCGGGAGAGGATATTCTGGATGCAACTAGTGCCAAAAGTGGCGACAAAAAATTTGAAGATTATTTAAGTGGAAATATTGCTGGAAAAACAATTGGAGTGCCAAAAGAATATGTGGAAGGTTTGGATGGAGAAATTAAAAATGTTTTTGAAAAGTCTTTAGAAAAATTCAAATCACTTGGCGCAAAAATCGAGACGATCAGTCTGCCACATTCTGGGTATGCTTTGCCAACTTATTATATCATCATGACCAGTGAGGTGAGTTCTAATTTGGCTAAATTCGACGGCATTAAGTTCGGACTGCGCGCTGATGATGAAAATGATGCTGAAGCAAGTGGCGATGAGTTGCCGAAGAAATTACTGGAAACATATTTAGACACGCGCAAGATTGGTTTTGGCGAGGAGGTGAAAAGAAGAATCATGTTGGGAACATATGCGCTCAGCGCCGGATATTACGACGCCTATTATTTGAAAGCGCAAAAAGTTCGCGCCTTGATCCGCAAGGATTTTGAAGACGCTTTCAAGCAAGTTGATTTCATCTATTCTCCCACTGCACCAGAGGTCGCTTTTAAAATTGGAGAGAAATCGAAAGATCCATTGAAAATGTATTTATCTGATATTTATACGATTACCGCCAATCTAGCTGGCGTGCCGGCAATTTCTTTTCCGATTGGAACTGTTGAAATGGAAAAAAAGCAGCTGCCCATTGGCGGACAATTGATGGGCAAATGGTTTGATGAGGAAGGAATGTTGAATGCAGCACATACGTATGAGATAAATTAGGTTAACTGGAGAATGTCGCTTGATGATTTTTATTGAGTTAATTAATTTTTAATTTTTAATTTTTAATTTTGAATCAATTTTTAATGAATTAATTTTTAAACATTAAAGCATTGGAAATTCGAATTTTATTCGAAATTCAGAATTCTAAATTCAAAATTTTTTAAAACTGTGGAATACGACATCACAAATTTTATCACCGTCTTGCTTGAGTCACTGGCGAATTTTTATCATTCACCATTTGTTTTGGTGCTTAAGATTTTGATTGGCATTTATGTGGCAGTGCTTTTTATTGATATTGTGCTGATGCTTATTTTGCGCGATGTGGGTTGGCATTTGCGAGTGGGTTTGAAAGGTGCTGATCTGCCCTTGGTTTCAAAAAGTAAAATGCAAAAGCGGTGGGACAAAGTTAAAAGTCGCTTGGAAAGTGAAAGTCCTTCGCAATACAAAGTTGCAATTATTGAGGCTGACGCCATTGCAGAGGAGATCTTGGATGGAATTGGATATAAAGGTGCCAACATGAGTGAAAAGCTGGAACAAGTTGATGTTAACCATCTTGATGATCATTTGGAATCCTTGAAAGGTGCTCATAAAATCAGAAATCAAATCGTGCATGAAATTGACTTTGCAATCGATCAGCGCATGGCTTTGGCCGTGATCGGTGTCTATGAAAACTTCTTGAAATATTTGGAATTTTTGGACTGAAGTGTCTTAAAATTGACAAAGTTTGAAAATTCTTTATAATAGGGAAGTTGTTGTTTTTTTTGTAGATATATAGCGGGATGGAGCAGTCTGGCAGCTCGCGTGGCTCATAACCACGAGGTCGGTGGTTCAAATCCACCTCCCGCAACACGTTATCCTGAAACTCCTCACCTATAGTGCCGATCGTGACAAAACTTAAAACGAATTATCTTCGTTTTTTGCTTATAGGATTGCGTTTTAGGTTGCGAGAATTTTGGCAGGGTAGCTCAGCTGGTTAGAGCACAGCCTTCATAAGGCTGGGGTCGCGGGTCCGAGTCCCGCCCCTGCTACAAGTGGAAAATTGAATAGAAATTTAATGGGGTCGTAGCTCAGCTGGTTAGAGCGATTGCCTGTCACGCAATAGGTCGTGGGTTCGAGTCCCATCGGCCCCGCATTAAAAGAAAACAACCTCCTTCAAAAAAGGAGGTTGTTTTCTTTTAATATAGAGCTGAAGAGGGGACGAGAAGGGTATTTTAAAAATGCAAACGATTTTGCATTTTTAAAAACCCAGGCTTTGAAGGAAAAATTCCTCTGCGTACTCGCGAGGAATTTTGGGTGAGGAGGAGTCCCGCTCATTTTTTCGATGGGACTCGAACCGGCAGAATTAATGTGTTTGACTTTTTTGCTAAAATATGATATAATTAAAAAACGGTGGGACAAAGATGCTTCAAAAATCCACTAAAAAGCTTCATTGAAATGGAGCTTTTTTACTTGCATTGTTGGCTTCATTAGGCTATAATTGATAAGAAGAAAAAAAGTAAATTCACCCTGTTAAATCTGACCATGTCAGTGCGCAGCAATTTAACTGGGTAAAAATAAACATGACACTTAAATCATATCTCTGGGGAATTAGAATTTCCACGGCAATTTCTTTTGCTGCTTGTGCGCTGGTGGTCAAACAAATTGATCCGCAAAAAACAGGCATGGCGGGAAAGCTTCTTTTTTTTATCAGCGCACTGCTTTTTCTTTCTGGATTGTTCGTTCTTTTTTTTACTTGGATGCGTCGGGCAGTTGGCGGCGATGAGCAAACGGCATTGGCGAACATTGGAGTCAGCTTTAGGCAGGGAATTCTGATGGCAGTGCTGGCGTGCTTGTTGCTTTTCTTGCAGCAATATCGCATTTTGACTTGGTGGGATGGAGCATTGGCAGTGGCAGGGATATTACTTGTTGAGTTATACTTTCTGACAAAAAAATAGGTTAGTGAAATATATGTGGTAAATAATTTTGAATTCTGAATTTCGAATTTCGAATAAAATCTTAATGACACAAGGTTTCAAATATTAAAAATTGAATCATTGGAAATTTATTCAAAATTCAAAATTGGAAATTAAAAATTTATAAAAAAGTTGGCGATTAATTAGATTTATAGAAAAGAATTTTATGGCTAAAGACAAAGTGGCGAAATCAGATTATGGTGCAAAAGAAATTCAAGTGCTGGAAGGATTGGATCCAGTTCGCAAGCGTCCCGGAATGTATATTGGTGGAACTTCCACGGAGGGTTTGCATCATTTGATTTGGGAAGTGGTGAACAACTCAATCGATGAAGCTATGGCAGGACACGGAAATGACATTTTGGTGCAGATGATGCCTAATGACATTATTTCAGTGCGCGATTTTGGACGCGGAATTCCGGTGGAGATTCATCCGCAAACCAAAAAGTCAACCCTGGAAACAGTGCTGACGGTGCTTCATGCTGGAGGAAAATTCGGGGGAGAAGGATATAAGATTTCTGGAGGACTGCATGGAGTGGGTGTTTCAGTGGTGAATGCCCTTTCTGCTTGGACAAAAGTTGAAGTTTGTCGCGAAGGAAAAATTTGGGTGCAAGAATATAAAAAAGGGATTCCGCAAGGTGATGTGAAAGCAGTCGGAAAATCTGACCACACTGGAACGACAATCACTTTTCAAGCTGATCCGGAAATTTTTCCAGAAATAAAATATTCTTGGACAAAAGTTTTGGATTATGTTCGTCAGCAAGCATATTTAACTAAGGGTGTGAAAATTGTGATTGAAGATCGGCGCGAAGCGCCAACTGAAAAAGAGGAGCACAAGATTCGTCGACATGGATTTTATTTCGACGGAGGAATCGTTTCTTTTGTGAAATTTTTGAATCGCGGAAAAATCGTCAAAAACGAAATGCCAGTCTATGTGGAAAAAACTGTGGACGACGTGGCTGTGGAAATTTCCCTGCAATATACTGATGGATATAAGGAACATTTGTATTCTTTTGCGAATAATATTTTCACCCCAGAAGGTGGAATGCATGTCACTGGTTTTAAGATGGCACTTACTCGCGTTTTGAATGACTATGCCAAGAAAAACAATTTGATCAAGGAAAAAGATGGGGGAATGACGAGCGAAGATTTGAAGGAAGGCTTGACAGCTGTGGTGAGTGTGAAGCTTCGCAATCCGCAATTTGAAGGACAGACAAAATCAAAATTGGGCAATGCTGAAGTGCGTGGAATCGTTTCCAGCATCACCGCGGAAGGCTTGGTGGAATTTTTGGAAAAGCATCCAACCAATGCTAAATCAATGATTGAAAAATGTTTGCTCACGGTGCGCGCCCGAATTGCAGCGAGAGCTGCTAAAGATGCGGTGCTGCGAAAAGGCGCCTTGGAAGGCATGACGCTGCCTGGAAAATTGGCAGACTGCACCACGCGCAATGCGGAACTTTCTGAATTATACATTGTGGAGGGAGACTCTGCTGGGGGCTCAGCCAAGCAAGGACGAAACCGAATGTTTCAAGCAATTTTGCCGCTGCGAGGAAAATTGGTGAATGTAGAAAAAACCAGTTTGGATAAAGTTGTAAAATCTGACACACTTAAGCCAATTATCATTGCCTTGGGTTGTGGAATTGGCGAAACATTTGATGCGAGCAAAATCCGCTATGGAAAAATCATCATCATGGCCGATGCCGACGTCGATGGTTCACATATTCGCGTGCTGCTGCTCACTTTCTTTTATCGCTATTTTGAAGATCTGATCACCAATGGTCACATCTATATTGCTCAGCCGCCGCTGTATCGAATTCAGAAAGGACGCGATGTGCGCTGGGTTTATACGGATGAGGAAAAGGATGTGGTAGTGGAAGAATTCAGATTGAAAGCAGTGGAAAAAGGCGCCGAAAAAGCAGCTGACAAAAAAGCCGCCAAGGCTGCGGATAAAGCTGCCATGCTGGAAAGCGGCGAAATAACAGAAGAAGAATTGGAAGAGGCTGGCGGAGAAGTTGAAAAAATTGCCGGAGTGACTATTCAGCGCTATAAAGGTCTTGGAGAAATGAACCCACAACAATTGTGGGACACAACTATGGATCCAGAACATCGCAAAATGATGAAAGTGGAAATTGAAGATGCTGAGGAGGCTGACAGAGTTTTTGATGTTTTGATGGGATCAGATGTTGAACCGCGCAGACGCTTCATTCAGACTCATGCTAAGACTGTGAAAAACTTGGATGTTTAGGACAAAATACAAAATACAAAATACAAAATACAAAATTCAATATACAAAATGCAAAATATGATGAGATGAGTGGTTGAAAATCTCATAAAGCATAATAAAAGTCACGCTTTTTAGCAAGCGTGACTTTTATTATGCAATTTTTATGAACATGCATTTATGAAAATTAATTTATATCGATAAATAAAAAGTGTACAAAAGTTTTCACTGTGAAATGAAAAATATTTTTATAAATTGTTATTCTTCTTTCGAGTTTTGTGTGCTGAATTTTGAATTTTGTATTTTGCATTTTGGAACTGTGGATAACTTTTTATGTTTTTTTATATTTTGCTTTATTTGCGCCAAAAAAAATGAAAAAAAGAATATCGATGATAATTGTAAAAAGTGCAAAAAAATTGTATAATTTAGATAGAGAATTTTAATCATTTTTGCTTTGGTAAAAGGAAAAACTTGGAAGAAAATAAAGATAAAAAACAGACGGAAATAGTTGAGCTTATTAATGATTTCCCTTCCAAAGAAGAAGAGGCGCGACTTGAGCTTGAAAGAAAGCAGATTGAGGCAAATTTTCAAAGGCTGAAAATTCAAAATGAAAAGAGGATTGCACTGAAAAATAAATTGAAGAAAGTCGCCTTGATTGCTGTGGTTATCGCAGTAATTGGAGCTTTGATTTTTATATTTTTTCAAAACAGGAAAAATGCTGCCCTAGACACTGCAAAGAAAACTGCTAGTGTTGCCTTGCCTGAAAATTCTGAACATGTTTTCGTGAATGATACTCAAGGTGTTCTTGAACCCGTAGAGGTTGTGGATGAGACAAGGGGATTGATTGGCAGGAGTGAGAATTTTCAAATAAAAGATTTAGTGTTCGGCGGCGAAACAATGGTGATTGCAGGCGAGACGGAAAACTTGCCGATTGCTGTGACAGATGTGCGGAGTGAATCATTGATGTCCAAAGATGGTAAGGAAGTGAAGCTGCTTATTTCTTGGAAAACAAATAAGTTGGCTCAGTCAGCGGTGAAATATCGAAAAGACACCTTGGATTCGGAAAAGATTTTGAAGGAGGGTGGATATGGTTTTTCTCACGCACTTATTTTGGCAAAATTGGAACCAGCCACAAGATTTTTTTTCACAGTTGAGGCCAGTGATAGGCAGGGAAAAATTGGGGTTTCAGAAACATTCGCGGTGTTTACGGGATCAAAACCTATTTCCGTGTTTGATTTGATTGCAAATGAAGTGAATAAGATGTTTGGCTGGGCCCTCAAGTGACGATAAAAAACGATAGCTCAAAAAATGAAAAAAAATAATAAAAATATTATAGTATCATTTCTAATTGCTATTTTGGCTGTGGCTGGATTTGGTTTTAACATGTCTTTAGCTGCGGTTGCTCCACAGATCAACATCTCAGCGTATGTTGTCAGCAGTAAAAATGAAGCCTTGACCAATAAGGAATATGACATTCGTTTTGCCATTTATAGGACTGACAGGCAAGCTGCTGACGCATATCCTTCTGACAGTGATGCTGGGCAACGTGTTTGGGAGGAAACGCAAAAAGTTTTCATTCGTGACGGAGTGCTTAGCGCCTATCTTGGATCAGTGGTGCCATTTCCGGCTGGTTTGAATTTCAATGACAATGAATATTATCTTGGAATACGCATTAACACTGATGGTGAAATTGTGCCACGAAAAAAAATTGGCAGCGTGCCACTTGCCATGGACTCTGCTGCAGTTGGTGGTGCAACACTTGGAACAAAGGAAGGCAACATTGCTCAACTTGGAAAGGGCGGAAAATTTAATATTGGAATGTTTCCGACTGGAACTGGAAAAAATCAGTTGGTGTTGGGGAACGACTCTCGTTTTGCTGACATGAGTAATATTCATTTGCAAAATTCTGACACTGGTTCGAGCGAGTTGGTTTTCAATGTTGGTGACGGCAGTTCTCTGGCGGGAAATAATTTTGATCTTGCGGTTGGAAATAGTGGTAATAAGCCGGCGCTGCGATTTGATGGCGGGGTTGGTAAATGGCAATATTCCAATGATGGAATAAATTTTATTGCGCTTGGGCAAGGAAACGTGGATGCTTCAGAGATTGTGACTGGAGTTTTGGGCGCACAATTTGGCGGAACTGGTCTGACAGGTTTTTCGGTAGGTGACATGTTGTTTGCAAATTCCACCACCTCTCTTGGGAAATTGGCAATTGGAAATGATGGACAAGTGCTTTCTGTTGTGGGTGGAATTCCAACTTGGGCTGATGTCAGTGGCGCTTCACCGATAAAGCTTTTGTCAGCTCAGCATTTGGACACGACTGCTGCAGATGTTCAGCGCGGCGCCATTATTGCTGGACAAGGTGCATCGCCAACTTGGTCATTGCTGGGACCTGGCACGTCAGGACAAATTCTTCGTTCAAATGGAGTCGGGGCAGATTTGGGCTGGGTGACTCTCTCAAAAAATGATGTTGGATTGGGCAACGTGGAAAATACCGCGCTCTCAACTTGGGTTGGATCGACAAATATTTCAACTCTGGGAACAATTACAAATGGAACCTGGAGTGGAACCATGATCAGTGCCGCACGGGGTGGAACTGGAAATGGGACTTATGTGGTGGGAGATATTTTATATGCAACAAATTCAAACACTCTTTCTCGCTTGGGTGTTGGTATAGTTGGACAAGCCTTAATAGTTTCAGCAGGTGGAACTCCAGTATGGAGTTCGAGTGTGCCAACTTATCCGCATGATCTTTTGAATTCAACTGAGCATCCAGACACTACAACCGGAGCTGCCACGCGCGGAGATTTGATCGTAGGAAACTCTTCGAATCTTTGGGCGAGATTGGGCAAGGGCGCAAGTGGAAACATTCTCACAATGAATGTTAATGACGTTGCTTGGAATTCAGCAGCGGGGCTTGGACTGGCAACCTTGGCTGGGTCAGAAAGTTTGACGAACAAAACCATGGGGTCTGGTTCTAATTGGCAGGGAAATGCTGTCATGACAACATATGGCGGAACTGGAATAGGTGGTGGTTATGTTGCTGGAGATATATTATATTATTCAGCTGGCTCTGCGCTTTCTAGATTAGCTAGAGGTGCCAATGGCACAATTCTTTCGCTTTCGGGTGGTTTTCCGTCTTGGATTGCGACCACGGGAATCACCACCCTGGGAACAATCACGACTGGAACTTGGAATGGAACCGTGATTGATTTGGCGCATGGTGGAACTGGAGCAATTGATGCTGCTGGTGCTCGCATAAATTTGGAACTTGGCGCACTTTCAACACAAAGCATGATTGATAATGGAGACTGGTCTGGCACACAATTGGCAGTGGGTAATGGTGGAACAGGTACCACGAATGGTTCAATCACTGGCACGGGGGCACTTTCTTTTGCGGCTGGCGGCGCTAGTAATAATATAAATTTGAATCCTACTGGAACCGGCATGGTGGCAGTAAACGCTGCGCTTGGAATTAAAGCTGGAGCGTATAGATCAATTTTTCAAGGCGCTGGAGCGCAAGGAGCTGACATTACGTACACTTTGCCAGCAGGTGCACCTGGAGATGATCAATTCTTGGGAGTCAATTCAAGCGGAATTTTGCAATGGCAATCGGTAAGTGGAGTTTCTGGGGTTGGATCAGTGACAAGTGTTGGCAGTGGCAATGGCCTTGCGGGTGGACCGATTACAGGAGCTGGAACACTTTCAATTAATTTGCTTTCAGCTAATGATGGAACTGCAACAACATCCTCCTTTTCTGGTTTGCAATTTTCTGGAGCTGCTGACAATCAGTTGGCACTTTTGCAAGGTTGCGCAACCAATGATGTGCTTGCATGGAATGATATAGCAGGCGAATGGATGTGCGCTTCTGTTTCCGGGGTGGGCGGGCTGACTGGGCTTGGTGTGGCTGGGCAAGTTACAGTTTGGAGTGATACGGATGTGTTGACGACGCAAGCTCAACTTAATGTTAATCAAGGTGGAACTGGCGCAACCACTGCTGCAAATGCAAGAACAAATTTAGGTTTATCAATAGGAACTGATGTTCAAGCTCAAAATGCGAATTTGGCAGCAATTGCAGCTGGAACTTGGACTGGCGCAAATTCTTTGACAACTTTGGGCACAATTACGACTGGAGCTTGGCATGGAGGAGTGGTTGCGCCATTGTATGGAGGAACCGGCATGAGTAGTTATGCTAATGGTGATTTGTTATATGCCAATGGACCAAATTCTTTGACGACACTTGCTGCAGGCGCTGGAAATATTGGAAATGTTTTGATCGTCAATGGCAGCGGTTTGCCAATCTGGGGTTCCAGTGCGCCAACTGCTGCACATACACTTTTAAATGCCTTGGAACATTCTGACACCACTGCTGGCAATCCTTTGCGCGGCGATCTTATTTTTGGAAACAGCAGTGATTTGTGGTCACGTTTGGCACATGGCGCAACGGGGGACTTGCTAACCTATAATGGAGCTGATGTGGTTTGGAATTCAACCACAAATTTGAATTTGGTGACTTCTGATGCAGTACAAACTTTGACCAACAAGACCATGGGAGATGATTCTGATTGGCAAGGAGATGCAATCACAACAACTTATGGAGGCACGGGGTTGATAAGTTTTACGGCTGGAGATATGCTGTATTACAATGCTGGCGTCACTTTGAGCAGACTCTTGAAGGGCACCGATGGTCAAGTGTTGGTGATGGCCTCTGGCATTCCAACTTGGTCAAGTTCAGCTCCGGGAGCAGCGCACAATTTTCTTTCCAGCTCGCACGCTGACACAACTGCCACTGCGGTCACGCGTGGTGCCATCATTGCTGGACAAGGTGCAGCTCCAACTTGGTCACTGCTGGGACCTGGCACAACTGGACAAATGCTTAAATCAAATGGCAATGCCGCGGATCTTTCCTGGGTAACACTTTCTAAAACAGATATTGGTTTGGGCAATGTGGAAAACACGGCGCTTTCATCTTGGGCTGGCTCATCAAACATTTCAACGCTTGGCACGATAACCAGTGGAACCTGGAATGGAACTGCAATGGATATTTCGAGTAACACCAATCTTTCAACAGGTGGAACTTTGGCACAACTTGCTGGAGATGTGATTTCAATCAAAGAAGGAACATTGAACACTGGAAAACTGTGCACCTTTATCACTGGCACTGGGTTGGTTTGTGACACTGATTCTGCTTCAGTTGGACATGCTTCACTCACATTTGCTGGAGCTTATGATTATTTGAGCTTGTCAGGACAACAAATTACTTTAAATCAAATCGATTTGACAACTGACGTTGCTGGATTGTTGCCAACGACGCGTGGTGGCACTGGTCTTAACACTTCCGCTGCAACAGGAGTTGCAATAGTGGATAGTGGCACATGGTCAATTGCTTCTTCGCTTGGAATCAGTAAAGGTGGCACAAATGCAACCGCCATTGGAACTGCAGGCACAGTGGCATATTCATCAGGATCTGCCTATGCATTTTCAGCTTTGGGAACAGCTGGTCAAGCGATGATTTCCGGGGGAACTGGAGCGCCAACCTGGTTTGCACCCACAGCCGGTTCAATGATTTTTGCAGGAACGAATGGAATTTTGGAGCAAGATAATGCAAATTTATTCTGGAATAATACAAATAAATATCTGCGCTTGGGAGCTTCGCCATATTCAATGGGCGTGGACACGACTGATGGTAACAAATTTAAAATTGCAACTGGGGATGGAATTGCAGGAAGCAGTCAATTCACGATGGACACCAATGGCGTTACTAGTATTGCCAATTTGCAACTTGGCGCGCAATCTTTTGCACAAGATTCTGGCGTGATTGCTTGGACTGACATGCCAGTGACAAGTGCGGCAACCATTGGAACCAAAGAAAGCTATATTGCCATGCTCGATGGAAATCCGATGCTGACAATCTATGGCGAATCTGACGGAGCAGGCGGAATTCAAAATTCAAGAGTGGGAATTGGCACAGCTTCGCCAACCTCACTTTTATCGGTAGGTGCAACATCGCAGTTTCAGGTTAACAATGCAGGACAAATTTCTACCAGTGGTGGAATAAATTTAACTACCGTTAGCGGCATCGATATTAATTTTTCTGGAGCAGCTGTGGCAGAAATTGGAACATCTGGTGCTCAAGACTTTTTTATTAACACTAATAACACTCAAAGAATTGGTATTTTGGCAAATGGCAATGTTGGCATCGGGACGACGGGACCATTATCAAAATTGAGCATTGGAGATGTCGGAGTCGCCGGTGCTGGCATCTTTAGTATCGGAAACACTTACGGTGTATATGGCCAGAGCCTTGGCGCGGGAAGTTATGGTGTCTATGGCTTCAATAATGGTAATGGTATTGGAGGCTACTTTACTTCAGCTCTTGGTTATGCACTCGTTACTGGTATTGGCAACGTCGGAATTGGCGATGCAACGCCAGCTTCGCTTTTCACTGTTGGTGCTTCGGATGCTTTTCAAATTAATAATGCTGGGCAAGTCGTGGCTGGAGCATGGAATGGAGCTGTAATCGGAAGCCAATATGGCGGCACTGGACTCAACACCTCCGCTGCAACTGGAGTGGCCACAGTTAATTCTGGGACCTGGTCGATTGCTCCATCACTTGGAATTAGTAAGGGTGGCACAGCTACAAATGTGATTGGAGCACCTGGTTCGATTGCATATTCAACAGGTGATATATATGCTTTTTCATTGTCAGGAACTGCAGGACGAGCACTGGTTTCTGGTGGAACTTTTGCGCCGACTTGGTTTGCGCCCACGGCTGGTTCAATGATTTTTGCAGGAACAAATGGAATTTTGGCTCAAGATAATGCAAATTTATTTTGGAATAATACAAATAAATATTTGAGACTGGGTGCTTCTCCATATTCAATGGGGGTGGACACGACTGATGGAAATAAATTTAAAATATTTCCTGGCGACGGCGTGGCTGGCACAGGCGTGTTTTCAATTGGAACTGATGGTGTGACAAGTATTGCCAGTCTTTCGATGGGAACTCAGGAGTTCCAGCAAAATTCTGGCATAATAAGCTGGATTGATATGCCAGTGACGAGCGCATCTGCAATAAACACCGTGCATAGTTACACTGCAGGACTCGATGGAAATCCAATGTTGACAATGTATGGAAAATCCGATGGCGGCGGCGGAGTGACGAATTTGGGAGTTGGCATTGGCACAACCAGTCCACTTTCTAAATTTGATGTCAATGGCAGCGTGGCAATTGGAGCTTATGCGGGAATCGATGCTGCTCCAGTCAATGGTTTGATTGTTTCTGGCAATGTTGGCATCGGAATTACTGCTCCAACATATAAATTTATGGTGGATTGGAATGGTGACGGAACAAATGCTGCCTATGTCAACAATTCAAATGCTTGGACCAATGGAAGCGCTGATTATGCTGAATATTTCTATACCAAAAGTATCGATCTGCAAAGTGGCGACGTGGTTTGTGTGGACACGCAAAATGCAAATGGAGTGAAGCGCTGTGAAAATTCCGGGGATAATAATGTGATGGGAATTGTTTCAACTAGTCCATCGGTATTGGGAAATGCACCTGAGGGAAGAGAGAATGATAAGAATTACATAATCACAGCTATGCTTGGTCAGGTTCCCGGAAAAGTTTCCAGTGAAAATGGAGCAATTCAAATCGGAGATAATTTGACTTCAGCCAGTGCTGGAGGATATATGCGCAAGGCTAATGCGGGAGAAGCCACGGTGGGAATTGCAATGCAGAATTTTGCTGATGGAAAAGGCATAATCCAGGTTCTCATTTCACGCAGAAATCAAAGTTTGACAGTTGAAAAGGTTGAACAGGCGGTGACTGAAAACATTGCCAGCATGAACATTCAAGATCAAGTGACAAACATTGTGAGCGACGCCAAAATTCAATTGGATGCTCAACTCGCAACTCAAATTTCAGTGTTAGACGCTCTCAAGCAGCAAGTTGCGGACGCAACCACGGTGGCTGGAAAACTTCAAGCCCAAATGGACTTGCTCAAAGAAGAAAATCAAGCTTTGGTGGATTTCACATTGGCACTTAATTTGAAATCTCTCATATATAAAGATGTTGCTGGCAATCTTGATTTGCTGGATGGAAAATTGACAGCGCAAGTTGTGGAGTCAGGCAAGCTGGTGATTTCCGTTTTGGATCAAAACGCTCGCACAATTGGTGTTGATTCCATCACTTCAATTAAAAAAGATGACAACGCCGATGGCAAAGATGACGACACGACAAGTGATGGCAAAACTTTTTTCGTGAAAACCACCGCAACAAACTCTGCTTCCAAGGTCTTCATCACCCCAAAAGTTGCACTTGAGCAGGGGTTGGCGGTGACTGAAATGAGAACCGGCGAAGGATTTGTTGTGACTGTGAAAAATGCGGTCACTGAAGACGTGGCTTTTGACTGGGTGATTATGGAAGAGAAATAAAAAAAGTTTATCAATTTCATAGGGTAAATAAAGTTTTTAAAGAAATATTAAAAATTAGAATTTTTATAAAGTTATGTATAAGATTGAAAATAAAAAAGTGTTTGCGTCATTTGTTGTGGTGATGATTGCCATTACGGGTGGTTTGATTTTTGGGGTTTATAATCTTGTGAAAAAATACAATCAAGTTCCGACCATCGAAAGAATGACAATTAAAGAAGCAGCAAAAGAAGGAGAGAAAAAAACAGTGCAGCTTTTGATTCAAATTGCTGACATTAAAAATGTTGAGGGTGTGCTTGAGCGCGGAGATGTGCTTTTGACGGCGGATGAAAACAAAGAATTTTCTGTGGCTGAGCAAGAAGGTTTTTTAATCATCAAGATGAGGCTCACGCAATCGCAGCAAGAGTTACTAGAACTTTCCTTAAAGGAGCAACAAGGAATCTTTGCTAAGCAAGACGACAGGCAACAACCAAAAGAAATTAAACGCAGGAAATTTGCAGTCGACCTTGCAAAAATTGGAATTGGACCAGAGCAAAAAATGGGCAAAGTGATTACAGACAAAGTTTTTGAAGATGATGCATTGATTGAAAAGAAATGAAATTTTTGAAATTTACAACCTATTTCTTTCTGGCTATGCTTTGCATGGTTGTTTTCAGTGCGCAAGCGCAAGCTGCTACTGCAATATATTACAGCGTCGGACAAAATACAACTTCACATGAAACTGACTTAGGCACTGTCACGGTTGATGCCACTGCTAGGACCGCAACTTTCACAGTCCCGCAAATTGCAACCAATATGGGAGTGGGAGATTTGGTTACATATGCTGGCGGGAGCTGTTACATTTTTTCAAAAACTTCAACCTCAGTTTGGGGTTGCCAAAATGCAACTGGTGGAGCTCCAATTGCTGTTACTGATGCGGAGGTCACTTCAATTGCACATGCATTTGCATCTCTGAACGCTGCAGAAATTGGCGCGCCAGCTTTGCTGGGAACTGCTGATTTGGTGGTTGGAAATTATCAACTCAATTTTCCTTGCTATTTTGATACTGGAGCTGATACAACTGGTGTTACTATTAGTGCTTATACAACATCTGCAAGTAATCATGTCAGGATTTATACTCCAAATAACACTTCAACTGAAGTGAATCTTTCACAAAGGCATGTCGGTGCTTGGGACGAAACAAAATATAGCTTGCAAACAACTGGTCGATCCATTGATGCTCTAAATGGGTATGTCAAAGTGGATGGCTTGCAAATGAGGAGAATTGCCAATGATACTTCCTGGGAAGCTGTCATGTGGATGCGTGGAACTGAGCAACAAGTTTCAAATTCAATTATTACAGCCAGCTTTACTGGTACATCTAGTAATGATTATGGAGTGCTTAATAGTGCAGCTAATTTGTTATTTTTTAATAATATTATTTACGGAATTTCCAACGGATTAAATTTACTGACAGCTCTGAATGAGAATAGTGCAGGCAGTATATATGTTTACAATAATACTATTACAAATTCATATCGTGGCATCGACGGAAATTCTAATACGATTGCAAAAAATAATATCGTTCAAAATTGCGGCGACGGATTCACAGATTCTTTTGATGCCGCATCAAATTATAATATTTCCGATCTGGCAGCTGATGCGCCGGGAATTAATTCAAAAAATTCAACAACTGTTGCTTTTGCCGACGTTGCCAATAAGAATTTCCATCTTGCACCATTCGACATTGCTGCCAAAAATGCTGGCGCTGATCTTTCGGCTGATGCAAACTTTGCATTTAGCACTGACATTGATGGTCAAACTCGTCTCGCTGGAATTCCGCCAGCTGGCGGATGGGATATTGGCGCTGACGAAGCTGCTACCCAAGTTTTCTATTCTGTCGGACAATCTGCCAGCGACCTTAAAACAGGCACAAATCCGACCATCAACATCATTTCCGGCGCTGCAGTCTTCTCAGAGGCTCAAACAGGTAACATCGGTGTGGGAGACCGGGTCACATATAACACCAACCAAATCGCATATATCAGCACTAAGACAAGCGCTGACAGGATGCACTGGAGCCTCGTTACCGCCACTGGAGCCCCTGCAGGCGACATTACAAATTCAGTGGTTGTTTCAATCAAGCATGAGTACACCTCACTTTCAGCTGCTGTGACTGGAGCGATGGATACAGATCATTTGAACACTTCGGATTTGGCGATTGGAAATTATCAGCTTAATTTCCCTTGTTATTATGATTCTGGCGCAGACACAGCTACGGTGACAGTTTCTGGTTATGCAACTTCCGTAGGTAATTATATTAAAATTTATACACCATTCAATACTGCAACTGAAGCCAATAATTCTCAGCGACATCAGGGAAAATGGGATGAGGAGAGATATCGACTTGAAGTAACGAATTCAAGAGCCATCACCGGAGTGGCTAATTTTTTCAGATTGGATGGCTTGCAAATCAAAGCTGCTTCGGACAGTTTGACTGCTGGTGCTACATCGCTCAATGGCGTCCAGCAGACTGATTTCACAGATATTCAAGCTTCAAATAATCTGGTTAATGTTGTGCGAAGTGCTGGGGCGGCTTATACTTATGGCATTTCGGCTGGTAGAGCTGCAGGTGTAAGTGCCAATACGATTAAAGTTTGGAACAATATAGTTTTTGGTTCCAGTGGAAGCGCTGGCATTCATTTTGGTGGCCCAATCGCTTATGTTTATAACAATACAGTGAGTGGCGTGATTGATGGATATTATGCTGACAATGGGAGTCTGATGTATGTTAAAAATAGCATTGCACAAAATTGTAATCGTGGTTTTTATGGTGCCCATGCTTCATCAAATTATAATATTTCAGATCTTGTCGCTGATGCTCCTGGTGTAAATTCTAAAAATTCCACCACTGTGACTTTTCTCGATGCTGCCAATAAGGATTTTCATCTTTCTTTTCTTGATACATCAGCAAAAAATGCAGGATTAAATTTGCAAGCTGATCCATTCTTGCATTTCTCTCAAGATATTGATGGGCAGGAGCGATCTGGAATTTGGGACATTGGTGCAGATGAAAACATAGAAATGGTGCAGCAAAAACAACTTTCAACTCCAGGCTTGGATACAGGACTGGTGGGACATTGGACTTTTGATGGCAGTGATGTGAATGGCAATGTCGCTAAAGACATTTCTGGCAACAAAAATGACGGCACAATTGCTGGCGCCACAGTGACGCCTGGAAAATTGGGACAAGGGCTGAACTATGTCAGCTTGGGAAGTGTGGTGTCAGTTCCGGATAATGATTCCCTGGAAGGCATGACTCAATTAACCTTGAGCGCCTGGATTAATCCAAGAACCTCTGGAAATTTTGGACGCATCATTGAAAAAGGCAATGGCACGCCATATAATTTTTATTTCATTGGAAGTAATTTGCAGTGCGATCTCGATTCCACTTCGGTGATAACGGCAAGTAATCCTTTTTCAGGTAAATATAACAGTTGGCATTTGGCGACTTGCGTCTATGATGGAGTAACTGTTGCAATTTATCTTGACGGAGCTTTAATTGCCTCTGCAGCCAGGACTGGATCAGTTGCAACTGGCGCAACCGCAGTAACTATTGGCAATAATGACAGCGGAGCTCGCACTTTTGATGGTGTAATTGATGATGCCCGCATCTATAACCGCGCGCTTTCAGGCAGTGAGATTTCGCAGTTGTATAATCTCGGGCAAACAACTTTTAACACCGCGCAGATAGACAAAAGCACCAACGGACTGATTGGCATGTGGTCATTTGATGGTGCTGATGTTTCTGGTAATACTGCCTTTGACCGAAGTGGTAATGGCAATAATGGCACAATTGCTGCTGGGCAAACCCCAACAGTCGGAAAAAATGGACAAGCAATAGATTTTAATGGCGCAGGCAATGTTGCACTCCCTGCCAGTGCCATCTTGAGACCAACAAACGCTCTCTCGGTGGCTGGATGGATCAAGGCGGATAGCTTGACGCAATGGGATGCTCTCATTGGAAACACTGACACAGTGTGGCAGAGCGGCATGGGCGTGTTTTATGATGTCAGCAATGGTGGCGAGTTGCAATTTTTTGTTAACAGTTATGATAATAATGTTGCTAAAATAAGTTTCAATGATACTCAGAATTGGCATTATTTAGTCGGAACTTGGGATGGAAGTGTGGTGGACATTTATGTAGATGGTGTAAAAGGAGTTTCAGATACCTATGCTGGAAGTATTGCGTATAATGACGATTTATATATTGGAGCTATTGATTCTCCAAATTCATATTCTTGGGATGGAAAATTGGATGAGTTTCGCATGTATAATCGTGGACTCAGTGCTAAAGAAGTTTCTGATTTGTATAATGCAGGCAAGGTTGAAACGAGAAAATAGTTGAGTGTTAAATTGTTTGCTTATTGAGATTTGAGAATGACAAAAACTATGAGAAAAATCACATTAGAAATATTTTTTATTGCCATGATATTTTTTATGCTACCTGCTTTTGCAAAGGCTGCGGTTATTTTTGAAGACAATTTCAACTCTCATTCTGATTGGCAGCCCAGACCGCTTGAAAATGATGTGGCACCTGGAGGTGGTGTCGTTGCTTGCGATTTTGATGAAACGTGCACAGGAGTAAAATCAGTTCCAACTGATTGGACTAATTTCAGAACGACTGGTTGGTGGTGGGGTCCGAATTATGAAGACACCATTAGAATAACCAATCAAGCTGATCACAATAACAATGGAAAATCCTTCATTGTATACAATGAAGCAAATAGTGGTGCTTCTGGCGATGGCTGGGGAGCTGATGGACTACTGACCAAGTTGTTTGATCAGGATTATCCGGAAATATATGCGCGCGTTTGGCTCAAAACTGATCCCAATTGGAAGTGGGCGACAAACAATGACATGATGATCAAAATGTTTCGTGTCAAACATTTTGACAGAGTTGGCAGCATTTATACGGGTTTTCCCGCAGGAACATTGGCGCCAATTCTTCTTTGGGACATCAAGCATTCCAATTCATGGGGAACCAGGTGGGCAAATGCTTCGCGTTGTGATCCTCAGGAAACTGATTATTATTGCACCACCAGTGTTCCTGGTGACAATCTTTTTGTTGCGGGAAACATGACCATTGAACCGAATGAGCCAGGCATGCCAGCTGATGGAGAGTGGCATCAATTAGATTTTCACTTAAAGATGAATACCTACAATTCGGAAACATCTTCTTGGAGTTCTGATGGAATATATCAATTTAGCTATGATGGTGTCAACAGGGAAAATCATAGCAATGTTTTGTGGAAAAGAACTGGATCAAATGAATCAATCGGTTGGAATGCCTTTGATCTTGGTGGCAATGCTTTCAATTCTTATAATGACAATTGGTCAAATACTATTGATTATGCCATTGATGATGTTGTTGTGCGCAGCTCTTACAGGTGGCGCGCAATTCAGCCTGGCATCAATAATCCTCCTTATTCAGCCACAACTTATTGGGAAAATATCGGACTGGTGGCTGGGCAAATAGAGCAGTGGTATGCCATGGATGATGTGATTGTTTCCACCACTGAAATTCCTGAAAATTATGTGATTGGTGGAATTGATCTTATTGCTCCAGCTGCACCAACAAACCTCAATGTGACATGATATATTTGGCAAAGCCAAGCTATGTTTTTTTGTTCAAAAAAATGGTAAAATAAGTGCATGGGATTGAATAAATTTCGTAGGTATAAAAAAATACAAATTTGCCTTGTAGCAGCTTTTTTTGCGGTGGGATTTTTTGCATTTTCGAATCAGGCTCAAGCTGCCACTCCAATTTTCTATTCCGTTGGACAAAACACAACCTCACATGAAACTGGAGCGGGCACAGTCACGGTTGATGCGATTGCCAGAACTGCAACTTTTTCAGTGGTGCAAACTGCAGTCAACATGGGAGTGGGCGACCTTGTGACATATACTGGCGGAAGTTGCTATATTTCTGTAAAAAATTCAACCTCAGTTTGGGGTTGCCAAAGTGCAACTGGCGGAGCTCCAACTGCTGTTACTGATGCGGAGGTCACTTCAATCGCGCATGCATTTGCATCACTTTCTGCAGCAGTGACTGGCGCCAGTGGTCTTTTAGGCACTTCAGACTTGGTGGCTGGAGATTATCAATTGAATTTTCCTTGTTATTACGACACTGGGGCTGACACAAACGCAACTGTTTCAGGATACACAACTGGAGCTTCAAATTATATCAAAATTTATACTCCAAACAACATTTTGACAGAAGTGAACAGCTCACAACGTCATTCTGGAAAATGGAATGATGGAAAATACAAGATTACAGTTGGGGATAATAATAATTTTGGCATCCAATTGGTGGTCAATTTCGTGCGTCTTGAGGGGATTCAGATTTCCAAAACAAATTCTTCATTTAGTGGTGGAGGTGGGGTGTTGTTTGATGTTTTTGGCGACATCAGAATCAGTGACAATATCTTGAAAGGCATCTCTACTGGAGTGTATTCTTCAACTGCCATAAGAACATCGCCAGCTGGAGCTCAAAATGTTGGCGCCATTTCAATCTGGAACAATTTGTTGCAGGATTTTAAACCCAACAGTGGCGTAGGCGGGAACACGACAGTTGTGTTTGGTTTTTTGAGTGGCAGCACAGGACGAGTCAATCTCTATAACAACACGATTGCAAACTGCAAATTAGGTTTTGATATTACAGTTGGATTGGCTGTGGCGAAAAACAACTTGTTCAGTGGTTGCACTAATGATTTCTATACCAATCAGATTTATGCTGCAGGTAGTGATTATAATGTGACCACGAATGCCACCCTGGGATATGCGGTGACTGGCGCAGGAAACACCCATGACAAACTTTCTCAAAGTCCTGTTTTTGTGGATGCTGCCAATAAAGATTTCCATCTTTCCACTTTGGATATGGCAGCTAGAAATTCAGGAATCGATCTTTCAGCTGACGCCAGTTTGGCTTTCAACGAGGATGTTGATTTTCAAAGTCGGCATAGCGTGTGGGATGTGGGGGCTGATGAAACAGTCACCCCAGTGTATTATTCAGTCGGACAATCCGCGGCTGACCTTAAAACAGGCTCTCCAAACATCACAACCCTTACTGCAGGTGCTGCAATTCTCTCAGAGGCTCAAACAGGTAACATCGGTGTGGGAGACCGGGTCACATATAATGGAGGCCAAATCGCATATATCAGCGCCAAGACGAATGCTGACGGCATGCACTGGAGCCTCGTGACGGCCACAGGAGACGTTCCAACTGATGTTTCTGGAGCGACGGTGGATTCAATCAAGCATGAATATACCTCACTTTCAGCTGCTGTGACGGGAGCAATGGATGTGAATCATCTGAAAACTGCCGACTTGATCGCTGGAAATTATCAGCTCAATTTGCCTTGCTATTATGACATTGGCGCAGACCCAGATGCGGTGACAGTTTCTGGTTATACAACCAGTGCGAACAGCTATATTAAAATTTATACGCCTAATAATATTTCGACTGAAGCTAATAATTCTCAGCGGCATCAAGGGAAATGGGATAGTGGAAAATATCAATTGATTGTTAATAATAATCATGGCATAAGTGAGCAGTTGGGAAATGTGTGGATTGATGGTTTGCAAATTCAACTCACCAACGTGACATCTAATCTTATGGGCATTTATGTCACAGGATCACTGGGCGCCAATGCCAATGTGAAAATTTCAGATAATATTTTGAAAGGTGCTGTTTCCACGGCTGACTGGCATATGGGAATAGATATTTGGAATTCTTCCGGATCGGGGGTGATAAAAATCTGGAACAATGTCATCTATGATTTCAAAAGAACATCAGGCAATAATGCTGTCGGCATAGGAATTGAAGATTCCTACACCTACTATATATATAACAACACTGTTTATAATTGCGGAGTGGGTATAAATAAATGGGGCGGTACTGCAATTTTGAAAAACAATTTAGTGCAGAACACTGGCGGAAATAATTATGGTGGAACTTTTGATGCCACTTCAAGCAATAATGTTTCTCAAGATGCAACTGCGCCTGGAACAAATTCAAAAATAAGCACTGCTGTTTCTTTTGCTGATGTGCTGAATAAAGATTTTCATCTAAATCCTTTTGACATTGCTGCCAAAAATGCTGGTGTTGATCTTTCGGTTGATGTTGGGCTTGCTTTTAATTCTGACGTCGAGGGACAAGTGCGGCCTTCAAGTTCAAATGCAACTTGGGATATTGGCGCGGACGAAGCTGCCACGGCAATTTTCTATTCCGTCGGGCAAAACACCACTGATCACAAAATTTGCACAAACGGTGATTGCATCACTAATCCTTTGACAGTGAGTATTGTCGGTACCACTGGCGTTGCAACTTTTTCCGTGGCGCAAACTGCCAACAATTTGGGAGTAGGAGATAAGGTGACATATAACACAACTGAGGTTGCATATATTTCCGAAAAAATTTCAACCTCACAGTGGAAATTGATCACAGCCTCTGGCGCAATTCCTGCTGATGTCACTGCGCAAACCGTCAACTCAATTGCGCATGCATTTGCATCCTTGAGTGCTGCCGAAGCTGGTGCGCCAGCCTTGTTGGGAACTGCTGATTTGGTGACTGGAAATTTTCAACTGAATTTCCCTTGCTATTATGACTCTGGCGCCGACACAACTGCTGTGACTGTGGATGGTTATGTTACAGGCGTTTCAAATTATATTAAAATTTATACGCCTAACAATGTTGGCACAGAAGTTAATCTCACCCAAAGACATTCTGGCAGATGGGATGAGGTGAGATATAATCTCATGATAAATGCGGTTGGAGATTATACTAATGCTCTTTATTTGCGTAGTGATTACACGAAAATTGATGGTTTGCAAATAAAGGTTAGCAATAATGATTTTGATGGCATAAGAGGAGTCTTGGTTGGATGGAATGATTTGGGGCGTGGATCAACTGTCCATGTTTCAAATAATATTATCACCGAAAATCACACAACAACTAATAATGATGGGTTTGAAGCATTAAGCATTCGCAGCACAACAACCACTGGATATATTTGGAATAACTTGATTTATGATGCGAATATAGGAGGGAATACGGGATCTTCAGCCATGATGCTCTATTATAATCATCATTATGTTTATAATAACGTGGTGTATAATTATACTTCTGGCTATGGTATTCGTTCCAATGCTGGCAGTGTGCTGGCCAAAAATAACATTGTGCAGCAAGCGAGTTTTAATGGAGCTTTTGATGCTGCTTCAAGCAATAACATTTCTCAAGATGCAACTTCGCCAAATGTGGCTTTGCAGAACAAGACAGTGTCTTTTCTTGATGCTGCCAATAAAGATTTTCATCTTGCACCCTCTGACACTACTGCTAAAAATGCTGGCGCCGATCTTTCTGCTGATCCAAGCTTTGCATTCAGCGCTGACATTGATGGACAGATTCGCTCAGCATCGCCGGGTTGGGACATTGGAGCTGACGAAGCTGCTACCGCAATTTTCTATTCCGTTGGACAAAACACGAATGATCATTCAAGTGGTGGAAATGTTTCCATTGCATCAGGAATTGCAACTTTCACCGTGGCTCAAACCGCCACCAATCTTGGAGTTGGAGATAAATTGATTGCAGGTAGCAATACATATTTTTTGGCTTCAAAAATAGACACCACTCACTGGAAGGTGGTGAATAATCTTGGGGCAGTTCCTGCTGATTCATCTTCGACGGCAGTCACTTCAATTGCACATGTGTTTTCCTCATTGAACTCAGCAGCCACCACTGCCAATGGAGCCAGCTATCTCAACACCAGCAATTTGTATACCGGAAATTATCAATTGAATTTGCCTTGCTATTATGATTCTGGAGCAGACACGACGCAAGTGTCCTTGAATGCATGGCAAACTGCTCAAGGCAATATGATCAAGATTTATACACCCACCAACACTGCAACGGAGGTGAATGTGAGTCAGAGACACTCTGGCAAATGGGATGATGGAAAATATAGATTGATCGTGTCAGCAACTGCTGATTATTCAAGAGCTATTCTTTTTGATAGGGGCTATGTCTGGATTGATGGTTTGCAAATAAAATCCAGTAATAATGATTATGGATATTCTGCTGGCATCTTGGTGAATTATGCGAGTGCAAATCTTGGTCAAAAAGTGTATATCTCAAACAATATTATTACCGAAAATCATGTAACTACTAACAATGACGGATTTGACGCAATTAATCTGTATTATGCAACTGGCTATGTTTGGAATAATTTGATCTATGATACAAATATTGGAGGCGGCACTAACAACTCAGCGATCATGGGTTATTATAATCATCACTATGTTTATAATAATGTGATATATAATCGTGTTGGTTATGGTATTCGTTCTAATGATGGCAGCGTGCTGGCCAAAAATAACATTGTTCAACAAGCAAACTTTGATGGAACTTTTAACGCTGCTTCTAGTAATAATATTTCTCAAAATACAAGTTCACCCAATGTAGCTTTACGAAACAAAACCGTTACTTTTGCTGATGCTGCGAACAAGGATTTCCATCTTGCATCATCAGACATTGTTGCCAAAAATGCTGGCGCAGATCTTTCGGCTGATGCCAACTTTGCATTTGCAACTGACATCGACGGTCAAGCTCGTCTCGCTGGAACTCCGCCAGCTGGCGGATGGGATATTGGTGCTGACGAAGCAGCTACGGCAGTATATTATTCAGTCGGACAATCTGTGGCAAATTTGATGTCTGGAACACCTCGAATATCAATTGCTGGTGGTGCTGCAGTTATTTCAGTAGCTCAAACAGGCAACATTGGTGTAGGAGACCGGGTCACATATAACACCAACCAAATCGCATATATCAGTGCCAAGACGAATGCTGATGGCATGCACTGGAGCCTCGTGACGGCTACTGGAGATTTTCCAGATGATGTCAGTATGGCATTGGTGGATTCAATCAAACATGAATTTACCAATCTTTCAACTGCTGTGACTGGAGCGATGAATCCAAGTCACTTGAACACAAATGATTTGATGGCTGGAAATTTCCAACTCAATTTGCCTTGCTACTATGACTCTGGCGCTGACACTGCTGCCGTGTCAGTTTCAGGCTACAATACTGCTGTTGCAAATTACATTAAAATTTACACGCCAAATAATATTTTGACTGAAGCAAACAATTCTCAGAGGCATCAGGGGAAATGGGATGATGGGAAATATCAAATTCAAATTACAAATGGTGCTCCGCTGACTGTTGCTGAAAATTATTCAAAAATAGAAGGGCTGCAAATCAAGCACGTTCTAGCTGGTACCTCTGGTTGGGGATATGTTATGTATTTGGATACGGTCGCTGGTAAATTGTCCATCAGCAATAATATTATCACTGCTGATATAGCAGGGGTTCCGACTGCCAACTCGCTTAATGTCGCGGGTATTCGTGGCTGCAAAGGTGATGATTCCAGTATGCCAAATTATATTTATAATAATATCATTTATGGCGTGAAGGGGATGAGTACAGCTGCTGGAATTGAGCTTAGTTGTGGTGGAAATGGCAATTCATCATATGTGTATAACAACACATTGCATGACAATAAAGTTGGAATATTGCTGAGTTACGGCGAACATTTTTTGAAAAACAATTTAATGAATGGAAATGGGACTGACTTCATTGAAATGAATAGTGGCTTAGGCGCTGGACCTTTGGGTAACATTTCAGCTGATGGCACTTCACCAAATGTGGCATTACGCAACAAAACAGTTGCTTTTGCTGACGCTGCCAATAAGGATTTTCATCTATCGCCTTTTGACACCTCCGCCAAAAATGCTGGCGCTGATCTTTCAGCTGATTCAAATTTTGCATTCAATTCTGATGTTGACAGTCAAGCTCGCTCGGCAACTCCAGGTTGGGATATTGGTGCTGACGAAGCAGCCACGGCAATTTTTTATTCTGTCGGACAAAATACTAATGATCATAAAACAGGCACCCCAACCGTGACAATTTCAAGTGGCATCGCAACTTTTTCCATGGCGCAAACTGCAACGAATATGGGAGTGGGTGACAAGGTGACATATAACACATCATCAGTTGCATATATTGCTGAAAAAATTTCCACGACGCAGTGGAAATTGATCACCAATCTCGGTGCAGTTCCAGCTGATGTGCTTTCTGCGCAGACTGTCAATTCAATTGCGCATGAATTCACTTCTTTGACGCAAGCCATTGGCAATGGTTCAAATTATGTTGCTAACATTTCTCATTTAAACACTGCTGATTTTGTCGTTGGTAATTATCAACTGAATTTGCCTTGCTATTATGATACTGGTGCTAACACGAGTGGACTGACGATGTCCACCAATTTGCAGACTTCGCCCAGCAACTATATTAAAATATATACTCCAGCAAGCACTGCAACAGAAGTTAATTTGAGTCAAAGACATTCAGGTAAATGGGATGATACTAAATTCAGGATCGATGTAAATGGTTCTTTTCAACTCAATATAGGCTATACAGTTGCGGATGGCTTGCAATATGATCTTGGTTTTGAAGGCGTCTATGTTCAAACTTATCCTGATGAGGTTAAAATTTCAAATTCCATAATCAAGTCTTCTTATGGTGCAATTTATGGCGTCAGAATTGATGGCGCAAGTTCAAAACCTAGAAAAGCTTTTGTTTTTAACAATATCATCTATGGCATGGAAACTTGCATTGCCAGGTATTACGATGGAGCGGGAAAGACTCTTTATGCATATAATAATACGGTTTATGACTGTAACACGGCAGGCATCAATGATATGGCGGGTTCCAGTGTTATAGCCAAGAATAACATTGTGCAAGCCTCAACCAATGGCTATGATGGAACTTTTTTGGCTGGCAGTGATTATAATGTTTCCGATTTGGCTGCTGATGCGCCTGGCGCCAATTCCAAAAACTTAACCACTGTTTCTTTTCTTGACGCTGTTAATAAAGACTTTCATCTTTTTGCAACTGATACGTCAGCACATGACGCCGGCACTGATTTGAGTAAGGATGCAAATTTTGCCTTTGACGTTGATATTGATGGTCAAGGAAGAATTAATGCGTGGGACATTGGCGCTGATGAATTTGCTGAAACACAAACTGAAAAATCTGCGCCCGCTGCATCAAGCACTGAAAGTGGACTTGTGGGACATTGGACTTTTGACGGGAATGATGTGAATGGAGATGTTGCCAATGATGTTTCTGGAAACAATAATAATGGCACAATTATTGGCTCCTCGCCCGCACTTGGGAAGCTTGGACAGGCGATGAGTTTCAATGGAACAGGTGATGGAATCACAACTGTTGACCAGGATTATTTTAGCCCAATTGTGAATGACATATCCATGTCTTTTTGGGCTAAAGTTCCGAGCTCAACCGCACCAAGTGGTGATGGTGGTTGTGGAGGTGTTGGCAGATATTTCATGGCAAAAGATGATTCTGGAATTAGTCCTGATTGGGGTTTTGAAAATGATGGTAATAATAAGATTTGTTTCGTTGCTTGGCAGGGCAGTGCATCAAATTATGGTGAAATTTCTGTTGGCAAAACAGTTAATGATGATCAGTGGCATCACTATATTGGCACTATGAGTTATGGAAATAAGATGGAATTGTTTATTGATGGAATTTCGGTCGGGCAAACGACAGCTTTCACTGGGTCAATGATAAACAGCACGAAGGAAGTGCAATTTGGGCGAAGAGGTGATGGCAATTTTATGGCAGGCTTGCTTGATGACGTTCGCATTTACAGCCGTGCGCTTTCCACTCAGGAAATTGGCAGGCTGTATAATCAGGGTCAAATTAAAGTTCAGGCTCCGCAAAAAGCTCCAAATGCAAATGGCCTGATTGGCAGTTGGTCATTTGATGGAAATGATGTCAACGCAACAACTGTTTTTGATCGCTCTGGCAATGGAAACAATGGAACAATTTTCGGTGCCACGCCAACTCTTGGAAAAATTGGACAAGCCATGAGTTTCAATGGCACAAGCGATTACGTGAGTATGGGAGATATGAATCAAGCTGATGGGTTAGCTGCCATAACAACTTCGGTTTGGATGAAATTCAAAGTGGCTGGTGGTGGCTTGGCAGAGACACATATCTTGGACAAATCACGTTGTGATGGAACCGCAAATGGTGGAACTTTCGAATTGGGCGTAAGTCTGTTTGGGGCCAGAAAAGCTGAATTTGCGGTTCTTCCAAGTAATGGTGTTCCTGCTAATTTTGTTGTCTCAGGAGCTGGGACAACGAGCGTGGACGATGCAAATTGGCATCATCTCGTTGGAAGGTATGATGGTCAAAATGTTTCAATATGGGTGGATGGTGTTCAGGAAAACATTGCCAATGTTGGAGCTTTTAATCTTAGCTCGAATAATAGAAGCGTGGAGCTTGGCGGAAATTGTAATGGATATCCATTTCGATTTAATGGTGATCTTGATGATGTTCAAATTTATAATCGCGCACTTTCAGCACAGGAAATTGGACAATTATATAAAGCTGGACAAGTTGGAATCAGGAAATAATGTACGTCGATATGTACGTACATTATTTGAAAAATGGAGAAGCGATTGGCGAAAATTGCTGGTGCGTTGTCTTTTTGCTGGAAAAAAGGTAAAATTGACATAAGTTAAATTTCAAAAATTAAACACTAAAAGATATGGATCTTCAAAGTCAAACAAGTCAAAATGCTGAAAATGGCGGACAAGTGAGTGTTGCTGTTGGCAATGCAGCTGGCAGTCGAGAATTTCAAAAAGAATCAGCAGTGTTGCTTTCAAGGGGAACTCACTTCGAAAATGTTTTTTCTCGCGAAAAGCCCCGAGTTGAAGAGGAAAAAAAAACAACAAAAAGAATCTCAATTTTTGATGGGGTCATCACTGCGTGCTTGATTGCACTTTTTGCTGGACTTCCACTTTTTTTCACAGGGCTGACTTTGCAAGGTCTTTCTTTTGAGAAACAAATTTATTTTTATTTTTGGATTTTGCTGGCTGCTGTTGTTTGGGTTTCCAAAGGCGTGGTTACGGGTGAGATGAAAATCAGAAAAACTCCGCTAGACATTCCAATCGCACTTTTTTGGTTGGCTGCTGGGGCATCGCTGATTTTTTCAGTCGACAAATGGCACAGTTTCTGGGGATATTTTGGTGATCCTTCGCGCGGCTTCATGAGCATTACAGCTTTGGTGATTGCATATTATTTAGTGGTCAGTAATTTCAATCAAAAAAGACTCGGAGCAATTTTGGGATTTTTGATTGTCGCAGATTTTGTTTTGGCACTTTGGACAGCTCTTGGCATGATGGGCGCAATGACTATATCTGCAAAATTGGCGCAATTTGTGCCGCTTAGTCCAATCGGATCGCTTACAGGAATGGGAATCTTTCTGGGAGCCATGCTGCCAATTGTCATTGTTTTTATTTTCAATTTGTTTTCAGAAAAATGTGCGTATGCCAAGAAAATAAAAATAACTATTGCAACTTTTTTGTTTACCGTGCTCGTGCTTAACCTTTTTGTTTTGCTGGCACTCTATTCGTTTGTGTCTTGGGCGGGAGTCTTGATTGGTGTTAGTTTTTTTCTGATTTATATTTTGGCTCAAATTGTGCGTCCGGCAGAAAGGTGGTCTTGGGTGCCGATGGCAGTTTTTGTGAGTGTTTTGGCATTTCTAATCATCGGTAGCAATTCAATCGCCAGAGTGCAACTTCCTGTTGAAGTCAGTCCCTCGATCCAGCTCTCTTTTGATATCGCTAAAAACTCCTTGAAAGATAATCTTTTGATTGGCAGCGGTCTGGCAACCTATGGCTATGATTTCTCGCTATATAAACCGCAATATTTCAATTTAAATCCCTATTACAATTTGAGATTTTTTCAGGCAACGGGAATTTTCTTTGAAGCACTTTCCACAGCGGGAATTGTGGGCACGATAGCTTTGATTTTGTTGGTGCTGACATTTGTGAGTATCGGGGTGTATCTCTTGAGTGTGGGGAAACAAAAGAATAAAATTTATTCCTTGGGATTGTTTTCTGCTTCGCTGATTGTGATCGTCAATGCCTTTATTGGTAAAATGGAGGGCTCATTGATTGTTTTGGGAATTTTGTTTGCTTCTTTGACAGTGGCGACACTTCTGTTTGAAAGTGAAGCTCAGGATGACTATATTGCCTTGTCGCTGAAAGCTTCGCCAAAATTTGCTTTGGCACTGGCTTTTGTTTTCATGGTAGTGAGTGCTAGTGTGGTTTTCCTGTTCATTTTTGTGGGCAAGATTTATTTGGCTGACATGCGAGCAGGCTTGGCTATGAGGCAAGAAAAAATCACGGCTGACGGATCTGTGGCGAAGTTGGCAGGGGCAATTTCCTGGAACAACAAGGAAAGTCGCTATTATACTTTATTGGGTCAGGAATTGATGTCGCTGGCTAATGAGGAGGCGCTGAAAAGCGAACAGGCGAGAAATATTGGACTTATTCAAGATTATCTCAACAATTCAATTGCTTCTGTGGGGCAAGCGCGCGACCTTGCGCCCAAGGATGTGGCTTCACTGGAAGCCTTGGCTCAAATTTATGAAAATTCAGGATTGTATGTTTCTGATTCTCTGGCTTTGGCTAAGGAAAGTTATGAAAAGGCGCTTGCGCTTGAGCCCCACAATCCAGCCTACTTCGTGAAAATAGGACAAATTGAAATGGCGCAGGCTTCAACCAAAAAAACTCCCGAAGAAGCCAAGGCGTTGGTTGGGCAAGCGAAGGATTCATTTCAAAAAGCTATTGATAAGAAAAAAGATTTGGCTGTGGCGCATTATCAACTGGCACTTACGCAAGAAGCTTTAGGGGATTTGGATGGCGCGGTGAAATCCACTGAGCAAGCTGCAATTCTTGAGCGCAATAATTTGAATTATGTTTACAACACAGCGCGAGTTCATCAAGCTCGCGGGAATGATGAGGACAACAAAATTGCAGAAGTAATTTATAAGAATATTTTAGGCAGAAATGATAAAGAGGTTAACACGCTTTTCTCATTAGGACTTTTGTATGAAAAAACTAAGCGTAGCTCCGAAGCAGCTGTGCAATACAGAAAAGTTTTGGAAATTTTACCACAAGACAATAAAGATGTTCGCACCAAAATTGAAAAAATGATCAGTAATATTGGGGCTGGTATTGAAAACAAGCCTGAAAATCTTGGTGCTGATGTTGCACCTATCGCGCCGCCCGAAGCGGTGCAAGTTCCTGCTGACCAGTCAATTGATGGCGTGACTGCTCCAATTGCTCCAGTGCTCCCATAGAGCCAAAATATTTGCAAAATCATAGTAAGAAAACGAAACTCATTTTTAAGAGAAATGGGTTTTGTTTTATGGGGGTAAAATGATATAATGGATTCAGGATGGTTTAGTTGTAAAATATTTTTTCACTTATGGATAACTCATTTGAACAAATCGAAAAATTGCACTTCGAACACGAAGTTGAGGCGCAGCGGGAGTTGGAAAAAATTGACATTGCGGCTGCCAAGATGGCCGAAAAATATGGGGAATATGAATCACTCAAAGATTTTGTGATCTATTTGGCTTCAATGGAAAAAGTTTTTGCTCGCTCGCGCATCTATGATTCAAGCCCCACCACCACCAAGGATGAAATCATCAAGGCAGAAATATATCTTTTCAGTCGCGATGCTGCGCTGGATGAAGAAATGCTGAAAAGCATTCGGGATGATTTCGGTTTGGTATATCTGACCATTTCGCAAGTCTATGAAATTGCGGAAAAGTTACTTAAAAAATTTGTTGATAAAGCTGGCTGTGATGATTTCATTGCTTCCTTGCGAGACATTTCAATTGCGTTTATTGAAGCACATGAAAAGCATTTCTCCATTGGTGAAATTCAAGATCGCATCTATCGTTCGCGCATGAAAATTCTGTCAGCTGATGGTGATCCAGATATTGTGCTGTTGGAACAAGTTTACGCCGAATTTAAAGCTGAACTTGGAACTGTGAGCGTCTGACTTATTATTTTAGATACGTATTAGAATCTGGATTTCAATACTTGCAAGAATGACGAGGTGTAATTAAAATATTTGTTGGTATATATTTGAAGGGGTGATATGAAAATCAAAGTAAAAATGAAAGCATTTTTGAGTGTTGCAACATTTGCTGTGGTATTTTTGGTGGCGCAGCAAGCACGCGCGGCAACTTCCAGTACATACACTTCAACTCCTGCGCTGATGCCAGAATACGGCTTGGGTTTTGGAACTGTTTCCTATACTCCTGTTTTAAATGGCGGAACGATTGTGATGAAAGTTCGTTCGTGCTTGACCAGCAGTTCTGCCGCTTGCGACACTGAGCGAAGCGGCGCGCATGCTTGGACAGTTTGCAGTGCACTGGCTGACAATACTGATACTAATGCTGGTGGATGTATGACAGCTGGCGATCCTTATGTGCAATATCAAGTTACTTTGTCCACCAGCGATCTTAATGTGCCAAGTTTTGGACCAGTACAGATTAATAATAAAACTGGTTATTCAACTGCTTGGCAAAATTTGATTTCTTCACCTTTTGATAGTGGCGACAGTTATACTTCCATCAGTAATTTGACTTGGACGGGTGGCACTGGCACAACTTCGCCAGTCAAATTTCAAATGCGCACCGCACCTGACAATGGCAGTGGCGCCCCTGATTGGGCGAATGGCAGCGGTTGGTGCGGGGCGGGAGATGCAATCAATTGCTCGCAGACAATGGCCAACGGCAAAGGCGGGGTAAAAACGCAAGCTACTGCTGGAAATACGCCCTATGATATTGCAGTAGATAGTGATCATGGTTATGTTTGGGTGGCAAATGCTTCTTCAGCTAATATTAGTCAGATATCCATGGCTACAGGTTTAAAAATACGTGATATTGCTACTGGATCCTGGCCATACTCAATTGCGTTGGATAGTATTCATAATTATGTTTGGGTGGCCAATAAGGATTCTGATACGGTTAGTCAAATATCAATAACTTCAGGCACTAAAATACGTGATATTGCCGTTGGAAGTAAGCCAGTGAGTATTGCTGTGGATAGTGCTGGCGGCTACGTATGGGTGGCTAATTCGATGTCTAACAGTATTAGTCGAATTTCAATTTCCACGGGTGTGAGGGTGCCGCTGAATATTTCAGTTGGCGATGGTCCGAAATCAGTTGCTATTGATCGTACCAATGGTTATGCTTGGGTGACAAATGTTAATTCTAATACTGTTAGTCAGATATCTATAGCTACAGGCTTAAAAATAAAAGATATCCCTACTGACAGTATGCCTATTGGCGTCGCTGTAGATAGTGATCATGGTTATGTATGGGTCTCTAATTTCGGTACAGACAATGTTAGTCAAATATCGATAGCTACAGGCACTAAAATACGTGATATTGCTGTGGGAAATCTTCCATATGCAATTGTGGTTGATAGCGTTAATGGCTATGTTTGGGTGGCAAATACTTCTGGGACGCCAAGAACAATTAGTCAAATATCGATAGCTACGGGCTTAAAAATACGTGATATTGCTGTTGGCAGTATGCCGCAGATCGCAAATGTTATTTCTGTAGATAGCATTAATGGTCATGTTTGGGTGGCGAATTCAGATGGTGCTAGTCAGATAGATATAGCTACAGGTATTAAGATGCGTGACATTTCAATAGGTGGTACGGGTTATGCAATTTCTGTTGATAATATTGGTGGTAATGTGTGGGTTGGGGCTGGTATTGGTAACACAATTAACAGGATACCAATATTTGATTATTACGCTATCGGCACAGGCAACACGATAAATTCCTCACAGGCTAACACGGCACACACGACCAATAAGAGTCGCTGGGTGCAATATGCAACTTTTGTGCAATCGACGGATGGGATTTCTGCGCCCACTCCCGTGACAAATGTCACCACTTCATTTTCTTTTAATTCACCGCCAGCCATCACTGGCGCAAATTTTGCTCAAATGCAATCTGGAGCTGATGCCAGCAAAGTGAAGGCAATATATTCCATTGCAGATGCAGATGTTGGCTCCGTGCCTGCCGATCCTGTGATAAATAATCAAGCCTATCAAGCATTTTTTTATCGACCAAATGGCATTGCTTTATCTGATCCAATAGATGCTGTCAACACAACAACCATAAAATTGGCCAATTTTGCTAGTCAGTCAATGCCAACTAGTGGATTTCTCTTGTTGGACAATGAACTTATAAAATATACTGGCTATTCGGGTACAACAACCTTAACACTGACTGGCGTGACTCGAGGTGCTGCTTTTGATAATCCTTCATCAGCTTATCCCACAGTGGCGGTTGCACATACAAACGCTTTGGCATACTTCAAAGCTAATAGTGTGGTTTATGATACAGGTAATCCTATTATCACCACTGCTACAACTCCAACTGCACATTCAATCACTTGGGATGCAAAAAATGAACCTAATATGAGTGCAAGTTTAAACAATTCTGTCTGGCAGACTTGGACCTTTAAAGTTGTGGCTAATGACAAGGGTTACGGATCAAATATGGGTTCGACGGCAGCTTTATCCTTGAACACCGTCACTGCCACCAGTCCAAGCTATTTAGATTTGAAAGCTCCAGTCATCACTAACATCTTGCCTGCCAATAATGCCTATGTGAATGCGGCAGGGCTCAAGGTAGGATTCACCAATGATGAAAATTTGTTCACAGATAGTGCAAAATTTGTTTTCACTCGCACGGCTGGATCGGCAGATGCCAATGTTCACACTTGCACGCTCAAGCCTGCTGCATTGCTTTTGAGTGGTACGCATAATAATATAACGCTAGACACCACTAATTGTAACGAGACAACCAATCTTGCTAATCTTGTGGATGGGGCGACATACAACATGGTCTTTAGTGGTAGTGATATGTATGGAAATCTTTTGACTGCGCCAGCGCAAGTGGTGACCTATGACACCACGCCACCAATTATTGTTAGTGTGGGTGCAGTAACTCCCAACACGTCGTATGATATTGGACCAGTGCAGCTCAAGTTTAATATGTCAGAATCAATTTCGGTTGTCAGTGGAGCACCTGTCATCACCTTGAAGGCAGGGGTTAACACGCGAACCTGCACACTTGGTTTGGTTTCCGTTGGCAGTGAAACTCAATATCCAACTTGCACCTACAGTGTCTTGGCTGGCGACGACACGTTGCAACTTTATGTAAGTGCAATTTCGAATCAGACCTTCCTGAAAGATCGAGCAGGTAATGGACTTGTCACCACATTAACCTTAACAGACGCCAATAATCTCAAGCAAGACAATGTGGTGATTGACACCATCAGTCAAAAAAAAATCCGCGGCGACGTTAAATTTCGCGGCGACGTTACAATTAATGATTTCTGGCTGCCTCTAGGAGCAACTTGCGACCCTGCCAATGATCATTGCCGTGGAGTGCAATGTTCAATCAATGACCAAAGCGCATATGTTTGCGGTGCATCCATTTGTGGGGGCATGACTTCAATTTCGCGCACAGATAATGGCATTACGAAAACTTATGGCACAATTGCTGCAGCTGATGGCAAATGTTGGCTGGACCGCAATCTGGGAGCAACGTCATATCCCACCGCTATTTCAAATGATAGTAATTTTTATGGCTGGCTGTTTCAGTGGGGCAGAAGACCAGATGGACATCAATTTACGGTCTATTCAAACGGAAGTTACAGCACTTCCGTATCTGCCACAGCCTCACTTAGTGATGCTGATATAGTTGCTCCACCTTATGATGTAAACTTCATCAAGGGAACATTTATGCCTAATGACTGGCGCAATCCTCAAAGTCCCAATGCAGCCAATCTTTGGGGTGGTGCCAGGGATAATAACCCATGTCCAACAGGCTTTCATGTGCCAACCATAGCAGAGTGGGGTGCTTTGGTTAGTGCAAGCGGTATAAAGGATGCGGCGACTGCCTACGCTAGTCAGCTAAAGCTTATTCCTGCCGGAATTCGCGAATATTATCAAGACACGAGTCCCATGGGCGGTACTTTGGGATATTATTGGAGTAGCGATATTAGTACTGATCCATCCCTATCTAAATATTTTTATTTCAACAATAGCGGCCAAATTAAATTGGATCAAAATTATTTTAGAGCTGCTGGATTATCTGTGCGTTGCATCAAAGATTGAGGCTATTTATGTATATTAATTTAATTTGATATAATTTGTTTATATTGATAAGGAATATGAAAAAGATGATATTGAAAAGTTGGCGTAAATTTCTGATGGTATCAAGAAGAATGTTGGTTTTTTTGCTGCGCGTGATTTTTGATTTACCGCACACTCTTTTAAAAATTGGCAGGAAATTGCTGGTTGTTTTGAAAAATCCGAAGATTTTTTTTCTTTCTGTCGTGCATTTGTTGAAAAAAACAAAACTTTTTTGCAGACGTCTTCCAAGGCTTACGCGAGAATATTTTTTTTGGATGGTCATGTCGGCGGAAAACAATGTGGAGCGATTGAAACGAAAAAATGTCAGTGACATTCCAAGTTTTGGTGAAATTAAAATTTTTCAAAAAAAGCTGCGCCGAAAAACTTTCAATTTTGTTTCGCTTGGAATGCTGACTGTGATGTTGGTGATTTTGCTGTCAGGAGTTTTTCAAAAATATTCCGCTCAGTCTAAAGGATATCAATGGATTCAAACTGATTGGTCACTTGGCATCAGCGCACTGACAACCAATGCGCTCACTGGTTGGAAATATTATTCTGCCAAAAATCCTGTCCCAACCGCCATTGATGCGGGCGTCGGCAGTGTGACATTGCACAATTTCACAGCTGCTAATGTGACCGAAACTACTGGAACATATTCCGGCTTAGCAGGTGCTACTGGCAGTAAGATGTATGCATTGGGAAACACACTTAAATTGAAAAAACCATTTGGCGCAGCTTGCGGATCAGCGGGTGATTCAATTGGTGATGCTGAATGTGCAGGAGGAGCTTGCGATACAACAAACACTTGTTGCATTGATCCATGTTGTAGTATAACTTCTGTTTCAAGAACTGATAATGGATCCACTTTGACATATAATACGGTTATTGGTGCCGATAATAAGTGTTGGCTGGATCGGAATCTTGGATCAACGAAAGTTGCAGCTTCATATAGTGATGTCGCTGCGCGGGGCTGGCTTTTTCAATGGGGGAGACGTCCAGATGGCCATCAAATAATTGGTAGTACGCAGGTTGTTGCTACCTCATCCTTAAGTAATTCCGATATCGTGGCGTCGCCAAATGATGTGAAATTCATAACTTCGGATATTATAAATCTGGATTGGCGCAATCCGCAAAGTCCGAACGCAGCCAATCTTTGGGGAGGCACAAGAAATAATAATCCTTGTCCAGATGGCTTTCGTGTGCCAACACAACCAGAATGGGTAAGCATCATTTCAGCTGCTGGCATCAGCAATAAGGATACTGCATTTGGTAATTCACTAAGGTTGGTGGCGGATGGTTTTAGAAGCAATAATGGTCAGTGGATGTATGCAGGAGCCACTGGTATGTATTGGACTTCTTCGAATTTAGCTATTCAGTCCTATGCTGTGACCTTCACTACAGGAGTTTATCCTGCAAATAATCAGGATAGATCTATGGGGGGCAGTGTGCGTTGCATTAAGAATTGAATTCCTTGAAAATAGGAAAAACCTGGATATTATCCTGGAATTGATTTAAAAATTCACCGATTTTCCTGTTGGGAAAGGCGGATTTTTTTTCTTGAAAAATTGCATGAAAAATGGGTGATTTTCAAAAAGGATAAAGTTTCGGTTTTTGCTTTAGAAAAAAGAAAAAAACTGTGGATAACTTTTTTTAAGAGCTATTCAGAAGCATTAAAAAAAGGTATAATTATGCTATTAAGTACTAATTGTTTTTCACGCTTGTAATGTCATTGGAAAAACAAGAAAAAGCACAGCAAAATAGGGATTTTCCTGAGGTTCAATAGGCGTTGTTGAATTGGTTTTTTGTTGGCAAAAAAAGACATATGAAAAAAAATATCATCATTTTGATTTCGGGAATCTTTTTTGCTGCAGTGGCGGCGACTGGTTTTGGATTTTTTGTCAGCAATGCGGTCAAAAATGCTTCAGCCAGAACAACCATGCAGTCGCAAGCGTTGACTGATGTGAGTGAATCAAAATTCGTTGATATGTCTGATCCAAAAGTGCTGGGAGTGGAAACGACAAAAACTGATGCGCTGCTGGCAAGTGAACATTACAAAGTCAAACAAATCAGTTTCGGTGGAGATGTGGCAGTGGCAATCGGAAACAACAAAAATAATTTGGAAATTTCAGATGTGCGCAGCGAGCTGCTGATGACCAAGGATCAAAAAGAATTTCGTTTCTTGATTTCCTGGAAAACTAATAAGTTGGCAACTTCCGAAATTGAATATACTAAAGCTGGCTCGCAGGCAAGAACATTGAAAGAAAAAGGTTTTGGCTTGTCTCACAGTGTGGTGCTTTCGCAATTGGAGATGTCCTCAGCCTACACCTATACGATTAAAACCACCGATCAATGGGGGAATTCAATCACTTCTGATCGCTATGCGATGTATACCAGTTCCCGCGCGCTTTCGGTTTTCGACCTTATCGCCAAAGAGTTTTCAGGAATGTTTGCCTGGGCAAGTAAATAGGATTGAGACAATTAATGAAGGATGTGAGGCGTGATGCGTGGTGTGAAAAAAATAAAAAATAAATCTTTGTGACGCTAAGTAAAAATACAATCAAAAACATTTTCTTGCCAATGACTATGGTTAGTTTGTTGATGCTTGGCGCACTAGTGGCTGACGCTCAAGTGGTAATTGCGCCGCAGCAGCAAGCGCCCCTGGTGGATGTTTCGGCGTATGTGGTCGACAATAACAATCAGGAACTTAAAAATGGACAATATGATGTGTCATTTTCATTTTATGATGGCGCAGCCGATGGAACTTCGATTTGGAATGAAACTCAAAAAATCCAAATTGAGAATGGAATTATTAATGCATATCTGGGAGATGTGAATCCTTTTCCGGCCGGCCTGACTTTTGGAAATCGCGATTATTACTTGGGAATCAAAATTGGAACCGATAGTGAGATGACACCGCGCAAAAAAGTGGGAGCAGTTCCAACTGCAGTCAACACGATGTATTTGCAAGGAAAAACCGTGGGAAATAATCAAGGTGACATCTTACAGCTTGGCGTTGGTGGAAAAATTGATGCAAGTTTTTTGCCAGTGGGAACTGCCAGTGGAGACCTGGTGCAGCTTAATGCGGATAAAAAGATTGACATTGCATTTTTGCCAACTGGAACAGGCTCCAATCAATTGATGCTGGCCAATGATTCAAGACTTAAGAATATTAAGGATTTGCATGCTCAAAACTCTGATACTGGCACAAGTTCTTTGATTTTCAATTTAGGAAATAAAGCTGGAGTTGGCTCAAATAATTTTGGATTGACAGTTGGCAATGGCGGCTCAAAACCAACTTTGCGATATAATGGCTCGCTTGGTCAGTGGCAATATTCCAATGACGGAGCAACTTTCACTGGCTTTGGTGCTGGCGCTCCTAATTTTCTCGATGCAGCTGATGGACTTTCTGGCACAGTTTCTTCTTTTTCTGGTTTGGAATTGCGAGGAAATGATGATGACAAATTGACCTTGTTGCAAGGCTGTTTTGATAATCAGGTTTTGGCTTGGAATTCATTTGAAAAAAAGTGGAAATGTACCACTGTTTCTGGGGTGGCTGGTATGAGTGGAACTGGAAATGAATCAGAGCTTGCAATTTGGGGCGCTGGAAATACGATGCGAGGACAAGCCATTTCAAATGATGTCAATAATATTTTGATTGCCAGTGATTACACTGCAATCAAAACTTTATTAGGACTGGGAGCATTAGCTGTTTCTGGAACGGTTGACAACACGAGTTGGGCTGGAAATGCCTTGGCTATTGCAAATGGAGGAACTGGAGCAAACACAGTGGCTGCAGCCAGAACAAATTTGGGCATTGGTTCAGTCGGCCTTTTAAACTCAATCACACTTTCAACTAACACCACTGGAAATTATCTAGACTTCATCACTGGTGGCTCAGGTATGACAGTGACAGGTTCAGCAGGACATGGAGCAACTCCAACTCTTTCTGTAAACTTACTTGCTA
>JAAXUC010000005.1:59629-96595 GCA_013336225.1 Candidatus Moraniibacteriota bacterium
GAACAGGAGCCACTGATGTTGCTGGAATTAAAACTCTTCTCGGATTAAATTCTCTAGCTTACGCCAGCACAATCAATAACACTAATTGGTCAGGCACTCAACTTTCAATCGCAAATGGTGGAACCGGAGCAACAACACAAGCAGGAGCACAAACAGCTCTTGGTATCGGTTCAGTCGGTCTACTAAATTCAATCACACTTTCAACTAACACCACTGGAAATTATCTAGACTTCATCACTGGTGGCTCAGGTATGACAGTGACAGGTTCAGCAGGACATGGAGCAACTCCAACTCTTTCTGTAAACTTACTTGCTAGTGTGGATGGAACTTCAGCTATCACCAATTCAAACTCAGGTTTGGAATTTCAAGGAGCATCCAGCAATCAACTTACTTTGCTGCAAGGTTGTGCAAATGATCAGGTTTTATCTTGGGATGACACCAATAGCTACTGGAAATGTAATTCAATCTCAGGAGTGGGAGGTCTTACGGGCTCAGGCATAAACACGCAACTTACAGTTTGGACCGGCTCAAACACTATGGGATCCCTCGCAACTCTCGATGTCGCAAGAGGAGGAACAGGAGCCACTGATGTTGCTGGAATTAAAACTCTTCTCGGATTAAATTCTCTAGCTTACGCCAGCACAATCAATAACACTAATTGGTCAGGCACTCAACTTTCAATCGCAAATGGTGGAACCGGCGTTAACACTGCCTTCACTCAAGGCTCGATTGTTTTTGCTGGAGCGAGTGGCATTTATGCTGAAAATAATAGCAAACTTTTTTGGAACAACACCTCCTATAGGCTTGGAATTGGTACAGCAACCCCAAGTGAAATTTTAAGTGTCAATGGAAATGTTGCGATCAGTGGAAACATTCAAATAAATGGCACGAATCCAACCTATCACACAACGGTACAAGGTGGTGCTCAAACAGCCAATATTACATACACTTTGCCAGCAGCTGTTGCTTTTACTGATGGAGATGTGCTTAAAAGTGATCCAGCTGGAAACTTATCTTGGGGATCAGTAACTGGTGGTGCTGGAGCGGCTGGAACAGTCAGGCAAATCACTGCTGGCAGTGGACTTTTGGGTGGAATAATAACGGATACTGGAACAATAGCAATTGATCTGCTTAGTGGTGCTTCTGGCAGTGGTCTAATATCTTCAAATTCAGGTTTGGAAATTCAAAATAACCATTTAACACTTTTGCAGGGATGTGCAAATAGTCAAATTTTATCTTGGGATGATACGAATAATGTTTGGAAATGCGCTTCAATTACTGGCTCGGGAGTCGTTAGTGGTTCAGGAACAGCTGGCAGACTAGCAGTTTGGGATACGACTGCCAGCACACTCACTGATCTGGCAACTCTCGATGTCGCAAGAGGAGGAACAGGAGCCACTGATGTTGCTGGAATTAAAACTCTTCTCGGATTAAATTCTCTAGCTTACGCCAGCACAATCAATAACACTAATTGGTCAGGCACTCAACTTTCAATCGCAAATGGTGGAACCGGAGCAACAACACAAGCAGGAGCACAAACAGCTCTTGGTATCGGTTCAGTCGGTCTACTAAATTCAATCACACTTTCAACTAACACCACTGGAAATTATCTAGACTTCATCACTGGTGGCTCAGGTATGACAGTGACAGGTTCAGCAGGACATGGAGCAACTCCAACTCTTTCTGTAAACTTACTTGCTAGTGTGGATGGAACTTCAGCTATCACCAATTCAAACTCAGGTTTGGAATTTCAAGGAGCATCCAGCAATCAACTTACTTTGCTGCAAGGTTGTGCAAATGGGGAAGTTCTTTCCTGGGATGATGTTAATAGTTACTGGAAATGCAGTGCGGTTTCCGGCACAGGAGGCTTAGGCGGTCTTAGTGGTTCAGGCACGGCTGGCAATATTGCTGTTTGGGGAGCAACTGCAAACACTATTACTGAACTTGCAATTTTGGATGTTGCTCATGGAGGAACTGGGGCAAATATTGCATCTGGCGTAACTGGTGCACGCGCAAATTTGGGATTGGTAATTGGCGCAGATGTGCAGGCTTATGATGCTGATCTCACAACTTTTGCTGGCATTAGTCCGATTGTAGGCATGCAAACATTTATGAATAGTGCCACATTAGCATTGGCTAGGAGCAATTTGGGACTTGGAACCATTGCAACATTAAACAAAGGCACAACCACAAGTGGCAGTCTTTGTTCTTGGGATGGGACATATATCAATTGTGACACCTTAGCTGGAAGCGTTGGGGCAATAACTGGAAGTGGATTATCTGCAGCTTCAAATGTTTTTAATTTGGGTGGAATTCTCACTCAAAATGCAACCTTCACCGAAACTGGTGGGGCAAGAAATTTTGACCTGTCGGCCACCACTGGAACATTCTCAACAGGCACAGGCACATTCACGTCTGGTGGAAATCTGACCTTTGCTGGCTCAGCAGCTCGCACCATTACTGGACCTGCCGCAAATTTAACCATAAATTCAGCTGGCGCAAACACTTTAACACTTGATTCAACCACAACTGGCGCTGTGAACTTGGGCACGAATGCTAACGCCAAAATTGTCACCATTGGTAATAACACTGCTGGCACAACCTTGGCCTTGACTGGCGGAGCAACTTGGTCTATGACGGCAGCTGGACATCTGACAACGGCGGGAAGCTTGAAAAGCACATTGACTTCCAATCAAGTTGCCTTGGGAACAGGAGCAAATGTTGGAACGATTTCTTGGAGTCCAACTGCAGCCAGGACTTTGACAATTCCAGATGCCACCACTACTATGGTTGGCACGGATACAACTCAAACATTGACCAATAAAACTTGGAATGGAGCTGCAATTGGATCTTTATATGGCGGAACTGGTCTTAATACGTCTGGATCAACTGGCGTTCCAAGTATTAATGCTGGAACATGGTCAGTCGCTTCTTCTCTTGGCGTGGCTCTTGGTGGGACTGGCACAACCACGTCATTCGCACAAGGATCCTTGGTTTTTGCGGGAGCAAGTGGGGTGTATTCTCAAGACAATGCCAACTTGTTCTATGATGCTACCAATCATCGCCTCGGACTTGGGACAATTGCGCCAAGTGCGATGATGGAACTTTATGGCGCTAACAATAAAATGAAACTTTCATATGATGGCACCAATAATGCCACTTTGGCTGCAAATTCAGTGGGCGAATTGACTGTCAAAACAAGTTATGCAGCCGATTCTTCATTGGTGATCGGAAGTGGAAGCGCCGTAAATAGCTACGTGATGTATAGCTCCAATAGTTTGAATTATTTCAATGGTTATGACACAGCAAATGCACTTTTCCGCATTGGAAAAGGAACAACAACAGTTGATGCAAGCGTAAGTGGAATCACTTTGAATACTGCCAATCAAGTTGGGGTGGGCGGAATTCCAAATGCTTCCTTTGCGATGAATGTGACTGGAAATGTAAATGTGGCTGGATCCGGAACATACACCGGGACTTGGACATCATCTGATTCACGCTGGAAAAAGAACACTGCGCCAATTGTGGATGGACTTTCAAAAATCATGGGATTGGAAGGCGTGTATTATGATTGGAAAACTGATGAATATCCAAACATGGGCTTCACTAATGACAAGCAAGTTGGCTTTATCGCGCAAGCGGTGGAACCAATCATTCCAGAAGTTGTGCATACAAGTGCTGATGGATATAAGAGCATCGCTTATGACAAATTGACCGCCGTGATTGTGAGCGCGATTCAAGAGCAGCAAACAGAAATTATTTCGCTGCAGAACATTGCTCTTGCACAAACTTCAGATCTCACCGCAATTAAGAATGCAGTTGATGAGCAAGCGATTGCACTGGCAAATCTCAATCTTAAAACTGACCTGAACATCACCACTGTTGCAGGTTTACAAACTTCAGTTGATGAACAATTATCTTTGACAAGTTCGCGCATCAATAATCATGAAAACAGGCTTGCAATCGCTGAAGAAAAACTGAACAGTTTTGAAACATTTGAAACTCAGCAGAATTCCTTGAATGAAAACTTGCAGCAGCAACTGGATGATCTCAAATTGGTTAATGATCCAGCCAATCTGCAGCTTGTCAGTGCTAAGACTGATTTGAATGCCATTGAAATTGGATATATCAAGGCAATTCTTGGTATAGATCAAGCCAGTGGCAGTGATGTGAAAATTGTTGGCAAATTGACAGCCAAAATTGTTAACGGTGGGGAACTGGAGATTTCGGTTTCAGATGAAGCCAATCGCACCATTGGAACAGCTGACATTGCAAATGTGAAAACAGATGCAAACGGCGATGGCATTGATGATAACACAAATAGTGATGGAAAGAGTGTGGAAATCAAAACTGCAAAAGTTTCCGACAAAAGCAAGATTTTCACCAGCTTCCAGGGAAATCCTGGCGGGGCTGGTTGGGTTGAAAAAACCAAAAATGCGCAAGGAGATTTTGATGGATTTGTGATTAAACTCAAGGATGCTATTCCTCAAGACATCAAGGTTGATTGGTGGATTGTACAGGAAAACTAAATTGACCCATAACGCGAAAAAGCGTATTATTGTTGTAGTATATAAATTCAATTAAGCACTTAATTAAATTACTTTAATGAATATGCAAAATAATTTTCCAAATCAGCGTCCTTTTGCGCATGGCAATGTGCAAAGCGAAGAAGTTAATGTGCGGCCAGCGGGCAAGCCCACTTCAACACATCATTCTTTTTCCATTATGGGTCGCCAACATGCAGAGCATGCAACGGCTGAAGTGGATGAAAAATCTTCGAAATTCTTTGGATTCCTAGATGGAGTCATCACGACTTGCATGGCACTTTTCTTTTTTGGAATTCCACTTTTTTTCACGGGACTCACTTTTCAAGGCATCGCTTTTGAAAAACAAATCTTTTTCTATGGTGTACTTTTGATTGCCTTGGTTGCTTGGACGACCAAAGGCGTCATTTCAGGTGAAATGAAAATACGTCGCACCCCCTTGGACATTCCAATTTTGATCTTTGTGGTAACCTACGCGCTGGCAACTTTCTTTTCAGTTGATAAATGGCACAGTTTCTGGGGATTTTTTGGTGATCCATCACGCGGCTTGATGAGCGTGATTGCTTTGGTGATTGCATATTATGTAATTGTCAGTCATTACAATCTGAAAAGATTCGTGGCCATGCTTTGGGCTTTGGCTGGAGCTAATTTCCTGATAGTTTTGTGGGCAGTCTTGCAATTCATGGCTGTGCGCATTGCGGCGCAAAGTTGGGGAGCTTATGTTCCTGCTAGTATGATGGGATCGCTTTCCAGTTTGGGAATTTTTTTGGGCATGATGTTGCCAATTTTAGTGACACTGATTTTGCATTTGAAATCTGAAAATAGTCGAGTCGCTGGAAAACTTTCCCTGGCTGCTCTGGCATTTTTGTTTATCACGCTACTGTTAAATATTTTTGCTTTGTTAGTTTTATATTCTTTTGTATCCTGGTCGGGAGTATTGATTGGAGTGAGTGTGTTCTTGATTTTCATTTTGGCGCGCATTGTGCGGCCGGCTAATAATTGGATCTGGGTTCCGATGGCGATGTTCGTTTCGATTTTGGCAATCCTGATGATTGGCAGTAATTCAATTTCGCGCGTTTCTTTGCCAGTGGAAATCAGCGCAGCCTATTCTTTATCTTTAGATGTGGCCAAGGAATCTTTGAAGAATTCCTTGTTGGTGGGAAGTGGCCCTGCAACCTATGGTCACGCTTTCTCATCGTTTCACCCTAAAGAATTCAATTTGGAATCTCTCTATAATTTGAGATTTTATCAAGGCACAGGTTTGTTTTTTGAAGCAATTTCAACTGTCGGCTTGCTTGGAACGATTGCATTTTTGCTGTTGGTTTTGACTTTTGTAGGTTCAGGCGTGTATATGCTTAGTATCAATAAATCCAGAAATAAATTATATTCATTGGGGATTTTTTCTGCCGCCATCATTTTAGTGTCAAATGCTTTTGCAGGAAAAATTGAGGGACCAATCTTACTGGTTGGTCTGGCAGTCATCGCTTTGGCAATGGCGACCTTGCTTACCGAAAGTGAATCACATGAAAGAACTTTGTCATTGTCGCTCAAAGCTTCTCCGCAATATGCGCTGGCCCTGGCTTTCGTGTTTATGGTGGTCAGTGCTGGTGTGGTTTTCTTATTTGTTTTTGTGGGAAAAGCTTTCATTGCTGATCTTAAAGCGGGAAGCGCCGTGCGTGAAAAGGCGGTGTCAGAAACTGGTTCCATCACCAAGATGGCTGGAGCTATTAATTGGTATAATCATGAAGGACGCTATTTCACCAGACTTGGACAAGAATATCTGGTCTTGGCAAACAATGAAGCGCTTAAGGATGAGAAAGAACGCAATGTGAACTTGATCCAAAACTATTTGCAATCTTCCATTGCACTTTCCAAACAAGGTCGCGACATGATGCCAAAAGACGCCTTGGCGCAAGAAACCTTGGCACAATCCTATGAAAATGCAGGCTTCTATGTGCCGGATTCGCTGACTTTGTCACAAGAAGCATATCAAAAAGGACTGGAGCTTGAACCGCATAATGCAGTTTATTTGATGAAGATTGGTCAAATTAAAATTGCCGAAGGAAGCGCAAAAAATTCTGAGCAAGATTTGAAAGCTGGCGCTGGGGAAGCTAAGGAATGGTTTTCAAAAGCTATCAATGAAAAATCAAATTTTGCGGTAGCCTATTATCAGCTGTCTTTTGCTGATGAAATTACGGGTGATAAGGATGGAGCAATTGATGCCATGGAGAAAGCACTTAAATATGACAACAGTAATGTGAGTTATGTGCTTAATTTGGCGCGCTTGCATCAAACCAAGGGAACTGAGGATGACAAAAAAATTGCCGAAATTTTGTATAAGAAAGTCATTGAAGCTAACGATAAAGATGTAAATGCGCATTTCAGTTTGGGAATGCTCTATGAAAAGATGAAAAATAGCGCCGGTGCAACTGCTGAATATAAAAAGTTGCTTGAACTTTTGCCAACAAGTGACAAGGAAACTCGCACTCAGATTCAGAAGATGATCGACAATGTGGCCAGAGGAATTGAAAACACGCCAGAAAACATCAAGTCTGATGCAGTAGTGGCTCCAGTTGTTGTCCCGCAAGAGTCAGTTGCTCAAGACAGCCTGCCCTTGATTCAAAGCGGTCAGTAGGATTGCTCACAATTTCAAAAAAAACAGCCCTGAGAAAATCAAGGCTGTTTTTTTAGGTAGAATTGGTATGTGGATATGAAAAGATATTGCTTTTTTGTGGTATAATGAAATGGTAATAATAATTATTTTCGCTTATGCAAAATAAAGCTTTAAAGTTTAAAAGCATTCTTCTTGTCATCAGTTTTTTGGTGTTGCCAGGTTTTTCCAAGGCGGCACCATTGATATCTGCTCCCACGCCAAGCAGTGTGATCAGTGGGCAGGTTGTCACTGTTGCTGGCAGTGGCTTCGGGTCCAAGGCTGTCATTGCACCGATAAAATTTGATGATTTTCAAGCTGGCAACAATGGTGATAGCGTCGCGACGCATGGCTGGGAAATCATAGGTGTTCCACCGATTATCAGCACGGAATTTCCAAGATATGGAGCAAAATCAGCGATGCATGATTTCACGGATACGGCTCAGTGGGACAGTGGATATTATTTAGGAGGTATGTTTGACAGTGCTAGTAGGCTTGGCTTAGATCAGATTTATTTCTCCTATTATGTTTATACGAAACCCTTAAGAACAACATCGGTGTTATATAATCCAGCTAGTAATTATTCTGTTGGAGATTTGGTGCTGTGGAATAATACTGGTGGAGATTCCAAGACCATGGTTTGGGAATGCCAAACTGCGCACACCAGTAGCACACCTTTTGATCCAGCTTTGGAATATTACAATAATTACACTTATTGGAAACCGGTATATTCCAGAAATGTGAAATATGGCAGAGCAACCAGTGGAACAGGCTCTGATGAGACGCGTGGAAATCCTCAATTTAATTTGTTGACGCAATCTGAAAATGGAGGACCTTCTTGGTCGCAAGGTTTAAATAATGGTTCCGATACCAACGTTTTTTATTCGGGAGATTTTTTTGATCCGCAAGGAAAATTGTGGCCGCTCACTTGGCATCGCATAGAAGTCTATGTGAAACTTTCCAGCAGCGCTGGCGCAACTGACGGTGTTAGACAATATTTCAGCGATGGCAAGGAAATCAAAAGGGAAGAAAATGTTGCCACTTTGACTGGCATTGATAATGATCCGCATTTTAATACGGTTTTTTCTCCCTACTATGTTTCGCATGAACATGGATTGCCAGGAGATTTGTGGCCGGTGATGCCAGTGCAATATAAAATTTTCACTTCTGATTTCTATGTGGACAAAACTCGCGCGCGAGTGGAAATTGGCAATGCGTCAACTTTTGCCAATTGCACGCATCGTGAAATTCAAATTCCACAAACAACCTGGAATGATGGTCAACTTGAAATAAAAGTGAATCAAGGAAGCTTTGCTGATGGTGCAACTGCATATTTATATGTTGTTGATGAAGATGGCAGTGTGAATGCTGTTGGCTATCCGATCACTTTTGATGGAATATTGGATACGACTGCACCCAGCGCACCAAGCGGACTTAGCGTTTTATAAGAAATAATGTACGTACCGATGTACCCGCACACTTAATTAAGTGTTATGGGTGTACGTATATCCGCATTCACAAATCTAAGTAAGTTTTTGGATGTAGATAAAGTATGAAAACAAAATTTATTAAAATATTTTTTCTGTTCGTGACGTTTTTGATGTTGCCAAACTTGGCTTTTGCCACTCCCTCAATTGTTGATGTGAGTGGATCCTTGAATGATGGTCAAAATGTCAGCATCTCTGGCAGCGGATTTGGAGCGAAAACAATTGCTGCTCCAGTCTATTGGGATAATTTTGAATCATATGCTCTGGGCAGTGCTCCGACTGCGGGTGGTTGGATTGTGCGAGCCGGCACTCCGACGATTTCAAGTGAAAGACCTTATTCTTTCAGTAAATCGGTCAGATTCAACAATGCTGTGCATGATGTTTTTCAGCAGATGTCGCGCGACATGGGAACAAATTTCACGCAAACAGTGTATTTCAAAGGCAAACTATATCTGGACAACACGCTGGATATTTGTCAGCAATATCAATGGAAAAATTTGAGATTTTCAAGTTCGCCAGGTGCCTATCATCAAAATGAGGAAACCTCAACTTCAATAACCATGATGAATCCTTGGTGGGAAGCAGCAGTTGGCAGCCGTTGGTTCAATACTGGTTCTCCTGATTTCTATTATAATGGAGGATTAAATGGCATTCCTGGAGGAACTCCGCTGTGGGGTGGCATCAATGCGCCGTCAACCTTATATCCATTTAATCAATGGTTTGACTATGAGTTCATAGTTAAACAATCCAGTGCAGCTGGCATTGCGGATGGTGCGCTCACGATCAATGTGAATGGAACACAAAAAACAAATGCCACTGGCTTGATCACTTATGGTGTTGGCGACGGGATTTATCGATACATGATGATGGGTGGAACCATTGCGTCTTGCAAGGATTCAACTGCAACCGTTTTGTTGGATCCAAATTTCAAAATATATTACGATGACATGTATGTTGATGACACTCGAGCTCGAGTTGAGGTTTGCAATGCCAACACCAAAGCTGGGAGTACGCACTGTGAAATTCAAGTACCACAAAACACTTGGAGCGATGGTCAACTCGAAATCAAGTTGAATCAAGGGACATTTGCAAATGACTCAAGTGCCTATCTTTATGTGGCGGATGCAAATGGCAGCGTGAATGCAGTCGGCTTTCCAGTGACTTTCGGGGCCACCTCTGGCGACATCATTGCACCAGCGGCGCCGACTGATTTTGGCGTGCTATAATAGATGTACGTTGATATGTACGTACATCTGCACATTTAATTCAATATTTGGATACAGTAAAAATATGAAAAAAACTTTTCTTAAAATTTACCCCATGAAATTGCACCAATATTTAACAGGGGTCTTTTTCCTTTTCACGATTTTTTTCATGCTGCCAAATTTGTCCAGTGCAGCTCCATCTGTAATCTCTCCCACGCCAGTGAATGTTTCTGATGGTCAAGACATTACGATTTCTGGCTTAGCCTTTGGCACTGGTCCGAATGTTGCGTTGTTTGATGATTTTGAAAGTGGCAACGTTGGGCAAACTTTGAAAATCGGAAGTGGTTCAGCCAGCCTTGGGCAATGGGATGGTTTTGATGGTGGATTGAATCTACAATACAATGATGTTTATAAGCGCAATGGTAATAAGTCACTGTGGATAGACAACACCACTAACGATGGTGGTGCAAGAAGCAATCTTGCTACTACTAATTTGGAAACATTCTTTTCTTTTTGGGCATATGTGCCAAGCGATAAGTGGTGGCCTGGTGCCAATTCTGAAACTGATTGGGGAATGGCAAATTGGAAGATTGCTTGGCTGAAGGATGACAACAATTCCAATGCTGGCAGCAGCGATCTGTATTTTCCAGCATACTTGGGACACACTGGACCGCCAACATATTTAACTGCAGTCGTGTCTGGCAATAATGCTCCTTTGGATGCTTCTTACAATAATCCCATAATTAAGCGCGGAGAATGGTTTAATTTGTCTGGTTGGGTGAAAGGCAGAACGGATGGAACTGGAGAAATAAAATTATCAGAAATGACAGCTTCAGCTGGAATTGTGAAGCAAGTGGATTTGAATAGCGTCAATACTATTCAGGCGGCAGATGCAACGCATACAGCTGCTCCATATTATTTCAACACTTTTATCTTGAATGGTTTTGCAAGAACTGGTGCAAATGATGCAGTTTATTTTGATGATGTCTATGTGGCCACTGGCGTCAATGCGCAAGCGCGGGTTGAAATCGGCAATGCTGCAACGTACAGCTCCTCAACCAATTTGACAATCTTGCCCACAACTTCATGGAGTGCAAATTCAATCACGACTAAAGTCAGACAAGGTTCATTTCCCAACGGTCAAGCGTATCTCTATGTCACTGATGCGAGTGGAAATGTAAACACGACTGGCTACTCCATAAATTTTGTGCCGACCATTGCAACTGTCAGCGGCACCATTGGCGATGGACAAAGCGTGACGATTGCTGGCAGTGGCTTTGGCGCGACTGGCCCTGAAGTGCTTTTCTTTGACAATTTTGAAAATGGCACAGTGGGACAAAACATCAACACCGGGGCTGGATCTGCCACAATTGGCGAGTGGAATTTGTTGGGTGTTGTTTCGCCAAAATACACTGATCTTTTTTCACAAAGTGGCAGCAAGGCTTTCATGGCAACATCAGATCCATTGGTTGAAGGCAATGATAATGGGTTAATTTTGTTGCCTAGCATAACAGAACTTGCGGTTTCTTTTTGGGTGATGGTGCCTGCCGGAGACAATGTTCCAGGCGAAGACGGTGGCATTCCTAATTGGAAGGTGACTTGGTTTGACACTGATAAAACCTGGGGGACACCATATCAATATGCTGGAGATGATGATGTGGTCGTTCCTGCCTTATTGGGATTGAATAATTGGTATCCAACAACTGGCAACATGTCACCATATCAACCAGCGGAATATACGACTGGACCCAATGTGCCATTTTTGACAAAAGGTCAATGGAAACGGGTGTGGTATTGGTTTAAGGGCGGATCAAATTTGGATGGAGCTTTTAAATTTTGGAAACTGGACAATGGCGGAGTTAATGCTGTCATTGGTCAAGACAATGTCACGACTATGTTGGCTGGAAATCACTGGAATTACATGTCTATCAATGCCTACACTCGTCAGCCGCTTTCATCTTCTCCACTACAAAGACAACTTTTTGATGATCTCTATATTGCCACTGGCTCAAGCGCGCAAGCGCGAGTGGAAATCGGCAACGCTGCAACTTATGCAACTTCGACTAATTTAACTTTGGCCACAGTGAACAGTTGGTCTGATGTTGCCGTAAGTGCCACGGTCAGGCAAGGAAGTTTCACGAATGGTCAGACAGCCTATCTCTATGTTTTTGATAAAGATGGAAATGTGAATGCAATGGGTTTTCCAGTGACTTTCGGCAGCGCTGTTGGCGACGTCACTCCACCCAGTGCGCCATCAGGATTAAGCGTGCTATAATTTATGTACGTTGATATGTACGTACATCGAAAATATGAAAATAAAATTTATTAAAATATTTTTTCTTTTGACAAGCTTTTTCATGCTGACAAATTTTGCCAGCGCGGCGCCAATCATAGCTGCACCAACTCCAATAAATGTGTCCAGTGAACAAGACATCACAATCACTGGCAGTGGCTTTGGCTCGATGAGTGCTGATAGGATTGGCACAGGAAGACTAAACCATCTGTGGCTTGATTTTGCTGGCGGAAATTTGCTGCAAGATTCAATTTGCACGGCTGATCAAAACGCTTGGATGGTGACGGCTGATGGCGGGCGCGTGGCTGATAAATATTACGCCAAAAGAGTTGATCCTAATGCTGGTTTTGATCCTGATAATGTTGGAGGATTGACTTGCGGCGACGGAAATTATTTCGGCTATGCTCCAGGTATAAATGGCACTTTGTTTTTATCCTATTGGTTTAAGATTCCAAGCACTGCAACCAGTGGCAAAAACATGCGCATCAGGTTTGATGGACCGGAAGCAAATCCAAGTTACAGCGATTTCTATACAATGGCTGGCATTTATTCAGGCACCGACAATTGGTTTTTGCGGCAAGCTTCCGATAAACCAGGCGGCGTTACGAATAGTTATGTTAGCGCCAATGAACTTGATCGCGATCAGTGGCAGCGGGTCGACATGCTGTTCACTGGCGGAGCAACTCCATCTCAGAAAGCTTGGATTGTGGGAAAAAACAGCAACAATCCACAATACACGCAAGATGTGAACATGCCGCCAGTCAATAACGTGGCGATAAACATTGGGGCTGGCAAAGACAATGGCAACGCATTGCCACTTAATCAATTGGCCACCAGCGATTATTATGCCTATGACGATGTGTATGCCTCTTTCACACAAGCGAGAGTGGAAGTGTGCGATGCAAACGTTTGGTCAAGCAGAAATCATTGTGAGCTGCAACTTCCCACTGTTTGGTCAAGCACAAATGCAACCATAAAAATTAATCAAGGTTCATTTCCAAGTGGTCAGGCCTATCTCTATATTATTGACGCCAATGGCGAAGTGAACTCTGCTGGCTATGCCATAAATTTCGTGCCGACCATCTCAAATGTCAGCGGCACGATTGGTGATGGACAAAATATCACAATTTCTGGAGCTGCTTTCGGAAGCAGCGGGCCAAGCACGGAAATCTTTGATGATTTTGAAAAGGGCACTGTTGGGCAAAACATAAATACAGGTGCTGGCTCTGCTCAAGTTGGGCAATGGACTTCTTTGGATGGCGCGCCAATGTATTCAAATGCATCAAGCCTAAGTGGGAATAATGCCATGCGCTCTGACATGTCAACTGGATATCGGGTAGATGCAATGATGTCGTTGCCAGCCAACACGACTAAAGTTTTTGGATCTTGGTGGGTCTATTTGCCCGCCGGAAATAATTTCCCAGGAGAGGGAACTGTTGATGGTACTAATTGGAAACAAGTTTGGATGATGGATGGTGATTCAACTGGAATTCGCGACTATGTTGTCACTTTGATCATGCAACCAAGTGGTTGCGGAACTGGCATTACTCACAATGACACCACTGGCGGTGTCTTCACTAGCTGGCTGCCAACTTTCACTATGCCCAAGGGCAGATGGGTGAAAGTTTGGTATTATGTTGATGGTAAAAGTGATGCGACTGGAAAATTTGATTTTTGGTATCTGGACAATAATGGGGGAATACCGGTGCACGATGCCAATCTATCGAATATTGTGACACTGTCAACAAAAGTCGGAGGAACTGGTTATTGGGACAGAATTTATTTCAATGCTTATGGAAGACAAACTAATAACAGTTATCCAATGTTTGATGACATCTACGTGGCCACTGGTCCCAATGCGCAAGCGCGCGTGGAAATCGGCAACGCTGCAACTTATGCAGCCTCAACTAATTTAACTTTGGCCACTGTGAACACTTGGTCTGATGCTGCCGTAAGTGCCACGGTCAGACAGGGAAGTTTCACTGGTGGTGAGCAGGCATATCTCTATGTTTTTGATAAGGATGGAAATGTGAATGCAACAGGTTTTCCTATGACTTTCGGTAGCACTACTGACGACGTCACTCCACCCAGCGCACCCTCTGGTTTAAGCGTGCTATAGTTTATGTACGTTGATATGTACCCGCACACTTATTTAAGTGTTATGGGTGTACGTACATCGAAAATATGAAAATAAAACTTATTAAAATATTTTTTCTCCTTGTAACCTTTTGTGTGTTGCCAAGTTCGGCCAGTGCAACTTTAGAGGTGAATAATGTCAGCGGCACGATTGCTGACGGACAAAACATCACAATTTCTGGAGCTGCTTTCGGAAGCAGCGGGCCAAGCACGGAAATTTTTGATGATTTTGAGGGTGGGGTTGCTGGGGATATTGTGCCACTAACTAGTCCAAAAGTTGGAACCTGGACAGGATATAATAGTCTAGTTCCTAATCAACCAAAATATGACAGCACTGCTCATTCTGGAGCTGGCAGTTTTCGTTCTTTTGATGGAAACACTCATTATACGCTTAGCATGATTAAAACATTTGATCCTGCAACTGAAGGCTTCGTTTCTTTTTGGGTTAAATTGCCAGCAGGAACATATTTTCCTGGCAATACTGGCGATACCGCAGGTTCTTATCCGACAAATAGTGCATGGAAGATGACTTGGTTTATGGACACGCCAATTGGTGGTGGTGTGGCAAATGATGATTGGACCGTGCCAACTTGGATTGGAAGTGGCCCAGCCATTTCAGGGAATGACCAACCTGCAACTTTTTGGCTTGATAATGATTGGTGGTCTTTTTCAAATTGGGTGCGAGTATCTTATTGGATGAAGGCTGGAGTAAATCAAATTGTGGATAACGGAAATATTTGGTTTCAGGGTTTAAATGAAGGCGTGATTCAAAAAACATATACAAAAAATGATATTCCACTTTTTAATACTATATCGCGTGGAACTTCAAAGGACACCGATTATCATTGGCGACAATTGAACATTCCTGGATGGATGGACACTTCCTATTCTGGTCCCAATGTGCGGCCAGTGTATGATGATATTTATGTGGCCACTGGTGCCAACGCGCAAGCGCGCGTGGAAATCGGCAACGCCGCAACTTATGCAGCTTCAACGAATTTGACAATTTCCACGGTGAACAGCTGGTCTGATGCTGCAGTGAATGCCACCATTAGGCAGGGAAGTTTCACTGATGGTCAATCAGCGTATGTTTATGTTTTCGATAAAGATGGCAATGTAAATGCTTCTGGATTTCCTGTTACTTTCGGCAGCGCTGTTGGCGATGTGATTGCGCCCAGCGCACCAGCTGGATTAAGCGTTTTATAATTTCTTAATTAATGTACAAATGTACCCACACATTTAATTAAATGTTATGGGTGTACGTACATAATAAAAATGAAAGCATATACCAATGAAAACATCAGAAAAATAACTAAGACTGGTTCTGGCAGCTATTGTGTTATAATTCCCAAAGAAATGATCAAGGAACTTAATTGGAAAGAGAGACAAAAAGTTGTCATCAAAAAGTCGGGCAAAGAAATAATCATCAAGGATTGGAAATGAAAATGTTTAAGAAATTTTTCAAAATTTTTTTTCTGCTTGGATTATTTTTCATGTTGCCAAATTTCGCAAAGGCAACACCAATAATCGATGATGTAAATGGCGTGATAGGTGACGGTCAAAATGTGACAATTGCTGGCAGCGGATTTGGAACAAAGACAACTGCAGCGCCAGCCTATTTTTTTGGCAACCAAAACAACACAGTTGGACAACTTCCAGTGAATTTAACTTCATCAAGCACGGAAGGTGGTGGTTTTGTTTCGACGGATAATGAAAGAGTTGTCGGCACGCCACTTGTTAAATGGAATTATTTGTGTACCGCCCCTACTGATGAGTGGTGTATTGCCAACGGACATAGTGCAGGCTGCAATTGTGAATCATGGGGCAGGGATGTGTTTGATTTTGGGGCTCTGCCAATAATTACCCAACATTATTGGACTATGTGGGCGTATTTGGATAGGTCAGGGACAACTTGTCCTCGTTGGCAATGGAAGTTTATCTCTGCCAGTCCATCACATGAGGGGTATTTCACATATCCCGATGAGGCTGGCGGCGGCGGAATGTGGTTTTGGGATGACACGCAAGGATGGTTTGGCACTGCTTATCAAGAATATTATAGTCCTTATCCAACCAATAATGGTTATCAGGAAGCTGGAAATCATTATCAAACATCTGGAAATATTTCAGCTGATGGTTGGCTCTGGAATCAATGGCAGAGGATGGAGTTTTATGAAAAAATGTCTGATGATGGCACTGGCGTGGTATATATGAATCGGGTGGGTAGAGCTGGCGCGCCTATTGAATTCCACACCAATTGGTATAATGCAGGGCCTGGCGATATGGCTAAGGGCAAGCGATATGTTGGAGTTGGAATGGCAATAGCCTCAATTAATAATACACCCACTGCTTGCAATGGCAGTGGAAAAACTGTTGATTTCAAATTATATAATGACAGTCTTTATCTGGACTCAACTCAAGCGCGCGTGGAAATTTGTGATACTGATGCATGGACTGCAAGGACACACTGCGAAATTCAGCCCACGACAGCTTGGCCAACAGTTGGAGATCCAACTGCAGAAATTGTAATCACAGCTAATCAAGGAACTTTTGCGAATAGTTCAGATGCTTATCTGTATGTGGTGGATGAAAATGGACTTGTGAACGCAGCTGGTTTTCCTGTGATTCTTGGAAATGTTGCCGGCGATGCTATTGCGCCAGGTGCACCGTCAGGATTAAGCGTGCTATAATATTATTAAAATAATTAAAATTATTATTAAAAAAAGATTATTAAAATATTTTTGCCTCTTTGTAGTTTTCTTTATGTTGTCTGAATTTGTTTTGGCTGCGCCAAGTGTTTCGACCATCACACCAGTTACAACTTTTTCACATGGTTTGTCTGCAACTGTTAGTGGCGCTGGTTTTGGCGTTAAACAGCCAGTTGCGCCAATTCAAAGTGATTATATTACGAATCAATCTGCCTATATTTCAACACCAAATGGAGGTAGTGTGCCAGTTGGTGCTGGCTATGTCTGGAATAGGAAGATGCAATCTGTTAATGGCGGCGATGTTTTCTTCAGAACAGATGACCCGAGAGGAAAGCAAGCAGTTGTCTATACTAATGAATGGTCGGGTGATGCTCGAACCGGCGCTTTTACTGATTTTGATCGCAAGAATGTTTGCGGAGATAAAATGTATCTGTCTTGGTGGATGAAGCCGTATGGTGATCTCAAAAATGCGGCCATTTCAAATAAATTGACCAGGCTTGTTTGGGATATTGACGACAGGAGCGATAGAAATTATGTGGAATACGTTTGGAATCCTTTTGGTTTCGGTGGATTTTCTGGAGATATTGATAGTGGAGCTGAAAAGGGTATTAGTTTTAATCCTAATGACTCTTCAAATATTTTTGCTTATTTATGGTGGGAAGATTTTGGTGTTTACAATGCATGGAACAGGCAAGAAGTTGTTTTGGATAACTCACATCCGTCACCAAACATCACCTTGTATCCATATGCCACAAGTATTAATATTTGGACTAATAATGCTAAATTTTTTCCATCAACTCAATATCCCACCTGGGTGGATGCCCCAGTGTTTCGTGGATCATTATATCCCATTTGCAATCTTGGTTCCATTGGAGCTGATTTTTCCAATACACCTCCCGAAGAGCAGCCAATTGTGGATTTTGTTGATATCTATTGGGACAATACAGTTGCTCGAGTTGAAATTTGCAACAATCAAATCAAAAATGATGCGACACACTGTGAAATTCAAACTCCACACACGACCTGGAGTGACGGCACTTTACAGATAACAATTAATCAAGGATTGTTTGTGGATGGTGCCACTGCGTATCTATTTGTGATGAATGCTGACGGAAGTATTAACAGCACGACTGCAAATTCAACTGTGACATTCAGTGGTGGATCTTCTGATATTATCGCGCCAAGTGCGCCGGGCGGACTTAATGTTATGTGAAAAATAATGTACGTTGATATGTACCAGCACACTTATTTACGTGTTATGAGTGTACGTACATCGCACTTAACAATAAGTGTATTGATATATAAAAATGAAAATAAATTTTCTCAAAATCTTTTTTCTGCTCGCTTGCTTTTTTTTGCTGCCGAGTTTTGTTAGTGGAGAAATTATTTTTGATGGAAGTGGAAAATGGGAAACGACTTTTGATTGTGCCCAATGGGAGCAGCCATTGTCTGGTCCTTGGACAACTTTAAATTGTGATGGCTTGGAGCGCAGCAATGACACACTGATTCAGGGTGAGCCATTAAAAATAGCATTAGAAGCCAATAATCCTAAGGGTGCGGGAGGCTGTGGTGCTAGTTTCGCTGTTGCTGATGGTGACGATATTGCGTCAGGTAATTTTAAAGCTGGATTCCCGGCACTTGAAAAAGAATTATGGATCAGGTGGTACATGTTTTTTCCTGAAAATTTTAGCTGGGGACCTTTTGAATATCAAAAATATATGTTCATCCGTGGCTTGAGCTTGGAGGAGGTCATTTTGGAACCAGCTTTTCAAAATGGCAGCAATCTTGGAGCTTACAGATTTGTTTGTCAGGGGAGTGCCACTGCAACTTGTGCTAGTCCAATCGTTCCTCATTATTGGTCCGACGTTATGGGTGGTTCTGTTGGTGATGGAAAATGGCATTCTTATGAAATTCATTTAAAAATGGATACAAATAATTCAGATGGAGAAGGTGATTTATGGATTGATGGAAACAATATTTTCAGCGTTAAGAATGTTAATTATTCCAGAGGAGATGAAACAGCCAGACTTGGCTGGAACAGAGTCAATTTTATCTCAAATCAGAATTGGCCAAATAATGGTGGTGTCAGAAGAATTCTTTGGGATGATATGAAAATACATAGCTCGACCCCACCAAATTTGGATGCAAATGGAAATCCATTTATTGGAGTGATTGTAGATGAGGATGTGACTTCACCCAGTGCACCAGCAAGTTTAAGTGTGATATAATTAATGTACATGCACATCGATATTTATCTGCAAATTTTAATATAAAAATGAAAAAACAAATAATTGAAACTTTTTTGTTGTGTAGTCTGTTTTTGGTGTTGCCAGTTTTGGCGCAGGCAGCGCCAGTCATAACTTCAGTCACGGCGGAAACAACTTTTGCGCATGGAGAAGTTGTGAATGTTTCAGGCAGCGGATTTGGAAGTAAGACATCTCAAAACGGTGCTCAGCCGGTGGCTTTTGGGGATATGGAAAATAGCAGTGTCAGTGCGCGACTCGGTGCATGGTCCAATACCACCAACATGGAAACTTCCACTTTATATAATCGCAATGCTAACAGCACCAATAATGCCAGATGCACATTGGTGGATGCGGGAACTGGCGCAGATTCAGCGTGTTATTTTAGTGGTGGCAGTGATGCTGCCAAATGGTACACTCAGCATTGGTTTTATTTGGGCCCTGATTTTTCTTGGGGAGGGGCAACCGGCTTTGCTAATAATAAAGTTTTTCGCCTGTGGTCAACTGGAAGCACGCAAAGCAACTTGTCATTGGTGGGTCCAAGAGACAGAGGCTTGCTCAGTGTTGAATTTGTAGATTCTTCTCATGGAGGTTGGGGAACTGGTTGGCAGCCGACATCTTCATCCTACACTTGTCTCGACCAGGCCTTTGGTCATGCGTGTGACAGTGATTATTGGGACATCTATCCAGCGGGACTGGGTTGGCAAAATTGGGCAACTGACATGAATAAAGGAACTTGGCATCTTTGGCAATTTGAATATCAAGCCAGTGACATTGATGTTTCAAATGGGATCTTGCGTTGGTGGATTGATGGAAAACCAGTTTTTTCTCATGCAGACATCATGACTCGCTCTACAGCCCACCCTTCAAATTTCAGGCCATATATCATAGGTATGACAGCTATACATAATAATTATGGTACTGGCACAGAAAATGATGGTGCAACCGGAGAATATTTTCTTGACGATGCTTATATCGACAACACTTGGCAACGGATTGAAATTGGCAATACTGCAAACTATAATGATTGCACGTTGAAGGAAATTCAGCCGGCCACGCTCTGGAATGACGACGGCATAATTTTCAACTTGAATCAAGGATCTTTTGCAGCTGGCTCAACGGGCTATCTCTTCATCACCGATGAAAATGGCACTAGGAATGCTGGCTTTACAATCACTTTTGCCCCGGAAGTAGGCGATGTGACTGCACCCAGCGCACCGAGTGGATTATTTGTCCAATAACCTACAAAAAGTCCATCAAGTTTTTAAAGCTTACAAAGTAAAATGCAAAACAAAATTTTCAAAATAATTATTTCACTTTCCATATTTTTTCTGTTGCCTCATTCTTCCGAGGCTGCTCCTGCAATTGATAGTGTCAGTGGCACAATTAGTGATAGGCAAAGCGTGACAATTGCAGGTGGCGGATTTGGGGAAAGTGGTCCCAATGTCGCGATGTTTGATGATTTTGAGCGTGGGAATGATGGTCAAGCTCTTTCTGCTGCTGCTAATATTGGAACATATACTTCAATCAGGAACACAGTTTATTCATTTGCAGACTCAAAGCTTTCCAATAGCAAGGGTGCTAGAATTATTCCTACCGGAGCTTCCATAGGTGATTATGCTGGCTTTGCTAAAACTTTTGCTGCGCCAACCACGGAAGTGTTTATGACTAGTATTGGATATATTCCAAATGGACATCGTTGGCCTAACTCTTCTGACTTACGCACTTATCCAGATTCATCATGCTTGAAGCATCATTGGGCTTATTATGGAGCAAATGGATACCAAGGTGATGGTCAAGGCATTCCTGATGGTGGAACCGAACCTGACATTATTTCGGCCATGAAAATTGCTGGCGACACCTGGGCAAGAGTTTCTTCTAATGACACCACTCCGCGTGGCAATTTTGATCTGACTGATGATAAGGATGCCATGTGGGACTGGGATGAGCCAGTGAGATTTTCCTTTTGGGCTAAAACGAATGGGGTCAGTGCAGTGGGTTCTGATGGCTTGTTTCAAAAAGTTGGACCTGGCGGACAAATTTATGCCAGATATAAAGATCAGAAAGCTTGGTGTAGGGCGGGTGATCTTTATTGTGGTTTTGACAGAGCCAGTTTTCCTGGTTGGATTCGAGTGATTGCTGGCGATCCTGGTTTCCCAACCTCAAATTATGTTATCGATGATATCTATATGGCCACCGGCCCCAATGCGGCAGCCAGAATCGAACTTGGCAACAATCCAGTCTATGCAAATTGCACAAAAATGGCAATCAGCACGCCCACGGCATGGAGCGACTCCGCTGTGACGGCAACCATTAGAGAAGGATTATTTAAAAGTGGCGACAGTATTTATCTTTTCGTGGTGGATGCAAACGGGGATGCATCTCCCGCCTATGGACCAATGACTTTTGGCAGCACTATTGGCGATACCACTGCGCCAGAAGCTCCAACTGGCCTGGGAGTTTTGTGAAAATAATGTACGTTGATAGATTCGGTATTGCTTTAAAACGTGTTATAATTAACTTATAAATATTTTTTAAATGTAATTTTTTTTAAAAAGTTTCTTGTTATTTTGCATTTATACCTGCCTACTGGCAGGCAGGCGAAATACAGAATACGAGATACGAAATACAAAATTATGAATCCAGTTCAAACATGGGGACAGGCAATTGCAACATCACTGATTGATCTTTGGGTGAGATTTATTTCCTATCTGCCAACATTTATTGGCGCGCTGCTGGTTTTCTTATTGGGAATGATCGTGGCTTCAATTTTGGGAAAAGTGGTGGAGCGCATCATTAGAGCAATGCGAGTTGATCAAGCCATTGAAAGACTTAATATTGGAGAAAAGTTGAAAGAGCATGGCATTGAAATCACCTTTTCAGAATTTTTGGGAAAACTAGTGCAGTGGTTCTTGGTGTTAGTGTTTTTGATGGCAGCCACTGATATTTTGGGGTTGGCGCAAGTCACAACTTTTTTGAATAGTGTGCTTTTGTATCTGCCTAATATCGTGGTGGCGACCATCATTCTTTCTGTGGCATTTTTGCTGGGAAGTCTGGCCTTTACGATTGTGCGCTCCAGCACTAAGGCTGCTGGCGTTATGAATGCGGGACTTTTGGCAACCATTATTCGTTGGGCCATCGTGGTTTTTGGTCTTTTGGCCGCACTCATTCAACTTGGCATTGCAACTTCATTGGTCAACACAATTTTCATCGGACTCATCTCTGCCATCTCCTTGGCGCTGGGTCTGGCTTTTGGATTGGGCGGACGCGAAGAAGCCGCACTCATCTTGAAAAAAATCCGTGAAAATATTGAGGAAAAAAAATAAGGGCCTGTGCTTGTGGCTATTTTGTTTAGGCAGGTATTTAAATACCTGCCTAAATATTTATCCATATAGATGCAAAAACTCAGCCAAAGGCTGATCAGCCTTTGGCTGAAAATCTATGAATAACTTCAATTTAAAATTCAAAATATTTTTTCTTCTCGCCATCTTTTTCATGCTGCCGAATTTTGTCAAGGCGGCAAATTTTTATGTGGCGACTAACGGCAATGACTCCACTGGCGATGGCTCAATTGGTAATCCTTGGCTGACACCTAAATATGGAGCAACACAACTTGCAAGTGGCGACACTTTGTATCTTCGAGGTGGAACATATGACAATGTGCTGGTTGAAAATATTAGTGCAACAATTGCAATTTTACCAGCAGCGACAAACACGACCATCGCCAGTTATCCTGACGAGGAAGCGATAATCACTGGTAACGGTGGAGTTGCTCCGACTGGTTGGGTTATAGGTGCTAATTCGCTTGCTAGCGGTATGACCATTAGAGATTTAACAATTAAGGGTGCTGTAGTCATATTTAGTGCTACTGATGTTACGATTGAAAATTGCGACATTTCAGTTGGCGGCGATCTTTGGACCGGCAATTTGCAAGGAGAGATTATCTATGTGCAGGGAGGAATAAATACCGTTATTCAAAACAATGTTTTGCACGACAGCACCAATCAGCCAGGCGGCAGTGGCGATGTTGTGCTTGTATATAAAAGCGATGGCTTGATCGTTCAAAACAACGAAATTTATGGATCGGCCCGCGCTGGAATAAATGTGAAAGATACCAGTAATAATGCCACCATTCGCTATAATTTTATTCATGATAACGTCATTGATGGTATTTGGACAGCCAACCAGGCCAATCCCTTTGTTGTTGGATCAACTACTTATACGATGACTGATAATCTGAATATCTATCAAAATATTATTACCAACAATTCAAATGGAAATGGAATTAATTTATCCATACACGTTAAGAATGTGCATATTTTTAATAATACTTTTTATTATAATGGAAATGATTATTATCATGCAAACAGCCAGGTCTATCCGATTGAGTTTTTCAACAACATCTCTTTTAATCCTGTCGATCATTTCTTATATTGGCCTGGTGGAAGTTACTCGTCAATGTGGAATTTGAGTTATCTTGATTATAATAATTATTACAGAGCAGTAGGCCCAATTTGGGATTATCGCTATACAGATTACACAACGCTGGCTGCTTGGCAAACCGCAGCCCAATCTTTTCTTGCTGGAAGTGAGGAAAATTCTGTTACGACTGATCCAGGATTTATGAATGCGTCAGGAAATTTCAACACACCAGCAGATTTCAGGAGAGTTTCATATGTCACCAATGGTCGTGGCGGAAGTTCTCCGTCAGTGATTGGTGCATACATCACAGGCAATGAGGTTATTGGTGTGAATGCAGCGCCAGCTGATACAATTGCACCCGGTGCGCCAAGTGGACTGGGAGTTTTATGAAAAATAGATAGTCTTTGATTATAAAGATAAAGATCTTTGTTATCGTCGCTCGTTCGGAAATGAAAATTCATTTTCATTCCGCTCACTTTGCTAGATAATAATGATATAATATCACTGTAATCAAAATAAAACAAATAAAATGAAGCAAAAACAAGACAAAAAAGCCTTAAAAACTGGGGAAATCATCATTTATCAATCAACTTCTGGACCAAGATTAGAAGTGCATTTGGAAAGGGGAACAATTTGGCTGGATGCCCATCAGATGGCTTTTGTGTATGGCGTGAAACGCCCAGCTGTTGTAAAACACATTAACAATATTTATCAATCCAAGGAGCTGGAAGAAAAATCAACCTGTTCCATTTTGGAACAGGTTGCGGCAGATGGGAAAATAAGAAAAATGAATTTGTATAATTTGGATATGATAATTTCTGTTGGATACAGAATAAATTCTAAACAGGCCACGCAATTCCGCATTTGGGCAACCAAAACCTTGAAACAACATTTGCTTGAGGGTTTTACGATCAATAAAAAGCGGCTTCTTGAGGAAAAAGAAAAATTGAAAAAACTTCAGGAGACGATTGTTTTCTTGCAACAAAAATCAAAAACAAAAATGCTCAAGGGGCAAGAGAAAGAAATTATTGAACTACTAGCTGACTATTCCAAAACGCTCACAATTTTGGAGCAATATGACAAAAGCAGCTTGAAAGAAATCAAAGATGGCAAAGCAATTTTTGTTTTGACCTATGAAAAATGTCAAAAAATTGTTTCGCAGCTCAAGAAAGAATTGATGGTCAAAAAAGAAGCTGGGGACATTTTTGGCAATGAAAGAGGTGGTGCATTCGAGAGTATTGTGAAAAATTTATATCAAACATTTGGTGGCAAGGAATTGTATGTTAATCTTGAATCAAAGGCAGCCCATCTTTTGTATTTGACAATCAAAGATCATCCATTTTCCGATGGTAATAAAAGAACGGCAGCATTTCTGTTTGTATATTTCCTGGATGCAAATAAATATCTTTTTCGCAAAAATGGCGAGAGAAAAATCAATGACAATGCTTTGGCGGCCCTGGCACTCTTGATTGCACAATCAGATCCAAAAGAAAAAGATCAGATGATCGCACTTATAACACAACTGTTAAAATGAAAACAAAAATTCTAAAATTATTTTTCCTCCTAGCAATCTTTTTTGCGCTCTCGAATTTTGCCAGGGCGGCAATCAGTTTTGACAGCAATGGAAGGTGGGAGACGACCTTTAACTGTCCAGAATGGATTCAGAATAATGCACTTAGTTGTGACTCACTGGATTTGTTTGGTAGTTGGTTTACTACGATGGAAAATAAGGGTTCACAGATAACAGCATCAGCCAATAACCCCTTGGGAGTTGGTGGGGGATTTAGGCATTGGATAGGTGACTATATTCAAAATGCTGTAAATATTTCAAATGACAACTCTGGGCCAATTGGACCTGAATTTCCATCTCCTCAGCAAGAACTTTGGATCAGGTGGTATTTGCGATTTGAAGAGGGAATGGCTTGGGATGATGCAACCTACACAGGAACCAAGTTATACCCCTACTATCACAAATTGTTATACATTTATTCGGCAGGAACGACACAGGTGATCCCAGGTTTCGTGATTAGTGACAACATGGCTTTAACGGCGCAAGCAACCAGTAATTATTATCAAGTTGCAACCCCTTCTGGATCAGGAGATTGGAATAGGATTAATGGTGGAAACACTGGGGATGGAGAATTTCATCTTTATGAGGTGCATATTAAAATGGATACTAATCAAACGGATGGAGTGGGGGAATTCTGGATTGATGGTGCCTTGGTAGCTTCTAATTATGCTGTTGACTGGAGTGATGGAGATGCTTTCGCAAAACAAGGCTGGGAATATATAAAAATCGGAAACAATCAGGCGTGGTCACATAACAATCGTGCAGTATATGAAGATTTTGATGACATTGTTATCTATAACACCACCCCTCCAAATTTGGACACAAATGGAAATCCTTTTATTGGGCCAATCGGTTATGGAGATATGACTCCGCCAAGTGTGCCAAGTAATCTCTCGGTGTTATAATAGAAATAGATGAATAAAAATATTTTCAAAACAATTTTTTTCTTGGCTGTGTTTTTAATGTTGCCTGACTTAGTGTCTGCGTCTGCGCCGATTAGTTTTGTTGACGGAAAATGGGAAACCACATTCAATTGTGCGGAGCATGACACACCTAATGGCTCCAGCTATGATTGCGCTGGAATGATAGTTCCAAATGGTGGCGGAAGTGAGGGAACAGATCAGCCAATCAATGTGACAAGAATAACATCTGCTGCAAATAATCCGCTGGGAGCAGGAAATGGCGCCAGGTTTTGGAATAAAGATGGGAGCAACAATTGTTCAACAGCATATCGAATTTTCTTTCCAATCAAATTGACTGAGGTCTGGATTCGTTTTTATGAACGATATGAATCAGGATTTACCTGGAGCAATTTGGTTTATGACAAGCAGCTGTATCTTCATACGGATTCACCCGAATATCAAGCTGTGATTGTGGAGCCTTACGGATGGAATAATTGGCAAGCTGCCGTGCAAGGAGTTTCTGGTTCAAATGCATCCAGTCAGATTGAGGCGAATGGTTTCGGTTGGCAATCTGTGATGGGTGGCAATCTGGCTGATGGATTGTTTCATTCTTACGAAGTACATCTTAAAATGGATACGACTGGAATTGCTGGAACTACTGGACAACCTGTGCCGACTGCTGATGGCATAGGTCAGCTCTGGATTGATGGCGTGCTCAGAGCTAATAATCTGGCGGTAAATTTCAGTAATGGTAATGTTATAGCTAAAACTGGTTGGAGCTATTTCACTTTTGACAGCAATCAATCATCACCGGCCAACAGTAAAGAATCTTATGTCGATTACGATGACATGGTTGTTTATAGCACCACTCCTCCTAATTTAGACACAAATGGGAATCCCTTCATTGGACCAATTGGATTTGGCGATGCGACAGCGCCTGCTGCACCGAGCGGACTGAGTGTTTTATAAAATAATTTTGTTACGTAACATGCTACGTAACAAAAAATGAGCTTTTCGTCATTCGCTCGGAAATTGAAAGAGTACTTTCATTTCGCTCAACTTCACTAGAAAATAAATGCAAAATAAAATTCTAAAACTATTTTTTCTCCTCGCAATCTTTTTGATGCTGCCTAATTTTGCCAAGGCCTTGAATACTGCACCCTCTATTATTAGTGGGACATATACATCCAGGCAAGATGTGCAATTGTCTTGCAGTGATGCTGTTGGTTGCGCTGAAACCCTGTATTGCATCGGTGCAGGTTGCACGCCGAATAAGAAATATTATTACGCTGAGGGCGTCTATGCGGATGCACATATTTACATGACAGGTGATGCAGTTTTGCGATATCACAGTCGTGATGCTTTGGGAAATTGGGAAGCCATAAAAGAAACTGTTTATAATGTGAATCTTAATGAGTCAGTCATCTCATTTACAAATGGAAAATGGGAAACATCTTTTGCTTGTCCAGATTGGGTTCATCTTTATGGTCAAATAGTCTTAAATTGTGATGGAATAACCCAGGGAGGAAACTGGGTTTCGGGATTTGAAATTGCCAGGAATTTGCCAACCACTGAAGCAATCTTGATTGATAATAATTGGAAGTCGGAAGAGATCAAGGCGTGGGCGAATAATCCCGCTGGAGTGGCTGATTCTGGTGCCCAACTTCACTATTTGTATACCGGAAAGGATGGTACAAATTGCGATTGCAAAGAATATGATTGTTCATATCCTCGAGCAACCAACTGTCCAAATTCAGGAGGCTTGAGAATAAAATTTTCCGAAGTTTTGCAGGAATATTGGATCAGGTTTTATCAATACTTCCCATCTGAAATGACATGGGGAGCAGCTTTTAGTGGAGGAAAGACGTTGTATTTTGATCATGATTATACAAGCGGATGGTACTTTATGTTTCCTCGTTATCCTGAAAATACAGGTATTCATTTTCAAACCAATGAAGAGGGGTCAACGACGGATGTTGGCACTGTAGTCTCCGGTAATGGTCTGGCTGGCGCTGACTGGCTTGCATCAAGTAATAGACAAGGCTATGGCAGATGGATACCGGTGGAATTGCATCAAAAAGTTGATACGAACAACGCTAACGGGATAGTTCAAATATGGGTTGATAATGTTCTTGTTTTGGATAGGCAAGATTTTGATTTCGGTTGGTCTGAGATGACTAACCCAGTTGAAAAAATAGAAGTCGATGGTTTCAGGGAAATTCTTATTGGCTCAAACACAAATGGGCCAGAAGGTTCACCAGATATTAATATCCCAATTAGATATGATGATTTTGCAATCTACAAAACAATTCCACCAAATTTGGATGCAAATGATAATTCCTTCATCGGACCCATTGGTTATGGCGATGTGACTCCGCCAGGTGCGCCGAGCGGATTGAGTGTTTTATAGAATAATTTTGTTACGTAACATGCTACGTAACAAAAAATGAGCTTTTCGTCATTCGCTCGGAAATTGAAAGAGTACTTTCATTTCGCTCAACTTCACTAGAAAATAAATGCAAAATATCAGCCTATGGCTGAAAATTTATGAATAATCTACATTTGAAATTAAAACTATTTTTTCTCCTCGCAATCTTTTTGATGCTGCCTAATTTTGCCAAGGCGGCACCAGTTGTGGATAGTATTTCAGGTAATATTTCTCAGGGGCAAGTCGTCACTTTTAGTGGTTCAGGATTTGGAGAGAAGTCAGTCGCTCAACCACTTAAATTCGAAAACTTTTCAGGAGGATCAAATAACACGCGTATTTATCCGAATGATTCTTTTTGGGAAAAGTATGGTGATACAGGCGCGGTGTATAGTTCAACTAAAGCGCATTCAGGAAGCTTGTCTTTTGGATCACACATTTTGCCTGGTGGAAATGATTTTGAAACAAATTTTCACACCTTCGCAGCGCCAATGAATGAAATGTTTATTTCATATTGGTACTATATTGATGCTGATAGTTCGCAAGGTAGATCAGTCATTAAGCTTCCGCGCATAAGTTCCTCAGAGGCAGCTGGTGGAGGAGGAGTTTATAATGGTGCTGGTGGTATGACACTGGGCGGTACTTATGACTTGTTAACTAGTACTGGTCCGTATTGTGCTTTCAATGATGGCAATGGTGCAGAGTTGTTCACTGCAACTGATGTTGCTCGACTTGAGTCGCCATATCCTTCAAATAAAACTTGGATTCGAGTTGATATGTATAAAAAACTTTCAACTGCTGGCATTGCTGATGGTGTTGTACAGGTTAAAATATATGGTTTTAATTCAGCTGTTAATAATGCTGCAATGACAAGAGCTGCAGGTCAAACATTTTTGCTTGATACTGTTTATTTGGCTATGGAAGATGGATTTGAAAGTAGTCATAATTACTGGATGTATTTGGATGATATATATGTGGACAACACAAGAGCAAGAATTGAAATTTGTAATGCTAACACGTGGTCAGCGGTAACAAAATGTGAAACTCAGCCAGCATCAGTGTGGTCATTTGATACAGGAACAGGAGCAAGTTCGGCAACAGTGACAGTGAGTCAAAACTCATTTGCAAGTGGCGACACGGGCTATGTTTACGTGGTGGATGCAAATGGGCAAGTTAATAATACGACCCCAGCATCAATGATCATATTCGGCACTGATTCATCTGATATTACTCCACCCAGTGCGCCGACTGGACTTGGGGTTTTATAAAAATGTACGTTGATATACACTCACACACTTATTTAAGTGTGTGAGTGTATGTATGTACATTATTTCGCAAAAAAGTGGTATAATAAGCCTAGATGAATACGAATATTTTCAAAATAATTTTTCTCCTGGTGGCATTTTTAGTGTTGCCAGATTTTGCCAAAGCGGCAAATACTTTTTATGTTGATGGCGGCGCTGTTGATGACACTGGAAGTGGCGCGCAAAATTCCCCGAAAAAATATATCACATCTGGATTGCAATTGATGTTAGGCGGAGACACTCTTATTATTGAAGACGGAATCTATGCTGGTGAAAATAATATGATTGGTGATTATTCAAATCCTCGATATTATCCACCATCGGGAACGGTTGGCACTTACACCATGATTCAGGCCAGAAATGTTGAACAAGTTATTATTGATGGTGAATATCTGAGAGCGCCATTTTCAATGATTGGAGTTGTGGGTCGCGATTATCTTCATATAGACGGCATACACTTTAGGCGCGGTGTTGCTGGCGTATTTAACATTCGAGGATCATATAATAAGGTTACTAATTGTGGCATGGAGGATGGTTTAGCATCAAACACTGATACGGAAACAGAAATCGCTAGTGTTATCGGCGGTTCTTCTTATACCTTAATTGAAGATTGTTGGGTGTGGGGCAAAGGTCGTTACGGATTTTATACTTCATCTTCCAATGGTGGTGCAAATCATGTCATTTTCAGAAGGATTGTGGTGAGATTCGATTCGAGTCCTAGCGGTGAAAAGCCGACTTCAGGTATTAGATTTTATAATGGTGATACGAATTCAGCTCAAAATGTAGTAGTGCTTGATTCTAATATTGCTTCTGACGCATATTATCCAGAAGCAGTGGGTACTGGCGGTGGAAGCTCCACCACTGGCGAACCGAACCATACTTTTTATGGAATTATCTCACTTAATAATCTAGGTATGAGCGGGTATCATTTTGAGATGACTCGTAACCCAGTGCTTATTTCCAATAGTGTTGTATGGGGTGGCGATATGGGAATAGAATCTTCTGGAAATAATACTGCTGGATTAGTTATTAATGCTCAAAATGTAACAGCAGGACAAAATACGCGCTATGAATTTTATCGTAATATAAATTACACTGGCATGCTGATGAATGTCGCTGATTCAATAGCTGTCACTGAAAGTGGCGGTCAGGCATATTTAAATCCAAACTCGCTTTCAAATTCTGAACATTACATTGCTCCTGGCGGGAGTGCTGGTCAGTCGACAGGTTCGACCTTGATAACAGAAGTTGCTTTGAATGAAAAACTTAAATACCTGCCGCGTCCCGAGAGTGGAACAGCTGGTGCTACTATCCTGTATCAGATCGGTGTGAGTGGCACATTGCATGGTGAAGCTGGATGGAATACTACAACAACTCAACCGCTTTGGCCTTTTGCCAATGAAGCGATGTGGGCTGCAAAAATGAAAACATATAATGCCTCTGGACCAGGAGGCAACAGGGGATTTGCTGCGCTTGCTGGCTCAACTCAAACGCCACTCACTGATTATATTTGGGGATATCTTGGAAATCCCAAACCAGACATCTATGGCGAAAATGACATCGTCGCACCCAGCGCACCGACCGGACTTGGGGCACTATAGGGAACGTATAAAGTATCTTGTATTATGTATGATGTATAAATACCGAATGCAAAAAAATAAAAAAGTAGGTAGATATTTGAATATGTATTTAAAATGCAAAATAATTTTTTAAAATTTTACCCTGTGAAATTGAGCTCATATTTAACTGGGGTATTTTTTCTCCTCACCATCTTTTTAATGCTGCCGAATTTTGCGGCTGCATATACGGTGCGTGTAATCACTATCAATCCAGATGTGCATATCCCAGGCGGATCCTATGCTTCACCATTTATCATAACTACGGGAAATACGAAATATATCCTTGATGCCGACATTTTTGCTGATAGTTCTGGCATTATGCTTAATGGGAATTTATCGAACATTATTATCGATCTTAATGGTCACACTATTACATATAATCAGGTGTCTCCAGGTGTTGGAATTGGTTCACTTGATTGGAGCACTTCAGATGTGGCAATTATCAATGGCTCTATTGTTCAGGGGTTTGCCATGTCTGATGGTGTTGTATATGGAACGGGGAGTAATCCTATCAGATTTTATGCTGGGACACCTCAGTCATATAATGTTTTCAGGGTTCAGATTGCAGGTGTTTCGGTGCGCTATGGATCAAAAGATGTTGGCGGGATAATTCTTGGAGCTGATGGTCATTTAATAGAGGATAATATTATTGAAGACACTTATGAATATGGCATTGTGACAGACAGGCATGTTGGGATTCCAGCAATTAGGACAGTTGGGCAAGATAGCATTATAAAAAATAATACATTAACCAACGTTAGGCAAAGAGGGATAGATCTTGGTCAAGACAGTGAAGCATTTGGAAACAATGTAAGTATCCGCAGCATTTGCACTAATTCTGTTGGTATCTCAACGGATTCACATGGTGTGAAAATATATGACAACATCATTAATGGTCGAGGTGAACACCCTATAGGTATTGGAGCTCATAATTCAACACTTAATGCCTCTTATGATAATGAAATTTATAACAATACTATTGATGTTCAAACGACCCGCATCGGTCTTGAATATTTTGGTGCCTATCCCTCCGATGCGCTGACGGCTGTTCATATTGCGGATAGGGCAGTTGGAATACGCAGCACATCAGGAGCTTATAACTTGAAGGTACACGATAATGTTATTAGCGCAGCTAGTGATAGTGATTTTATGGGCACCTATTCTCCTGATGGCAGAGCAATTCGCATATCAGGAGGCGCCAGGGGAGTAATGGCTGGTGTTCGTTATAATGAACAAAGTGCAAGATTTTACAACAACACGATAACGGTTCTTGATAAGGATGGAACTGGTTATGCTGCTGGTTTTGCTTGCGATGCAAATATAGATAATAATAATGAACCAGCTCCAAATTTCAGGCCACCAGCCGTCGATTTCGCACCATCATTTATCGTTGAAAATAATGTCATAACCAGCAATGTATATAATTTTATTTTTGGAGATGATTATCAGTCATGCAATGGGGATGCACTTTTTATAGGCAATACGCTCATTAAATCAAATTCTTATGCATCATATGCCACTTATGGTGTTGGACTTGGCGGTTATTATGGCAACAAGGTGCGAGTGATTGGAAGTGTTTATCAGTCTGGTGCGGCAGAAAACAGTCTGGATTTTTATTGGTCCAATGTGACCAATTTAATTGAAGGTGTTGGTGGTTCATATAGAGGAAAGTCGATTACATTTGGTGATCTCCAATTAGACAATCATCTTTACTATCGTTACAAGCTGCATAATGTGGAGGGGACAACTGGCAGCGCAACACCAATCAATAGCACGCTCAATGCTATTGGTCCCTTGTTTTATTTTCAAGCAGACGTTGTTGCACCTAGTGCTCCAGTTGGTCTGGAAATTTTGTAAAAAGTGGTAAAAATAAAAATGCTTCTTGGTTGAAATTGCTTTGCTACGTAACATGCTACGCAGTAAAAAATTTTTCTTTTGAAAATTGCCATGTTTTTGCGTCAACAATTCTGGCAATTTTCAGAAAAGAATATTTTTAATTTTTGGTTTATTTTGCTTTAAATGAAGCATTTTTTTGTACTTTGTATTTTGTGTATTATATATTGCTTGGAAAAGCTTGACACATCTTTTGTATCTGCTATTATGAATTTACGTCCAAAAAAAATATTTCAACTCTAGTTAACTGTTTCGTCTGACTTTTGTCAGGGAAAACAGTAAAAACATTTTGAGAAACAATATTGAAAACAGACAAAAATTTAGTGGGTGAGTTCGGGAGCTCTTTTATGATGCCTCGAAAATTCACTACCAAGTGAGTTTTTTTATTTTTAAATAGTGCCGAAAACATTTATTGGATTTCGCTAAAAGCTATAAGCTAACAGCTAAAACCTAATCAAGATTTTCCGCATTATTAGTAGCTTAACAATTATGGTCTATTGTGAATACGTGTGGTGTATTTTGATTTAGCGGAAAGATACACTGGGCGCAGCCATCACAATTAGTCAATAAGTAGGTCGTGCATATGTGCTTGCTGCACATATCACATCAAAAACGATTTCAAAGAGTTTGAAATTAAGTGTTCAAAATAGCGTTATCAATTTTTTAATCGCAAGATTAGATATTATAAGAGTGGTCTTATATAAGTGATTGTTAACTGCTAACCGTTAAATAAAGAAAGGTTACTTAACGTATATGGTGGATGCCTTGACTGAAATAAGCGATGAAGGACGCAGCTGGCTGCGATAATCCTCGGGGAGCTGTTAAGCAAGCTTTGATCCGGGGGTCTCCGAATGGGGCAACCCTTCCAGTTTTTACTGGAAATCTTAAACTGAATTCATAGGTTTATGAAGCGAACCCTGGGAATTGAAACATCTTAGTACCAGGAGGAATAGAAAACAATATGTGATTCCCCAAGTAGTGGCGAGCGAACGGGGAAAAGTCTAAACCATAGCCTTCGGGCTACGGGGTTGCGAGGTAATTGGACTCTGTTGACAGGGGTCAGATATGAATCATTAGCAAAACACTCTGGAAAGTGTGACCATAGCGGGTAATAGTCCCGTATGCGAAAATCATTCATATCAGATGCAATTATCCTCAAGTAAGGCGGGACCAGAGAAATCCTGTCTGAATCTGGGAGTACTACTCTTCCAAGACTAAATATTATTTCAGATCGATAGCGAACTAGTACCGTGAGGGAAAGGTGAAAAGCATCCCGATGAGGGAGGTGAAATAGAACTGAAACCATATACTAACGTAGAGTTGGAGCGGTTGCTTGCAACCGTGACAGCGTGCTTTTTGCAGAACGAGCCAACGAGTTAATTTTATGCGGCTTGCCTAAGGAGCAAACACTCCGGAGGCGTAGTGAAAGCGAGCCTGAATAGGGCGTTCGTCGCATGGATTAGACCCGAAGCCGGGCGAGCTACATATGAGCAGGGTGAACCTTGGGTAATACCAAGGGGAGGCCCGAACCCACGAGCCGTGCAACACTCGGGGATGACTTGTGTGTAGGGGAGAAATTCCAATCGAGCTCGGCAATAGCTGGTTCTCTCCGAAATAGCTTGAGGGCTAGCGTCATGACATTACATCCAAGAGGTAGAGCTACTGGATGAGAATTCGCGGTTCGCCGTAGGGTTTTCAACCAAACTCCGAATTCTTGAAGATGCGTACCATGGCAGTCAGAATTCCGGCGCTAAGGTCGGAACTCAAAAGGGAAACAGCCCAGATCATCATCTAAGGTCCCCAAATCTATGCTAAGTGGAAAAGGAAGTGAAGTTTCTCAAACATCTAGGAGGTTGGCTTAGAAGCAGCCATCCTTTAAAGAGTGCGTAACAGCTCACTAGACTAGAGACTTTGCGCCGAAAATGTACCGGGGCTAAGCATAGTACCGAAGATATGGACTCCATAATTTATTATGGTTTGGTAGGAGAGCGTTCTATATGCACTGAAGCGTAAGGGGCGACCCGTCGTGGAGCGTATAGAAGTGAGAATGTTGGCATGAGTAACCACAATGTACGTGAAATCCGTACACACCGTAAGTCTAAGGTTTCCTGGGCAATGTTGATCAACCCAGGGTTAGTCGGTCCTAAGGCGAGGCTGAAAAGCGTAGTCGATGGACAGCAGGTTAATATTCCTGCACTACAATATTATTCGATGGAGTGACGTATTCTAGTATGTTTTGCATCTTAATGGATTGATGTAGACATAGTGAGGACGTGGGGTAGGCAAATCCGCCCCGCACAAGTCCAAGCTATGGCTCAATGTTTAACTACGGTTAAATAGAGAAAACAAAGCAGGGTACCAGGAAAAGCTTCTAAGGCTAATAATATTGTATCCGTACCAAAAACCGACACAGGTAGACGAGGCGAGTAGCCTAAGGTGAACGGGAGAACCTTCGTTAAGGAACTCGGCAAAAAAACTAGACGTAAGTTCGCGAAATGTCTTTCCTGTCCGCAAGGGCAGGACGCAGTGAAAATTTCCCAAGCGACTGTTTACCAAAAACACAGGTCTCTGCAAACCCGTAAGGGGAAGTATAGGGGCTGACACCTGACCAGTGCTGGAACGTTAAGGGGGGTGGTGAGAGCTATTCCTTGAAGCGCCAGTGAACGTCGGCGATAACTATAATCGTCCTAAGGTAGCGAAATTCCTTGTCAGGTAAATTCTGACCCGCATGAAAGGTGTAACGACTTGGGAACTGTCTCAACGAAGGACCCGGTGAAATCGCAATGACAGTGAAGATGCTGTCGACCTACAGCAAGACGAAAAGACCCCGTGGAGCTTTACTACAACTTGGTATTGGATTGAGATTTTGGTTGCCGAGAATAGGTGGGAGACTTTGAAGTTATGATTCCGGTCATAATGGAGTCGACAGTGGAATACCACTCTATCAAAGTTTTAATTCTAACCCTCCTCTGTTAAGAGGTTGGAAAAAAATTAGCAAGAAAATAGTAAGCGAAACTTTTATTTATTCACGAAGTCAGAAAGATCAATTTATTGGATCCTTTTCTGAATAGTGACTACTCAGATGATAGTAAAATATCATTTGCGACGCTTAGTATCTTTCTTACTATGCATTTTCTCTTCTCTTACCAGAGGGGGAACAGTGCCTGGTGGGTAGTTTGACTGGGGCGGTCGCCTCCTAAATGGCAACGGAGGCGTTTACAAAGGTTGGTTAGGTCCGGATGGAAATCGGACTGATAGCGCAAAAGTACAAACCAGCTTTACTGCAAGACCCATAAGTCGATCAGTTACGAAAGTAGAATTTAGTGAACCGACCGTAGCATGTAGATGCGCGGAAGATCATCAGATAAAAGTTACCCCGGGGATAACAGGCTGATCCCTCCCAAGAGTCCACATCGACGGAGGGGTTTGGCACCTCGATGTCGGCTCATCGCATCCTGGGGCTGGAGAAGGTCCCAAGGGTTTGGCTGTTCGCCAATTAAAGCGGTACGCGAGCTGGGTTCAAACCGTCGTGAGACAGGTTGGTCTCTATCTGCTGTAGGCGTGAATG
>JAAXUC010000015.1 GCA_013336225.1 Candidatus Moraniibacteriota bacterium
CATTAACTCTAGTCCCGGAACGATTACTGATATAAAATAAATGTTGAAATCTATCTACCGTAGTGCAATTAGTGCAATTAATACCAGCTATTCCGTCATAGGGCGGACTGGTCCATGAGCTGGAATCAGGATTAAATGGCCATCCATTTGCATAGCCATAATTATGAATATACATACCCAGAAAAACACCACCCTGCGAACCATATGATGAATTAGTAACCGCACCGCCATAGCCACCATATACGGTTGGGCCAGTTATTTCTATGCCAACATATCTACAATCCGGAATGGTTCTCATGCCAACTGCTTCCCCTGGTTTTCCAGAGGCTATTATTGATAATTTTGATATATTTACTCCTGTAGTATGATTATTTGATTCCCACCAAGTATCCACAACATAGTTGCCAGATGATCCAGAAATAGTCACTACAGTGTTTGGATATGCAATAAACGAAAATGGATTATCTATAGTGCCCAACAAGCCTGCTCCACCAGCTATCTTTAGACCCGTTATCGAATTTACACCCACAAAATATACAACATCTCCAGCAATTAATTTCCCATTTCCTCCAGCAACGACATTATTCAGTGTCGCCCAAGGACTACCCCAACTACCATTACCCGCTGTGTCGTTGCCATTCGTTTTAACAAAATAGATATTTCCAGCTCTAACAGTAAACGGCAATACGTTAGTTTCAATGCCATTAACCACGACTTTAATCGTGGTTAAACCATCTGGCGCAGTAACAGGGATTGCAAAAGCAATTTCTTGCATTTTGTGATAAGTATGTAAATCAGCTGGTCCTCCAGGGAGTTGCCCATCTGCATCTTTCCAATAATAAATTGCGGTTGCTTCTTGATCTCCAACATAAATTTTGGAAGTTCCCTGAGCTCCACCCAGATAATTTCCCCAGATTGTCACAATAGCGCCACTGCCAATCCCATCAGTGTTTCCCGTTTTTGGTCCTGAATCAATGTCGGAAAAATTGAGAACTGGAACAGGAGTGGCATTTGCAAAACTAGGCAAGATGAAAAATGCTGTGAGCAGAAAAAATGATTTCAGGATTCTATGCTTACACATAATATTATCTCAAGTTTATCTCAGAAAAATTATGTCTGCCTACCGGCAGGCATGAAAAATATTGTACACATAAACTCATTCATAACGCAGCGCCTCCATCGGAGAAATCTGGGCAGCCTTTTTGGCAGGATATAATCCAAACAAAAGTCCGATGATCACTGAAACAAATGTTGCAGTCAAAATAGAAGAAAATGAAATTAAAAACTCCCATTCATAGCCAAGTGCATTGATGACAATTGAAGCCAATAGCGCAACAAAAATTCCCAAGATGATTCCAATTATTCCGCCAACCAAGGTGATGAAAATCGATTCAATCAAGAACTGGGTGATGATGTGACGATTGCGAGCGCCAACAGCTTTGCGCAGACCAATTTCGCGAATGCGTTGATTCACTGAGATGAGCATGATGTTCATGATCCCCACCCCGCCAACCAACAGCGAAATGGCTGCAATGCCAGCCAAAAAATATTTCAGCACATTTGTTATATTAGTGATCATCTCAAGCGCTTGCGCTGTGTCGCGCACTGAAAAATCATCGTCACTTGGATTTTTAATTCTGTGCTGAGTTCTGATGGTATATTTCACATCAGCCAATGCGCGCGCAATATTATCAGCTGAATCAATCTTAATGCGCGCAAAATTGAGATAATCAATTCCCAACAGAATTTTTTGTGCGGTCAAAAGTGGAATATACACGAGTTCATCGGGATTGGAAACGGCTGATCCACCTTTTGGCGCCACAATTCCAATCACCGTGAAATTCACATCTTTCAGCGAAAACATTTTTCCAATTGGATCTTCATTGTCAAAAAGATTTTTCGCAGTGGTCGAGCCCAAGACTGCCACGCGCGCAAGACCAGCATTTTCCTCATTTGTAAAAAATCTTCCAGCGCTTAAATCATTTTTCTCCACATTAATAAAATCAGCCGAAACTCCCTGGAAGCTTGCTTGATTGGAATTATTCTTATATTTCGCTGTGCCAACTCCACTCACATAACCGGAAGCAGCCACAGCATTGGGCACATTTTTTTTCAGCATGACCGCATCGAGATCTGACTGTTTGAGTGTAGTGGTCACGATTCCCAAGGCTGAAGCTGGCGGACCTTTCTCGTCTGAAGCGCCAGGCAAAATGCCCACCAAATTCGAACCAACTCCCGAAACTTGATCAATGATAAGTTGCTGCGCGCTGGCGCCAATCGCCATCACCACAATCACACTCGCAATTCCAATAATGATTCCCAAGATCGTCAAAAAGCTGCGAAACTTGGCCGCCATCAGGTTTTTATATGAAATTTTGAGAGGAGAACTTAACTTCATTGCATTAAAAATCTAAATTCTAAAGTTTAAATACTAAATCAAATCTAAAGTTATAAAGTCTAATTTAAAATTCATACTTTAGAGCTGAATTAGACTTCAATAATTAGCCCTTAGATTTATTTCAACAACTCCCCTTCACCATCTGCAATCAAGCGATCGTTCACCAACTCATCAGAAACAAGTTCTCCGTCTTTCATGTTCAGAATTCTTTTGGCATGGCGCGCAGTGTAGGTTTCATGAGTCACTAAAATGACGGTGTGCCCCTCATTGTTGAGCTTTTGCAAAATTCGCATCACTGCCAAGCCTGATTTGGAATCAAGATTTCCCGTTGGTTCGTCGGCAAAAATAAGTTCCGGATTGTTGACCAGGGCGCGCGCGATTGCGACGCGTTGTTTTTCCCCTCCAGAAAGTTGATTGGAAAGATATCCAGTGCGATGCTCCATGCCCACAGCTTCAAGCGCTTTGGTCACTTTCGCTGCATTATTCATTTCCAAATGGTCATCGTCATATAAAAGTGGCAATTCCACGTTTTCAAAAACCGAAGTTCTGGGCAAAAGATTGAAAGATTGAAAAACAAAGCCAATTTTCTTGTTGCGAATTTTTGCCAGCTCATCATCTTCAAATTTGTTCACGTTCACATTTTCAAGCAAATATTCTCCCTCTGTCCCCCGATCAAGCATGCCCAAAATTTGCATCAGCGTTGACTTGCCAGAGCCAGAAGGTCCCATGATCGAAACAAACTCCCCTTTTTTAATCACAAAATTAACACTCTTCAGCGCCGGCGTTTCCACCCCTTCATTGGAATAGATCTTGGACAGATTTTGAACGGTTATGAGCGGTATTGACATATTGGTTATTTTAGAGTATAATTGAGTATCGTAGTACCTAAGAGCAATCAAATAAATCATGGCTCAAAGAAGCCAAGGAGGAGGCAACCATGCCAGATAAAAATGAAACAATCGAAACTTTTAATGCAACGTTCACTCAACTGTTGAATTGTCCGGAATGTGGCTCAAGAAAATTTGAATTCAAACCAATTGAGGAGGAGCCATCCTACATTTCAAGACCTTTCGCCGGATTCTTTGAATGTCATGGGAATTGTGGCAAAGCATTTATGATCAGCATTGATAGTCCGCTTATCATTTTCATTAAAGAAATGACTGGCAAATTATTATTAAAAAATGAAATACCAACGCAGACAATAAAAGATATACTTTCAAAATTGAATTAAACAGCACCCCGAGCCTGCAACTATCAAAGTTGCGGGCTTTTTTATTTCAAAATACAAAATACAAGATACTAAATACGAAACACTATTTAGTTACTTGAAACGTCACCACCTTTTCCCCACCTTTGAGTCCTGATTTAATTTCCACCATGCCATCATTTCCTTCCAAGCCAGTTTCCACAAAAACTTTTTTTGTAGTCAGCCCATCGGTATTCAAGACATCTGTATATTTTTTATTGCCTTCAATCTTAATGGCGCGACTTGGAATTGAAACTACATCATTTTTTTCTGCCGTGCTGATGTCAATGTTCAAGCTCATGCCAGGCTTCACTCGCACATCAACCGTGTTTAATTTCAATTTAATATCGTAATATACCACACCCTGCACGTCAGTGGAGGCTGGATCAATTTCAATGATTTCGCTGTCAAAAATGTCATCTGCAGTCAACGAGTCAAAAGTGACTTTGGCATGTTGCCCAAGTTTGATTTTCACAATGTCTGATTCAGGCACTTTGGATTGAATGATCATGTCCATGCTCATCACCCGAGAAAATGCTTCCTTAATCACGCCAGTTCCCAGGATTTCCCCAGCTTTATTATTGACTTCAGTGATGATTCCATTCACCGGAGAAATTAATGTCGCTTTGTTCAAATTGAGCATCGCCATGTCATAGACAGCTTGAGCGCCAGCAACTTGAGCATTGCGAGCACTGCGAGCATAATCAGACTCAACAGTTTTGACTCTGGCCTTAGCACTGTCAACTGCATTTTGAGCAGCAATTTCCGAAAGATCAGTTTGTTCGTTTGCAGTTTTCAGTGCCTGCTTGGCAACATTTAGACCATTTTCCGCTGCAGTCAAAGTTGGTTTTGCCTGAATTTTAGCTGCTCCTTCACTCAGGCTGTCATAATATGTCTTGGTATCATTATAATAGTTCTGTGCATTTTCCACGGCCTCCTTGGCTGCAGAAATGTTTTGATCATTGAGAGATTCTGTTTGATCCAAAGTATCTTGCACATTATTCAAAGACACATTTGCTTCGCGCAAAGTGTCACTGTTTCCCCCTGAGGTTGCAATCGCTTGGTCAAGACCGGCTTTGGCCTGATCGATTTGCTTTTGCAAAGTGGCATCAGTCAAAGTGGCGATTTCGTCGCCTGCCGCAACTTTGTCACTCACCTTAGCAAAAACCTTATTCACCCGACCGCCAATTTCAAAGTTCAAAGTGATCTCATCTTGCGCCACGAGATCGCCAGTCACCGAAACAGTCTGGGCTAAAGTTCCCTTGACCGCCTCTGCCGTGGTATAGGTTGTCACGGGCTTTTTGCTTTTCATGTACCAGACAACACCACCGATAATAACAGCGATGATAAAAAACCAAATTGAATATTTTTTTATTTTGGACATAGGCTTAAATAATTTCGAATTTTTAATTTTGAATTTCGAATGAATTTTTAATGTTTTAATGTTTGAAAAATTAAGTCATTCGAATTTTATTCAAAATTCAAAATTCTTAATTCAAAATTCTAAAGCAGGTTTTCCTGTTTGCACTGATTGTCCAACGCTTCGTTAACCATCGCATCAGCCACTTTGTTTTTTTCTCGTGGAATGTGCACGAAAGTCACTTTTTCATATTCCAGCATTAAATTCCAAATTTCAATGAAATATTGTTGGATGCGTGGCTCTTTTAATTTGTATTCATGATTGAGTTGCTTGACCACCAACTCGCTGTCCAAAAAACATTCCACTTCAGTTTTTTTGGCTTTTTCTTTCCCAACAAAATGTTTCACTTTTTGCAAACCCAAAATCAGCGCTTCATATTCAGCATCATTGTTCGTCCTGATTCCAATACACTCTCCAATTTTTTTGTTCAATGTTTCAATATACACCCCCACTGCGGCTGGTCCAGGATTTCCTCGCGATCCACCATCAGTATAGATAATTATCTTTTCCATATTTTTGAAATTTTTCTATTTAAAAACATCTTTCCTTGAGTCAATTTTAACATTTTGTCATGCAAAAGCCAATGCAGGATATGCACTTATTCACTCTGTGAATTCAGTGCTTTTGCGATCTTCCAAACATCTCCAGCCCCCATAGTGATGAGCACATCATATTGCCCAGACTTCTCTTTGAGATATTCAACTGCCTCATCAATGGTCGCCACATATTCCGCCTTGTCATGATGATATTTATTGATGAGCTTCACCAATTCGGCTGAAGTTGCTTCACCACTTTGTTCGCGCGCACTACCATAGGTATCAATAACTACCACGTGGTCAGTGTCATCGAAACTTTGAGCAAAATCTTGCAGCAACGCCTTGGTTCTGGAAAAAGTGTGTGGATGAAAAACTGTCCAGATTTTTTTGCCATCAAAATGTTCTTTTGCGCCACTAAGTGTTGCCTTGATCTCATCCGGATGATGCGCATAATCATCAATCAGCAAAGCTTCCTGGTATTTTCCAATATATTCAAATCTCCGCGTTGTTCCAGTGAACTGACCCAAAGATTTTTTCACAATCTCTAAATCCAATCCCATTTCATGAGTAAGCGCAATGATTGATGTTGCATTTAAAATGTTGTGCTTTCCAATCAATGGCGTTGTAAATTCTCCCAAATTTTTCCCTTCATGCTCAATTTCAAATCTTTGCAAGCCACCCTGCTCCATGCTCAATGTGCCATGACTTGTAATTTGATAATCATTATCTTCGCCGAATCCATAGGTCACCAGATTGCAAAAAGCATGCTCTGCAACTTCCAACGTATCAATGCTATCTCCCCACACCACCAAGAAACCAGTCTTGGGAATTTTTTCCACAAAACTTTTGAAAACTTCTTTATATTTAGTGAAATCTGGAAAGAAGTCTGGATGATCCCAGTCCACACTTGTAAGGATGACGGACCAGGGCTGATAGAAACGCAATTTGTTTTGATATTCATCAGCTTCCGCCACAAAATATTCGCCGCCTCCAGCAAGCGCGCTTCCCTGCCAAGCAATGACATTGCTGCCGACAATTGCACTAGGATTCAACTGCGCTGCAACCAAAACTTGAGCCAGCATGGCTGAAGTGGTGGTTTTTCCATGTGTGCCACAAACCGCAATCCCAAGTTTTTCCGCAAACAACATACCCAAAATTTCAGGATAGCTGAGCATCAAAATTCCCATTTTCTTGGCTTCTGCCATTTCAGAATTATTTTCCTGATTATAGGCAGTAGAATGAATGATGACATCAGCATCATCTGGAACATGAAACGGCAGAAATTCCTCGTGATATGAAATCCCCAAGCGTTTCAAAATATCATCAGTATAAAAAACTTCGCTAGTATCCGAGCCAACCACTTCAACATGCCTGCTTTGCAAAATTTGAGCCACCGCCGTCATGCCAGCACCTTTGATTCCGATAAAATAGGCTTTTTTAATGTCTTTAATATTCATAAAAAATCTTAGTTCAGGGTGAATTATTTAGTTCCAGCAATTTCAATGATACTATTGGCAATAACATCAGCAGCATTTGGATGATAAAAAGTTTTAATCGCTGCTTTCATGTTTTGTTGCAACTGTTCATCACTCAAGATATGATTTATTTTTTCAAGCAAAATATGTTCGCCAAGATTTGATTCTTCCAATACCAGTGCCGCTCCAATTTTTGCAAGTGCATAGGCATTCATCTGCTGATGATTGTTCGCGCTTTGAGAGATTGGAATCAGAATTGCTGGTTTTTCATTGGCAGCAATTTCCGTGATGAATGTTGCCCCCGCCCTACTTATCACCAAATCACTCAAAGCAAAAGCGTCTCTGAGTTTATTGGCATTCATAAATGGTGCAGCATAATATCCATCATGCCCTGCTTTGATACCCATGATGGCAGCCTCGCGCACCACGTCTTCATAATGATCTTGACCAGTTTGATGGATAACTTGAAAATGTTGCAACAATTGCGGCAGAATGTTTGTGATTGCATCATTGATGATTTTTGATCCTTGAGAACCGCCCAGAATCAAAAGTGTTTTTCGCGACTCCGTGAATCCCAATTCCTGCCTGAGCATCCGCGGATCACCCTCTGTAATTTGAAAACGTATCGGATTTCCCACAAGCGCAGTCCTTTCTTTGGGAAAATATTCTTCAGCCGTTGGATATGCAATTGCAATTCTGTTGGCAAATTTAGCCAAAAATTGATTGGCAAGTCCGGGGGCGCTGTCTGATTCATGAATCATAATTGGAATGCGATAGATCCAGGCAGCCAACACGATTGGCACAGCCACATAACCACCTTTGGAAAAAATGGCATCCGGCATGAAAACCAACAACAGCCAAAGCGATTGCACAAAACCAATTGGCACCTTGAAAAAATCCACAAAATTTTGCAAAGAAAAATAGCGTCGCAATTTTCCGCTAATGACAAATTTCGTGGCAATGCCATTTTCTGCCATGATCTGCTTTTCCATTTCAGCGCCTGAACCAACATACAAGATGTTGGCCTCTGAGCCCAGTTTTGCTTTCAACTTTTCCGCCACTGCCACCAGCGGCGTCAGATGTCCGCCAGTTCCTCCTCCGGTTAATATTATTTTCATAATTTATAAACTATTTATAATTTTTAATTTTTTTACTTCAAGTTTATCCTTTGATGATAAACAATTTCGAAATGTTTAAAAAAATTTAAAATTGCTCTTATTACCTTATTAGTATAGCAATATTACGCCAATAAATCCAATATAATGGCGTTAATCATTAATGTTTGCTTGTTTGGAGATATTAAGCAAAATGCCGATGGCTGCCATCAAGAAAACCAGCGATGTTCCACCGTAACTGATAAATGGAAGTGGGATTCCAGTTAGTGGAACTAGAGCAATATTAGCACTGATATTTATAAAAGCTTGCAAAATTATCCACATGCAAATGCCTGTCGCCATAAGCCTGCCAAACATGTCTGGAGCATTTTTGGCAATCTTGATTCCTCTGATTGCCAACATGACAAACAAAATAATCAAAATTGTTGCGCCAAGCAATCCAACTTCCTCTCCGATAATTGCGAAGATGCTGTCGCCAACAGGCTCAGGCAAATAATTGAATTTTTGTCGCGAATGTCCCAATCCAACACCAAACAATCCACCACTGCCAACTGCCAGCAGTGCTTGATTGATTTGATATCCAATACCTTGTGGATCAGCTCCAGGATCAAGAAAAGTTAAAATTCGATCAAATCGATATGGCTCCAGCTTGACCAGCAACCAAAGCAAGCATGCTCCCAGGAGTCCCATGCCAGCCAAATGTTGAATGCGCGCACCTGCAACAAAGAAAATTGAAAAGGAAGTAAGCACGATAACTCCAAATGTTCCCGTGTCAGGCTGCTTCATAATGAGAAAACCAATCAAGCCCATGATTCCCAAAAACGGCAACAATCCCTCAAAGACATCCTTAATTCTTTGCACTCCACGACCTTCCAGCCACGCCGCCAAATAGATGATGATGGCTAATTTTGCCATTTCAGAAGGCTGAAATGAAAATGGTCCCAATTGAATCCATCTACTTGCACCATATACCCGGGAACCAACACCCGGTACGAAAACCAAAATAAGAAAAACCACTGAAGCAAAAAATATCGGCACAGCAAGTTTCTTCCAAAAATGATAATCAATTCTAGACAAAAAATATAGCACGAAAATTCCAGGAAAAACCCCAAAAAACAACTGATGCTTGAAAAAATAATAAGCATCAGCAAAGCGTGTTTGGGAATAGATAACTCCAGCACTGGCAATCATGACAAGCCCAAAGACAAGCAGAGTGAAGACCACTGATAATAAAGTTTTATCTTCAATATTATTTCGCATACTGTTCATCCTTCATATAGCAATCAGTTTATTTTAGCATCACTAAATAATGAATTTTATCTTTTTATTTTTGACTATCAAATTTTTAATTTTTAATTTAAAATTTTTAATCAAATCAAATTTTTTCAATATCTTAATTTTAAAACATTTCAAATTTATTTATTAAAAATTGATTTCGAATTTCAAATTTTTAATTTCAAATTTTTTGATTGTCCCTTTCTCCATTTTTCAATTTCTTTGTGGTTACCACTGAGCAAGACTATGGGAACTTCCCAGGAAGCAAATTTTTCAGGTTTAGTGTATTGCGGAAATTCCAAATATCCTTCTTCACTGTGTGATTCAATGATGGCGCTTTGATCATTGCCAAGCACTCCAGGCAAAAGTCTAGTCACACTGTCCACCACCAACATGGCAGGAATTTCTCCGCCAGTCAGCACAAAGTCACCGATGGAAATTTCTTCGTCCACCACATGCTGCGCCACCCGTTCATCAACACCCTCATATCTTCCACAGATGAAAATCAATTGATCATATTGCATCAAACGATGAGCATCTTTTTGTTTGAATCTTTTTCCTTTGGCAGAAAACAAAATTGTTCTTGATTTCAAGTTGGCTTTTTGAATGTCAGCCACTGCGCGATAGATCGGCTCAACCTGCATCACCATCCCTGCGCCACCGCCATAGGGTGTGTCGTCAATGTTGTGATGTTTATTGGTTGAATAATCACGCAGATTATGCACCTTAATTTCCACTAACTCCTTTTCTTTGGCACGTTTAATAATCGACTCACCAAAATAGCTGTCGAAAATCTGCGGAAAAATTGTCACAATATCAAATCGCATACGCTTCGCTAAGTTTATCAAGTAAAAAGTTTTTAAAGTTCATAAAGTCAGAAACACACAAAATCACAAGCATTTAACTTTATAACTTTTAACTTTATGAACTTTATAACTATTCATATTCTACCATGCTTTTTGGAAATGAAAAAGGGCTATTTAAAGCCAAAACCACTATTGCAAATACAAAAAAACAACGCTAACATACGTAGACTATGAAAATTACCACATTGGCTCAATTCGAAAACCTTCTGCAAACTCGCATTCCAACGCGAGCAGCTTTGTTCATGGGAGATATTGGCCTAAAAAGAGCCAAATATTTCATGAAACTACTTGGTAATCCTCAAAACAAGCTGAAAGTTATCCACATCGCCGGCACTTCCGGCAAGGGCTCAACTGCCCATCTGACCAGCCACCTTTTGCAAAGCCAAGGTTTTTCAGTGGGACTTTCCATTTCCCCGCATGTTTTTGACATCCGCGAACGGATGCAAATTGACAATCAATTGCCAGATGAAAAATTGATCATCCAATATTTCAACCAGATTCTGCCAACAATTTTAAAAATGGAAAAATGCAAATATGGCATGCCAACTTTTTTTGAAATCAATGTGGCGCTGGCCTTTTTCATGTTTGCCAAAGAAAAACTGGACTACGCCGTGGTGGAAACAGGACTGGGCGGAACTCTCGATGCAACCAACACCGTGACTTCAAAGAACAAGCTTTGCATCCTAACTAAAATCGGATTGGATCACACCGAGATTCTTGGCAAAACAATTGCAAAAATTGCTGAGCAAAAAGCAGGAATTATAGGGACTCAAAATGCAGTCATCAGTCATCAGTCATCAGTCACTGCACTCAAAGTAATCAAGTCACAATGTAAAAAAAACAATTCCAATCTTCACATCATTTCAAGAAAAAATTATTCAATCATCTCGTCTTCGCCGCAAGAAACTGTTTTTGATTTCAACTTTGTCATTCCCGCGAAGGCGGGAATCCAGCCCCTGTTAAAATCATCAACTAGCAATATAAAGCCTGGCTGGATCCCCAGTCAAGCTGGGGATGACAATGCTGTTAGTTTTTCTTTAAAAAGTATTATTCTGGGTCTCATTGGAATTCATCAGGCTGAAAATTGCTCATTAGCACTCTCTTGCCTTGCAATACTTTCTGAGCGTGATGAATTTTCAATCAATGAAAAATTGCTACGTAGCATGTTACGTAGCATAAAAATTCCTGGGCGTTTGGAGATTCGCAAAATAGACAGACAAACACTAATCATTGATGGCGCGCACAACCCCCAAAAAATTGAAGCACTAACCAGCAATCTTGCCAACATATATCCCAAACAAAAATTCACTTTCATTGTCGCCTTCAAAAAAGGCAAAGACTTCAAAGGCATACTGAAAAAAATACTCCCATTGGCCGACAAAATCATGCTCACTGAATTTTCCACTTCTGGCATGGACAATCATTCGAATTCAATCGCTAACGAAGAAATTGCAACTTTTTTGAAATCCCAAAAATTCAAAAACTTTTCAATCATTAAAAATAAAAAGTTGGACATTTTAAAAGAAATTAAAACATCAAAAAAACCAGTTGTCATAACTGGATCACTTTATCTAATCAGTTCGATCTACCATCTTTTAAGAAATAAGTAACAATAATATTATTTTTGTGAGACTGTTTTTTCTTGAAGCCGTAGCGAGCGAGAGCGAGGTCCGAGTGAGTAGCTATAAATTTCGGCTATGAATGTGCTCTCAAGAGAAAGCAGGTGAAACAAAAATGGTTTTCTTTTATTCCCAGAACCATGTATCTGGCATGATTCCAAAAAACCTGGATTCCCGCCTTCGCGGGAATGACAAAGTTAGATACAAAAAATCCCAGCCTTTCGGCTGGGATTTTTTTATTGCCCAGCACTATTTTCAAAAGTGCATGGGTAAAAAAAGTTTTAAAAACTATTAGATGTTCATGTCTCCAAGAACGTCATCGATACTCTTTTTAGGAGCTTCTGTTGGAGCTGAAACTGCTTCTGGTCGGGGTGTTCGTTCTCCACGAGTTGAACCTTCTGGTTCGTTGATTTTGAGGTTTACACGTGCATTATTTCTTGCACCGATAACTCGCAAAATTGTTCGAAGAGCTTTCGCGGTCTGACCTTCTCGGCCGATTACCATTCCCATGTCTGCTGGATTCACATCCAAAGTAATGAGAACTCCCATTTCATCAATTTTTCTTTCAACCTTTACGTTGTCAGGGTTATCAACTAGCGCTTTTACAGCGAACTCTAGGAATTCCTGGTCTGTGGGTCTTACTTCTGTCATAATTGTATTTCATTAATTACTGATTATCGCTTAGCAAAGCCAAGCATTGCCGAGAAAGATAAGGGAAAACAGTCGACCAAACCGTTTCTTTTTCCATCCTCTCACTTTCTAATTATAGTCTATTTTTCTCTTTTTGTCAAAGAAGAAAAGTTATCCACACCTATCTTCAAATTTATTCTGCCTCCCTTATTGAATCAAGCGCAATATGCAGTTTTCGCTTCGCCTGTTTTCTCTTGAAGCCGTAGCGAGCGACAGCGAGGTCCGAGTGAGCAGCCATAGATTTCGGCTGCGAAGCGTGCTCTCAAGAGGAAATAGGCGAAGCGAAAAAAATTACCTACCTTTTTCAAAACCACATATTGTGTACAAACAACTTTATTGAAATCGCACTAATTTCGCCTTTTTTTAAATAAAACCAAAACTGTTTTGAGGCAAATCTGAATGTCCTGCCAAAGTGACCAGTTTTCGATATAGAAAACATCGAGCTTATACTCATCCTCAAACTCAAGATCTGAGCGACCTGAAACTTGTGCCATGCCAGTTATGCCAGGCTTGATTGTGAGCAAGCGCCTGTGATATTCATTGTATTTTGCCACTTCCCTTTCTTGGTGTGGACGCGGACCAACCATGCTCATGTCACCCATCAAAACATTGAAGAACTGCGGCAACTCATCGATGGAAAGTCTTTCAATAATTGTTCCGATCCTGGTCTTACGCGGATCATCTTTAATTTTATAAAGTGGACCTTTTTTGATACTCAATTTTTTGATCAATTCTTTTTCATATTCCAAAGCTTTCTTTCCTGCAGAGGTGTTTGGATTCGTGCAAAATTCCCATTTCATGTAGCGAAACTTGAACACGTTGAATTTTTTTCCATCACTCCCGATGCGTTCATTCTTATAGATAATTGGACCACCTTTTGAATTTTCAAAAAGGGATTCCAATTTGACCAGCAGTGCGACCACTGCCATCAGAGGAGAAAGAATGATGATGAAAACACTGGAACTGACGATGTCAAAAGCACGTTTCAAAATTTTTCCCCAACCCTCGAGCGGTGTGTGTCTGATTTCAATGATTGGCTCACCATTGAAAATTCCAGCTTCAAATTTAGCAGTCTGCAAAGTTGTTGGGATGAATTTATATGAAATATTATTGATTGCGCAATAATCGATCAATTTTTCCTGTTCCGAATCAGTGAGCAAGGAATCACAAATAATGATTTCATCCACTCCTTTCAACTCTCTTATCTCACGAACGACACGTATACTTGCTGTTTCCACGTGTCCGACAATTTTATATCCCAGTGATTTATCTTTTTTGATCAGTTTTAAAATTCTATCCATCTTTCCATTGCGACCAATCAAGAGCAGCCTATGCACACCAATACTCCTCGTTTCCAAAAGATATTTCTGGATTTTTTGCAAAAGATATCTTCCGATTGTCACATAAAAAACAGTCAGACCCCATCCAGCCAGAATTATAAAACGAGATGAAAACCATTCGCGTTTGAGAAATATCGTCACAATAATCACAACCAAAACAATCGAGGTTGCAGAGAAAACTTTCATCGCTTCCTGCCAGAACTTTCTGGTAACTTTAATGTTATATAATCCTTCCATTGCATAAATAAGCAATGCCAATGGGATTATAATGAAGATGATATTAAGATAAGTGTCCAGCGGAAAATTGTATAACTTTGGCTTAAGTGCAATAATTTCAGGAATATTCCTGATTGAAAAAGCACTCAAAGCTGCCAACAAAAGCATTGCCGCATCCATCGGCACTTGAATCGCACTGAAAAATAATTCGCTGCGTTTTTTCATATTTTCTTGTAAAAAATATTTTTTAATTTTTGCTTGAGTACATAATTTATCAAGACAACCGATAAGCCGGTTTCTGTATATGACAATCATTTATCTAGCTCTAGCATTGCTGCTAGAGTCGAGCGACACTTTCAAATTCTTGCAAGCAATAATTTGAACACGGTCTTGCATTCAAGTAAGGATTTAGCCGTTTCACCTCCGATGTTGCCATCAGAGCTCACCCCAAGGGGTGCCCGATTTTTTCAAATCAAGGCGTCTCTGCTCGCACCTCGCGCATCACTGCGGACGGGAATTACCCGCTACCATTTTACCAGCCCTTTTGGAAATAATATTACGTAAGTGATTTACAAAATTAATCACTTTGTACAATTTTATACCCAAAAGGGCTGGTGAATGTCCGGACTTTCCTCCCCGCCCTTTGAAATTATTCCAAGCTAAACTTAACTCGCTGTTTCAGATGACCAATACTGCTTCCGTGATGTTTTAGTTTTCTCTCTCTTTCTAAAGCATCCCGCTTATCAGCATACGCTTCATAATAAATCAGCTTGTATGGTGCATTATACTTGGTTGAAATTTCTTTGCATGCATTATGTTCTTCAAAACGTCTCTTTAGGTCATTAGTATTTCCAATATATTGAAAGTTACTCGTTTCACTTTTTATTAGATAAACATAATGCATAGCGAAGAAATTTAATAATTTCAAAGGGCGGGGCGATTGCCTGGCTGACTTGATAAATTATACACTCAACAATCTATACCATATATTATAGCATAACCGATGTAGTATAGCTATTTTAAAGCATTTTGTCAACCCAAAAAAGGATTACTGCCTTCCTCCAAAATACCAATTTAAAACCTCCTGCGTAACCGGCAGAGCGCTCGAATGACCCTCTCCACCACCTTCAACCAAAACCACCATAGCTATTTGAGGATTGTCATATGGAGCATAGGAAACGAACCAACCATGTGTCTGTCCATTTGTTCCAAATTGAGCAGTTCCCGTCTTTCCAGCAATTTCAACTGGCATATTCTTCAATGTTTGTGCGGTTCCATCTGTAATAGTTTTTCTCATACCTTCTTGCACAACTTTCAAAATATCAGGAGAAACAAAATCACTCCTAATAACTTTAGGATTTATATTTTCCACTGTGCCGTCATTTTTTTTGATTTGAGAGACAAGATGTGGTTCATATAAAATTCCATCATTTGCAATTGATGCGACATAATTTGCAAGCTGTAATGGAGTTGCCGTAATATAGCCTTGTCCAATTGCACTATGATAGCTATTTCCAGTCGACCATCGTTCTTTTATCTTATTCAATTTCCACTGCTCATCAGGAATGAGACCACTCGCCTCACCTCCAATATCTATGCCGGAAATCTGACCAAATCCGAATAAGTTATACCATTTTTTCATGCGATTCATTCCCAGGCCAGAAATATTTCCATACCCTCCTCCGATTGTATAAAAAAAGATATCATTACTTTCTGCAATTGCAGTGCGCACATCGCTTGGACCATGCACCTTCCAATCGCCAAAAGTGTAACTTCCGATACGCAACATCCCACCAAGACTATCAATTATTGTTGAAGGAGTGATGACACCTTCAGAAAGAGCGGCCACTGAAATGGCGGGCTTGATCGTTGAACCTGGAGGATATTCGCCAGAAATTGCCCTGTTAAAAAGAGGCTTATCTGGATCATTAATCAGACTGGCATATTGATCATTGGAAATCTTATTGGCAAACAGATTGTTGTCAAAACTTGGCATATTGACCATTGCAAGCACCTGCCCAGTGCGCGGATCAATGGCCACAGCAGCTGCTGTGCTGGTTTTTGTTTTTTCCAAAATACCGCCCATGCTGTCATAAAGTTTTTTTTGAAGTCCCGCATCAATGCTCATCACAAGATCACTGCCTGATTTTGGATTGATGATCCCAATCTCACGCTTTGTGTTCCCCATTGAATCAACCTCGACTTGATCAGCCCCATGCACTCCTCGCAAGGAATTCTCATATGATTTTTCAATTCCTTGTTTTCCAATGTAATCTGTAAGCAGATAGCCCTGATTCTGATCCAATTCGCTCTGCTTGATCTTTCCTTCATAACCAAGGATATGAGCAAATATTGGACCATCAACATAATCCCTGATTGCCGTTTTTTCTATGCCGATACCAGGAAGAATATTGCCTTTTTCAAGAAGTGCCAACGCCTGATCATGCTCAATATTTTCTTTGAGCAAAACAGGATTAAGAGATTTTGAGGTGACGTTGTCTTTCAGCTCAGTCAAGATCTCATCCATATTCATATTCAAAATTGTTGAAATATTTTCAGCTATTTCCTTTATTTTTTCTTCATCCCTAGGAATGTCAACTGGGATAATCACCGCATCAATACTGGGAACATTGTTCACCAAGGACACGCCCATGCGATCAAAAATTCTTCCACGTGGAGCCTTGATAATGATTGATCTGATGCTATTTCCCTTTGAAACATCTCGATAATATGGCCCGCGGACAACTGTCAAAAAAAATACGCGCAAGCCCAAGACCGCCACCAATGTCACGATAAACCACCACAAAAAATCAAACCATTTTTTTTCAAGAGGTTTCTCCATGCGCGAAGCTTCCTTTTCGGTCGCCGTAAGAACATAGTCTTCAATTTCCATCCCGGAAAATCTTGTTGGCATCTTTTGTCTGCGTTTAAACATAAATTTATTCAATAGAGAAGAATTTTTTTGTTTTTCTGAGAACAATGAATGTCAGAAAAAACAACACCATATTGGAAAATATTTGAACACTAATAACGCTAAAATTTCCAAACACATTCCAATTGAAACTCAACATTTGAGGATTCCAGGTGGTCATAATAACAATCACACTTCTTGATAGAAGTGTCGCAACAATAACAAATATTAAAAATAAAACAAGGCCAATCCCCCTAAGTTCAACTGAGAACCGTCTGGAGAAAAAACTCACAAAATATACCACCAACAAAAAAATCAGCGCATGCACCCCAACGGGCGTATAGCTCACCAGATCATAAACGATTCCAGCAAAAATCGCCCAAGAAAAAAAAGCAAAGAAACCATCCAAAATAGCTCCAACCAAAATAAACATAAGCAAGATATCACCTGTTGCATACATAGGAGAAATCAAGGGCAAGATACTTGTTTGCAAAATAATTGCACAAAACAAGATTAAGCAATATACAATTTTTTTTTTCATTGAATATTATCACTTACTACTCTTAATAACAAAAACTGTTTGCAGTTTTGAAACTTGAATTGGCGATGCAACTACTGCCTGTTGAAACAGTTGATCACCCGAAGAATGAACTTCGCGAACTGAACCGACATATAAACCTCTGGGAACTTCTCCGCCAATACCAGAAATGACGACATCGTCTCCGACTTGCACAGTGTCGGTCTGCAAAATCATGTCAAAAATGATTCCCAATCCATATTCACCTTTTGCAATCCCTCGTGTGCTGTTCTGTGAAGTCATTACATTGATCATGCTTTTGGAATTCGTAAGCAGCATTATTTTTGAACTCTTGACACCAACCTCCTGAATTCTGCCAACCATGACACCTTTGGAAACAATCACCGACATTCCACTACTGATGCCATCCTCACTGCCCTTATCAATTTCAAGCCAGTTACCCATGCCATGTGGATCTTGACTGACAACCATGGCTGCAATCAATTCGTATCGATCCCTGGGTAACAAATTGAACTGTTCGCGCAAAATTATATTCTCATTCTGCATATCATTCAGCATGGCATTTTTTGCGATCAGTTCCTGATTTTCTTTGAGTAAATTATCATTTTCATTCTTGAGCTGACCGATCGATCCCAGAAATTCACCCACGTTTTCCATTCCGATAGAAGCTGAATAAAAAACTTTCTGAAATGGCAAAAAGATCGCATTCACTGCGCCACGAAAAGGACTGAAAAAATTGGCAGGATTCCAGAAAATTAGCAGCAAGAAAAAGGCTGAAATAATCAAGACTTTAAATAATTTTGTCAGAACCAATCTCTGCATATGATAAATAGTTTCATTACGTTCTCTCCTTTGATGAGGAGAGAATAATATTGAATAATGCTTTTTTATTTGAATGATTTTTCACGTTGATCTTCCACCAGCACGTCTTTAAGAGTTTCAATGTCTTCAAGCACAATTCCAACGCCACGCACCACAGCCGTCAAAGGATCCTCCATCATACGCACTGGCATCTCTGTTTGATTGGCAACCAACTTATCTAAGCCCCTAATGAGACCACCACCCCCTGCCAAAATAATTCCTCTTTGCATGATGTCAGAAAGTAGTTCTGGCGGAGTTTCCTCAATGACAGTTTTAATGTTGTTCACGATGATGCGAATTGAACGTGAAATTGCTTCTCTGATCTGTTCATCATTCACGACAACTTCCTTTGGAAGACCGCTAACCAAATCGCGACCACGGATTGGCACCGTCAATCGTTCCTTAAGAGGATAGGCACTGCCAATGGCAATCTTCACATCCTCCGCACTTTTTTCTCCGATCAAAAGATTGAACTCATCTCGACAATAACGAATAATGTCCTCATTCATCTCATCTCCAGCCACGCGCAAAGAACGTGCACTAACGATGCCACCCAAAGAAATAACAGCGATTTCCGAAGTTCCACCACCAATATCAACCACCATATTTCCCTTAGCATCAGTCACGGGGAGTCTAGCTCCAATGGCCGCTGCCATCGGCTCTTCAATCAAAAAAGCTTCGCGAGCTCCGGCGCTCATGGCGGCATCAATCACCGCCTTTTTTTCAACTTCCGTAATGCGCGATGGAATTCCAATCAACACTCTTGGTTTTGGAGAAAATACAAAAGCATCTTTACTGACTTTATCAATGAAATATTTCAACATTTGAGTCGTCACTTCGAAATCACTGACCACTCCATCCACCAATGGGCGAGTTGCCACAATGTGTCCTGGAGTTTTTCCCACCATGCGCTTAGCATCGCGTCCAATGGCGAGCACTTGCCCCGTGCGCTTGTTGATCGCCACCACTGATGGCTCATTAATCACAATGCCCTTGCCCTTCACATACACCAAGGTATTGGCAGTTCCAAGATCGATTCCAATATCTCTCGAAATATTGCCAAAAAAGTTTCCCACCACATTTTGCCAAAAAGTTTTAATTTTTTCCACCATAAATATTATCTAAAACACAAAAAAAGCCTTTTTCCGAGAGGAATTTGCGACTCTTTCAACGCTTGTATTTTTATGTTTAACCTTCTAATATCATAGCTTGAACAAGCCAAAATGTCAAAAATACCAAAATATAGACGTATTTCATATCTGTATTTTTTTGCCATATGAAGTACGTAGGCGAAAAACAAGTGATGAGCGTTAAAGAATTTTAAAACGTAACGAAGTGAAGTGTAAATTCTAGTGAAGAGCGAAGTTTTTGCCACAGTATCTTCATCAGGCACAAAAATATGGATATGAAAAAATATTCAATAAAAAATAAATTTATTCCTAAAGTCCGTATTTTGCCTTATTGGCGATATGCTCATCAAAAGTTTTTGCAAAGGCGGTGTTGCCGGTTTTTGGGTCAGTCAAGAAATAGACATACTGAGTTTCGGCTGGATTGATTGCGGCCATGATCGCATCCAGGCCTGGATTTGAAACTGGTCCTGGCGGCAGCCCTTTCCTTTGATAAGTATTATAAGGAGAATCTATCTTGGTTTCTGCCAATGAATGTTGGAATTTATTTGTCCCCAATGCATATTCCAAAGTGGCGTCACTGCCCAAGGCCATGTCAATTGCTAGCCTGTTGTAAAAAATTCCAGCCACAATCTTGCGATCCTCTTTAGTTTTAACTTCCCCTTCCACAATGCTGGCCATTGTTACAATGTCATACAAAGATTTCTTTTGCTTGGAAATTTCAGTCAAGATGCTGTCAGTCATTTTGGCATCAAAATTGCTCAGAAATTTGCCGACAATATCCTGGGCACTGGCATCCTTGGCAAAATAATAGGTGTCCGGAAAAAGATAGCCCTCCATGGATTTTCCAGCAGGAATTTCACTCAAAAATTTATATCTATTTTTAAGTTCCGCATTTGGATTGTTTACGATAGCCAGAAAATCACTGCCTGAAAAACCATTAGCAGTCAAGCGCTCAGCCATCTGCTTGACCGTCCAGCCTTCTGGAAAAGTCACCGGGATGCGCAAAGAAGCTGTGGACACTTCCCCTCCCGTAATGATTCTGGCAACTTCTGGAATTTTCAAGCCAGCTTGAAAATCATATACACCAGCCACCAAAGAGTGCAACTGATCTTTGCGCCACAAATAAAAAGCCAAATAATATTTGCCAGAAATCACCTTTGCTTTGCGAAGTTTTTCTCCAACCACTAAAGCATTATCGCCCTTTTCAATCAGGATTGTTTTCTTTTCAGCGGAAGAACCTGAGCGCAGATAGGTTTGGTCATAAACATAAAAAATGGCACCCAAAACAATCATCAAGCCAATGAATATAAAGCTAATTTTTCTGCGCATTTCCATGTTTTTTCTTTAAATTAAATTACATCCACAATTGAATTATACAATCCAAATATCAAAAAGGTACATTTTTTTTAATCAACTTCAACAAATGGCACAAAGGAAAAACCTCCGAATTTTTCAATCTTAAACACATCTTCTCCCCTTTTTTCAACATACCAAATTTCATTGCGCACTGGAATAACCATCTTCCCTCCAACAATCAACTGCCTCTTAAGCTCCGCTGGAATTTCAAAGGCTGCCGCAGAAGCCAATATCCTGTCATAGGGAGCATTTTTTTCAAAACCATTTTTAGCAGATTGACGATGGAATTCTACAATTCCTTTTTTTATAAAACTAAACTTATCCACATTTGCCTGACCGTATTTGCAAAGTTCCGGAATAATTTCCAGCGCAGTAACTTTGCCTTTATCACCCACAATATGAGCCAACATTGCCGTTGTCCATCCACTGCCACTACCAACATCTAGAATATTTTGCCCAGAGCGAGGATCCAGCAATTCAAGCATGAATGCAACAACCAATGGTTGAGAGATTGTTTGACCATGTCCAATTGGAAGTGGGATATTTACTTCCGATTGCGCTGCCAAATCATTTGGAATAAATTCGATTCGAAGAATCTTAGAAAAAGCCTCGATAATGTTATCGCTGCGCAAATAGCCACTCCTAATAAGGTCATTAACAAGTCTGCTCATAAACTCATGAGACATTAATCATGGAACATGGGACAAAAATGCGGAACCCATGCTCTATGTTATGTGTTTTATGCTCTATGCTTTATATTCCCATTATTTGCACGATGATATCGCGTTTGCGAGCACCATCGAATTCCACAGCAAAAATGCTCTGTTTCTCGGTTAAAAGTAACTTTCCTTTTTCAATAGGAATGTTCTGGCTAACGCCAATCAAAAAGGATTTGCAATGCGAATGACCATTGCTTCTTCCATCAGATTTGACAGTTTTTCGAAGTTCAAAAAGATCATGTGAATAGCGATCATCCATTGGCGCAAGCTTATATAGCACGCGCATGAAATCCTGCATCAGCATGGGCTCATTATGATTAATAACGACACCCATGGTCGTGTGCGGAGCAAAAATAAGAGCACTTCCCTCCCTAACACCGGAGGTGTTGATAATTTCTTGAACATTTTCCGTCACGTCAAAAAATTCAATTTGATTCTTACTCTCCAGGTCAATTTTTTGTTTGTGTATTTTTATATTGTTCATAATTGCGTATTTTGTATTTTGTATTTTGTATCTTGTATTTTGTATGAATACAAGATACGAAATACGGAATACGAAGATACTATTTATTGAAAACATTAGCAACAACTTTGACAGCACACTTATCAAGCGCATCTACTATTATTTTATCACGAGTAGGCTTTTTTATCAAAGAAGCCAAGGCGATTGCAGCTTTCAATTTGTGCACGTCTGTTATTTTTCTGGTTCTAGTATCCAATGCGCCACGAAAAATCCCCGGAAACACCAGAACATTATTGATTTGATTTGGGTAATCCGATCTGCCAGTTGCCACAATTGCCGCTCCGCCTTTCTTTGCTTCTTCTGGCATGATTTCAGGAATAG
>JAAXUC010000029.1 GCA_013336225.1 Candidatus Moraniibacteriota bacterium
CCCAACAATCACATATTGTGCTCCAACATTTTTCACCATAGCCGCTGAAATTTCACCCGTATATGAACCGCGCTCTTCCCAAAAAATATTCTGAGCACCTACAGCAAAATCTTCGTCCTCAGTTTTTTCAACAAAAGATTCCAAATGAATTGATGGTGGACAAAGAACGATTTCACAATTTGCAAGATCCTTCCCTTTGATTTCATTTTTCAAAGATTCCAAATAGCGGTCACGTTCAACGATGGTAAGAAGATTCATCTTTAGATTTCCGACTATAAGTTTGTTCATATCATTCTTTACACCATGTCATTCCCGAGAAATCGGGAATACAGGTTACGTTCTAATTAGTGAGACTTTCTGGATCCCGGATCAAGTCCGGGATGACAAATAAAGTTTTAGCTTTGAAAATATAATGTTACTGCCACCACAATTGCTCCTGCTAGCATAGTCCCAACTAATAATAATGGCAAGGATTTTTTGAGTGGCACATTAAAAACAAAAGCGGCCAATGCTCCTGTTAGTCCACCCAAAAGTGGAATTGGAGTTGCTGCCAAAATGAAAATTGCCCAAGAGCCATATTTCTCCATCTTTCCATTGGCTCGCTTGCGTGTATGTTCAAAAAGCCAATTGAAAAACTTTTCAAAAAGCAAAATGTGTTTTGAGAGAAATTTAGCAATTGGATCCAGCACAACCACAATCAAAACCATCACGAAATATGTTCCAGCCACTGAATAAAACCAGGCAGCAAGTGGAGTCATGCCATATACCTTGATTGCAAGTGGAATTGAAGCGCGCAGCTCCGTGACAGGAATGAAAGCAATCAAAAAAGTTGCAAGTTCGTGTGATATATTAGAAAATAAGCCAATAATAAAGTCGTGCATGATAGAAAAAAATTATGAAATAAGAAGTATTTTTAAATCCAAAATCTCAATGTCAAATGCCAAACAAAATCCAAAATCTCAAATCCCAATTTAGTCATTTTGATTTGGGTTATTTATTTGTCATTTGGATTTTGACATTTGGATTTTCAAACAGCTAGAGCTGTTTGCGTAAGTATTCCGCTGCCACTTCAGGTTGCAGCGTGGAAATTTCAATTCCCGTGTCCAATTCAAATCCTGCCCAAGTTGAGGTGTGCGGCAAAATTTCAATGTGCCAATGAAAATGAGGATAATCCTTACCATCACATGGTGCACTATGAATGTAAAAATTGTATGGAGGATCATTAAGCGCCTTATAGATTGCACCAAGCGACTTGGAAAAAACTTCTGCCAATTTCACTTTCTGCTCATCCGTGATTCTTTCAAAATATGGCGAATGCTTTTTTGGCATCACATGCACTTCAAAAGCTGCACGTGAGGCGAATGGACAAAAGGCAATGAAATCTTCATTCTCAAACACCACCCGTTTTTTTTCGTCACTCTCATATTCAGCCATCACACAAAACACACAGTGTTTATTGCTTTTGTGATATTTCTCAGCTCCATCCAATTCCAACTTGATATATGGTGCAATCACCGGAATTGCCATGAGCTGCGAATGTGGATGTGGGATTGAGGCGCCCGCTTCTTTTCCATGATTATGAAAAATTGCGACATAATTCACATCTTTCTTGCTCATGTGTTCAAGATATCTGTCCTGATAGGCGTCAATAACCTCAGCCACCTCCATCACATCCATCATTGCCAACTGCCGATAATGGTCGCGCGTCACCACAATTTCATGATAGCCATTTCCAGGCATGGCAGCATATGGACCTTCAGAGATTTTTCGCGCTGATTTTCCCTGAGAAAATGCGGGGAATTTATTTGGAAAAACACGCAGAGTCCAATCCCCGTCAGGTTTGTGATAAATCAAAACATCTTTCTCTTGACCAGTTGCAGTTGGATCCTCAAAAAGACAATTCTCAATTCCTCGGTCATCTTGAGCTCTTTGAAAATTTGCAAATTCATCTGGACGCTTGGCGCGCCCTGTTGCAATCACCACCCAATCACCTGAGACAAGATCTTGACGTAGTTCAGAGGCTGCGACGTTTTCCTTGGCTGTTTTTTCTTCTGACATTTTTTTGTTTTTTATTTTTTTGTCATTCTGAACTTGTTTCAGAATCTACTTTCTTTACTTTAGTTTATTTTCTGTAACCGAGATCCTGAAACAAGTTCAGGATGACACATTGCCATACTTATCTGCTATTTCTTTAGATCATATTTTCCAGTAATCAAGCGCAGTTTTGTTTTGAACAGATCAATCAAAACTTGAATGAAACCATTTGGCCCAGTCAAACTCACGGTTGAGCCTGCTTCATTGAGCCAGCGCACTGGCATTTGTTTGATCTTAAATCCAAGCTCCTTGGCCAGAATAATCATTTCAAAATCAAATCCAAAGCGATCAACCACCATGCGCTTAGCCACTTGATGAGCGGCCTCTCCGGTCAACATCTTGAATCCACATTGAGTGTCTGGAAAACTCCAAAGTCCGAGCACAATTCGAATGAGCCAATTTCCACCTTCTCCCATGAACTCTCGATATTTCGGTTGATGTATTTGCACAAATGCACCTTTAACTTTTCGAGAACCAACAATCACATCGC
>JAAXUC010000021.1 GCA_013336225.1 Candidatus Moraniibacteriota bacterium
AAGCACGCAGACTCAATGTGAAATATGTTGACAAAAATGGCGAGAAAAAGCATGTCTTCATGCTCAACAACACCGTCCTTCCTTCACCGCGCCCATTCATTGCAATTTTGGAAAATTTCCAACAAGCTGATGGCTCAGTCATCATCCCTGAAGTTCTTAGAAAATATATGCCAGGACAAATTGAAAGAATCGTGGCCAAGAAATAATTGATGTGTTTAGCATCTTGTATTTTGTATAACGTATAAATATAAAATGAATAATAAGGAAAAAATAGCCGAGTTGCCAAATATTTCGATGATAGCGGAATTTTTATTGGCCCTGTTTATACCACTTTGGGTTTTTGTATATATGCCTTTGATAATATTTTCTGCTAAAAGTCATGCGGGAAAATATGCCTTAATGGGACTCTTGGTAGTGGTGATACTTTTTATTATTATTTTAATAGTTGTTTCTAAATTTAAGAAGATAATATATTCTTCTGAAAGAATAGTTTTATTGTCCAGATATGGAAAAGAAACAGTTTTGATTGGCTCCGACATTATTAGTGTTGATTATTTTGAATGGCTTCGTGTTTATGTGAAAAATATTGATTTTGAAATACAAAAAGAAATTGAGAACGAATCTTGTGATGACTTTCCAGACCATCTTCAGGAAACACGTGAAAATATGCAAAAATTAATGTCGGGACTCAGTTATTACATTTGCCCTGCTTTTATAAAAACAAAGAATGGATCAAGGCTTATTTTTATTGATGAAAATGTCTTGAAACAGTTAGATGAAATATTTGGAAATTCAAAGGCTATTGGCAAGAAAAAAGTAAAGTATAATGAAAATTGGAACTGGCTTATTTTTGCGTTTGCAATTTTTGGGATTTGTTTTGCGTTTATTTATGTATTATCCCATCCAGGATAGTAGGAGAAACTATAGAAGTTTTAAATTTATCTAAAGCTTAAAATCTGCAAACAAAAAACTCAGACGAGATGTCTGAGTTTTTTTATCTAAAATATCATTATTCAATCGTTGCCAGTGCGCCAATCGGATCAATTTTTCCTTGGGCAAAAAGTTGTTCAATGTGATTCTTGAATGTGAGCATGCCTTCAGTTGAACTGGTGGCGATGGTGTTTTCAACTTGAGCGATGTCTTGATTGCGCATGGCATTTTTGACTGCGTGATTTGCCAGCAGCAATTCAAAAATGGCAATACGCCCAGAATCCTTCGTTGGAACCAAGCGTTGGTTCAAAATTCCCAACAAAGCTTCAGAAAATTGAGAAAGAATGATCTTGTGTTGTTCCTGAGGGAACATGCTCAAAATTCGATAGATTGTTTGCGAAGCGCTCGAGGTGTGAATGGTTGAGATCACGAGATGACCAGTGTTGCAAAGTCGCAGCACAGCTTCCATGGTTTCGCGATCACGAATTTCTCCAATCACAATGATGTTTGGATCTTGTCGCATGGCAGCGCGCAGTGAATTGGCAAATGACTTGGTGTCAGAGTGCAATTCGCGCTGACTGATGAAGCAATTTTTGTTTTCCAAATAATATTCAATCGGATCTTCAATGGTGATGATGTGATCAGTTCTGTTTGAATTGATCCAATCAAGCATCGCGGCCATGGTGGTTGATTTTCCACTTCCAGCAGGACCAGACAAAAGAATGAGCCCTTGTTTTTTCAAAAGCAAATCCTGGATTTTTTCAGGAGTGCCGATTTCTTCCAGTGTCAACAATTTTTTCTCAATTGCGCGCATGGAAAGAGAAAGCATTCCTCGGCGATAGAAAACATTGCAGCGATAGCGATGCTGCTCAGAAGGGGAATATGAAAAATCATGTTCCTTCTGAGTTTGCAAAAGTGAAAAAGTTTTTTCATCAAGCAGTGACTGCACAATTTCTTGCACAGCTTCTTTCGTGATGACGCCAAAGCTCTCCAGAAAACAAATGTCGCCAACGGTTCTGATGGCCACTTTTTCGCCTGAAGCGATGTGGATGTCAGAAGCATTTGCTTGGCTGGCTGCAGCTAAAATCTGTTTAAGTGATATTTGCATAATAAAATTGAGTTATCTTATCCATATTATACTAACCATATATGATAGCATAAAATTTTGCTTTTGTCAATCTTGCCGAGGAGTTATTTTTATGGGTTAAAATTAGGGCTTATCTCGGCTAAAAAGTATCCATATTGTTATTAATGCCAAATAAGGTTAAAATGTGAGTATGAAAAAACTTCAATTTCCAAAAAAATTTTTGTGGGGCGCTGCGACCAGTTCGCATCAGGTTGAAGGTGGAACAAAAAATCAATGGAGCAAATGGGAAAAAGAAAATGCTGCTCGTTTGGCGAGCGAAGCCAAGACAAAATGGCAGCCTTGGCAGCAGGAAAAGTTTCCTGAAATGTTTGAAGCGGAAAACTATATCTCAGGCTCTGCCTGTGATCACTATAATCGCTTCCAGCAAGATTTTGATCTGGCCAAAGAACTTGGGCATTCTGCACATCGTTTTTCAATTGAATGGTCGCGCATCGAACCTGAAGAAGGAAAATTTGATGAAAAAGAAATCGAGCATTATCGCCAAGTTTTGATTGCGCTGCGCGAAAGAGGCATCACACCTTTTGTGACTTTGTGGCATTGGACGAATCCACTTTGGTTGGAAGAAAAAGGTGGCTGCGAATCTCGTGACTTTGCGAAACATTTTGCAAAATATGCAGAATTTGTTGCAAGCAAACTTGGAAATGAAGTTGAATTTTGGATTACACTCAATGAACCAACATCAGTGATTGCCAGTGCCTATCTGAGTGGCGCCTGGCCGCCTGCCAAGAGGAGTTATCTTGCTTCATGGAAATTATATGCAACTTTCGCCAAAGCTCATGTTGCAGCATATCAAAGCATTCATGCTCTTGATGAAAATGCGCAAGTTGGTTTTGCGAATATCTTGCACTCCTTTGCTGCTTATAGTGAGAAATCATGGTTGGATAAAATCATGGTCAAGACTGGAAGACATGTCGCCAACAAGCGAATGTTGAACTTGACTGAAGGCTTCAATGATTTTTTGACTGTGCAATATTATTTTCATAATCGTTTTAAATTTCCCAAGAAATTGCGTCTTGCTGACAAGCCAGAAAATGATCTTGGCTGGGAAATTTTTCCAGAAGGAATTTATCACATCCTGAAAAGATTGAAAGTTCACAAGCTTCCAATCTATGTGACAGAAAATGGTTTGGCTGATGCAGGAGATGAAAAAAGAATGGATTTCATTAAAGAACACTTGGCTTGGATTCATCGCTCCATGGAGGAAGGTGCTGATGTGCGAGGATATTTTTATTGGTCACTGTTGGACAACTTCGAATGGGATAAAGGTTTTTGGCCACGCTTTGGGTTGGTGGAAGTTGATTTTAAAACTCAAGAGAGAAAAATTCGTCCAAGCGCATTGGAATATGCCAAGATTTGCAAAAATAATGAATTGGAACTAGAATAATTTCTTCACTACCATACTACTTTATATGGTAGTGGAAAATATAATTATGTCATTTCGAGTGAAGTGGAACGTAATCGAGAAATCTGGGCTCAGATCTTTCGACTTCACTGCGTTACGCTCAAGATGACACGCATATTATGATTTTAGGATTTTCCACAGGATGTTTGCATGAAACACAAGATCGGCTCAGTCCGGCAACTTTTGATATTTTCCGCAAGATGGGAGCCAACGCAATTGAGCTGATGGTTCATGATCTTGATGCGGCGCATCGATTGCTCGCACTTGTGCCAGAAGATTTAATGTTTTTTGAATACATTTCAATTCATGCGCCAGGCTTTGATGTTTTCAATATTGAAGAAATCACAAAGTTCAGGGAAGCATTGGCAATTTTCGAAAAGGTTGCAAAAAAAATCAAGATTGATACAGTGGTTGTGCATGCTGACATGATTCGTGATGGCGAAATGTTTTTCATGTATGACTTGCCAATCAAGATTGAAAACATGGATTGGCACAAAGAGGTTGGAAAATACACTGAAAGCATGCAAGCTGTTTTTGAAAAATTGGATGCGCCAATGGTGCTTAATCTCAATCATTGCTACACCAATGATCCAACCATGCATTTGGCCAAAGAAATGACTGACACTTTCGGTGGGCGAATTGAAGAAATTCATTTGAGTGGATTCGAGCAAGGACATGAACCACTTTTCAAAACGAAGCAGCTGGAGATTATGCAAGCAATTCCAGACAAGCGTTTGCCGATCATCATTGAAAGTGAATGTGACACGATTGAAGATGCGCAAAAGGAATTTGAATATGTGAAAAAATATCTGCTGGAAAACTAAATGCTTATTGCATTGAAAAAGGGCTGCACTTTTGACAAGTGTCAAACAATGGTTTACAATAGGATAGCTGTCGAAAAAACCTTGTTTTGAGCCAAAAAGTCACGGGAGGCTGAATGGAAAAAAATAAAGATTTCAAAACACTTGACAAGTTATTTTTACCTTGCTAAACTGTTTAAGCAATCGAGAAGAGCAGATGTTAAATTCTTTAGAAAACATCAACGCAAAAAACAATATTTAAAAATTCGGATGATTTGAGAAAATACATCCCGATGCATATCAAACGATGTGTGTGAGGATGTGTTTTTTATACTCTCGGGATTTAGTCCCGAAAAGTAAAAAATGAAGAACCTTAAAAAGTTGTAATAATAGTACTGATCGCAATTTATTGCGGTTAGTCCTTCGAATCAATAGCAATATTGATTCACTGGTTGTTTGTTTGAGCTTATACGTTTTGCATCTTTTCGTTAAATAAAGATGATACCTGATTGAGCAAAACTTCGGTTTTGTTTAAATCTATTTATTGAGAGTTTGATCCTAGCTCAGGATGAACGCTGGCGGCGTGGATAAGGCATGCAAGTCGAAAGGGTTTAGGCCCTTGGCAAACGGGTTAGTAATGCATAGGAACTTTCCTTGAAGTCATGAATAATCTGGAGAAATCCAGGATAATACATGATGTGCTCTACGGAGTAAAGATTTATCGCTTCAAGAGAGGCCTATGTCCTATCAGCTAGTTGGTAGTGTAATGGACTACCAAGGCTATGACGGGTAGGGGGTGTGAGAGCACGGCCCCCAACATTGGGACTGAGAACTGCCCAAACTCCTACGGGAGGCTGCAGTCGAGAATATTCCACAATGGACGAAAGTCTGATGGAGCGACGCCGCGTGCAGGATGAAGGCCTTCGGGTCGTAAACTGCTTTTGTAAGGGAAGAATGCAAATGACGGTACCTTACGAATAAGAGGTTACTAACTCTGTGCCAGCAGTAGCGGTAATACAGAGACCTCAAGCGTTATCCGGATTTATTGGGCGTAAAGAGCTGGTAGGTGGTTATATTAGTCAGGTGTCAAATCTTCGAGCTCAACTCGAAAACTGCACTTGAAACGGTATAACTAGAGGGTGTGAGAGATCTATGGAACTCATGGTGTAGCAGTGAAATGCGTTGATATCATGAGGAACACCAAAGGCGAAGGCATTAGATTGGCACACTCCTGACACTGAGCAGCGAAAGCGTGGGTAGCGAATGGGATTAGATACCCCAGTAGTCCACGCCCTAAACGATGTATATTAGGCATTGGAAGTATCGACCCTTTCAGTGTCGTAGCTAACGCGTTAAATATACCGCCTGGGAAGTACGGCCGCAAGGCTAAAACTCAAAGGAATAGACGGGGATCCGCACAAGTAGAGGATCATGTGGTTCAATTCGACGATAAGCGAGGAACCTCACCAGGGTTTGAAACTAAGCTGCACGGCTCAGAAATGAGTCAGCCTTCGAGGGTGCTTAGCAGGTGCTGCATGGTTGTCGTCAGCTCGTGCCGTAAGGTGTTCCGTTAAGTCGGGAAACGAGCGCAACCCCTGTCGCGTGTTATACATGTCACGCGAGACTGCCCAGACTAGAGTTCATGAAGAAATTCGTGACCTATAGTCTGGGAGGAAGGAGGGGATGACGTCAAATCAGCATGGCCCTTTGACACCCTGGGCGACACACGTGATACAATGGCCGGTACAGAGGGTTGCCAAGCCGCGAGGCGGAGCCAATCCCAAAAAACCGGTCTCAGTTCGGATAAGAGTCTGCAACTCGACTCTTTGAAGTTGGATTTACTAGTAATCGGGGATCAGAACGCCCCGGTGAATACGTTCTCGGATCTTGTACTCACCGCCCGTCACACCAAGAGAGTTGGTAACACCCGAAGGCCCCGTGTTAAACCGGGGACAACGGTGGGATCGATGATAAGGGTGAAGTCGTAACAAGGCATCCGTAGCGGAAGCTGTGGATGGATCACCTCCTTTCTAGGGAGTTAAGGTGCGGTTGATCCCGTCGCTCTCGAGCGACAGGATTAACCAAATTCTATGGGTCGACCCATCACTTTCGAGTGATTGGTACCAAACAAATTCTTTCAAACATACCATTAGGACTAGCCACAATAGCTTACGATTTGCTATTTTCCCAATTTATTGGGGTTATAACTTTTTGTTTTGCTGTAGGCATGAAAACACTTTTCGCGAGGTGTTTTTTTGTTGTG
>JAAXUC010000022.1 GCA_013336225.1 Candidatus Moraniibacteriota bacterium
AAACTCCAAAGTCCGAGCACAATTCGAATGAGCCAATTTCCACCTTCTCCCATGAACTCTCGATATTTCGGTTGATGTATTTGCACAAATGCACCTTTAACTTTTCGAGAACCAACAATCACATCGCTGCCAGCTTCAAGTTCTGGCAAGAATTTTTCCACGTGTGTGATGGAAGTTGAACCATCCGCATCCAAAAACACTACATATTTCCCTTTGGTCTCAAGTAATCCCTGACGAACAACATAGCCTTTTCCATGATTTTCTGCATTATTGATCACGCGCAGATTCTTAAGTTGTTTGGAATAATTTCCTGCAACCTCCGCAGTGTTGTCAGGAGAACCATCCACCACCACAATCACTTCATATTCGAAATCCTTACCTGTAAAAAATTTTTCTATTTCCAACAAGTTGCTGCCGATTCTTTCTTTTTCCTTATATGCAGGAATTACCACTGACAGAAATATCTGATTCTCCATTTGTTTAATATTATTATACTAGTTAAATTATCTTATTTTAATTATATCATATAGACCAAAAATGGCTAGTGCAAAACAAGTCTAAATTCTAAAGCCTAAGTACTAAATCAGATCTAAAGTTTAAATTTTAAATAATAATACAAGTCATTTATATTTTAAGCTTGAATTAGTCTTTAATAATTAGCCTTCAGACTTAAGCTCTAGGATTCATGGGTTATTGCCTTAACGCGCTGCGCCGTCACATTTCTGTCCAGCCAACTTTGCAAAATGATTCGAGCCGCTTCTTTGTCATCACTTTCGGCAATATTTCTGCCGCCTCGCATTTTAATGTTTTCCTGAGCCATCTTAGTGGTGAACATTTCATCTTGAAACATCACCGCAATGCCAAGCTCTCTTTCGATCTTTTCGCCAAACTCAATTTTCTCGTCGGCATTTTTTGAATCGCCGCCAAAGCGCGTCACACCCATGACGATGGTTTTAACATGTTCCTGCTCAATAATTTCGCGCAATTTTGACAGAAATTCTTTATCATTCTTGAGCGTATCATAAGCAAAGGCCATCCGAGTCTCTTCATCCGCCAACGCCAAGCCAATCTTGGCCGTGCCAAAATCTACCCCCAAAAAGGTGCTTACTTGAGCCATATTTGAGCTACCTATTGACTTATCCATGATATTATGCTATTATTATATATTGGTATAAATTAATTATATCATACATCCTAAAAATATAGTTACTTTAAAGGAGGTTAGCCATGCTAACAAAAAGAGAAAGTTTCGGAGCTGTTCTGCGCGGCGCAGGGTTATTTATCTGGTTTTTTGTTATAATATATCCACTTTCATTGTTGTTGCCAGCAGAAAATCGTACTGTCATAGGCAATGCACCATTATGGATGGTTATCACTTTTTCGATAATTGCACTAATTTGCTACGTAGCAAGTAGGCTAATTATCAAAAAGGAATCCAAACGTAACCATTTCTGCTGATTTTTCAAAGCCCCCTTTTCCACATCGTGGAATTGGGGGTCTTTTTTATCTTACGTATTTTTCGATCAAGATTTCGCATCTATATTTTTTGTGCCTAATGAAGATACTGGGGCAAGTGCTACGCTCTTGGCTAAAATTTTCACTGCGTCCTCAAAACGTCCTCGCGCAAAATTTCTTAACGCCACTCACTTGCGCTTTGCCTACGTACTTCATATGGCAAAAAAAATACAGATGCGAAATATATGTGAGCAAATCACTTCAATGTTATATCAAAAAAGTTGCAAGAAATAGCAACATTGTGCAGTGCGTAGGTAAAAGACGAGTGAAGAGCGTTAAAAAATTTTAAAACGTAGCGCCCGTCAGCAGACGTAGGCGCGCAGTGTAAATTTTAGCTAAGAGTGAAGTCTTTGCCCCAGCAACAAGCACGGCGCTATTTTTTGTAACTTTTTTTTGATTGGAAAAAGAAATTTAGAAACATACTTTAAATTACAAAAAAAAGGACATCCAAAAATGAATGTCTAAAGGTTTACAATATAAAAAATTATGCAGTCAAAACCTCAACTCCATTTTCCGTGATCAAAATTGTATTTTCATAGTGGGCGGAAAGTTTTCCGTCAGCAGTAAGATAGGCCCAGCCATCAGAGGCAAGTTCGGTTTGATGAGTGCCAACGTTGACCATTGGCTCAAGAGCAAGCGTCATGCCAGCCTCAAGTTTCAAATCACGAAAACCTTTTTCAAAATAATTTGGAACTTGTGGATCTTCGTGGAGGTTTTTGCCGATGCCATGACCGACCAAATTTTTCACCACCGAAAATCCTGCGTCTTCCACGGTTTTTTGTGCAGTTTTGGAAAACTCGCTCAACATTGCGCCAGCTTTGAGATTCTTAATTCCTTTCCAAAAAGATTTCTCCGTAATTTCAATCAATTTCTGCGCTTCCTGCGAAATTTCACCAATAGCAAAAGTTCTGGCCATATCAGAATAGAAACCATCAATTTCAATGCCCAGATCAACTTTGAAAAGATCTCCGTCTTTCAAAGTCACGCTGTCACTTGGAATTCCATGCACCACCTCATCGTTCACAGAAGCGCAAATGGTGGCTGGAAAAGGATTCTTGCCGCCGCCATATCCTTTGAACGCTGGCCGCCCGCCAGCAGCCAAAATAAGCTCTTCAGCGAGCTTGTCGATCTCCATAGTGCTGACACCAGCACGCACTTTCGTGCCAAGTTCTTGCATGACGCCAGCAAGCAACTTCCCTGCTCTGCGCATGATTTCAATTTCAGATTTATTTTTAATATGAATAGACATAATACTCAAAAATCCTAAATCCAAATTTCAAATTTCAAATAAATGACTAAAGTTCAAATGTCTAAAATTTAAGATTTTTGATTTGAGATTTTATTTGTCATTTAGATTTTGGATTTTGACATTATAACAAATAATAAATTCACCAATTCTTATTTTTTCTCAAGCTGCTCAATTATTTCAGAGAATACATTCTCTACCGTCTGGCTCCCATCCACTTCAATTAACATTCCCCTTTCGCGATATTCATCAATCACTGGAATTGTGACCTTATAAAAAGTGTCCAATCTTTTTGCCACACCCTCTGGCGTGTCATCACCTCTTTGCATGATTGGTCCGCCACAAGTAGGACAAGGATCATTCAATTCTTGAATATGATTTCCCAGCACAAAATGACGATAACAAACCGTACAAGCATAACGTTTCGTGATGCGCTCCACTGACTGTTCATACGGAAGAGTGATATAGATTGCTTTATCCAAAGTTCTCGCCAATTCTGCCAGCATTTGTTCAATTGGCTCAACTTGTCCAGTTGTGCGCGGTGCACTATCAAGAATAATACCCATATCAATAGGTACAACTTCCAATTTTGCCCTCAAAACTTCCACCGTGACTTCATCAGGAATCATTTCCTTTTGCTCATTGAGATTTTTCACGATCTTTCCCAACTCTGAATTTTCTCTGCCGATTTCACGAAAAATCTGCCCCGTTTCAATGTGAGCCAGATTAAATTTTTCAGCCAAAAGATCAGCCTGAGTTCCTTTACCAGAACCTTGTGGTCCAAAGATGATTAGATTCATTGCAAAATTTTGAATTTTGAATTTTGAATTTCGAATCAAATTCGAATGATTCAATGTTTAAATAATTCAAACATTAAAAATTTATTCAAAATTAAAAATTTTAAATTAAAAATTCGAGCGCAGCGAGGCATTTAGAATCCTTCATAATCTCGCATGACAAGTTGTCCTTCGATTTGCTTGATTGTTTCAATCACCACAGAAACAACAATAAGAATACTAGTTCCACCAATTTGAATGGCTTGAATATTGGTTAAGCCCTGTATGATAAATGGAAGCACGGCAATTATTCCTAAAAATACGGATCCAGTAAGTGTGATGCGATTCATGATTTTATATAGGTAATCAGCAGTTGTTTTACCTGGCCTGATGCCGGGAATATATCCGCCTTGTTTTTGCAAATTTTCAGCAATTTTAACTGGATCAAAAACCACTGCAGTATAAAAATAAGTAAACATCACGATCAAGATAAAATACATACTGCTATAGAAAACTTGATTTTGAAAAAGAGTGTTCACTGATGAAGCTGCATGCGCCACCGCTGGATTGCTGGCTTTCATGAGAAATGTTGCAATCATTCCCGGAAAAAGCATAATAGACATGGCAAAAATAATTGGAATCACACCAGCTTGATTGACGCGCAGCGGCAAATGAGAAGATGATCCTCCGAAAGTTTTGTCACCTCGAACTCTTTTGGCATAGGAAACAGGGATATTTCGTTGTCCTTCCGTCACCAACACCACCCCACCAATCGTAATCAGTGTCACCACTAAAAGACCAATGTAGACAAAAACTTGAGATGCATCAAAAGTCAGCAACAATTTTGAAATTCCCGACGGAAGCCCACTGACAATTCCAGCAAAGATGATCAGAGAAACTCCGTTTCCAATGCCTTTTTCCGTGATCAACTCCCCCAGCCACATCAAGAAAATTGTGCCAGCCGTGGCCACAACAATCACAACGAAAGTTTCGAATGGCGAGGTGATGGAAATGACACCTTGCGATCGAAGCAAGGTAATCATGCTGAAAGTCTGAACGATTGCCAAAGGAACGGTGACCCAACGAGTGATCATGTTGAATTTCTGACGTCCAGCCTCCCCTTCTTCCTTGTACATTTGTTCAACTTGCGGCACAATCATGGTCAAAAGCTGCATGATGATTGAAGCTGTGATGTATGGACCAACTCCAAGCATCACGATTGAGATATTGGTCAATCCTCCTCCGGAAAAAACATTGAGCATGCCCAAGAGCTGATTGCCTTCAAAAAGTCTTCGAAGCTGTTCAATATTAACACCCGGAAGAGGTACGTTGGCGGCAATCCTGAAAACAATAAGAATCCCCAATATAAAGAGGATCTTATTGCGAAGTTCACTGATTTTGAAAATTTGTGTTATTTTTTCGAACATTGATATTAGTTAAATAGTTGTTTAGCTCCCTAGTTGACCTATCTTGAAAACTATTTTACTAATCAAAACCAATTAACTAGTTGCCTAGCTCCAAGATTGTTCCACCTGCTTTGATTATAGCATCTTTAGCAGTTTGGGAAAGAAGAAGTTCTGCAGAGATTGTAAGTTTTTTGGTAATTGTGCCTGTTGCTAAGATTTTCACACCATCTTTTGCATCAGCCTTATCAATAAGCTTGGTTTTTAGCAATGCTTCAATTGAAACAACGTCTCCATCCTTGAAGAATTTTTCCAAAGCTTCCAATTTCACAACTGTTTTTTTGGCAGCAAGTGATTTGAATCCACGAACCTTTTTCAGACGTTCAACAAGTGAAGATCGTCCACCTTCAAACAATGGGTCGATTGATGCTCCAGAGCGAGCTTTCTGACCTTTGTTTCCTTTACCAGAATAAGTTCCTCGTTTTCCACCACGGCCAACGGTTTTTTTATCCTTGCGCTTTTTTACTGTAAGTTGATGAATTTGCATATTATTTTACCTCTTTAATTTCCTTAGCTTCTTTAACGTCAGTGTCTTTGGTCATCTTAATGCGGGGAGCTTTCAAAGCCTTGAGAGCTTCGATTGTTGCTCGGGCAACATTAAGTTTATTTGCTGTTCCCAATGATTTTGAAACGATGTCTCGAATACCAGCCAAATCAACCACTGCGCGTACTGCACCTCCAGCAATAACTCCTCGTCCTTCTGAAGCAGGCTTTAGCAAAATTTTTGCGCTACCCAATTTCATTCTGATGTCATGAGGAATGGTATTGTCAGACAAGTTCACTGTGATCATGCATTTTTTTGCATCGTTGTATGCTTTTCCAATAGCGTCAGAAACATCTGATCCCTTGGAAACACCAACACCAACTTTTCCTTTGCGATCACCAATCACCAAAGTTGCGCGGAAACGAAATCTTCGTCCTCCTTTTACTACACGAGTAACTCGAGCCAAATCCAATAGTTTTTGTTCAAACTCTGGTTTTTCTCTTCGCGTATTCTTTTTTCCTGGTCTCTTATTCATAGGATAATATAGTATTTATAATTCAAAACATTAAAATTGCAGTCCGCCTTCGCGTGCGCCTTCTGCCAGCGCCTTAACTTTTCCATGATATTGATATCCTGCTCGGTCAAATGTTACAAACTCTATCTTGAGCGCCGTGCATTTCTTGGCAATAAGTTTTCCAACTTCTTTTGCGCCTTCAATTGTGTTGGTTGCTTTTTTGATTTCTGCAAGTTTTGCGCTTGCAAGAGTCTTTCCGACAACATCATCAATCACTTGAACATAAATCCCTTTCAAGCTTTTAAACACAGCCAAACGAGGCCTGTCTGCAGATCCTGAGATCTTAGCACGAACCCTTCGTTTTCTTTGTAATCGTCCACTATTGCTACTTATTTTTTTCATACTCTTTATACAATTTTATTACTTGCTGAATTGACTATTTGGATGATTTCTTACCTTCTTTTCTTCTCACGTGTTCACCAACATATTTAAATCCTTTTCCTTTATA
>JAAXUC010000023.1 GCA_013336225.1 Candidatus Moraniibacteriota bacterium
AAAAACTGAGGACGAAGATTTTGCTGTAGGTGCTCAGAATATTTTTTGGGAAGAGCGCGGTTCATATACGGGTGAAATTTCAGCGGCTATGGTGAAAAATGTTGGAGCACAATATGTGATTGTTGGGCATAGTGAGAGGCGAAAATATTTCAATGAAACCAATGATGATATTAAAGCAAAGATAAACAGCGTTTTAAATGCCAATCTCACTCCGATTTGTTGTGTGGGAGAAACTTTGGAAGATCGCCAGGCTGGCAGAACTACTGATGTCATCATCAATCAGCTGCATGAAGGACTTGCTGATGTGCCAATTTCAAAAATTGCAACCGTGGTGATTGCCTATGAGCCAGTTTGGGCTGTTGGCAGCGACGCAATTCCAACCAGCGATGAAATCATGGAAGTCAGAATCTTGATCAAGAAAATCTTTGCAGACACTTTCGGTCAGCCGGTGGCAGAAAAAATCAGAATCCTATATGGTGGAAGCGTGAAAGCTGCAACCGCAAAACAACTTTGTATTGATCCAGGGATGAATGGCGCGCTGATTGGCAGAGAAAGCTTAATTCCGATGGAATTTATCAAGATTGCGGAAATATTAAATAAATAAAATTGTTTATTGAAAATTAATGCATTAAAGAATTAACGAATTCAATACGTTAATACGTTAATTCGTTAATAAAAAATAAAATCATGATAACATCAGTCAAAAAAATTCTCACAGATGCAATGCATGGTGGCTATGCTGTTGGCGCTTTTAACACGACCAATATGGAAACAACCAGGGCCATCATCGAAGCTGCCAATGAGCTCAAGAGTCCGGTGATCATTCAAATCACTGAAAAAACCATGGAATATGCTGGCGGTCGTCAGATTTTCAGTATCGTGAAAAACATGGCGGAATTGTATGCTCCTGAGATTCCAATTGGAATCCACCTGGATCATGGCAAAAGTTTTGATGTTTGCAAGCGCTGCGTGGAGATTGGTTTCAACTCTGTGATGATTGATGGTTCTCGTCGTAATCTTGCTGACAACATTACAATCACTAAAAATGTGGTGGATTATTGTCATGACAAGGGAATTGATGTGCAAGGAGAATTGGGAAGTGTGCCATATATCGGCGAGATGGAGGCTGGCGAAGTTGATTGGGATAAATATATGACAGATCCTGATGAAGCAGCTGAATTTGTGGAGAAAACTGGTATTGACACTTTGGCGGTGGCCATTGGAAATGCGCATGGTTTCGTGAAGGAACGAAAAGTTCCTGATTATGCGCGCCTTGAAAAAATCAGGGCAAGAGTGACGGTTCCAATAGTGCTTCATGGCGCATCTGACTGGGAAAATGGCAGAGTCAAAGAAGTTGTGAAAAGAGGGGTGAGCTGCTTCAATGTGGACACCGCCACGCGCGTAGCTTTTATTAATAGTATCATTAAAACTGTCAGAAGTAAGGATGAAGTTTCTTTTGATATTCGCAAGCTCTTGGGAGATGCGCAGGACGAGGTTAAAAAGACTGTGATGGGCAAGATGGAAGATTTTTGCAGTAGTGGTAAGTGTGTGGTGCATGATAATCCGAAAAAGCATGAAAGCAATTCTGCTAAATCTGATGAGATTGGAGAAGAATAAGAATTAAGTTCATCAAGTTTTTAAAGTTCATCAAGTTTTTAAAGTTTTGGATGCATTTGTTTTTTTCTTTCAACTTTATGAGCTTGCAACTTGAAACTTGCGCGAAGCGCTATGTGTCTTACTATACCCAAAAAAGTCCTTGAAATACGCGGCAATGTTGTTGTGGTTGAGGATCACAATGGCGCTAGACAAGAGCTGAAAACCCTGATAGACTTGTCTATTGGGGATTTTGTCATGTCGCAGCAAAATGTTGTGATTGAGAAAATGGAGAAACAGGAGGCTGAAGAGATCTTTAACATAATCAAGGGAGGTCAGCTATGATAAATAAGAAGATAATCACACCAGCCGGGTTGGATCTTCTTTGGAAGATCATGCAGACCTGTCCAGCAACGCCACTTAATGGTGGTGAACATGCTAAGAAGCATTTGCAAATTCTTTGTGAAAATGGGGAAAATGTTCTTGGTTGCGAGCTTCGAAAAGGCATAGTGCCTGAATCATCTTGCGCCTGTGAGGGAGAGATGGATGTCTACACTCATTTGCTTGAAAATACCAAATCCGATACCATTGACCGCTTGGAGATCATGGAATATTTTGGGGGAGATATTCATGCAAAGAAAATTTTTGCAGACACAAAAAAAGATGGATTGCCAGGATGGTATGCCCTGAAAGTCGTGTATGGTCACTTGCTTGTGCCAATTATTGTCGACGATCCTGAAAACTTGGTGGTGGTAGATAGCGAAGGTGTTATCATTAGAAGTTTGTTTTTACTTGAGAATGATAAAACCGTGTATGTCCAAGGAGATGCGGCGCTTATGCATTATGGATTCATCATTGGAAAGACCACTGCTGGCGAAATGGATGTTTTAAATGCTATAAATCAGAAAAGTCAGATTTTCTTGCAAGCAGTCAATTCGATCCAAGAAAAGATGGATTTTGCGACAATGCATTATTATCCGCGCTCACGAAAAATGGCTGGAAAATGATATGGAGAACTAATAATTAGTTCTCCATTTTTTTTATCTCAAAAATATGCTACAATACTGGTATATTGAACCATTAAAATAAAAATTCAAATGGATGAAATAAATTCAGTTTCCGAAGAAATAATTGTGCCAAAAACACAAATAAATAAACCTAAAATTGCCATTGTTTCGTTGACTTCCTGCGAGGGTTGTCAATTTGCTTTGCTCGATTTGGGAGAAAAGTTTTTGGAAGCCATGAGCTTGGTTGAAATGGTGGACTTTCGCTTGCTGGAAGATGAAGAGGACAATGGGGAATTGCTAGACATTGCATTTGTGGAGGGAAATCCCATGACTGCCGCCAACAAGAAAACTTTGCTGGAACTGCGAAAACGTAGCAAGCTCTTGGTGGTGATTGGAAACTGCGCAGCGATGGGTGGAATTCCGGAAATCAGAAATTATCATGAACAAAAACAAACCGTCAAACACGTGTACAAATATATTCAAGGCATTGAAACTGAAGAGGTTCAGGAAGTGGACAATTTTGTGAAAGTTGATTTCACGCTTCCTGGTTGTCCAATTACTGGCGAAGAATTTTTGAAATACTTTCCAATATTTTTGGGAAATATTAAGACTGGCTTGGAGATTCCTCAAATTCCAGATAGTCCAATTTGTGTGGAATGCAAAAAGAAAGGCAATCGTTGTTTGCTGCTCGACAAGAAACCTTGTTTTGGTCCAATGATTTTGGGAGGCTGCGATGCAGTGTGCCCAAGTTCGCGCATGGGTTGTCAAGGTTGTCGAGGTCTGCGTCCAACTGGAAATGTGAAAGCCATGAAGATGACACTCAAAACCATGATGACTGATGAAGAATTTGAAAACACCACCGAAATCTATGGCCTCCGTGATGATATTGAGCAATGGGAAAAAGACCACAAAGCATAGTCATGAATACTTGATGAACTTTACGAACTTTATAACTTTATAAACTTTTGTATGAATATAAAAATAAATCACATTGCAAAAATTGAAGGGCATACTGGCTTTATGGCTAGTGTTATTAAAGGCGACGTGAAAAGCGCCAAGTTTGAAGTGCAGGAAGGGATTCGCTTGATTGAGGGAATCTTGATCGGCAGACACTTTAAAGACATGCCTGTGATTGCCCAAAGAATTTGTGGAATCTGTCCAGTTGTGCATAATCTGACTTCGATCAAAGCCATTGAAAATGCCATGAAGATTGAGGTTACCAAGGAGACTGAGCAATTGCGCAAAATCATGGAACATGCGCAGTTCATTCACTCGCATGCGCTGCATCTGTTCTTTTTGTCATTGGCTGATTTCTTGGACATTGAAAATGATCTAGATTTGGTGAAGGAATATCCAGAAGAAACAAAAAAGGCAGTGAAGATTCGCGAATATGGCATGGCAATTGTCAAAACCATTGGTGGGCGCGTGGTGCATCCACTGACTAATGAAGTTGGAGGATTCAAAAAAGTTCCAACGCTTGAAGAGATCAAGCAATTGATATTCTTGGGCGAAGAAATTGTTCCCATTGCTTTGGAATTGGCTGCCTTTTTCAAAACCATCAAAACCCCTAATTTTTCTCGTCCAACTGAATATATTTCACTTCAAACTGCAGGCGAATATGCAATTTATGATGGCAACGTGATTTCCAATAAGGGTTTGCACGTCGATGTGCAGAAATATGAAGAAAATTTCCATGAATTTCAGCGGCCTAAGGAAATCATCAAGCGAGTTTTGCACGATGGAAAAACAAGCTATATGGTTGGTTCAATTGCGCGAGTTAATAATAATCATGCAAAATTGAGTCCAGCTGCACGAAAATATTTGAAAGAGCTCGATTTCAATTTGCCAGATTTCAATCCTTTTCACAATGTTTTGTATCAAATGGTGGAAGTTGTTCATTGCATTGAGGACTCCATAAAATTATTGAAAGAACTTTCGCACATGGAGCTGGAAAATGCAATCACGAAAGAATATGTGGTGCGTGAAGGATCAGCTGCGGCGGCCATTGAAGCGCCGCGCGGAATATTGTATTATTGGGTTGATATCGACGCAAAGGGATATATTAAGAATGTGAACATCATCACGCCAACCGCACAATTTTTGACGCATCTGGAAGATGATATTGCCGCCTTCATTCCTGGTATTCTTGAGAAAGATGAAAAAGCCATGGAGCGAAAAATGCGCGCCTTCATTCGCGCCTATGACCCATGCATTTCGTGTGCAGTGCATTAGAATTGTCTATTGAAAATTAACGAATTGCGAATTAACGGATTGGAATTTCAAATGCGTTAATCTGTTAATGCGTTAATGAATAATTATTTAATATTTATTATTATGCATGATTTTATGTTAGCCAAGGAAATCGTTGATGATTTAATGAAGATCGTGAAAAGTGAAAAACTTTCACAAATTGAATATGTGAATTTGGAGATTGGACAGATTGCTTTGGCACACGATGGCCACGCAGAACATACGGAGGACATCAGTATTGATAATTTGAAATTTGGAATCAAGAATATTGCCAAAGGAACAATCTTGGAAAGAACTAAGTTTAACATCAAAAAAGTTAAAGGTGATCACTGGCATTTAACTGAAATTGAGGCGTCGTAATGTTTTCTTCATTGCTTCTCCCTCTCCTTTTGGGAGAGGGTTGGGGTGAGGGTGCTGACTGAAAAATAAATACGTTAATCCGTTAATTCGTTAATAATTAATTTTTATTTAATATTATGCTGAAAGTTGCAATCAATGGGTTTGGGAGAATTGGAAGACCATCACTCAAAATCATGTTTGAAAAAAAGGGTATGGAAGTTGTGGCAATCAATGATTTGACCGACATAGAAACCAGCGCTCATCTTTTGAAATATGATTCCTCCTATGGAATTTATGGACGAGAGGTGACTGTGGACAAAGAAAACAGTGAACTTATCATTGATGGAAAGCCAATTAAATATTTTTCTGAAAAGGATCCCTTGAATTTGCCCTGGAAAAAAATGGAGGTTGATGTTGTGCTGGATTGCACGGGAATTTTCTTGGATCAAGAAGGCGCTGGCAAACACATTGCTGCTGGAGCAAAAAAAGTTGTGCTTTCTGCACCTCCAAAAGATGATGTGCCAGTATATCTTTTGGGAATCAATGAACAGGATTACAAAGGTGAAACTATCGTTTCCAATGGTTCTTGCACAACCAATTGTTTGGCTCCAATGATCAAGGTGTTGGATGACCTTTGCAATGTTGAGCAAGGATTCATGACCACCACGCATTCATATACCAATGACCAGAACTTGTTGGACTTGCCTCATCGCGACATGCGCC
>JAAXUC010000006.1 GCA_013336225.1 Candidatus Moraniibacteriota bacterium
CTTTTGGGGCCAAGGGCTGGGGCAACGCAAGTTGACAGTGGATTTTTGAGATTGGGGCCGGCCTATTATTATTTCCAATATATCTCAGGAAAAATTTTCAATTCCACTGAGCCGCAAGTTTTTGCCTATCCTGATTTGTTTTTTTCAATGGGAGCGATTGTTTTGCTATATTTTTTCTCGCGCCTATATTTTTCCAGAAAGGTTTCACTGGCAATCACGACTTTATATGCATTCTCTTTTATCATCATCGAATATTCGCGCTTTGCTTGGAATCCGAATTCTTTGCAATTTTTCTTGTTGCTGACATTTTTCGCACTTTTGAAATTTTTGAATGAAGAAAAAATGAAAGCAAAGCTTGGCTGGGTTGCACTTTGGGCTTTGGCTTTGGCAATCGGTTCGCAACTCCATTTTTTTGGATTCTTTGTGCTGCTAGGTGTTTCAGGGCTTTTCATTGTGCTGCGCTCCAAATTTTGGAAAAAAGAAAAGCTGCAGGAGTTTGTCACCACTGATTTTTGGAAAAAGATGGCAATGTATGGTGTCACATTTGCGGCCGTGTTCACATTTTTCTATACGCCAGTGATCATCAGTGATGTCATGCGAAAAGGCGAGAACGCAAGCAACTTTGTGCAGGCACTTAGCTCTAAGCCCAGCAGCAAGCCATTTATCGAAAAGATTTCCAAAAATTTCTCAGAAAACACGAAATATTATTGTTTGATCTCGACTTCTTTTTGTAATGTGGGAGGATTGGATGACAATGCGCTGCCTGCGATTTTCACTGTAATCTTGCTCATCTCGGGTCTGGTTTTGGCAGTGAGGGCAATGCGGAAAGAACAATCAGCAATAAAAAGAGATTTTTTGATGGTCGTTTTCATTTGGATGGGCGTGTTTTTCATTTTGACCACGCCGGTTGCCTTTGATTTGCGCCCAAGGTTCTTTATTTTGGTTTTTGCAATCCCATTTATTTTGACTGGAATCATTTTCAATTTTTTGCTGGAAAAATTTCCTAAAAAAGCGATATATTTCATTTCAGCAATCTTTGCGATTATTCTGGGATTGAACATTTTTGGAACCTCGGCTTGGTTTGCAGAGCAGAAAAATTCACAAATTGATGATGTGGAAATCGATCGCACTTTGATTTTGAAAACCAAGGATGGTGTGACGCTTGGTCAATTGCAAAGAGCTGTTGATTTCATGTATGCAAAAAGAAAAAATAAAGATGCCACCATTTACTTCTATGTGAAGCCTGAGCATGTTCAGCCAATCCGATATATTTTGGAACAGAAAAAGGATCCAACCTTGAAGTTTGCCACCTTAAATGAGCAGGCTAACGATGACCCAGCTGCTCAATTTTTTGCAATCATTCCATCTCAAACGGATCTTGCATCACTGGAAAAGAAATATTCCAACAATATTGAAAGTTTGTCAGCTGAAAAGGTTGGTCAGATAACGGTGTATGAAATAAATTTTCTCAGTAGGCAGACCTCCAATGATTTCAGATTGAACAAAGAATTCAAAAAAACTGATCGAGTTTTCTGGAAGGACGTTTTTGGATTAAAAGCCAATACTGTCGAAGAGGCAACTGACGAGATAGATATGAATGAATAAATTTAGCATTAAAAGTATGAAAAACAAGTCAGTTATTTTTTTCTTTGTAGTTATTCTTGCGGTTGGTATCTTTTTGCGAACCTATCATTTTGAAAATTGGCTGTTTTTCCAGGGCGATCAGGCGCGGGATGCTTATTTGGTGAGTAAGGCGGTTGAAAATGGCCCGGGCTGGCTTCCACTGCTTGGACCGAAAGCTGGCGGAACATATCTAAGGCTTGGACCTGTTTTTTATTATTTCGAATATGTCGCTGCTGCTATTTTTGGAACTGGCAGTCCGGCTGTCTATGCCTTGCCAGATTTACTTTTCTCGATTCTAACTTTGGGATTGCTTTATTTTTTTCTGAAAGAACTTTTTCCAAAAAGTTGGTCATTGGCTTTGGTGGCCGGTTATGCGGTGTGCTATTTTGCCATTCAATATTCGCGTTTTGCTTGGAATCCAAATTCTTTGCCTTTTTTCAATTTGCTTTTTTTCTTTGCCTTGTTTAAATTCTTTATTGCCGAAAAAAGAAAAAGTAAAATTTGGTGGTCAATTGTCATTGGAATTGCCTATGCTGTTGCCAGTCAATTGCATTTTGTGTCGTTTTTGATTTTCCCATTCATCATCTTGGCAGTTTTTGTTGCCAGAAAATTTTATTTCAAACAACTCATTGGCAGCCATTTGAAATATTTGGGAATCACCTTGTTGGTGCTAATGCTTTTTTATGTGCCAGTCATTCTTAGTGACATTGCAACTCAAGGCAACAACGCGCTCAATTTCTTGAGCTCAATAGGCAAGAAAAGTTCTGACTCGTCTTTACTCACGCTTTTGCAACAAAATTATTTCAATTTTTCCAAATATTTTCTGACCATTTTGGGTGGTCTGATCAATGTTCCAAAGAAAATCATCAATTGGTCGGGAATCATCATGATCACTGGTGTGATTTCGGGAATCATCTTTTTCATCAAAGAGAGGGATGTCAAAAAAAGATTCTTGATATTTCTGGTGTTTATTTGGTTTGCTGCCTATTTCTTGATGTATGTCAGCTTGGCTGCGCAGCTTCAGCCAAGGCATTTCTTGGTGATTTTGCCGATTCCATTTATTCTGCTGGGATTCATGGCAATAGCCTTTGAAAAATCTTTTGATTTCAAATATCGCATTATCGTGCCAATTGTGCTTCTCTTGATTCCAATTTTTGCCAATGCTTATAGTGTGAAAACTTGGTTTGCGGAAATGGGAGATTCGCAAAGGCGAGTCACAACTCCAAGAAAATCAGCCATTTTGAAATCAGTACAGGGCGAATCATGGTGGCATCTGAAGAAAGTTGCTCAATTCATCAGCAATGATTGTGAAAAAGAAGAAATTACAATCATTCCACCGAAAGAAGTGTATAGAAGTCTTTTTGCATATACCTTGGAGAATATTGGCGAAAAGCGACCATACAGGATAAAATGGGGAACAATCGATGTTTCAGACAAAGAATGTTACTATTTCGTGTATTTTACTAAAAATAATTATTTCGACAGATATTACACCGCGCAGATTGAAAAAATCAAGCAAGGCACCTTTGGAGATGTGACGGTGGTGCGTTTTGGAATAAACGAAGAAAAGCAAGCTTCCAAAAAAGTAATCAACAATCCTTTCAAAAAAAAGAAGTCAGCCAAGGAGGCCATAGCTCAAGAGGAAAGAGACAGTGTTGATGCGGAAAATGAAGACGAAAGTCAATTGAATGAATCAGCTGGTATTGTTGCTCAAGCTATCAAGAACATCGGAAGTGCTGGCAGAGAAGAGCGGGTTTTTTGGAAGGATTTATTTAATCAAGAAAACAAATGAACAAAAAAAATACATTCATCTTGCTGATAGTCTTTGTGTTGATCGGCCTGTTTCTGCGAAGCTATAATTTTTCGCAGTGGCTGAGATTTAATGCTGATCAATCACGAGATGCCAGGATTGCAATCAATGCTGCCGAAGGCAAGACATCATGGCCATTGCTTGGTCCCATGGCAGGTGGAACTGATTTCAAGCTCGGTGGAATTTTTTATCACTTTCAAATTGTGGCCGTGAAAATTTTTGGAAATCAACCCTATGTGGCAGCCTTTCCTGACTTGCTTTTCGCTGTACTTTCCATTCCTTTGTTTTTTTTGCTGGCAAGAATATTTTTCAACGTCAATGTTTCATTGGGAATAACCTGGCTGTATGTCATTTCATATTTCATGGTGAAATATGGTCGTTTTGCTTGGAATCCAAACTCCACGCCTTTTTTTGTGATGCTTTATCTCTATTCTTTTTATGGCATGATGAATGAGGGAAAAAACAAGCAAGTTTGGTGGGCAATTTTGTGTGGGGTGGCACTTGGAATCAATGTTCAACTGCACACATCGCTGCTGATAATCCTGCCTGTTATAAGTGTGTTAGTGTTGGCGCTTCTTTATGATAGGAAATATGTCAAAATAGGAACAATCGCGATTGTTTTGGCGGCAGCTGCTATCGTGAATATTCCTCAGATCAAGAGTGAAATTGAAACCAGAGGTGCAAACACAACAAAATTCTTTCTCGGAGCGACTGAGAAAAATGTGCGAAATGCAAGTTTGGGCGAAAATGCATTGCTCAATCTTTCCTGTCATCTAAAATCCAACGCTCACATTCTCACCGCAAAAGGAGATGAAGACGTGTGCGACTATAATGCTGATGCTAAGATTGTCAGCAAACTGGATGGCAAGCGCATGACTTTCGCTCAAAAGTTTTCTTTCGTTTTTGCTTGGATTTTGCTCGCAGTTTTTTCTTTGGGCGGGTATTTTCTTTTGGGACGCCTGGCATTGAGAGAACAAGATAAAAAGAAGAAACTCATGCTGATTGTCTTGTCTCTGTATGTTGGAATTTCCTTTCTGCTCTTTTGCACCTGGGCGACTGAACTTTCCGTGCGTTTCTTTTTGGGACTCAGTTTCGTGCCATTTTTGTTGTTGGGTCTTTGGCTCACTTTCTTGGCTGAAAAATTCAAAAGAGAGAAAGTTTTCATTGTCATTGCAATTCTGATGCTTTCTTTTTTCAATTGGCAAAAGATTTATGGCACTTTTGAAGATCTTGAAAATGGCGGAAAGGAAATCAACGGAAATTTTGATTATGCAACTTTGGGAGAAGAGAATTTCATCATGAAATTTATGCTGGAAAATTCCGAGGGCGAGAAAACTTTATATTTGGATGCACAAGCAGGCTATCTTTTCAAGATGCTCAGACCCTTGCAATTCCTGGGAGAAAAGCATGGGCTTACTTTGGTGCAAATGGAGAAGGAGGTGTCATTGAAGAAAGGCGCCAGAATTTTTTATCTCAAGAGTGCTGACACTGGATGTAAATTGGCGGAAAAAATTCTGGATAAATATGAAGTGGAAAAATGTTCCGAGCGCGGACAGTTCTCAGTCTTTTCCTTGAAGTTGAAATAAAAAAGTGTAACCACTCAAATTGTCTTAGTATAAATGCAACTGATATATATCAAAAAAGACTTCGCGAAGAAGTCTTTTTTGGTGACCGATTGTTGATTGCATGATGAATTGCTAGGCAGTCGGTTCGTTGCCTGAAAGTTCTTCTTGAATCTCAACTTTCTTTTGCTTTTTGGCGCCAATTTGTTTGAGGTAAATAAGGTCAGCTTTGGTGATTTCACCTAGAGCATAGAGGACCAGTAAATATCCTGCAAAAAGCAGCACTGACCAGACAAGGAAAATGAATTCTCCTTGAGAACAAAAACCAGCAGCAAAATACATGAGCAGGCCGGCAAAAAACATTTTGCTAAGGTTTTTAAGATGAAGCAAAATACCAAAATCACGCTGGATGTAATAGAGAATCATGAGCATGGTGACAAAGGAGGTGATGGTGGTTGCAATGGCTGAGCCTGCAAGTCCAGATTGTTTAATGAGAATGTAGTTCAGAATTGAATTTACAATCACGCCAAAAATGGAAATCCACATGGGAATCTTGGTTTTGCCAGCGCCGTTGAGCACGAAGCTCATGACATAGAAAATGGTGAGAAAGCCGACGCCATAGGCTAAAATAGACATGGGAAAAGCTGCTTCAATATATTTTGAACTGTAGAAAAGCTTGATGATGGGCCTGGAAAATTGCGACATCAAAATCACGGATGGAATCAACAGGATCGTCATCAAGCGCAATGATTGACTGATGACTGAATTGGTTTCAGTGTGATTATTTTCAGAAGTGGTTTTGGAAATCACTGGCAAAAGCATGATGGTGAGCGCATAGAAAATGTAATAGGGAATGCGTCCCACGGTCAGCGCCGCGTTGTAGATTCCAGTCAGGCGATCGTCGTGCAGGATGCCTTTGACCAGATAGAGGTCAATGCTGATCAAAAGTTCATAAGCCAGAAAGAAAAGGATGACTTGCCAGGCATAATTGGTCAATTTTTTGGTCTCAAAATTGCTCTGAAGGCTTAAATTTTGCGTTTTGGCAGCTTTTTTGAGCTCCTTCGTGTACTTGAGCTGATCAAGCGCAAAAGCGATCAGAAAGACGCTGAATGCGGCTACGGCATATCCCACAATCGATCCTGGCACTCCAAAAGCGTATGCAAGCCCCACGATGGCCACAACCTTCAAGACAGAGCGCAAAGTTTTGAGAATTGATTGCACATTGAACTTGTGCAGGGCTGTGTAGAAGGAAAAATAGAAAGAAGCGGCTGCAAAAGCCGGAATGATGAAGGTGGAAATCCTGAATAGTGGGGTGAGTGTTTCATCTCCCAAAGCGCGGCTCAGGAAAGGGGCGGAAAAAAAGAAAACAAGCGTGATTGCGCCAATAAGCATTGACTGCAGAATCAGAGCCTTTCTTTTGATGACAAGCACCAGGCGCGGATTGGTTTCGAAAACCTCGCTGATATATTTGGCCATGGCGGTTGGAATGCCGTTTCCAATCAGGATGATAATCATGGTCGTCATGGTGACCACCAAGCCATAGCGTCCATAGTCAGCAGGACCGAGAATGCGTCCCACAAAAGAATGGATGACATAACCTGAGAGGTTGAAGATTATTTCTGAAACAATGAGCCACATTGTCGATTTGGCGAGGTTTTGTTTTGTCATGATTTTGAAGCTAAAATAAAAAATTGAATTATTATTGTTGTTGGATAGATCGGTAAATCAACATTCTGCCACATGTATCGTATCGTATTGGTGTGTTTGATTCTTTCAATATTTGTTTTCGCTTATTTGAGCTGCGAAGATAAAAGGCATCTTCTTTTGTTTCCTTGCTTTCGTCAAAAACAATGAGTTTCAGATTCGATCTTGAGACAAAAAAATTGATTGAGTTGATGGACTTTCTGAGATATTGTTTGTTGCCTGAAATGTAGAGTTCTTTTTCTGCGCTTGAATTTTCGATGATGAAATTTGAAACGCATTCTATTTCTTTCAGCATCACATTGCTGAGGACATTTTTGCTTTCGCGCCCTTCTTCAAAATCAGCAAAATCGGCAAAAGAATTTTTGATAAAAAAGAGGTTGCTTGCAACAAGTAATATTATTGGAATCAATGACAGATGAGCAATGTTTTTAGGAATTTTTTCCATTAGAAATTTTGTCCAAAAGCCTAGCAGAATCAGAGGGAAAAAGATGAACATCAGAAAAAAGCGCATATCGATGGAATAGGCCAATGGCAAATAGGTCAAATAGGCGATGCCGATATATAAAAATATGATTGCCAAGAAATATTTTTTGTCCAAATCTTGTTCTTGCTTCAAATATCTGATGCCGAGATATGTTCCTCCAAACAAGAAAATAACGCCAAGAGCAAAGATAGTAATGTCAAAAAAATCAGTCTCACTGTTGATTTGGCATGAATTGAACAATTCATAGCCTGAAAGAATGACCACGTTGCTTCCAGCCCAGCAGCTGGTGTTCCTTAATGTTTTGTCAATGAATGTCTTGGTTGGATCTTGCTTCATTTGCACGCCTGTAAAAAATCTTTGGATGTTTTGGCCATTGGTCTTATATTCATTTATGAATTGGGGGATATTCAAAAATAATGATATGACTAAAATTATGAAAAAATATTTCAATAAATTTATTTTCTGATAAAGCAAAAAACCAAAAATAAGGATAGTTATGATGGGGAAGAATAATAGCAGTGTCGTGTGCAATTGCACACCGACCCCGATTGCTATGCCGGTGATTGTGGCCCAAAATATTTTATGAGGATTTTTTTGTGAAATTATATTATGAATTCCATATAGACCCAGAATCGTCCAGAAAGGGGTGGAATTCGGATTCCAAGCAAAGCGTGAATACAGCACAGCATAAAATGAAAGAGAAAATAGTCCTGTGAGGGCAATGGAAAGGCTGCCAGTGAAATATTTTTGCAGGAAAAAAAATAATAGTGGTATGCACAAAATGGATGAAATCAAATCAGGATAGGCCATTTTATCTGGAAAATTGCCAAAGAGCTTGGCAGATATGATCTGAAAATAATATGGCATCGGTCCGAGCTTGAATTCTGTGCCACCTGCTTTTGGTCCAATCAGGGGAATTGGAGTGCTTCCATCAACGACGTTGCTGATCAAAACTGCATCGCGACCTTGATCCATGTTGAATCTGAGCCAATCATGAAAATGATAGGTGCGCAAAAAAATTCCAACTGCTATGATGATTCCCAGAATCAGCCATAAAATTTTCTTGGAACCAAGAAAAGACTTGATTTTTTCAACCGTAGCTTTCATCTGTACATAGTTTTCTTGGCTGAATTTGAAATTCATTGATTTTTTTGCTGACTATTTGTGATTATACTTCTTATTTCTTCGTGCAAAGTCTGCTTGTCTTTGCTGCCATCAATGATGTTGAAATCCCAAAGGATCGCATACATGTCATAGAGTTTCTTTTTGGCTTTCAAATAATCCAGTCCTTGATCAGGCACACGCTCGCGAGTCATGATTGATTCTGGCTGAAGTTTGATGTAGAAAGCAAAGTCTGAAGCTGGCAGAAATTTTTCAGCGCGCGAAGGAGTGTTTCGCTTGGAAAGATAGGAAATGTTGACGATGCTGTCATAGAAAAAACGATCAGTGATGAGAAAATCACATTTTTCGCGCGCCAATTTCTTTTTGAAAGCTTTGAAACGAAAAACGTCAATGAGTAGCAAAATTTTGCGCAATTGAATTTGCAGCCAGTTTGCTTTGGTGACACTTTTTTCTGTTGCTGGCTCGGTTTTGTCGCGCGCCTTGGTGAAACGACAGATCAGACAATGCTGGTCGCGCAAACTTTTGATTTTTTGAGCCAAGGAAAATTCAATGGCATGAAAATACTGCACTTTCTTTCCTTGCGCCTCCAAAAATTCTTGCAGCATTTTGGCTTGGGTTGATTTGCCAGAGCCATCGAGACCAGATATAGATATGATTTGCATAATATAGATATTTAAAAATCAGAGTATATTTTTTTTGTTTCTTAAGATTTGCAGGGTTTAAAATCTCAATGTCAAAATCCAAATGACAAATAAATGACTCAATTTCTAAATGAGAAAATTAAAACATTTGGATTTAAGATTTTATTTGTCATTTGGATTTGAGGTTTTGGATTTATGCGCGTTAGTACATCAGCACTGCTACTGGTTGCATTTTGGCCACCACGTGAGCCACGCCGTTGGCTTCAACTCCCTTGATCACTTGATCAATGTTTTTGTAGCGAGCAGAATCTTGATTGATGACAATTGAAGACTGTGCGTTGTAGAGTCTGATGCCTTTTTCTTCCATCTTGGCGAACAACTCTTCTTTGCTGGCGATACTTTTTTCATTATTGTTCTTGCCTTTGCCAGTTCCGTGCGGAGCGGAAAAGAAACTTTGATCATTGCGGTCTGTGCCAACGCAAATGTAGGCATCGGTGCTCATGGAAGATGGAATGAAAGCTGGTTCGCCAGTTTCTTTGTAGATTGGATGATGAGACATTCTGCTTGGACCATAGGCGCGCGAGGTGTTGGAGCGATGAATCATGACTTCCTTGCCAAAATGCTCTTCGCGCGTGATGGAAATGTGGGGAAGATCATAGATCAAATCCAGTTGAGGATCGCGTCCAAGAAGCTTTTTGATGGTTTCGGCGATGTTGTGCGTGATGACAGCTCGATTGGCTGTGCCGAAATTGGAAGCTGCTGCTCGCGCGTTCATATACATTTCTCCGTCTTCTCCGTTGGCATCATATTTGAGCAGCGTGTCATCTTTGGTCATGTGCATCCTTATTTTTTCTTGCATTTTTTCGTAGACAGCTTTTTTCTTGGAACTGAATGTCAGCTTGCCAAGCGCAACCATGAGTGCTTGTGAAAAATGTTCAGCTTTTTTGGCGGTGTGCGTATACATGGTGTATTGACCAAGGATTCCGCTGCCAGTGTGAATCATGAAAAGATATTGACCTTTCTTGATGCCCATTTTTTCTGCCATCACTGGATCTGCAATTTCACCAACTTTCATTAAATCAAGAAAATGATTTCCAGCCGCCCCGATGATTCCCAGGCGATATTTGGCAAAACCCAGATAGAGTTTTGGGATGACATCGAAAATGTCTTGACGCGTCATTTCTTTTTCAAAAAAACTTCCTCCACACTGCGTGTTTTCCAATTCGTTCTTGGTCTGAATGTTCAAATGTTTGATGATGGCTTTGGTGCCTTGGCGACAGATGTCCACCACCACAGAAAAGGGAACTGTTGTGCCGACGAATTTTTTGGTTGGCACAACTGCAACCAACTCCTGAAACAATCGGTGGATTTCTGCAGGCGTGATGTTGTCTTCATTTAGGCTGGTTTTAACCAAGCGCATTCCACAATTTGGATCGGAATCATTGACCTGTGGCAAGATATATTTTTCACTGGCGATGGTTGTGCCAGCCGCATTTTTTCTGCCTGGTTTTGAGCAGACATCTGGCATGGCAACTGTGCTGCGGAAAAAAGTGTCTTTATTTCCAGCAATGTCTTCAACTTGCGCAAAAGTTTCCTCCTCAGGCAAAAGATCCTGGCTCATGAAGAAAAGCGCTGGAACTGACATTTTGTCAGTTTTAAATTCTTTGATATCTTCGGATAGTGATTTTGTTTCGTAGGCCATATATATTCAAATTTTTAATTTTTAATTTTTAATTTTCAAACAATTCTTTAATTTTTCAATCAATCAATCGTTTTAAAAATTTAATCATTTTGTTAATGGAAATTAAAGTTATGATAATAACTTTGTGTATGCTTCACTATATTGGTTGGCGACATCCTTGATGTCAAAATTTTCCAGGGTGTATGCTCTGGCTGCTTTTCCTATTTTCTCACATTTTTCTCTGTTTTCAAAGAGATCAATGATGGCTGCTGGCAACTGAGCTGAATCTTTAGCATCAATCATGACGGCATTTTCGCTGGAAGAAAATTCTTCCAAGATCGGCAGATTTGAAACAATGACAGGTTTCTCGCAAGCAAATGCCTCAATGACTGCCAAGGGAACATCGAATTTGCCTTCCATGTTGCGGACAGGGAAGATGACCACGTCTGAAAGATTGTACAATTTTGGCATGTCAGTGAAAGTGTCAGTGAAAATTATTTTTTCAAAAATGCCGCGCTCTTTGAGGGTTGCAACCACTTCATCTTTTTTGCGAGCATCTTTTTCATTTTTGACTCTGCAGGCAAAAATGAATTTGGCAGTTGGAATCTTCTCAAATAAATCAGGCAGCATTTCCACGATGTCATCAGTTGCGCCCAGGCGAGTGTATTCCCCTGGATAGGAAATGATGAAATCTTCTTGTTTGATTCCAAGCAAATCCATGGCGCGCATGTTTTTGGAAGTCGGGGAATATAGGTCAGTGTCAATTCCTGGATAGATTCTGACGATATTTGCAAGGCCTAATTTCTCAAGTTTATTTTTGGCATAATCCGAATAGGTGATGACAAGATCGGCAAAAATGATTTTTTTGAAATCGGCATCCTCGAAAAGATCTTCGCGCAAAGTGGCAATGGTTTGAATGGTTTTGGTTGTCTTGCTGGTCAGGAAGGTTTTAAATGCCCAGGTGTTGAGCTTGTTGGGTGTCAGCATGAAATGTGCGATGTCAAATTTTTTGATGATTGGTGCAATGGCCAGTAGGCGCAGACGTTGCAGCCAATCAAGATGAGCGGAAGAATAGATGTGCTCCTGTTTGATGTGCGGCTCCAGGGCATCAACTTGGCCAGGAGTCAGCACATGAAATTCAAAACCTGGCGTTGTTTTGGCCAGGAAGTAGGCGAAATTTTTTGAAGCCTCATCCCAAGGAGGAGTGATGGGGCGGGTGACTAATAATACTTTTTTCATAAAACTGTTGGAATAATTTAAATTTCTGAATTAAATTGTGTCTTTAAATCTCAATGTCAAAACCCAAATGTCAAACAAATGACTCAAATCAGAATGTCAAAACGCAATGTTTTTTTAGGATTTGAGATTTTGGATTTTATTGGACATTTGAAATTGAGATTTTGGATTTCTGTTTACAGATTCTTGTATATTTCTTTTTTTGTATCTCCGCTGGTCACAATGATGGTGAATTTTTTGTTGGCTATGTTGGTTGCTGAGACTGGAATTTTTTTGGTGACACCTGCTTTAACATCAACATCTCCTTGATTGGTTATGGTGTCGTCAGACATAATTTCCCAGTGGAACTGAGTGTTGACAGTGTGATTTTCAATCACAAAACCAAGCGAGTTGTCCTTGGGACTTTCAAAATAAAGCATCCAAACATTCAATGCGTCGATGTCTGCTTGTTTTCGCTCAGAGAAGGACAAAAAAATAAAACTTACTAGGATGAAAAAGGTTGTTGCAAGAATGATGAGTTTATTGTTCATAATGTTTTTTTATAAAGCTTTGTAAAAAATACCAATTGCATCTGCTGAATATACTTGCCAGAATTTTTCAGAACGACGGAATTGCTCGCTGTCTATCTTGGGATCGATCATGATGATGTTTGTGCGGGTGCCAGCAAAACACTCTTGAGCAGCTGGGGTGCTCGGATTTGAAATCATGAAATTCGTGCATTGTTCGCGGACCTTGGTTTCATCTTCATAGCGTTTGAAAAATCCTCGCGACAAAGGAAAATTGTAATCTCGCATGAAAAAAAGCTTGATCCACGCATCGCCGGAAAGGTAGTTATGGTCTTTCAAAATCACATCTTCAGTTGTGATTTGTTTTGCCAAATATTGCGAGGCTGCATAGGTTTGAATCGAATCAGTTGCGCTGCTGCTGACATTGAGTGATTGTGCATTGTCATACAGTCCACTGGTGGCAACATATGACATGAGCAAGAGAAAGGTGGCAAGCAGAAAAAGTGGACTGAGATGATTTTTATTTTTGGTCGCTGCTGACTTTATGGCAGTTAAAATCGTTACGAGCATGTAGGCTGCCACAATTGCGGTGGGATAGACAATGTAGCTCGCAACTCGATTGGAAGGAATGTCGATGAAAAGCCAATCTGGTCTGAGTGACATGACTGTTAGAGACAAAATCCAGCCGATTAAAAAAGCTTGATTATATTTCTTGATATTTCTTGCCAAGAAAAGCAAAGCTATTCCAATCATTGCAAAAGCAAAACGAGCTTCTCCGGCAGTTGATTTCAATTGTTCGAATGTTAGTCCTGTGCGAGTGGCCTTGCTGGGAGCGCCAACTGCCGTATCAATTGCTTTCGTGTTCAAATAGGTCGGTGTATATAAAAGAAAAATGAAAATTGCCGCAAACGCTATGATTGCTGGCACCGCTGGCGAGCGCAACATTTTTAGCCAAGCTCGTAGGTCAATCTTAATCGTTTTGATGTTGAGCGCAATATAGGAAATCAGCGCAAAAAAAGCCAAAAAGATAAATACGAAAGTGCTGAGATGATGAGTGTAGGCCAGGCCAAGACTTATGAATAATGCATAAGCTAGGAGCTCAGATTTTTTTTCAGCAAAGGCTTTGAGTAGCAGCAGGATTATGATTGGAATCAAGAGATTTCCAATGTCATTGCCAATGACACCACCGCTGACGAATTTTGCTTGCGGTGAAGCGATGGCGAAAAGCGGTCCAATCAGAAAAAGGGCAACAATTGAAATGGTGTTTCGATGAGCTGAATCCTTGAAAAAGGTGCGAGCCAAAATGAAAATCGCCAAAACTGACATGATGTGAATCAGAAACAAAACCAAGACAGGAAAAGCAGAAATGAATTCAGCGCCAGAAATCAGCGCGATTGCAGCGAGAAAAAGATGTTCTCCAATGATGAAATCAGCAATAGGGGTCGGCTCAGCAATCTGATGGCTTGTTGTGATTTCAGCTTTTTCATAAACTGGAAGTTGACCGGTCACGGCAATTGATTTTGTCCAATACATGTGATGACCAAGATCGGTTGCAGTTGGGAAAATGGCATCTTGGAAGTAGATGGTTTTGATGAAGATGGTTAAGAATAAGAGTGTGATCACCAGGAAGGTGGAATGGCGTGAAATTTTTGAGTCAGGAATTTGCTTGAGGATGGAAATTTTAGTTTCACTTTTTCTTTGGTAATGCTTGTGAATTGCAAAGCAGGCTGCTGAAAAAAATGCAATTGTCGCCAGCACACTGAAGCGCGTGATGGCAAATGGGGATCGTCCGAGCAGAATCAATAAGAAATCAATCACAACAATGCTGGAGCCAAATGAAAGCACGAATAATTCCAGCATCGAAAATTGCCTATACATGCGTGTGGCCAGAATCAGAAAAATTCCAGGAATGAATCCTGCAATTAATATTGCCAGATAGAAAGCTAATTGTGATGAGAAAAAATCAAACATAATATTTTTTATAAATCCAAATGCCAAAATCCAAATTCCAAATATGATTACATATTATCGGCGCTCGTTCGGAAATGAAAATTAATTTTCATTTCACTCACTCTACTTGATAATAAATGATTTAAATCCAAATTTTTTAAAATTAGGATTTAGGATTTTAGATTTTATTTGACATTGAGATTTGAGATTTGAGATTTTCATTAATGGTTTTTTGTATTTCAGTCAGATATTGTTGGGCTATATTTTTCCATTGATAATTTGCAAGCACGAAATTTCTGACAGTTTCTCCAAAAAGTTCGCGTGGACTTCCGCTTTTGAACAATTCATTTATTTTATCTGCGTAAGCTTGAGCATTTTCTGGTTCCACCAGGAAACCATTCTTGCCGTCCTTGATGGCATCTTTCAATCCTTCCATGTTTGAGGCAAGCACGGGCAGGCGACAGGCGCCAGCTTCAATGACAGAAATTCCAAAACCTTCCATGTCGCCAGCAACCTTGATGTTAGGCTGCACAAAAAGATCGGCAGTGTTGAGCAAAACATTCTTGGCTTCATCTGGAATATATCCAAGCATGGTAATGCGATTTTCCAATTTGTTATTTTTGATCGCTTGCTGGATGTTTTCTTTGTCTGGACCGTCACCTGCAATGATGTAGACAAAATTTTCAGCAAGTTTTGGCATCACATTGGCAATAAACCAAGCCACACCTTTTCTTTTGGCGAGTCTGCCAGAAGTCAGCAGAACTTTCTTATCCGCAACTGATTGCCCAATGATTTTTTCAAGATCTGCTTTGGCTGATTGAGTCAAATGTTTTTCAGTGTCGACACCATTTGGGATGAAAACAATTTTTTCGTCTGGAATCCCTTTTTCGACGGCAACTTTAACGGTTTCATTGCCAACAGCGATCAATTTATCAAAGCTTTTGATAAATATTTCAATCCAAAATGTTTGGTATAATTTGATGAGAATTTTTTCATACCACACTCCTAATGAAGCACTGCCATAATTTATATCTAATCCATGAATAACACAAAGCGTCGGTTTTTTGTAGAATATTTTCATAATCCAACTTAAAATTGCCAATGTGCCATCACCAATCAATAGTGCATCATATTTGTGCATCAAAAATAATGCTCGCAATAAAGCATAAGGTGCAAAGATTGGCAGGAATTTTCTTCCTCTGGTGTTGGCAATAATTTTAACTTCGGCAATTTCGCTCAGCCATTTGGCAAGTTCATAATTTTGGTTTTCGATGCCACCGACGGTTGGGGGATACGCCCTGGAAATAAACAATATTTTCATAGAATCATGTGGGCAAATAATCATTTAATAATGCAATAGGTAGTTTTTGAAATTTCTTTTTGATTTGTCATTTTCTTTTGAGGCAATAGCGAGCGACAGCGAGGTCTTAGCGAAGCAATCATAGTTCTTCGATTGCAAGCGTGCCGAAAAAGGAAATGGCAAATCAAAAAACAGTACCAACTTTCTTTAGAATCATGTATTGGATATGACCCAAATAATCATTTAATCGCATAGTTATGATAGCGCATTTTGCAATTTTAAACAAGAAAAAATGCCAGTATTTTTTTGGCATTTTTTCTTGCACAAAGTTGTCTGAAAGCTACTTTTTGTTCTTTTCTGCTTTTATCATGTACATGAGATCTTCTGTGAGTTTGCGACTTGATTTGATCATGTCAGCAATGAGCGCAAAAACGAGAAATTGCAGTCCAATCAAGAAACTTGAGATTGAAAAGATGAGATAATTTCGATAAGGAGAAATTTTGAAGTCTTGAGAATATAGGAAGATGAAATATGCAAAAACTGCCAAGGCAATGATTATCAAAAACAAGCCTGGCACACCGAAAAATTTCATTGGGCGCACATCGCGCACAGCTTTGAGAATTATTTTGGCACTGTTGTTCACGTATCTATAGATGCTGCGCACTACTCGTGATTTTCTGCCTTCAAAATAAGTCACTTCCACCGGAACCCATTTGATTTTCAGATTCTTGCCAAGCGCGTCAATGATGACTTCCTGTGTGTAGGTGAATGCTCCCGGAAGATTGAGTCTTAGTAAGGTTTCTCGATTGTAGCCGCGAAATCCGCAAGTCAAATCTTTGATGGGATAATTCATGAAGCCGCCAATGATCCAGGCTGCGAAACGATTCAGATAATATTTGGCTTTAGGCATGTTTTTGGCTTCCTCATTGCCAAAGCGATCAGCGCTGGTCATGTCAACCTCGCCAGCCAAAATCGGACCAATTATTTTAATGATATCATTGGGATCAAATTGGCCATCAGCATCAATATTGACCATCAAGTCTGCACCATTTTCGAGAGCTTTTTCAGTGGCAGTTCGAAATGTCACGCCGATGCCACGATTGACTTCATGTGAGAAAACAAAATCAGCCCCAGCGTCTTTGGCTGCTTTAGCAGTGTTGTCTTTGGATCCATCATCAATAACTTGCACAAAAACTTCATCAATACCTTCAATTTGGCGAGGAATTCGCTTGATTGTTTCGGCAATTTTTTCTTCCTCATTGAAAGCTGGAAGGTTTACAATTAATTTCATAGGCTATTAATTTTTTTTGATTATTAATTTTGGATCAACACACATGAAATCACATTTTACATTTTGCGTTCCTTGTTGGACAAGGTTTTTTGAGCAATCATTCAATCTTTGTTGGCAAGTTGCCTTGCTTTCACTGAAATAATTGACATTCAGCTCATAGCCAAAATATGGCAGGGCAAAATAGGCAATAGCTGCAATACCGGCCAGCATGATGATTAGTTTGATGAGATGAAACACGGGCTTGAAAATCTCAATGTCAAAATCTAAATTTCAAATAAATGCTCAAAGCTCCAATGAATAAAAGTTTAAGTCATTTGGATTTAGGATTTTATTTGGCATTTGACATTTGGATTTTAGATTTATTTTATTAGCGTCCGATTCCTTTATAGATTATACCATGCTTTTGGATTTCATCCTTGTCTAGGCAATTTTTGCCATCAGTAATAACTTTGATGTTATTTTTCACAAATTTTTCAACTGGAATCTCAATGAATTCCTGGTGATTGGTGGCCAGTAAGATGGCTTCACTTTTTTCCAAAATTTCATCGATGCTTTTGGTGCTGGACATTGCCGGCACGAAAGGATCAAAAGTGAGGACTTTAGCTCCATTTTTTTCCAGTAATTTGATCAGTTCAAAAGATGGACTTTCTCGCAGGTCGCCAACGTTGGCTTTATAGGAAAGTCCTAGCACCCCTACGGTTGTTCCTTTGAGGGATTTTTCAATTTCGTTGAGCTGATCTTGCAAAAGCTCGATGGTATATTCTGGCATTGAATTGTTGATTTTTCTGGCAGCGCGCAAAAACACGTGATCGAAATCATTCTCTTTAGCTTTTTCAATCAGATAATAGGGATCAACTGGAATGCAATGTCCGCCAACTCCACAACTTGGCCAGTGTGCCAAAAATGAGAATGGTTTAGTGGATGCTCCTTTGATCACATTGGTGACATCGATGTCCATGCGCTCAAATGACCTGGCAAGTTCGTTAACAAATGCAATGTTGATGTCGCGGAAAGAATTCTCGGTGATTTTCACTGCCTCTGCTTCGCGGATGGTGGCCATTGGCATGATTTTGGCATCCACAATGCTTTCATAAAATTCTTGTGAACGCTTCAGTCCAACCGCATCAAATGATCCAACCACGCGAGGGATGTTGGAAACATTCCATTTTGGATCACCCGGGTTAACGCGCTCAGGGCAATGTGAAATGAAAACATCTGTTCCAACAACAAAACCAGCTTCTTCGAAAATCGGTTTGACAAATTCTTCACTCACGCCTGGATTCACAGTTGATTCCAGAATGACCAGAGCACCTTTCTTCATGTTGGCAGCAACTGTTTTGGAGGCATTGATCACTGGTCCCAAGTCCGGAAAGTATTTGTCATCAACTGGTGTCGGCACGCAGATGATGTGAATGTCGCACTCCGACATCAGCTTCGGATCACTGAAAACATTAATTTTGACTTTTGGTAAAAGTTCTTCCAAGAATTCTTCTTTGAATGGTGAAATTCCTTGTTTGATTAAGTCTAGTTTTTTTTGATCATTATCAAATCCATAAACGGTGTAACCTTTGTTTGCAGCAACCGCAGCCAAGGGAAGACCAACATAACCCATTCCAATCACGCAAACTACTGGTTTTTCATTTTGTTTCATATTTTTTTAAGATAAAAATGATTTTATTATATTAATGGCGTAAAAAGCCAATAGATATAGTATATCTGCGTATGTAATTTCGGTCAATCATTGCTGACTTGACAAAAAGTTGATTTAGGTGTATTATATACGGTTGATTCATAAACCATAACTAAATTACAAATATGCATAAACAACACCATAAAATGCACGTAGGAGAGTTGGTTTTTCACTTAATGATTCCAATGACAATCCTTGCTCTGACATTCTCACTTGGTTATTATATAGTTTCCTTGATGGTGAATATCTTGAAAATTGCCTAGTCATTGGAATTGAAAAAGAGAGCAGACTGATTTATCAGTCTGCTCTTTTTTTGATATCATGTGTAATATGTGGTTTTTGCTTTACCTATTTTCTCTTGAGAGCACATTCGCAGCCGAAATCTATGGCTGCTCACTCGGACCTCACTGTCGTTCGCTACGGCTTCAAGAAAAAACAGGTAAAACAAAAATACTCTTCTTTTATTTATGGAACCTCATTTTGTGTTTGACCCTCTTTCTTTTTGTCTAAATTGCGGTATACTTAAAAGAGATAGGAAATGATATAACTTAAATTTTTACTTAGTAATCATTACATCAAATGCGTATAGGAATAAACGCGTCATTTTCGCGCAAACAAAATACGGGCATAGGACAGGTCTCAATCAATTTCTTGAAAAAAATAATTGAAATTTCAAACACTAGTTTGCAACTCGCAAACGTGAAAGAAATGGAATTCTTTTTGTATATGGAAGAGGATTTCGATTTGGAAATTCAAAAGAGCATCACTCCTGAAGCGGTCAAGTTTGAAAAAAGAATTTTCTTGCCTCCATATAAGAGAGACGATTTGATTCGCAAGATTTGGTGGGAAAAATTTTCACTGCCTGCGCTGGCCAAGAAAGATGGTTGTGATGTTTTTTTGAGTTTATATCAATCTCCAACCATCATGCCCAAAGCAATCAAACATATCATGGTTGTGCATGACATCATTCCGCGACTTTTTCCTCAATATGCCAACAATTGGCGCAAAAAAACATATCAATGGCTTAGCGAGCATGCACTCAGGCATGCTGATCGACTTGTGGCCGTTTCGCACAAGACAGAAAAGGATTTAATCAAGCATCTTGGTCTGGAAGCGGCAAAAATCACCGTGGCCTATGTCGATGTGGATGAAATTTATAAAAAAGAAGTCAGCGAGCAAGAAAGCGCAAGAGTTTTGAAGAAATACAATCTCAAAGCCGGATATATCTATACTGGTGGGGGATTGGACGTGCGAAAAAATACGGAAAGTGTGCTGCGGGCGTATAAGATTTTGTTTGAAGCGTATGGTCATGCCAGCTGGCTGCCGAAATTGGTTGTTTCTGGAAAAATGATGCCCCAGCTTGCTCCTTTGGTCACTGATGTGCAAGCGGCGGTGATTGGGATGGGAATCGAAAAGGAAACTATGCTTTTGGATTTTGTTGCGCAAGAAGATTTGCCAGCGCTATATAAGAATGCGGTCATTTTTGTGTATCCCTCTTTGTATGAAGGTTTTGGACTTCCAGTGTTGGAAGCCATGCATCAAGGGGTGCCCGTGATCACTTCTAAAACATCTTCACTACCTGAGATTGGCGTGGACAGTGTGCTGTATTGTGATCCAACAAGCGTGGATGACTTGGCGATGGTGATGAAAAACGTGCTGACAAACAATCATTTGAAAGCCGCTCTCTCATTGAAAGGCAAGGAGCGCGCCACTCATTTCTCTTGGGACAAATTTGTGCTCAAAACGATGCATATCATAGATTCACTAAAACGATAATTATGGAACAGCTTTTTACAGATTTTTTCAAGCAAATTTTCAAGAATACAACCAAATTGTATCTTGTTTTGGTGAATGTTGTTTTGATTGTTTTTGCCATTTGGTTTTCAAATGTGGGACTATTGCCATTTAAGAATTTGGGTGATTTTGCATTTTTTGCAATTCTGGCTTTGATTTTGGGTTTGTATCGTCCAGGTTGGACATTTGTGTTTTTTGTTGGAACATTGGCCTTGGAAAACATCAATCTGGCGCCCAAAGAAATTGGACTTACTTTGCGCCCATATCAATTTTTTGGTTTCATCACCATTGTCGCAATCTTGGTGCAAATGGTTTCAAAAAGATTGGCCTTTGCATTGCCAAAAATGAAATGGTTTGACGCATTGCCGATTGTTTTCGCTATCGGTGGCTTTGTGAGTGCTCTTGGCGCTGCAAATAAAGGTGTGAGTTTCAAGCAAGCGCTCATTGCTTGTTCCTTTGTGGCGCTGTATTTTCTGGTTCGAATTTATGTGCAATCTCTGGAGGACTTGAAAAGAGTCATGCCATTTTTTCTGAGCAGCAGTTTGGTTGTGATGATCTATGCAATTTGGCAAAATGTCAGGTTCGCGCGCGGCGCAAATTCTTTTGAAGTCATGTTGGGACGTCCAAATGCAACATTTGCGGAAGCTGATTGGTTGGGAATATACCTTGTTTTTTGCTTGGCTGTTGTTTTAACTATTTTATACAAGGCAAGAAGCAATAACCAAGAAACAATGATCAAACAAATTTCAAATTCCAAATTCCAAATTCCAAAAAATGGTTTGTATCTTGGATCTTGTATCTTGTATCTTGTGCTCACATTTATTACTTTGATTTTAACAGTGAGCAGGAGTGCTTGGATTGGGGCGGTGATTGTTGCGCTGGGATATTTGAAATTGGTTTTGCTATATGGAAAAAAGGATATTGCAAATGAGAAACAAAGATTCTGCAAAAACTTGTTGGCCCTGATGAAGCAAAGCTGGAATTGGAAAGGATGGTTTGTTGAAGCTTTGAAATTGTTGCTGCTTGTCGCTGTCAGCGTCGCAATTATTTTCGTCTTTCATTTGACCAGTTTTCAATTGGGAAATCGCGCTGTCAGCACTGGTGGATTGCAGAAAATCACCATCGCATGCCAAGGCGGAAGTGATAAGATCGTGCCTGCGCAAATAGGCAGTGTGGATGAATTGGCAAGCTACAACTGTCGCCACATCAATCTTGAAGACATTGAAAAAGAAAAAAGGGCTGGCCATGTTGTGCTGGAAGTTTCTCGTCCTGATCCAAACGTGAACATTCGCGCTGAAATTTATCAAAAAGCAATTGCTCAAATCAAGCAAAATCCCATTCTGGGAATCGGCTGGGGAAGCATTAATGCAGTTCTGGGCACCGATGAGCGTGGAGCAGGCCTAAATGCCAGCAATATTTTTCTGGAAGTTTGGCTGGGCAGTGGACTGCTGGGGTTGATTGCTTTTGTTGTTTTACTGGGTTATATTCTCGCCATAGCTATTATTAAATTTATGAGCAGAACTGACGATGCCGGACTCGTGTTCGTCATGTTGGGACTTTTTGCCATCATCATTCCAAACCTTTTCAACTCCGGCATATTTTTGGGATTTGTTTGGGTATATCTAGGGATTGCAGTGGGATTGATTTCAGAAAAAAAGACTTGATTTATATTTTGAGAAACTGAATCAGAAAATTTCCCAATTTTTAATTTTCAATTTTTTGCTCCAGGCTTATCCCTTGGGGACTAATTTTCAAATAATTTACAATTAATTAATTTCCAAAACAATGCAGAAAAAAGTTGCTGAAATTTTTTTGAACGCACTCCCTGTGATCTTGATGCTGGCTCTCATACCACTTATTAAAAATGACTATATTTTAGCGTCCACATACATTATTGTGATTATGGTGTCTTTGTGGATTAGAAAAGAAATTAATGATTTAACGTTTCTTATTTTTGGTTTTGTAATCATGACAATTTCCGAATATTTCTTTCTCAAAACTGGCGTTGAAAAATTCAATAGAGTCTCACTGCTTGGCGTGATGCCGCTTTGGCTGCCATTTCTTTGGGCTTATGGATTCGTAGCGATAAAGAGAGCTTCTAACATCTTAAACAAATGAAAATGAAAATAGGAATCGATATCAGATTAATAGGGAAGAAGAGAACTGGCGATGAGGTGGTTGTTTTTAATTTGGTCAGAGAAATGGCTCAGTTAAGTGCAAATCACGAATTTAAACTCTTTACAGATGTTGCTGACAAGCAGGTGCTGGGTGAAATTGCAAATTCGCTTGGAATTTTGGATCCGCCAGCTGGCGGAGAAAATTTTGAAATAATTTCACTTCCTGTCAAAAATAAATTCATTTGGAATTTTTGGACTTTGCCAAATTATCTGCGCAAAAATCCAATAGACATATATCATACGCAATATATCACGCCATTTTTTGTGTCTAGGAACATTAAAATTGTCACAATTGTGCATGACATTTCTTTCAATTTTTTCCCGCAATTTATTAAATTTGCTGATTTGTTTTTTTTGAAAACACTGATTCCTTTGAGTTTGAAACGTGCTGACAAGATTGTGGGCGTTTCGCAATTCACCAGAGATGAGATCATCAAATATTATAAAGTCAGTCCTGAGAAAGTCGATTGGATTTATAATTCAATTGGCGAGGAATTTTTGACTGATGACATTTCGCAAGAACAGCTGTTGAATGTCAAAGCAAAATATCAATTGCCAGCAAAGTTCATCCTCTATTTGGGAACGCTGCAGCCAAGAAAAAATGTTTCGCACCTAGTGGAGGCTTTCGCTCGTATTAAAGATAGACTTGAGGGCACAAAGCTTGTCATTTGCGGTAATCTTTCCGCGCACAATGCAGATGCACAAATCCGTAAGATGGTGGCAAAGCATCATTTGGAAAACGATGTGATCTTTCCTGGTTTCATAGCGGAACAAGACAAAGCTGCAATCTTCAAGCTTGCGCATGTCTTTGCCTTTCCTTCACTGTATGAAGGTTTTGGCATCCCACCTTTGGAAGCTATGAGTCAAAATGTGCCAGTGCTTTGCTCTGACATTCCTAGTTTGAAAGAAATTGCTGGGGCAGGCGCATTATTCTTTGACCCTGCAAGCCTTGATGATTTTTCCAAAAAGTTGTATGATATTTCTATGGACAATGACCTGCGAAATGAGCTAATTCGACTGGGAAAAGAAAGAATTAGCTTTTTTTCTTGGAAAAAATCAGCCATCAAGATGCTTGCAATTTATGAGAATATGCAGCATAATGCTCAAGTTAACAAAGAAGCCTAAGCTAAAAAATAATAAAAAAGTTTCCTATGAATGATCCAATCAGAACTGGAGGTGTCCAATCAGGTCTTCCTATTAAAAAGAAAAAAGTATGGCTCAAGCCACTTTTAATTGTTGTTGCAATTCTCTTGGCTGTTGGTGGCTTTTTGATTTTTAAAACTGGCTCAGTTCTCAATAAGATTTCATCGGATAGCAACATGTTTGGAAGCTTGGTGCACATGATTCCAGGCGTCAAACAGGAGTTGGCAGGTGAGGAGGAAGGCCGAATCAATATCTTGCTGATGGGCATGCGAGGTGAGCATGTGGTTGGCGGAGGAACATTGGCTGATACAATCATGGTTGCCAGCATTAATCCGTCTGCAAACAAGGTTGCTCTTCTCTCAATACCACGCGACTTGTATGTCAATAATCCAAGCAAGGGCTATAAGACAAAAATAAATGCCGTGTATGCTTATGGAGAAGAAGATGGGAAAAAGCAAGGAGCTGAGGATATGAAAAAAGTTGTCAGTGAAATTGTTGGCATGCCTGTTGAATATTCCTTGATTATCAATTTCAAGGGTTTTACTGATTTGGTTGATGCTATTGGCGGGGTGGAAGTTGAGCTGAAAAAACCATTCGAAGAAGTGATGCAATTCAATGAAGAGCATGTTTGCGACAGCACGGTTTTCACTGTGCCAACTGGAAAATTTGAAACAAAAACCAAAAAATATCTCAGCAAAGAAACTGGATTATATAAAACAAGGGTGGTTGCAAGTTATCCGCTTTGCACCAATGCTGTGACTGAATGTGGAGGAGACTTTAAGTTGCCAGCAGGTAAGCAGACACTCAGTGGGGAGAAAGCACTTTGCTACGCTCGAGCGAGAAAAACATCTAATGATTTTGAGCGCGCAAAAAGACAACAATATGTCATTCAGCAAATCAAAAACAAAGCTCTTTCAATGGGAACTTTGACTGATTTCAATAAAGTGAATGGAATCATTGATAGTCTTGGAAACAATGTGTCAACTGACTTGCAAGCTTGGGAAATGAAGCGTTTCTATGACTTGCAAAGCACCATGCAAAATCCGCAGATGTTGCAACACGTGCTTGAAAACACTGACGAAGGTTTGCTGTACACTCCGCAAAGCACGCCAGAAACAGGATATATCCTTGCTCCAATTGGAGACAATTATGATAAGATAAGGCAGTTGTTTAAAGACATCTTTATCGTTGCTTCACAATCAGATTCAGAACCTAAATAGCTCTAAAGAATATCAGTCAAATAATGGAACTTTCAATTATTGTTGCAAATTATCGCAATCCGGAACTGCTTAAGGTTTGCCTGGATTCAATCAAGAAATGTGTGACTGATGTTACATATGAATTGATTGTGGCTGATAGTGCAACTCAAGAGGACACAGAGATGCTGATGCGGGAAGATTTTGGTGATTTGAAATTCTTGCCATTCAAGGAAAATGTCGGCTTTCAAGCTATGGTTAAAAAGGGAATTGAAAACAGTGTTGGCGAATATCTGCTGGTACTGAATGGTGACATTATTGTCACTGAGAATGCTGTTCAGCAAATGCTGAAATTCCTGAAAGCAGACGCTTCAATTGGGATTATTGGGCCGAAGCTTTTGAATTTCAATGGAACTCCGCAAACATCCTGTTTTCGGTTCTATAAACCGTGGACGATTGTCTATCGCAGAACTTTTCTGGGCAAATTTGCGTTTGCCAAAAAACATTTGGATTGGTTTTTGATGCATGACTATGATCACAAAGAGCCAAAAGAAGTTGATTGGCTGATGGGTAGCGCACTGATGTTTTCCAAAAAAGCAATTGAAAAAGTGGGCTTGATGGATCCGCAATATTTCATGTATATGGAAGATGTGGATTGGTGTCGCAGATTTTGGGAGCATGGCTTCAAAGTTGTTTTCTTTCCTTTTGCGCAGATGCATCACTATCACGGCAAGGGTAGTGCCAAAGGAGGTGTGATTAAGTCATTGTTGTTCAATAAATATACTTGGATTCATATCATCAGCGGATTTAAATATTTCAAGAAATTTTTGGGAAAACCTCTGCCTATTCATAATTAATTCTGTCATAAAATACAAATGGAAGATTTAGAACAAAAAAATAATTTACCGGAAGAATTTCAGCTTTATAAAAAGAGAATGGTGCGTTATTTTTTTCAAATATCAATTTTTGTCTTGATAAGCATGAGTATTTTTTGGGCAGGCTTTGAAATAGGAAAACAAAGCACTCAATCAACTTCACCGGTTTCGCTGGAAAGTGTTGCTTTTATAAATAAAACTCAGCAGGCGGATAAAACAATTGATTTTTCCTTATTTTGGAGTGTTTGGGAGCTGCTTAAGCATAAATATGTGGATGCAGGCTCTTTGGATGCTAAAAAATTATATTACGGTGCCATTAAAGGCATGATGGCAGCCACTGGCGATCCATATACAACTTTTTTTGATCCGGAAGAGAATAAGAAATTTGGCGAGGACATTTCAGGCAATTTTGAAGGCATTGGTGCTGAACTCGGCATTAAAGGTGGAATTTTGACAGTCGTTTCGCCACTGCAGGGATCTCCAGCAGAAAAAGCTGGTTTGCGTAGTGGAGACAAAATTGTCAAAATTGATAGCAATATTGCAGCTGATATGACCATTGAAGAAGCAGTTGATCATATTCGTGGAAAAAAGAATACTTCAGTCGTGCTGACAATCTTTCGCGACGGAGATTCAGACACTCAGGACATCACCGTTATGCGAGATGTCATCAATATTAAAAGTGTGACAATGGAAATCAAAGATGGAAACGTTGCTTACATTAAAATCACTCGTTTCGGAGATGACACCACTAAGGGATTTACTGATGCAATCAACAAGGCTGCTAATCAAAAATCCAAAGGACTTATCATTGACTTGCGCAATAATCCTGGAGGATATCTTGAATCAGCAGTTGATATTGCAAGCAAATTGCTTCCCAAGGATCAAGTGGTGGTGATTGAAGAAAGTTCCGATAAGAGTCAGAAAAAAATGTATAGCCGAGGAGGTGATGTTGCCAGTAAAATGCCAACAGTGGTGCTGATCAATGAAGGCAGTGCTAGCGCTTCTGAAATTTTGGCAGGAGCTTTGAAAGATGATCGCTCAGAAAACGTCACCCTTATCGGTAAGAAATCATTTGGCAAAGGAAGTGTGCAGGAATTCATTGAAATGCCTCAAGGCACTGCAGCCAAGATCACTGTGGCGCGCTGGTTGACTCCTGATGGCACGCAAATCAATGAGAAGGGAATTAGTCCTGATAAGGAAGTTGAACTTACTAATGATGACTATGCCAATAATAAAGATCCGCAGCTTGATGCAGCATTGCAAGAGCTGAAAGATAAACTTGCTATTGCTAAATAGTTTTCATGCAGCTACTTGCTTAATTGTAGAAACTAAAATCACCAGTGTTAAGCTGGTGATTTTTGAAATAAAGTTTATTTTCCACATTTCTTTTTCCGCAAAAGAAACGTGGAGCAAAGAAAACTCTCGCACGAAGAAATACGGCGACAAACTGCTCACTCTTTCACTAAAATTTTTAACTAATTCATGCTCCAACAAAAATTTCTTAACGTTCAATTCGTGGCAGATTTGTATCGGCGTATTTCTTATGTGCGAAAAGGAATGCGAAATGCTGTATGCAGAATATAAAAAGTTTATTTTGAATCATGCAGCGTATATGGTTTTTTGTTGAATCTGTTTTTTCTTGAAGCCGTAGCGAACGACAGTGAGGTCCGAGTGAGCAGCCATAGATTTCGGCTGCGAAACGTGCTCTCAAGAGAAAGCAGGTGAAACAAAAATGTCTCAGAGCCTCATGTTATCTATTTTACCAAACTGAAGCCTTTTTGCTGCCAGCCGGGGATGGCTGTGCGCATGACGAAAGGTGAAGCCAGGAGCATGTCATACATTTGAACGGAGGCTTGAAATTCTTGCAATTCATTGGCGCCGACCACCACGATTCTTTTTTCCGTGATTTCTCCGCGTCTTTTTTCCAGCTCGTCAATGGGAATGTTTTTTGCTCCCACGATGTGACCCGCATTGAATTCGCCAGCATCTCTCACGTCAATGATATAGACTGGAACTTTTTGAGTGATGGCGTCATTCAATTTTTCCGGATCAAGATAGGAAACTTTGGATTGATCGATGAAGGATTTTGGATCTCCATAGCTCACGGTTGAGCCAATGAGTTGTTTCCAAGAAATCATGCCGCCAGCCAACACAACGATGTTTTCAAAGTCTTCATCTTTGAGCTTGTCGACAGCTGCGCTGATATCTTTGTCGGTGTTGCTGGCTCCAATGACCACCACCAGACTGTGCGCATTGATTTTTGAAGCCACAGGAAATTCATCGATTGCAATGTTGACTGCATCCATGATGTGTTCTTGAATGTATGCATCAAAAGGACGGATGTCGAGCAAGGTGAGAGACTCCTTTTTATTGGAAATCAAGATTTTTTTGTTCAAATCGGTGGCACTGATGGTGTCGTAATCAAAAGTTGCTTTCTGATCTTGACTGGAGCTAACCGCTGATTGAGATTTTGTTTTGCTTTTGTCTGAAAAAATGCTGCCCCTGAAAAGTGTGAAAATGATCACCAGAAAAATCAGCGCAAAGCCAGCAGTGAGGGTGATGTTTTCATTTTGTTTTTTTTCTCCAAAAAACGAAGTGATTTTTTGGGATATTTTTTCCTTGTAGTGCATTTTTTCTTGCCCAATTAAATTGTGGTACTCCGCACTATTTAACCAGGGTTTTTTGTTTAATAAAGACTATTGCAAGATGCTGCCGATGAATTCAGGATATCCATTGATGAAATCTTTGGCGCTGGCTGTTTTTTTGCCTTCTCTTTGAATTTCCTTGAAAATGATGATGCCAGCGTTGGTCTGAATTCCGATGTCATCTCCAAGCTGAAAGATTTCTCCAATCTGATGTTTTTCAATCGGGTTAATTTTTTGAAGTCCAATGGTGATCAATTTCAATCTGATGATTTCCGAATCATTCTTCCAGTGCGTGAAAATTCCCGGCCAAGGAGTCAGGGCACGATATTTGTTGTAGATGGTTTCGGCGTCTTCTGTCCAAAATATCTTACCATCTTCGCGTTCAATCAATTGGCACTGTGAAGCCTGGGTGTGATCTTGAGCTTTTGCTTCAATTTTTCTCTCAATCCAAAGAGGAATGGTTTTCAGCAAGAGAGCTGCGCCGCTGACTGACAATTTTTGCATCAAAGTTTCCGTGGTGTCATTTGGCGCAATGACTGTTTTTTCTTGCACCAAGATGTCTCCCGTGTCCACACCTTCATCCATCAGCATGATGGTGACACCTGTTTCTTTTTCTCCATTAAACAAAGCATTTTGAATGGGGGAGGGGCCGCGATATTTCGGCAAAAGTGAAACATGTACATTGATGCAGCCAAAACCAGGGATTGCCAAGGCTGCTTTGGGAATTATTTTGCCATAAGCTGCCACAATCACAAGGTCTGGTTTGAGTTTTTTAAATTCTTCCACCGCTTCAGCATTGAATCTTAGTGGTTGAAAAACCGGAATCTTTTTTTCTGTGGCCAGTTTTTTCACCAGCGGCTCAGTGATTTCTTGTTTGCGGCCAACTTTCATGTCAGGTTTGGTGAAAACGCCCACCACGTTATATTCACCATCAATAAGTGAACCAAGAATGACTTCCGACAAATCAGAAGTTCCCATAAAAACAACGCGCAGTTTTATTTTTTTTGTGTTCATCTTATTTTTTATATCACTATCTTGTCATTCCCGCGAAGGCGGGAATCCAGGTTCGTCTTTAAATTTTTATAAGTGGGGTTTCCTTTTTTGGTTTCAGTGTGCGAGTCTTTTTAATTCTATCAATGATGAGCACGCCATCAAGATGATCCAATTCGTGCTGAATGGCTCTGGCCAGCAAATCGCGACCTTTCAATTTGGCAGGCTTGCCAAATTCATTCAGATAGCGCACTTGAACTTCACTGTAGCGAGAGATTGGAAAGAATTTCCCCGGAAAGCTGAGGCAGCCTTCTTCAGAAATGACTTTATTTTTTGACGTGGCTGTGATTTGGGGATTGATCATGACATATTGAGTTCCTTCTGTTTCAATCACGCACAAGCGCAAATTTGAGCCAACTTGTGTGGCAGCCAAGCCAACGCCATTGTTGGCATACATCGTTTCAATCATGGCCAAAACAAGCTCCTGCACGTCTTTGGCAAGAGGATCTTTCACTTTCACGGTCTTAACCCGCAAAGCAGGGTCTGGATTTTTTCGAATTTTCAGTGTAGTCATATTACAAGTCTAGCGGACTTTTGATGGTTTGTAAATTGGTATTTGCAACTTTTGTATAAATCTGGGTCGTTTCCAATTTGCTGTGTCCTAGCAGTTCCTGGATATATCTAATGCTGGTGCCTGCCTCCAGCAGGTGAGTGGCAAAAGAATGCCTGAGAGTGTGGCAGGACACATTTTTTGTTATGCCTGACATTTCTGCGGATTTTTTGACAATCTTTCCAGCACTTTCAGCAGTCAGGTGACATTTTCCATCAGCGCCAGTGAAAAGATAATCACCAGGCTCTTTCAACGAAAGTTGTTTTGATAAAATTGGCACCAATTTTTCTGACAATAATGTGCAGCGGTCTTTATCGCCCTTGCCATGCCTCACCGTGATCATTTTTCTGTCCAAATCAAAATCGCGCATCCTTATTTCCAATGCCTCGCTTACTCGCAGTCCTGCGGAATACATCAGGGAAATCAAAAAATGATGCTTGGGATTTTTTGTCACAAGAAGCATTTTTTCTATTTCCTCTCTGCTGAGTATGGTGGGGAGATAGTTTGATTTTTTTGCTCCCTTGATATCAAAAAAGAATTTTCTCTTAAGGACTTGCCGATAATAAAATTTCAAAGCATTGAGCGCCACATTCAGGGTTGAATTGGCACAACCTTTATCTCGTATTGATTCCAGATAATTTTTGATATCATTATTGGTGACAGCTGTCGAATTTTTGCCAATAAATTCCAAGAAAATCCTATTATAAAGCAAATATGACTCAATGGTTCTATGACTAAACCCTCTTATTTTCATTTCTCTCTCCAGGTTATGCACAGAATCTCTATCAAGAGTGGTTGTCTTTGTATTTTTATGATAAAATGTATTCATAAGGCTCCATGCTTACATCAAAATTATATCATAATTCGTTGATTAAGCCAAAAAAAACAACAGGTACGCATAAAAGGAGTTGATCTGAAATGTCGCTCCACTGCGTTCGCTCCATTTCAAATCAACGCGCGCGCCTGACGGACGCTGTCATCTTCCGTGTTGCTTCTCCCTTCGGTCGTGAGCAAACACATCAGATAACAGCGCCTATCCGAAATTTCCCTCAGAACCCTCTGGGATTCCTCGTGAAACATCGAATCAGGCGCGCGCGTTCAACGAAATAAATTTTTTATCTTGGTGAATATTTAAAGTTTTGTGAATTGAATAGGGGCAGAAAATTTGCTTTTTTATTTATTTAAAGAGGGTGATAAGGAGTTTTTCTGCTCTTTGGGGAGCAGAAAAAATTAGCTCATAAAAACAAAAGCCGCCCGATTGGATTTCCCAATACAAGGCGGCTTACTTTTTTGCTAATATTCCTTAACTGTTTTTTAGATCATTCCATCCGCGTCCCTCTGTTGTTTGGACGTTGAATGGTTTTTTTGCAATTTCAGTTGGAACAAGAAAAGAGAAATATTTTCCAGTGTCTTCGAACACTTTGGCATATTCTTTCCTGTCATCACCAATCCAGAAGAGCAATCTGACATTTTGGTTCTTATCAAGCATTGCTTGATTTGTCGGCTGACCCTTTATGACCTCTTTGCTGATTATGATAAGCTGATTCTTGCCCATATCAATAACGATGGGCTCCCGCATGTCTTCTCTGTATATCTTGTTCAACTCTCTAAGCTTGGAGTTTGTCATCTCCATGTGAGCCATTTCCGAATCCATATACATGAAGACGAATAGGGCAGGAAAACATCCAACAACCAGCACGACGAGAATTGCTCCAATGATTCCAGATATTTTTTTCATAACATCCTCCTGAGGTTCTAGTCCTCCGACTATGATTTTTTTAAACAACTGAGTCCTTAACTAACCATATATTATACTCCCATTTTGCTAATTTGTCAATGGTTTTGATACCCATCGACATTTGGGGCTAAAACAAGCCACAAATAAGGAGTCTTTTTTCAAAGAAATTCACCCCAACCCTCTTTCTTTGAAAAAAGACAAAAATTAAATTTTCTTATACGATAAATCAGTGTATAATGAATTTAACAACGAGATAAAAAATTGACATCGTTGAACAACTCATATCTGGCTCAAGAAATTGACGCATTAATAGTTCAGAAGAAAATCAATTTCTTTCGACCCAAATTTTTGTGCAATTATATTGCGCAAAAACTTCAGATACACAGATACGTTGTACAAAATATTGCCATGTAGTAATTGGGTTGGTGATTTTTAAAAAGCGAATTGTAATTCAATCGATGGTGCGTTGATAAAGTTAGTAATGGCAATACTGTCGTACAACACGCGATATGAGGCTGCATGGAAAAGAAAATCCCAAATATTTTTTCTTTATAAGCACAGCCATTTTTTGGAATTTTTTAAGCACAAAAAACCCACTCCGAAGTTTTGGAGTGGGTAGCGAGTTTGGCGGAAATGTTTTGATTAACCTCCACCTAACAAAGTTGCGATTGTACCTACTACAGCAACACACATAATTGCTGCTACTGCATAAAACACGATGATGAGAACTAATACATTTTCCGGTGATATTTTTATCAACATTTCAACCTCCTGATTGAGTGGATTTTGTATATTACTCTAATTTGAGTACTTTTCATATTAGCACATTATGAATGAAATGTCAAATATTCATGGGGCAAAAATTCCAAAAAATGGCTAAAATAAGGAAAATATTTGGGATTTTCTTTTCCATTTCGCCCAAATTCAGCCCCTTCTGCTGGTGACTGAACAAACGTTGGCAATTTCCAATAGTTCGTGAGATAATTTAAATATCAGTGATTTAAACGGGACTGAACTTCTCATATCGCGAAACGTTCTGCGAAATTGCAAGACAACCTAACTAATTTAATTCCATTTTTTTCTTATGAAATTTGAAAAACTAGTAAGGGATAATATTCCCGACATTATTAAAAAAGATGGTAAAGAGCCGATTACTCGTATTGTGGAGGGCAAAGAGTACGAGGAGGCTTTGACGCGAAAATTGCACGAAGAGGTTGGTGAGTTTTTAGAAAATCCATGTGTAGAAGAGGCTGCTGATATTTTAGAAGTTTTGCATGCAATTTGCGCTCTGAAGGGTGAGGATTTAAAAACGCTGGAGGATGTTCGCCAGAAAAAAATGGAAGAACGTGGAGGTTTCAAGCAAGGGATATTTCTAGATAGTGCGGAGTAATATTGAGAGGTTGTCTTGCAACATCGCAGAACACCAAATATCTGGCTCCAAAATTTTTCATTTATTAGAAATAGCAAGGAGTGAAAAATTTTCTCGACCCAAATTTCGCACTTTTCCGCTTAGTGATAACATATAGTATAATTAGTTTAACAAAATAATCTAAATATCCAGGTTTTTAGCTTTAAAACCAAAGTGCGAAACTTCAGATATTTGGAAACGTTCTGCGAAATTCCATTTTTAAAAGAAATAATTTTTTGTTTTTTTGAAAATGAAAAGCCTACTCCGAAGAATAGGCTGTGTGTTTTTCGAAAGTGATTGTTAGCAATGTGCCCAGCAATCATTTTCTGTATCATAGTACCAACCGAGTTTTGCCATCTGGAGCACATCTTCTTCGGGCATTTGCATGACAGTTTTGTCAAAATCGCTTGCCCAAATGATGTCGTGATCAAATTGTGGCATAACATTTTCCTCGTATTTTGCGAGGATTTGAAGCCCATGCATAACTGTGTTTTTCTCTCCGATCATGCTACTGATGTCCATTTTTTCAATGATTTCCTTTGCTTTGTCAATGTCCATAAGTCCCTCCTTGTGAGCGATATTTGTGCCATTTATAGCAACAGTACAGTATAGCAGAAAATAGAGCTTATGTCAAGGGGCGCAGGTAATGTCTACATACATATGGCGGTTTTCACAAGATAGCAGTATCTTGGAGGATGAGTATACATATGCCAACAACAATTAGAGAGGAGAGACTCCGATGGGTTGTTCCCATCTATCAGAAGGAGCTCAAACTAAAAGATGTAGCCAAAATGTGCCCTCACAGTAAGAGGAGCTTGGAGCGCTGGGTTGCTGCATACAAAAAGTATGGAGCAAGAGCCTTGGAACCAAAATCTACACGTCCCAAGAGCCATCCTAAAGAAACTGAGATCAGAATTAAAGAGAGAGTTATTGAACTGCGAAAGAAAACTAGAAAATGCGCCATAAAATTAAAATGGCAATTAGACAAAGAAGGTATTAATCTTCATAGAAATACCGTTCACAAAATTATCAAGAAAGAAAGATTAGTTAGAAAATATAGGATCAGAAAATTGAAATACAAATATGTTAAAGTGCCCCTGAGTCCAGGAGAGTTAGTTGAGATAGATGTAAAATATGTGCCAGAAAAGCTAGGAAACAAGCAGTATTATCAATTCACAGCCATAGACTGCTCTACGAGATGGAGGTATTTAGAAATATATGAGGATTGCACAAATCACAGCTCGATAAAGTTTTTGGAAAAAGTGCTAAGAGTTGCACCATTTAGAATACGAGCTATTAAAACTGACAATGGAAGTAATTTCACTAATAGATATACGGGGTATGATAAAAGCAGTGATCCTTTGAATCCAAGACTGCATGATCTAGATCTGATGTGTCAAAGTAGAAATGTCATTCACTATCTCATTGATTCAGGCAAGCCCGCTCAGAATGGAAAAGTTGAAAGGAGCCACAGATCAGATCAGGAAATTTTCTATGATAGAAATAGGTTTAAGAATGTGGCTGATTTAAAGAAGAAGATTAGGATGTGGAATAAGTATTACAATAACCTGGAACACTGCGGTTTAAATGGTAAAACTCCAAACGAAATGCTAGAATTATTAACAATCCAAAAACCGACAAATGTATGTGTTTAAAACACGCAAAAAACAAAAAATTATTTCTTTTGGGCTCAAAAAATGGAACATCGCAGAACACCGAATATGAGGTTCACCCCGATTTCACTTTTAAAAAATAAATTAAGGAATATCGGGACTCAACCCAAATTTTTGCCCTTTTTCTCTATTGATATATAATAAGGAAGCGGACAAAAACTTCTCATATTCGGATACGTTCTGCGAAATTCCATTTTTAAAAGAAATATTTTTTTGTTTTTTTAGGCAAGAAAAAAGCCCAGCAAGCCAATAGGCAAGATGGGCACACATTTCGTAATAAAGAGAAAAGTGTTATTAACTAAATTCAGAAATTAAAAGAGCAATTTTGGCTTTCTGTTCCTGATTCAGACCTAGTTCCTCATTAAAACGCTTGAGTTCGGTTGTTATTGCCCCAAGGTCTTTTTCTGGCAACTCCATGCTTGCAAGAAGACCAAGCATGCATCTGATGATAACAAACCTGGCTGTCGAAGTAATTGGATTACCGTCCGCATACTTGTTGCAAGCATTTCGAATTTCAGCCAAAATAAGCTCGTGGGCCGGTTTTTTATCTTTTCCCTCTGTCTGACTCATTGAGCACCTCCTGAGTATTTGTCGCTAATCGACTTTGCACATTACCATGTTAAAAACAGGCAGTCAAGTAGAGCAAAAAACAAAAAATATTTCTTTTGGGCTCAAAAAATGGAATATCGCAGAACACCGAATATGAGGTTCAAAAAATTTGCACAATTTATATCAACAAGGAAAGCAAATTTTTCTCAACCCAAATTTTTGCCCTTTTCTTCTATTGATATATAATAAGGAAGCGGACAAAAACTTCTCATACTCGGAAACGTTCAACGAAATTCCATTTTTAAAAGAAATAATTTTTTGTTATTTTTGGGAAAAGAAAAAGACTCGCGGAAATACGAGCCTTAATTTAGGAAATGGTTCTTTCCCCCGATTCAAATTTTAAAAATATGGAGTTAATATTGATAGAAGAACTCCGCCAACGACCAAGGAGCCTAAAAAATACCAAGGCTGGGATGGTGTCCATGTTCCCAATATTGCTGTTAAACCTACAAGGAAAGAACCAGTGAGGAAGCTTATTGTCATCTGAATAAGATATCTTTTCTCCATAACGTCCTCCTTTTATAGAGTGTAGTGTCCTAGCGAGATTACTAGACATTAAACAGTAGCACACTTTATGCCGCTGTCAATAGTACAACCAAATTATGAAAAAATAACAAAAAATTATTTCTTTTGGGCTCAAAAAATGGAACATCGCAGAACACCTAATATGAGGTTCATCCCGATTTCACTTTTTAATGTAAATCAAGGAGTATCGGGACTAAACCCAAATTTTTGCCCTTTTCTTCTATTGATATATAATAGGGAAGCGGACAAAAACTTCTCATATTCGGATACGTTATATGAAATACTTTTCACAATACAAATATAGGGTTGTGGATAACTTGCAATATGCAATTTTTATAAATAATGATATAATATCACTATGATAAAAATTAAGCATAAAATCCATGCAAAATCCAAACGATCAAATCGCCATCTTTAGGGGAAAATCAATCAGAAAAATCATTTTTCAAAAGGAATGGTGGTTTTCTGTGGTTGATGTTTGTGGAATACTTACAGATAGTCCTGATTCAGGAGCTTATTGGCGGAAGCTTAAACAAAGGCTTAACGAGGAAGGAAGTGAAGTCGTGACATTTTGTCACGGGTTGAAATTGGAGGCTCCAGACGGCAAAATGCGTGAAACTGATTGCGCCAATACTGAAGGAATGTTTCGCATAATTCAGTCAGTCCCATCGCCCAAAGCCGAGCCATTAAAGAGATGGCTGGCTAAAGTCGGCTATGAACGTATTCAAGAAGTGGAAAATCCAGAACTTGCGAGCAAAAGAACGAGATTATTGTATAAACTTAAGGGTTATCCTGAAGAATGGATTGAAATGCGAATGAGAGGCATTGCAATCCGTGAAGAATTGACTGACGAATGGCAAAAAAGAGGCGCGAAATACAAAGATGATTACGAGATTTTAACCGCAGAAATATCCGAAGCCACTTTTGGGATAAAGCCAAATGAATATAAAAAAGTAAAAGGTTTGAAAAATGAAAATCTTCGTGACCACATGGATGACTTCGAACTCATCTTGACCATGCTTGGCGAACGAACCACTAAAGAAATTCACAAAACCAACGACTCAAAAGGGTTACCTAGACTTAAGGATGATGCTCGAAAAGGTGGTGCGGTTGCAGGCACAGCCAGAAAACAAATCGAAAGACAAATAGGCAGGCCGATTGTTTCAGAAAAGAATTTTCTGAGATCTAGTGGTAGGAAGAAAATTAAGAATTGACCGATGGGAATGCCCTCGTGATAAATTTCACCAAAAATATATCAAGGGAAAAACTTATTGTATCTCTTGAGAATGCTGTGTCTTTTTGATGTAGTGTTTTTTCTATATTCTTATGATTCAAATTGATGTATGATTAAGTTGCTGATGAGTTAATAGAAATAGCAAATGCAAAAACAAATCTTAAAACTTATTTTCGTACTGATGGTGTTTTTGATGTTGCCATCTTTTGCGAGTGCAGCAGTTTTTCTTGATGGGTCAACAATTGGATGCAATAATGGTTCAACCAACTATGCACCTATCACGCGATCATGCGGAAGTGGAAATGACACTGTTTATTTGGATTTGGCGAATTTCAACACAGGTATTGTGCCAAGTGTCACAAATTATGTTCGTTCTGGCAATTATTTTCGCGATGGAGTTCCTGGATCCTTGGTTGTTGCTGTATCAAAATCTGGAATTGATAATAACAATCGCACCGTGATCAGTGCCTATCCAGGAGAGGAGCGCCAAGTTATTATTGGCACGGCAACGAGAGGAGCGACATATAATTCAAATCCAGGAGACACTGTGTCGCCGTATGGTGGCTCGCAAACATATTATCCCAACACGGTGCTTGCTATATCGGGTGCAAGTTATGTGACCATCAATGGGTTAAAGATATATGGACAAACATATACCTGGGGTGGTCACGATGTCACACTGCAAAATTCTGATTTTGGCGGCGGCGGACCTTCGGAATTGCAAGGTAACGTGGTGAAGTTGCATGGGGGAGACACTGGCGGTCAAAATTTGATTGTTCGCAATAATGGGATTCATAATAGTTGTTGGGGTGAAAATGATGAAAATGGTAGCGCAATAATCATGTACAATGCCAGCGCTTTAATTGAGGGAAACATCTTTTATGATAATTGGGGATATGATATCTTCACTAAAGATAGTGGCAATCAAGCTGGGCAAACAACTGAAATCAAAAATAATTTTTTTGCTCCTTCGGCAATTTTTCCAGCTGTTGGAGGAATCAGGGGGCACAATCAAGATGTGCAAATAGACAGCCTATTGATTCATCATAATATTTTTTTGCAGAAACAAACTGCATTTGCAGTTTTGGCAACACCAGTGATAAATAGAATTTATAATAATACTTTTATTAATTCTGCGTATGATATTGGGAACAGTTCAAGTGGTGGCCCACATCCAATTGAGTCTTATAACAATCTTTTCTATCATGCTACAAATCAATATTTTGCTGAATTATATATGGACACCGGCACGGTTTACACTGATTATTTTGCTGGTTCAAATTGGAATGTCTTTTATAACAATGGAAGCAAGTGGGGGAAATCTGCACCAGGAGCATTGACATGGGAAACGACCTTGAGTGGCTGGCAAACGCGAACTGGTCTTGATGGTTCTTCCATTATGGCAAATCCAAATTTTGTAAATGCTGCTGGCACAGTCCCGACAGACTTTAAACGTTCAGCATATATTGAGAACTTTGCTGGATCAATGTATGGAACGCATGCTGGAGCATATGAAGTTGGCGATGAACAAATTGGCATTGATTGGTCAATTCAAGCTGATGACATTGCACCTGCTGCGCCAAGCGGACTTGGTGTGCTGTAAAATTAGGCGATTGAAATCGGGTCAACATCAACAGCCCAACTACTGGAAAGTGAGCCAAGAATTTTGATCATTGAAGCAGGTAAGGAATTTATTTCTGAGCCTGTTTTTATTTTGAGAATCATTTGCAGGATGAATTTTCCACGAACTTTTGAAACCAGGGGTTCACTTGGCTCCGTGAGGGAAATGTTTTTTTCTGTTTTAAGAGCAGCAGAAATTTTTTCATAAATAATTTGAGCATCTTTAGTGATTTTGTTTTTGTCTGCATCTTTGCAGGAAAGTTTGATGATTTTTCCAAAAGGCGGATAGTGCAGAGCTTGGCGCTGCGCAATTTCTTTGGCATAGAATCCTGGATAATTTCTGCTGGTGACAAAGTCGAAAACTGGCCGCTGGGGATTGAAAGTTTGAATCAGGACATGTCCCACGTAGCGACTGCCAACGCGCCCAGTGCGCCCAGCAATTTGCATGATGTTGGCATAGGCTCTTTCATCTGTCAGATAGTCAGGCGAAGAAAAAAGTGAATCACTGTCAATCACGCCCACGAGTCCCACCATCGGATTGTCCCAACCCTTGGTGATCATTTGAGTTCCAATCAGTACATCAATGTTTCCTTGCATGAAATTGTCAAAAATCTCTTTGGATGCTCCTGGTTTTTTGGCAGCTGTTGAATCCAATCTGGTGACGCGCACCTTGCCAAACAATTTTTTCACTTCGCGCTCCACGAGTTGTGTGCCAATTCCGATGTTGGTAAAGGCAATTGAGCCACATGCTTTGCAAGAGGAGGTTGCATCAGCTTTAAAATTGCAATGCAAGCATTTATATCCTCCAGTTTGCTCAAGGACAACGGCGCGATCACATTTGGGACATTTGAGCACGGCTTTGCAAGCAGCGCAAACAGAAAAGGTGTTCATGCCTTGATGATTGACGAACAGAATGGTTTGCAGATTTTGCGAAATTGCATAGGAAATTTCTTCTTGCAAGCGCATCGAGAGCAGGGAATGATTGGGCTGTTTTTTTCCAGCAAAGTCAGTCCATTTTTCTTTGCGCATGTCCACAATTTCAATGCCGGGCACAGTTTTTTCGCGTCCCATGATTTCGGCAGGCAGAGTTGGAATTTTGAGAAGTGAAAATTCGCCAGAGGTGGTTTTTTGAAAAGATTCAATGCGCGGGGTGGCAGTTCCAAAAACAATTTTGGCTTGATGATTTTGCGCCAAGAGTTCTGCGCTGAGCCGCGCATCATAGCGAGGATTCATGTCCCACTGTTTGAATGACATGTCTTGTTCTTCATCCACAAAAATTCCGCCCAATTCTTGAAAAGGTGCAAAAATTCCAATGCGAGTTGAAATGATGATTTTGGCTTCGCCTGAAGCGATGCGTTGCCAAAGCGCATAAAATTCTCCTTTGCCAAGTTTGCTGTGCAGCAATACAATTTCTCTGGGATTAAAATAGGCGCCATAACGTGCAAGAGCTTGAGGGGTTAAGGTCAATTCCGGAAGCAAAATCAGGAATTGTTGCTGCGGATTTTTTTTTCTTAATTCTAAAATCGCATGAATGTAAACTTCGGTTTTACCGGAAGAGGCAGGACCAAATAAAAGAAATTTTGAATTTTGAATTTTGAATTTCGAATGATTATCTGCTATTGCAGATACGGCAATATTTTGTTCTGGTGTTAATGTTATATTTGGTTTTCGATGACTAATGACTAGTGACTGATGACTTGAATTTCTTGCGTTCACGCGTTTTGGCATGAAATGTTTCAAGACCACACCAAGAGAGTTTAAATAATATTCCGAGAGTTGCTGTGCAAGCAAGAGTTGCTTGGCGTTTAAAAAATTCAAAGCCAGCACCTTGGTGACAGACTTGAGTTTGTAGTCGCCAACCTTTTCAGTTTCAGGTTTGCAAGCAAGCACAATGCCTTCAGTTTCACGATTAAAAAGCGGAATCATGACCATGGTTCCTTGAGGTAGTTGGGTTTCCGAGAGGTATGAATAAAATTGCTGCTTTGAAAGTGGCAGTCTGGCAATTGGAGCAACGTCAACGATGAATTTTAGTGGCTTTGTTTCCATTGCTGTATTTTAGCAGTACGTCTGGGTAATAGCAAAAGATGTTGTGACACTGGGTTGCCAAGAAGATTGTTTAGGGGTATATTTGTGATGTAGTACATACCTTAAAAAAGGAGGGTTCCCTGATGAATTTCTTGAAAGATAAGTTGGTGGAAAGTCTTTGTAGGCTATCTCTTATTTGTACTAACATGAAGTCCAGTGGTAAGATCGTTGTTCTCACAAGTGGTTGTTTTGATTTGTTGCATGGAGGACATCTGGAATATCTCGAGAGTGCTTCACAGTGGGGTAATCTCATTGTTGGCATCAATAGTGATCAGTTTGTCAAAAGGCTCAAAGGTGACACTCGTCCAATTCGAGATGAACAAGACAGAGCATTTTTGATTTCTGGATTTTCAGCTGTGGAGTTCGTCACAATTTTTGATTGTGATTATCGGCTTATTGAAGCAGTTAAGCCAGATATCTATATTGCATCTGTAACATCACATTTGAAAATTGAAGATGATGTAAAACGCATTGAATTGCTTGAGAGTTTTGGAACCAGGATTGTTGAGCTTGAATCTGGCAAGCGTGATTCAACTACTGATATTATCAGGCGAGCTGCTACGACATGAATTGTGTAGTTTTTTTCTTGGTCGCCCCTCGTGGCGACCATTTATTCTTATGAGGATATTAGATGAAAATAGAGCAAGTTATAAAAAAACATTTTCCGATGCTAGCGAGTGTATATTTTGCTTGGAAGAAAAATCTCTTGAGTGCGCAGGTCTTGGAAACATTCATTGGAAGGTTGTGGTTAATAGTTTCCCGTATATGGATGGGAATGTTATGATAATTCCACTTCGGCATATTGAAAAAACTGAGGAAATTTCTGATCAAGAATGGACAAGTTTTGGAGAAGTGCTCGCAAAAACCAAAAAGGTTCTTGGTGAAATTTTCAAAACTGAATCTTTCAATGTTGGATTGAATATTGGTCTTGAATCTGGAGCTTCAATTCCACATCTTCATTGGCAAATTGTTCCACGCAAATTTAAAAATATCACGACACTTAACACATTTGCTGATTTATATATTGTTGCAACAACCCCACTGCAAACTAAAAAAATGATTGATGATGCACTTAAGAATAATTTATAAGATTGATTTAATATATATGCAAAAGAAGAAAATATTCGTTGAAATTGATGTGCCTGGCAACATGCGCAGGCGTTTGGCGCAGAAAATTGCTGATTGGTCAGAATTGCCGATCAAGTGGATGAAAGAGGAAAATTTTCACATTACAGTGGCTTTTGTGGGCTATGTCGATGAAAGCATGTTACCTGAAATTTGTCAGAAAGTTCGCACTGCAGTGGAAGATTTTGAAGCTTTTGATTTGGAATTTGATCGCATTGAACTTGGACCAAATCCAGAGGATCCAAAAATGGTTTGGCTCACTGGGCAGCCATGTGTGGAATTGGGGATGCTTAATGAAGAAGTTGAAAGAGCGCTTGGCATGAGACCGGCTGCGCACAAAGAGTTTAGTCCGCACATCACCCTGGGACGAATTCGCAAACTGAAGTGGGATGAATTGGAAATAAAACCAGCAATTTCAGAGAAAACAATTATTTCGATGACGGTGGACAGTCTTTCTATCATGGAGAGCAAAGGTGGGGGAGCGGAATATGTTTCACTCGAGGAATGCCCGCTGGCATAGCCAGCAAGTTTAAAGTTCATAAAGTTTAAAGTTCATAAAGTAGATGCAAATTCTTGGCGTTAGAATTGATAATTTTTCCAAAAAAGAAATTCTTGAGAAAATAGAATTTTTTTTGAGTGAAGAAAAGATTCATCAAATCTCCACTGTGAATCCGGAATTTATTTTGCGAGCGCAAAAGGATGCGGAATTCCGAAGTATCTTAAATAAAGCCGAATTGAATGTGGCTGACGGGGTGGGAATCTGGTATGCCTTTTTGAGAAAGCGCAAACATCTGGAAAGCAGGATTGCGGGAATTGATTTGATGCAGGAAATTTTGCAGATTGCAGACAGAAAAAGACTGGATGTCTTTTTGGCAATTCACAAGAATGGGCTGAGTTCATTTGCTGAAATTAAAAAAGTTTTAAATGAAAAATATCCCAATATTGAGGTGTCTGGGGATGACATTGATCCTAGAAAAAGCAAGAAGATGCTGGCCGCGATTGATCATTCCATCGTCTTTTGCAATTTTGGCTTTCCAATGCAAGAAAAGTTTATCAATACACTCAAAAACAGACAGAATTCGGGCTTGCAGTTAAGTGGCTTGCAAGGTAAAATAAGAATAGCTATGGGAGTTGGTGGCAGTTTTGATTTTGTCACTGGAAAAATTTTGCGCGCTCCACTTTGGATGCAAAAAATAGGCTTGGAATGGCTTTGGAGATTTGTTCAAGAACCAAGATATAGATTCAAGAGAATTGCGAACGCCGTAATCGTTTTTCCGATAAAAATTATTTTTGAACGTTAAAGAATATTATGAAAAAACAAGTTATTTGCATTCACGGAGGGGATTCCTATGCAAGTTATGATGAATATCTAAATTTCCTAAAGTCGCATATTTTGACCATTGAACAACTTAAGAAGATTGGCTGGAAAAATAAGCTTCAGGAAAATTTGGGAGATGAATATGATGTTATTCTTCCGCAAATGCCGTGCAAATGGAATGCCAAGTATGCTGAATGGAAAATTTGGTTTGATAAGATAATTCCTTTCTTGCAAGACAATGTAATTTTAGTTGGACATTCTATGGGTTCAATTTTTTTGGTGAAATATTTATCAGAAAACAAAATTGATAGAAAAATTACTGCAACAATTTTAGTATCAGCTCCATTTGATGAAAAAGATACTGATGAAAAATTGATGGATTTTAATTTGCCTGATTCCATAGAGGGGTTCAAGGAGCAGGCTGGAAAAATATTTTTAATTCAATCAGAAGACGATCCTGTGGTGCCGTTTGTTGACTTGGAAAAATATGGCAAGGTCATTCCTGATGCTGAAAAAGTAATTTTCAAAGATCGCGGACATTTTTCTGGAGAAGAATTTCCTGAAATTATTGAACTTATAAAAAATATATAATTATATGTCAGAAAATATAAAAAAAATCAGGGTGCGTTTTGCACCTTCGCCGACTGGGTATCTGCATATTGGTGGACTTCGCACCGCTTTATATAATTATCTTTTTGCTCGCAAGAACAAAGGTGTTTTTGCGTTGCGCATTGAGGACACTGATCAAAAAAGATTTGTGGAAGGAGCGGTTGAAAATTTGATTAAGGCTCTTTCGCAAACAGGACTTTCTTGGAATGAAGGAGTTTATGAAAAATCTCAAATTTCAAATCTAAAATCAAAAACTATAGCTGAGTCAAAAACATATCCAGGGATTATTGAGGCGGGAGAATTTGGACCATATGTTCAATCTGAAAGATTGGAATTATACAAGAAATATGCTGAACAATTGGTTGCTGATGGAAAAGCATATTATTGTTTTTGCGAGCCGCAAAGACTGGAGGAAATGCGCGAACGGCAGCAAAAAGAAAAACGTTCTCCCATGTATGACCGTTATTGTTTGAACAATGTTTCTCCTGAGCAAATCAATGAGAAATTGAAAGAGAATTGTTCAGCGACCATTCGTCTTAAGGTTCCCAAGGATGAGATCATTGAATTTGATGATTTGGTGCGCGGCAAAATTTCATTTAACACCAACACTATTGATGATCAAGTGCTTTTCAAGTCGGACGGCTACCCAACGTATCATTTGGCCAACGTGGTGGATGATCATCTAATGGAAATCACGCAGGTGATTCGCGGCGAAGAATGGTTGCCCAGTACGCCGAAGCACATTTTACTTTATCGTGCTTTTGGTTGGCAGGAGCCACAATTTGCGCATATCCCGCTGCTATTGAACGCTGACAAATCCAAACTTTCCAAGCGCCAAGGAGATGTGGCAGTGGAAGATTATATCAAAAAAGGATATTTGAAAGATGCTATTGTGAATTTCGTGGTAATGCTGGGTTGGAATCCTGGAGAGGGTAGCACGCAGGAAATTTTTTCAATGGAGGAATTGATTGAAAAGTTTGAATTGACCAAGGTTCATAAAGCTGGAGCAGTTTTTGACATCAAAAAATTGGATTGGATTAATGGGCAATACATCAAAAAACTTTCTGATGAAGAACTTCTTCAAAACGCATTGCCATTTTTTGAACAAAAAGAATTTTTTGCAAAGGCAGCTGCTGACAAGAAAACTGGTGAATATTTGAAAAAAGTTTTAACTATTGAAAAAGAGCGTCTTGCGAAATTTGCTGATGTTGGAGATGAGAATCAATTTTTCTTTCAGGACATTTCCTATGATAAAGAAATGCTCCGTTGGAAAACAAATACTGACGACGAAATTGTCCAGTCACTTCAAAAATCACAAACAACATTAAATGCTATTACTGAAAACAATTGGTCACTTGTGGAGATTGAAAAGAATTTATTGATTGCAGCAGGGGATAAGAGAGGTGATTTGCTTTGGCCGCTGCGCATGGCACTGACTGGAGCGCAAAAATCTCCCTCACCATTTGAATGTGCTTGGGTGCTGGGAAAAATTGAAGCAATAAAACGCATTGAAAATGCCATCGAGATGTGGCAGTAAAAATTGATGTCATTCTGAACTTGTTTCAGAATCTGCATTTTTTGTTTCAAGTTTGTTTTTTGCAATCAAGATCCTGAAATAAATTCAGGATGACAACATGCTACTTTCTATGAATATAAAAACACAATTAAAAGAAAAATACGGCGCCTATATCTTGTTTGCTGCAATCATTGTGGTGGGTTCTTCTTTGTGGTGGCAAAATGGAAAAGCTGACACCGGCAGCATCTCTCAGGAAAGCACTGATGAACAAAAAGAAGCACAAAAGAAAATAGATGATTTGGAAAAAAAAGCTGATGTTTATCGCGAAATCATTGAAATTAAGAAAAAACAAGGTGAAACACTGAACAACCAGCTCTCCATCACTGATTCAAGTATTGCTGAAGTTAATGCGCAGATAGATGTCAGCAAACAAAAAATTGATGATTTCAACAGTCAAATATCTCGCATTAGCATGCAAGTGCAAGAAAAAGAAATACTAATAAGCTCACAGAAGAAAATGCTTGCGCAACTTGTACAGGCATTCTATGAAGTCAACATTGCAAGTCCTGTGGTTTCATATCTGACAGATGGTAATGTGGCATCTTTCATTGTTAAGAAAGATAGAATCACACAAACCGGAGATAAGGTCAAAGAAATGGTTGCTTCCGTCAAGAAAATAAAAAGCGATCTTGAAGCGCAAAGTGCTGAGTTGGACAAGAAAAAAGGTGAACTAATCTCAATAAATGAAAAGTTGAGCAACCAAAACAACAACCTTGAATCAATTAAAAATCAAAAAGAAAATCTGCTTGCTCAAACCAAAGGTGAGGAAGTTCGTTATGCTCAATTATTGGCTCGCGTGGAGCAACAAAAGCAGGAATTGCTGGATATCGATCAGTTTTTTGCAGCTAGCGGACTTTCAGTTGATTCTTATCCAAAACCTGATTCAAAATATTTCGCATCCACTGCTTGGTATTTTTCACAACGAGATCCTAGATGGGGAAATGAAACAATTGGAAATACCAAGACTTTGATGAAAAGTTATGGTTGCGCTGTGACCGCTGTTGCGATGGTTTTCAAGGAACATGGAGGATCAATCAACCCAGGTCAGCTCTCTTCGAAGCCAATATTTTCTGGTGATTTGATTAATTGGCCGACTTCTTGGACCGATCCACGGGTTGCATTGACTGCCAGTGGCAAAAGCCATGGAAATATAAATTGGTCAATTATTGACGCACAGATTGCCAAAAATAATCCCGTCATTGTTTATATTGGAAAAACGAAGGGAGGTGGTGGTCACTACGTCGTCATTCATCATAAAGCAAAAGATGGAAAATATGTGGTGCATGACCCCTATTTTGGTCCAAATCTTTTCTTGGACACTTCACGGGCATTGGTTGGAGCAATGGGCACTTCCAGTTCAACGATTATCAATCAAATGATCATCTATAACTAAGCGATGCAAAAACTAATATTGAAAATATCTTTATTTGCTGCAATATTTTTTGTATTGCCGAATTCTGCAGAAGCCTGGAGCAAAAATTTTGACATGGAAACTGTCGACACGTCTATTGGAGTTGGTACATTTGGCTCAACAATTTCCAGCGAACATGCCAATAGTGGAAATAATTCTTTTAAAGTTCCGCTGCTTGCTGGCGTCGAAAATGATGGCCAGCACACTTTTAGTCTGGGTGGGGATTTACATGAAGGAGATGAATTATGGGCCAGAGTTTTCATCTACGTGCCAATCGGATTTGATTGGACTGCAATTCCAATCACGAAATTGCTAAGAATAGCACCTGCCAGGGCTGATGGAACAGAGTGGGCATATCACTCAATTTTAGCAACAAACAAAAACAATTATGGATGTGGAAGTGAAACAACATTTGGATTCATGGTGACTGGCTCAGAAAATAACAGCTCACAATCTCCACCACCAATTTGTCAAAATAGAAATACTGGTGATGGCGGAGCATATATGACTTCTGGGCAATGGAATTCAATTGAATTATATATAAAAGTTTCAGCAATAAACGGTGTAATTAGAGCATGGCACAATGGAATTCTTCGCAATGAATATTTTTATCCAACCATCCCATCCGATGGCTATATTCCTTGGAACAGAACTACTAGTTGGACGCAGCATCATCTCTTAGGGTGGTGGAATGGAGGACCATCTAAGAATCAAGATATATATTTTGATGATCTTGTTTTGACTAATGAAGTTCCAGCGAGTCGAGATATTGAGAGTAACCCCATGATTGGCGCTAATATTATTGATATTATCGCACCGAATGCACCAATTGGACTTGTGGTGATATGATTTTTAATAGATTGGAAAGTGTAATATAGTTTATTTTTTATATAAAAAGGGTTGTGCGACATTGAAGTGGGTGAGGTGTTTGGAAGATAGGTGGGCTATATTGTCGCATACTTAATTCTAATAATCGGCTTGTGCTCTTATATAGACATGACTTATGCACCATGATTCTGCCTTTGTTGTTAGTATTTGGCATTTTCCATATTATTGAAAAATTTTGCTTTTTTAAATTTTATTTTTAAAAAAGTTTTTTTTGTAAAATTGAAAAAAATAAAAAGACGTAATTTTCAAAATGCAAAAGTTGGTTTTGAGGCACTAATATTGTTTCATGCATTAGGTCCAATGCTTCTTGTTTTGACTCTGGAGGCTTGGTGATGAAATAGCTATATGAGAGCACTAAGTTACTAATCATATACCCCAGAGACTATTTTTCAGGCCAAAAACGATCCAAAATAGCCTCAAAAACACCTCTGAATTATGGCTTATCTAAGCCATAAAACGACGCTCAAAATTGACCTGTAAGGTGCCTCTGGGGAGAAAGTGGTACACTTATACCACTGAAAAAGGCTTGTCTGAGCCGTCATTTTAACATTAAGCTCTTTTTTGTGAATATTGGAGCGCGCGGTTGATATTGAAGAATGAAATTGGATAATTTTGATAAATGGAAAAAAATTAGAAATGATTGGAAATGTGAAACCTGAGAGTGTTGAGATGAAGATCGGGTGTGAAGGGCAGCAGAAGGCGCGTAAGGACTAAATAATCATGTTCTGGGGCTCTTAGATGCATTAAAATGATTTATAGCCAGGAAGCCTTGTTCTGACCTCATACCCAACTGTATGTCGTAAAAGATATAATGTGCGACATTGAATAGATATTAAAATATAGCCATTTATACCCTATATAAGCCCAGGATTCGTATCCTTTTGTATCTTTTATGCCAATTGATGCACGCCAAACAACTCACCACTCTAGCGTCATGGTGAATGTGTCAGTGTTGCTCTTGATGAATCCAACTGATTCATACAGCTTCTGAGCGCCAATTCGCATTGGATTACTGGTGAGATTTATTCTACTTGCATTTCTTTCTTTGGCAATCTCAATCAATCTCAAAACCAAGGTTCGCCCAAGACCTTGGTTTTGATGATTTTCGCCAATCACAACATCCTCAATCCTGGCCACTTCCCCTTTAGTTGGAATCTTGTGCATGATCAACGACCCAAAGCCAACCAAATTTTCGCCATCCTCAAAAACCAAACAAACAACATTGTCATCAGCAATCAAAGCTGCCTCATTAATAAGAATTTCTTTATCAGTCAAAATTTTGAAAAGTGGAATAAGTTTCTCTGCATCCCCTATTTTCAGTTCTCTTAATGTTGGCATATTAAAATAAAATGGTATTAATACCCCAGGGCGAGCCTTGAACCCCTTGGGTTTTCGAGGCAAGCCTCGAGGCATTAAACCTTTTGGTATCGTCGCTCACTCGGAAATACTTGTCTGCTGACAAATCATTTCACTCGTTTCGCTAGATAATAAATTATTTATTAACGGATTAACGCATTAACGAATTAAAATTAAGTGAAAATTAGTTTTTACTTTTGTAATTCTTGATAGCAGCATGCAGCGCATCGGCTGCTAAGTTACTGCAATGCATTTTTGCTGATGGAAGACCGCCCAATTCTTCGGCCACACTTTTGTTTGTGATTGCTAAAGCTTCAGAAATGGTTTTTCCTTTGGCCAAATCAGTGGTCATGGAGGAAGTTGAAATGGCTGCTCCACAACCCAAGGTTTCAAATTTCACATCCTTGATGATTTCCTGTCCTTGCTTATCCTTGGACACCTTGATATATAGACGCATGATATCGCCGCATTTTGGGTTGCCAACTGTGCCAACGCCATCAGCATTCTTAATCTTTCCTTGATTATGAGGCTTCGTAAAATGCTCTAAAACTTTCTTGGTATATTTTTGCATGATAGAAAAATTACTTATTAACGAATTAACGCATTAACGAATTCAAAATGCGTGTTTTTATTGAAAGTCTGCTAGCACGTTGCCAGAAATTTTTCGTAGACGCTTCACAACTTCCTTGATTTTAGTGATGACAATGTCTAATTCTTTCTTGGTGGTATGTTTTCCAATGGTGAGCCGCAAACTGCCATGGGCTTGTTCATGCTTGAGTCCCAAAGAAAGAAGCACATGCGAGGGATCAAGCGCGCCAGATGAGCAAGCAGAACCTGTGGAGGCAGCAATTCCATCCAAATCCAGTGAAAGTATCAATCCTTCACCTTCAACATCGTCAAAGCGAAAATTGGCATTATTAGGTGAACGCAACTCCTTAGATCCATTGAGATATGATTTGGGAACTTCTTTCAGCACTCGCTTGATCAAATAATCTCGTAGCACTGTGATTTCCGCAATTTTCTTTTGCGTGGCAGGGGTTTTGATTGCATTGATTGCTTCGCCAAGTCCGACGATAGCTGGCACATTGTGGGTTCCAGCGCGCATCTTGAATTCTTGATCCCCACCATCTTGAATGCGCTTGATTGGCGTGCCTTTGCGAATATATAAGAGTCCAACTCCTTTGGGACCATAGATTTTGTGCGCTGACATGGAAAGCAGATCAATGCCAAGTTCATCTACATCGCAATTAAAATAGTTGATGGCTTGGGTGGCATCAGTATGGAAAATTATGCGTGGCAACTTTGCTTCTTTTCGCTCAACGTTTATTTTTTTGAGCAATTTTCCTATTTCGGAAATTGGTTGCACTGTGCCGATTTCATTATTCACATACATCACGGAAATCAGGATGGTGTTGGGCTTAATGGCAGCCTTGATGTCCTTGATTGAAATCAAACCTTCTTTGTTAGGAGCAACAAAGGTGACTTCAGCTAATCCATCTTTCTCGGAAAATTTGCAAGCATCCAGTACACAGTGATGTTCAAATTTGGTGGTGATGATGTGTGGTTTTTCTCCAGCTTTGCGAGCAATGGAATAAAATGAACGCAAGCTTCCCTTCACAGTCAAATTATTGCTTTCAGTGGCGCCTGAAGTGAAGATTATTTCAGAAGTACTGCTGCGAAAAAAAAGTGCTGCTTTGGCGCGAGCCTCGTCAACAGCTTCAAGTGCAACTTGTCCAAAACCGTGCACGCTCATGGCATTGCCAAAATCCTGAGTGAAAAATGGCAGCATTGCTTCCAAAACTTTTTTATCAACTGGCGTGGTGGCTGCGTAATCGAGATATATTTTATTCATAAAAAAATAAATGTCATCCTGAACTTGTTTCAGGATCCCGCAATATCATAGCTGTTTTGCTAAATTTCTGGATTCCGGATCAAGTCCGGAATGACACTGCTAGTTTGGTTATTTTATTAGGGTGTTTAATTTTATATCATACAGAGTTTTTTTGATTTGCACTCCAAGCTTATTCCAAACAATGCTTGAGGGACATTTATGCTCACTAGCACAAAATTTTCCCACACAGCGCATGGGCGCAATTTCCCCATCCAAAATTTCAATGATTTCCCCTGCTGTGATTTTTTTTGGATCGCGATCAAGCACATATCCACCTTGTTTTCCCTTGGTGCTTTGCACCACTCCCCCATTTCGTAGCAGTCCCATGAGCCGTTCCAGATATTTTTGAGAAATGTTTTCCTCTTTGGCAATCTCGCCAATGGTTTTTTGCTCAGGATAACATTGAGCAAGATTAGTCATGGCCTTAAGACCATATTCCGCTTTGGTTGAAAATCGCATAGTTTCTTTATTACCTACTAAATTAGTATATATTCATAATACCAGTTTTTGGCTTATCGTCAAGGGCTTGACTCCTGCTTGGAAAAATTGTATACTTTCTTGAAGTTCCTAATATATCAAGCCCAGGGAGGGATGTCATGTCAATTGAGATCACATTTATTTTGGATGAAGAAGACGTTGAAATGCAGGAAAAGGTTGCCGCATTTGTTTCACAGTATCCAGATAAGATTCAGATGATGGAAACAAGAAGTGCTGACAATATAGACTTCAGCAAGGTCATGGCATTCGCGACTTATTCTGAGGAGCCAAGAATCGGCAACATGGTTGCCAGAATAATGGTAGCTGCCAATGATTCAAGAAGCCTGGTGGTGGATGATTTTTCCAAGCAAGTCGGTATCGTTGGATTTGACTCCAGTCAAGATCTGCACATTTCCAGGATATTGATGAATGACTTATTGATCCAGGATGCAGAGATTATCCCAAAGAATCATCGGGAAGGATATCCAAGCTTTGCTCAAATAAGAAAATTTCCCATCCCTGCGCAATGCAAAAAAGCAAACATAATAATCAGCAAGCGTTAGCACAACCATAGAAACCACATGAGAATCTTCATGTGGTTTTTTAATTGGCTTTCAAATTTTAATTTTGTCCAGACAATATAGAACTGAAGTGTAATCTTGCCCTAAATTGCTTATTTGATATAATTAACTTAGTATTTGCCAACATTGCAAAAAAGGAGTTTGCTGCCATGAAAATTTATGCGTGTTTCGATTGCAAGGAAAATGAGGATGGCATCATCAATATTATTGGCTGCGGTCAAAATGTGTTGAGCAATGAATGCCTGAGTTGCGGTGTCAAAAAACGTAAAGTTTGTCCGCAAAAAATGCCGGATCAAGAAATTGAAATTGATGCCAAGCATCGTTGTGAGAAATGCAATGAATTGCGATATTGTTGGTAAAGGCTATGCATTGACATGGCCTTTTTATTTTTCTTGCCCTTTTTTGTCAGCATGTCATAATAAAAGGGTATTAATACCCCAGGGCAAGCCCTGGACCCTTTGGGCTCTCGAGGCAAGACACGTCGCTCGCGAGTGAACATGTCAAGCCTCGAGGTATTAAACCTTTTGGTATCGTCGCTCACTCGGAAATGATTGTCTGCTGACAAATCATTTCGCTCGTTTTGCTAGATAATAAAAATGTATCATCATGACTTTACAAACTTGATGAACTTTAAAAACTTTCAACTTAACTTTTATGCGTCTATCATATTCAGCCCTGGATTCATTCCAAAATTGCAGCTTGAAATACAAATTTCAAAACATCGACAAACTCAAAGAACCAAAATCCAAAGAGGCGGTTTTTGGAACATTGGTGCATGGCACTTTAAAATTCATTCACACCCCTTCCCTGCTGCAACCAAAATTGGAAGATGCATTGGACTATTTTTCCAAAAATTGGAACAGCGATGTTTTTGAAGATGAACTGGAAGAGCGCTCAGCTTTTTCCATGGGCGTTTCCATGATTCAGGAATATTACAAAAAAAATGTTATTGCAGATTACAACATTGTTGATTTGGAAAGTCGCTTTGCAGTGGAAATCAAAAACCCCAAAGATGGCACATCGCACGTCATTTCTGGAATCATCGATCGCATCGACAAAACTGAAGATGGCTATGAAATCATTGATTATAAAACCACCAAAAAAATGCCATCCCAAGACAAGGTTGACAATGATTTGCAACTTTCAGTCTATTTGAATGCATTTTTGGCTCGTTATCCCAAGGAAGCTGAAAGATTGGATAAGGTGACGGTGAGTCTCTATTACCTCAAGCACGGAGTGAAATTGAGCTCCACAAGAACCTTGCAACAACTAAATGACGCCAAACAACTTTTCTTGGATGTCATCACTGAAATTGAAAAAGGTGTCTTTGTGCCAAACGTCACACCTCTTTGTGATTGGTGTGGTTTTCAAAAAATTTGTCCAATGTGGAAACATAAGTTCAAGGAAGAAAGAAGAATCGACAGTGAAGAAATCAATGCTGCCATTGGAGATTACATCAATTTGAAATCAGCCATTGCTTCCACCAAAGTGCAATTTGCCCAATTGCAAGAAAAAATCAACACCTATATGGAGCAAGAAGGTGTTGAGCGGGTTTTTTCCGAAGAAGGAATCATCGCTCAAACATTGCGCAAAACATATAAATACGATGAAAAAATCTTGCGTGAAATTTTGGAGCCATTGGACAAATGGGAGTCCGTGCTCAAGGTTGATGGCATTGCACTGAAAAACATCATGAGTGTGCTTTCTCCTGGAATCAGACAAGATGTTGAAAGATCGCGCATTTTGGACAAGGAAAGTAAGAGTTTGACCATCAAGAAAAAATGATATAGGATGGATAATCTTCTTTAACAATCAAAAAACTTAACAAGGAGGTTTCTCATGGGAGCAAGAATGTTGAAAAGAATTTCTCGCAAAGGAAAACGAGAGACGAAATTGCAAGAAGCAAAAAAGCGTTTGCAAACAAGAAAAGAACAAGTAAGAAAAGAAATTGAGCTTAAATTGGCCAAACTAAGATATCGCAAAATATGGCTTTCTAACTACCCCCTTTTTTTGGCACTTGTCATTTTGATAGGCGCGCTGGGATATGCTTTCAAGTCATGGCTTGCTCTATTTTTCTTTTTAGCTGGAATTTTGATCTATGGAATTCTGCTCATGATCAATCATTGCAACCGAATCACCAAAGATGAAAAAGTTGATATTGATGATTATGAGTTTGCAGCCACCATCATGGGCGTGGCCAGCAAGGCTGGCATGCTATATGCTTGCGTGGCAACAGTTTGTATGGCAATTTTTTCTTGAAAAATGAAATCATCTTTCATTTGGAGGTGTGTCAATGAAATCAAGTCACCGATTATTTTTCAAAAAGTTTATTTTGGATTTTTGGGTGGGATTTGTTGTGTATGCTGCGATTTTGGCATTCATCTTTTACAGTTATCAAGATCGCACCTGGGCTGTTTTCTTTCTGACCTTAGCTTGGACATTCTTTTGGCTCACGTTCTACGCGGAATATCTAACCAAGGTCTCGGTGGAATTGTATGAGGATCATGTGCGCAAAAAAATGTTTGCAACAACAGAAGATCTCAAAGGCGCTGTGATTGGAACGCATTATTGCAGAGGCAAATTTGAAAAAGGAAAAAACGATATTGATAATCCTTCAAACTACGCCAGATAATAAAAGAAGAAAGCCGGTCATCAAATGATGATCGGCTTTTAAAATAGTGCAAGTATTCTCAATAGTGTTCTTCCGGGCTGGCATCGTCAGTGAGTCTCCGAAACAACTTTTTTTGCTGCCTGAATTTGTCAGGAATTTTTGAAAATCCCAATTCAACAACGGCTTGCCGAAAAGAAATTTCCTTGTCTTTTCCGACTTGTGGAAGCTCCAGAATTTCCTCTAGCGTTTTTTTGGATGGGTCAATGTCACAAACAAAATACACATCTCTCAGGTTACATTTTTCAATAAAGGTAACTTTCCAATAATCATCCTTCACGTGCACAATGCTTCGATGTTTCATGACATCACCCCCTTTTTTTTATTTGTTAAGATTACCAAAACTCTTGTGCCTCCATTATATTCTAATTTGGCTTTTTGTCTATTGCATATAGTTTAATAAAAAGATATCCTGAGAATATGAAAATAGCTTGGCTAAAAATCAAAAACTTCTTCGCGCATTTTTTCACACTGGATGACACTCCACACAACATTGCTGGCGGAGCAGCGCTGGGAGTTTTTCTTGGAATTTTGCCTGGCGAGGGCTTGGCTACAACTTTAATTATTGCTTCAATTTTAAAATTAAACAGAGCCTCAGCGACCTTGGGAGTGCTGACAACCAACATGTGGGGCACTTTTTTAGCACTGCCCCTGGCAACCATTGTGGGCGGTTTTCTTTTTGGTCAAACTCCAGGAAACCTTTCTGACCAATTCTATCAAACATATCACCTTGGATTTAAATTTTTCCTAAGCAAAGCAATCTTTTTCGATTTGGCCCTGCCACTCATTTCAGGCTTTATCATAGTTTCGCTTTTAATCTCATTTTCACTATACATTTTTGTCTTGATTCTGCTGAAATATTTCAAAACAAAGCAAGACTAGGAACATTCTTTTTTATATAAAAATGAACAAAAATGCTTGACATTTGGCAACCAATATGTCAAAATACTGTCTTAGTATCTTTACAACTGAAAGACAAATAAACCTATATAGGAGAGGTGCAATCATGGAAAAAACAGTCAAATCGGTAGATCAGTCAGCGGTGTGCAATGCTTTTTGGGAACAAACTCCAGATTCGATGTGGGCCACTGATTTAACGGGGATATTGCTAAGGGTTAGCATGAAAAAAGCGGAAAATCATGGTTTTGTTGATCCAGAAGAAATGATTGGCAAAATGTTTGATGATGAAAGGTTCATGAAGCCAGATGAGGCAGAACAAGTGCGCAAATATATGACCGAAATGCTAATCACTGGAGAAAAAATTGCTGATAAAATTCAGCGTCTTGAACGAGATGGACGGATAATTTATTACTCAGTTTCCATGTTCCCCATCTTTGGAGAAAATAAGGAAATTGTGGGATTTGCAGGGACATCTCGTGACATCACTGAAAGAATAAATATTGAAGAAAATCTCAAAAATTTTTACACAACTGCTACTCACGGCATTAAAAATCCATTAGTTTTTGGCAATGGAATTTTACGAAGAGTTATTAATGGTAAATTTGGGCATATCAGTGATAATGTCAAAGCAACACTGCAGAATTTATTGCACGGCTACGATCGAGGAGAAAAAGAATGCGTTGAAACCATAGTAAGAATGGTAGCACTTGGTCTTGGAGAGAAAACATTTGCTGCAAAAAATTGTCATGTTGATGTTGGATTGGAAATCTTATTGCGAGTTCTTAATAAGCATGAGAAAGAACTTGATGAAAAAAACATAACCATCGACAATAGGATGCATTCCATCCCCCCAGGGGCAGTTAAATTGCAAACAGATAGCAATATGTTGTTTTCAATTTTTGATAACCTCATTGATAATGCTATTAAATATTGCAGTATCGGCGGCGTTATCTCTATTGGATATTGTATCTCTAAAGCTACCAATGAAATCATTTTTAATGTTTATGATGATGGCGATCCTCCATCTGAAGAATTTGTAAATGAGCGCATGGGTAAAAAATTTCAGCGTGACAATATAACTGAAGATGGTACAGGCATTGGAATATATTCAGTAAAAGAATCTGTGCGCATGCTTGGTGGAAGGTTTTGGTATGAAGAAACCGAATCTGGGCATCCGAATTTTCTCTTTGCTTTTCCACTCTCTGATTTGATAATCTAATCAGTAAGAGTGGTGACACTAAAAATCCAACATATTTAAAATTTGTTCAACAGCAAAAGGAGGACGTCATGGGAGATGGAATGATGGGGTTGATGGCATTTTTTTCACTCTTGAAAAGTACGCCTGATTCAATGGTTTGGAAAAAATACAGAGCTAATGGAAATGGTGGAGTTGAAGGTGGAGAAATTGAATTTGCCAGCATGGCAAAGGCCAGGCATTATAACTTGGATATGCAAAGCATTCGCGGCAAGACAGATTTTGATTTGATGCTGTCTCATGAGCAAGCTCAACAAGCCCTCAGAGATGACATTTGGGTAATACAAAATAATAAGGCCATTGAAGATCGTGAAGAAATAATAACACACGAGAATGGTGGCGATGCTATAATTTCAGTTTCCAAATTTCCATGGACAATTTCCGATGAAAAAAAAGTGATTGGCTCAATCTGCACAGCCAGAGACATAACCATCAGGAAAAAAGCCATGCTGCGTGTCTCTGAACTTGAAACATTGCTTCTTGAAGAAATCTTGCCTTTTTTGGAATCATTAGCTGAACATCAAGATGTTGTTACTGCTTTAATACAAAAAATCAAAAAAATGGAAACGGCACGCTAACAACAACAAAAAGCTCTGCGCGATAAATTCGCCAGAGCTTTTTAATTTACTTTCAAGTCCTTGTGTCTAATCATTGTGCAACCCAGGTGAATTGCATTCATACTAAATACATTCTACAAAATACTTTATACTAACGTATAATTGTCCCAACAAACTTCTCCCCATTTAAATATTTTTCAAGATTTTTCACTTTCTTGCCATTTAAAATTGAGACCTCAATCCCCTCTTTGGCGGCCAACTTGGAAGCGATTGGATCAAAAGGCACATTGGAACCTGGATCCCAGGAATCTCCCACAATTTTCTGAAATTCTGACCACGCAATTTCTTTGATTTTTTTGGCATCAGCATGTTTGCGCGGGTCTTTGTCATAAACATAATCAATATTAGAAAGGTTGGCAATCTTTTTCACATCAAAATGCTTGGCCAACAAAACGGAAATATAGTCCGTGGAATTTCCTGGACGATAACCCGCAGCCACCAAAATTGATTCCTTGGCTTTCAGAAAACTTTCCAAATCGTATGGATTCTTGTTGATGGTTGGATGCGCATATTTCTTGAAAATTGTTCGGATAAAGTGAGCATTCATGCGGGTGGCGTGAATTCCAATCCAATCTTTGTCTTCATTGTCAATGTCCCCAATTTTTGCGCCAGCTTCAATATATTTGCGCGCAGTTTTTCCACCTCCGGTGACGATGATGAAGCGAAAACCCTTGGCAATGCCATCCTCAATAACCTTTTTGAATTGTTTCACAAATTTCCAGTCAATTTCTTCTGGCACAATCAAGGATCCTCCCAATGAAATGACAATAGTTTTCTTATTCATATTTATATCTTTAACTATTTAAGTTTTATTTATTATAGCACAGGACGCAAAGTGCTACACTTGCTTAAAAAGCGGATATGTGCTTTACTATGAATACGTTTTGAGGACATGGAAGTGCTAAGTGAGCAGCGGGCTTCGCACCCCTTGCTGAGGTTTCGCACCCTCCACTTCTTCTATCAGCGTGCTGCTGAAGAAACATCTCCTCATTGGAAGCAATGGACAGACCAGATCTTGGTCTGTCCATCTTAATATCAAAATTAGGCAGCCTGCTTGCATGAAAAACAATTAGCTGCTTTACTATATATACGTTTTGAGGATATGTGAATGAACGTTCAGCATGGGACCCTCACCAGTCCTATTGCAGAGGGCAAACCCTCCATTCGCAACAAATATTTCCCCTCCAAGGGCTATCCTCGAAACTAAGCAGGCAGACCGAGAATCATCGGACTGCCTGCTTTCATATCTAAATGCAAGAAAATTTACTTGATGAACTTGTAACTTTATAAACTTTGCAACTTATTTTATATGCTCGTCAGCTTGATTCTTGGTTTCATGAAGTTTGGCAATCGTTTGTCTGATCTCATCCTTGATTCCCAGAAACATTTCCAAACCTTTCTGCAATTCTTCCAAACCTTTTTTATATTTCTCCAAAACTTCTGCCGTCGCCTTTTCCTCCACCTGCTTTTCCAGCATTTCTTGTCCAACTTGCAAATGATTTTCAAGCTCTTCAATTTCCCCATCAATCTTCTTCAAATCCTCCTGCAATCTTGCATCAATTTCCTCAAACGTCTTCGGCTCTTTATTTTCCATGATATTTTATAAAATATTTATCTTAAATTATTTAAATCAATTTACGCCAAGTCCAGTTGGCGCGCTTGGCGCGATCACATCAGCAGTTGGCATTCCATCCCAAACCTGGATATCATCAAATTGATATCCACATGCATATCCTGTTCCGTCTATTGATTGATTAACTTCAGCTTGGTCCACATATAAAAGTTGCAAGCCACGCAAATGAAAATCTGGATAGACAGGAACTTTTCCATCAAAAATATAACTTGCGGTTGTGCCTCTGGCTAATAATTTATACCCATCAATCCAGAATGAGACATAATGTTCGATATAATTGACATAGATATCAAACTTATGCCATTGACCATCTGAACCTCCAGGATCAGCCAATGGATTTCCAAGGTAGGCTTGAATATAACCCCAATTTTCCGTGTCCCAACTTTGTGGCCAAGCACCATTGCCAACAAAAGATGAATCGTTTGGCCCCCAGGCCATCCGCGTATAATAAGCAGTGGTTGATTTGATATCATCTGTCAAATATTCCCCTTTTCCATGTCCAACCATTGTCCCTTGCCAAGTTGCACCATCAAAGCGTCTCCAATAACTGATAAATATTTCATTTGGGGTTTGTGAGGATATATTATTTCCGACATATTCCAATTGAGGATTGCTAACCCCAAGCAAGCCAGTGATTGGATCAAGCTTGTTTAACATAAGATTTCCTCGCAAACAATAATCGCCGCCATGGCAAGTGTTGTTCACTCGAGCTATTTTTCCTTGCCAAGCACCTGAACGAAAAGAAGTTTCCCATCCAGCTGCTTCAAAATCCAAACTATGAATCAAGTTAGCCGCACTGACAAAATTTGGGAACATTAAAAACGTTGCGCAAAGAAGCATTAATTTTAGATTTTTGAATTTATACATGATACATGCTTCAAGTTTATTCTCGAGACACTATATTAATTCTTTTCTACATGACAGAGAGTCCATTGGGTGATGATGGAGCAATCAAGTCAGTTGAGGATGAAAATACCCCGACTGAGCTGATGTCTGCACCCATATCAAGACCCTCGCGACCAGCGGCTCGACAAAAAGAATTTGAGGCCAAAGCAAAATCTGTCAAAAGACTGAAATTTCCAGAAACATTCACGAAACCAGGATCACTCATTAAGTCTCCAACTCCAGGAGAAAGATTTCCTTCCAACTCATCGGATCCTTGCCAAGAAGCAATAGAGTTATAGGTAGTCTCATTGGATTCATATATATGCAGATTTATCAGCATTGAGGTGCCCCATTGATTATGATCGGCTTCCGCTATTTCCTTATCAGCACCAGACATGCCCAATGATTTATTGAATCCAGTGATTATGTTGTTGTAAAATTTTGGTCGATGACCAGCAAACGTGGTATCCATTCCTATGGCTTGATCATTAGTGTTTGGATTTCCATAAAAAGTATTGTTACTGAATATCAAATCATCAGCTCTTTCATCGTATTCTGCAGAATTAATGTTATCCCAAACGCTCATGGCCATATACTTGCTTCCCGCTATCACATTATTTATTAAAGTGTTTCTCTCACAAGCACCATCCAGGTTGTCGTTAGTGTTAAGGAAAGCAACATAATTATCATGCAGATAGTTATCTTGAATCAAACTATCGTCAATATTGTCCTTAAAATGAATTCCGTTGGTGCATTCGTATATTTCATTATTTTTTATAACAATGTGATGTGAATCGTACCCATTGATGCAGTTATTGTTGTAATTATTACTCGTTTCTTTGTATTCATGTATCTCGTTATTTTCAATGGTGAGATAGGAGGCATTGTTCATGGAGATGGCCGCATTATTGTTTGCTCCACCTTGACTATGTGTTCCACCAACAAATTCACAATTTTTAATGACGCAATAATCAGCCTCGACCCTGAGGGTGACCATGATGTCAACTGTATCAGCTTGATTTCTAGCAGTGATTAGGAATCCGTCCCAAGTAATATAGTTCTTGTGATATGAGCCCAAAACTGTGCTGACATAGGCTTCTGCCGTAGCTCCTATGCCGTGGATATTAGCTCCATGTTGATTGAGTGATTTGAAAATGATCGGATTGCCAGCTGTCCCACTATTTGTCGGGTGGAGGGCTGGAATTTTGTAATCAGGATCATTTTGAATTACGGAATAAATTCCATCGAGAAAGTATACGACATCCCCAGCAACGGCATTGCTCATTCCAGCTTGCGCTGAACAAGGCACATTAATATTCGTGCAAACAGGCCAGCTTGCTTCTCCTGTCGGCGAAACATAATATGTTGCCGCCTTGGAGAAATTTGGCAGCATAAAAAACGTCACACAAAGAAAAATTAATTTATATAGTTGTTTTTGCATGTTTTTATTATAGCACGCTGAGACCACTCGGTGCGCTTGGCGCAATAATATCCGCACCCATATCAGGTCCAATGTGCTCTGTGCTTATCACAAAATCATCAACCTCAAGCGCTTGCCATGAA
>JAAXUC010000007.1 GCA_013336225.1 Candidatus Moraniibacteriota bacterium
GCATCCAAATAACTTTGAGCCAAGGTGCGAATATGTTCAACACTTAAATCACATGCTGCTTGCGTGGCAGATGGGAACATCAAAAACAGCAATGTGAAAATAAGCTTTTTCATGGCAATGGAAAATGTTGATTAATCTTGATATTTGAATGTTGTTTGGCATAACTGTTACTACAAGCTGAACTAATTTTTATTGCATAAATTTCCAAAGCAACGGAAAAGATGCATAACAGTTGTTGTGCAAAGCTGAAAAAGGCATATAATGAAGAGAGTTAATAAATTAATAAAAAAATAATGAAAAATAAGAAAACATTGCTGTTTGTTTCGGCAACCATGTTGATTTCCGGTGGTCTTGTTTGTTCGGCTGCTTCTGCTCAAGAAGGTGCTGCAGTAAAGACTGGTAAAACAGTTGAGACTCAGGAAGTGAAAAGTGCTGGCAAAACTGTGCAACAAACAAATGATGCAAGTGCTGCAGTGACGACAACTTCAGCAACAACGGCAGTCAGTGCTGAGGCGCAGACAACTCAAGACAAAGCTAAGGAAGATAAACCAAAAACTAAAAAAGTGAAAGTGAGCGCGCAGGAACATCGCAGCATGGTGGCAACTTTTGTGCAAAGTCTTTTGGCTGTGGCTGACAGAGAGGGTGGGATCGGACAAGAAGTGAAAGTCATCGCCCAACAACAGAATGAAACGAAGGACAGAGCTGCTGATTTGATAAATGCAGTTGAAGGCAGAAGCAAAGTGAAAACATTTTTCATAGGCACGAGTTATAAGAATCTGGGAGAACTCAGGAGTCAGATGGTGCAAGCAAGAAACCAAATTGAACAACTTAAGAAGCTTGCTGATAAAGCTGAAAACCCTGAAAACAAAACGGAACTGCAGACACAAATTCAAACATTAGAGCAACAACAAATTGGCTTGGACAGTTTTATTGCGGAAAATGAAAGTAAATTCAGTTTGTTTGGTTGGGCAGTGAAAATGTTTAGAAAATAAATAGGTATTAACCCCGGGGCAAGCCCCGAACCCTTTGGGTTTCCGCGGCAAGCCGCGAGGTATTAACCAATTTTTTATCATCACTCGCTCGGAAATGATTTTGTCTGCTGACAAATCATTTCGCTCACTACGTTCGATAATAACAAAAATTCAACATTTCTTCAAAAGCAGGGCTGCAAAAGTCCTGCTTTTTTGTTGCAAAAATGTTTGCTTGAAAATGAGCTGCCAGTGGATTGTTGGAAATGCGCAATGTGCAGTATAATCAAGGGATGAGAATATTTTCTAAAATATTGAAAGTGTTGCTGCCTTTGGCATTGCTGGGGGTTGTTTTTATGATTGTATATCAAGTGGTTTTGAAAAATAAAACTGAGAAAGAAAAGGCGGTCTTCATGAATCAACTGGAACAGTCAAAATCAAATCAAGATGAGCTTTTGATGAAAAAAAATGATGAGATGTCCGAGAAAAATGAGCTTGAACTGGAAAAGAGTGTGCTTCCAGCTGAAAATAAAACTGTTTTCTCTGACATGCAAATGCTTGTTCCATTTACGGTGCAGGCTCCTTTCGGCAAATGGGACAATCCACTTTTTCAAAATGGTTGCGAAGAAGCCTCAATTGCCATGGCGATGAATTGGGTGCGAGGGAAAACTTTCACGGCAAAGAGCGCCGAAAAAGAAATTTTGGACATTTCAGCTTGGGAAGATAAAACTTTTGGCCAGGCAGTTGATTCTTCCGTGGATGACATTGCCAGAATTCTGCGCGAACATTATGGCTATCAAAACTTTGAAGTGATGAAAGATGTTAATCTTGATGACATTAAGCTGCAGCTGAAATCTTCCCGCGTCGTGCTTGTTCCCATGAACGGAAAAATTTTGGCAAATCCACATTTCACACCTCCCGGGCCAGATCAGCACATGTTGGTGGTTGTCGGCTATGACTCTGAAGCAGATGAATTCATCACCAATGATCCTGGCACGAAGTTTGGAGCGAATTATCATTATGCTGTCAGCAAATTCATGGATGCGATTTGGAGCTATCCATCTGGAGCAGAGCACGCAATCTATCCTGGAAGACAAAAGTCTAAAAAAGCCATGGTTTCAATTTGGAAATAGGCAAGGGTTTACTGTATATTTGACTGTGATATACTTGCAGTACTATTAAATGGAGTTTTCAAGACGTATGAAAAAAATCTCGATTATAATTCCAGCTCATAATGAGGAAAAAAACATTCCGCTTGTTTATGCTGAACTTCAAGATGTCTTTGCAAAATATGCAAAAGAGAAATATGTTTTTGATATTTTGTTCATCAATGATGGCAGCGCGGATGACACAATTGGGGCAATGGAAAAATTGGCCAATCTTGATGAAAATGTTGAATATATCGATTTCTCCAGAAATTTTGGCAAAGAGGTGGCCACCACTGCTGGTCTTAACAATTGCAAAGGCGATGCTTGCATCATGCTGGACGCAGATTTGCAGCATCCTGTGGAGCTCATTCCTGAATTCATTGCTGCCTGGGAAAAAGGTGCAGAGGTTGTTGTTGGAATCCGGAATAAAAATAAGAGCACTGGCATACTTAAGAAAATTGGTTCAGCCATCTTCTATAAAACAATCAACAAGATTGCTGAGGTGGAAATCGTTCCAAATTCAACCGACTATCGCTTGCTGGACAGAATTGTGATTGAGCAATTTAATCGCTTCACTGAAACAAACAGGATGACCAGAGCGCTCATTGATTGGTTGGGCTTTCGTCGAGACTTCATCAATTTTGATGCCAAGGAAAGAATTCATGGAGATGCTAGCTATAATTTTTGGAAGCTTTTTAAATTAGCCATGAATAGTTTTATCTCACTGAGCTTACTTCCTCTGAAATTGGCTGGAAATTTGGGCATCGCCATTACATTGATTTCTGGCGTGGCTGGTTTTTATATTTTGTTGGGAAAATATTTCTTCCGCACGCCGTTTGCCTCAACCTTCTCTGATTCGGAAAATCTTGCAATCCTGCTGCTGTTCCTGGTTGGAATCATCTTGATGTCAATCGGGCTGTTGGCGCTATATATTGCCAATATTCATGGCGAAGTCATCAATAGGCCGATGTATGTTGTGCGAAAAAAGAAGCTATAAATTAATCGTCATTGATCAAGGAAAAATCAGTACTTTTGGGTTGACAAAAAATGCTTTACATCGTATACTAGTTTGCGACACTATGAAAAAAGGTTCTGTATGGAACGCTTTTTTTGTTTTGTCTAAAAAACAAAATTTGCTTGTTTTGTCGATGAAGCAAGCAAGGAAGTAATCATTAAATTTAAATTTATTAGTATTCAAAAAAGTGTTTCAAGTAAGCTATTTTTGCAATTGATATTGCTCTTTAGCTTGTCGTTTATGCCTATATTAAAAACTCAGGCATATGAATCTCCAATACAAAGCATGGTCAATTTTTCCAAGGAAAGACTGATTAAAACAAAAAAAGTTGTGATTGAAAATCAGGTCATAGCTGAAGAAAGTATAAACAATCAAATGCAAAAAAGTGAAATCAATTTGATTCAAATCATCAATAAAAAACCAGATGTTCCAGTGGCAATCACTGATCCTGCTGAGATAGAAAGAGCGGCAGAATTTGCAGCTAAGGCTACTGGGGTGCGAAAAAACTTCATCATGGGGTTGTTGGTAGTTGAGTCTGATTTGGGAAGAAATCCTGGAAAATGCACATATAGCGAGGTTGAAAAAGGTGCCAACGCCGATCATCAGCGTGGTCGCTTGAGCGCAAAGGCTTGGGAAACTTTTCAAGAGCGCAGGGAAATCATCAAAACTGTTGCCACAAGCCTTGATTATGACTATGAAAAATTGAATGTTTCCTGCAATCCAGGATCGGCGTATGCTGGAACTGGCGGTGCCATGGGAATTCCTCAATTCATGCCTGACACCTGGATGGAATATAAGGATCGTATCTCAGCCATCGTGGGCAAGGAAAATCCTGATCCATGGAATGAAAAAGATGCGGCTGTCGCTGTGGCGCTCAAACTTTCAGATGTCTATGGCGTGACTGATCATAACCGATATGCAGAAAAAAATGCAGCAAAATTATATCTCTCGGGAACAACTTCTGGAAAATATGATTGGTATGCCAATCAAATTCTGTATTGGGCTGAAAATTACAGAACTTTGATAGGATAGAGACCGAAAAATACACCTCCTTGCCTGGGGGTGTATTTTTTCTTTCTTATGTTATAATGGGCGTGTAACGAGAAAATATTCATGATAAAAAAAATTATGCTGTTTGCTTTTGTTTTTATGATATTGTTGCTACTTTTTTTGACTGCACACGGTGCTGCATATTTCAGCTTGGTGCGCTTTTTCGATGTGACAAGCTTGCTGAGCAAAAATATTTTATTGGGAAGTTTGATATTCTTGGGAGCAAGTTTTTTTGCTTCAACCTTGATCTCACATCTCAGAGATAATGCTTTTTCGCGAGGATATTATTTGATTTCAGGTTCTTGGCTTGGATTTTTGATTAATCTGCTTTTATTCTTTGCCCTGGTTTGGATTTGCACTTTATTCACCCACACCGTTTCAAGAGAAAAAACGCTGGCAATTGCGGCTGTGATTGCAGCTATCATCTATTCACTTTATGGAGTCTGGAACGCTTTTAATCCGAAAGTGGTGAGCATTGATGTTGCAATTGATGCTTTGCCACAACAATGGGTTGGCAAAAAAATTGTGCAAATTTCGGATGTGCATTTGGGACATGTCTATCGAGCAGGTTTTTTAATTGACGTGGTGAATAAGATTAATATGCTGAATCCAGAAGTGGTGGTAATTACGGGGGATCTTTTTGACGGCACCGATGGGAATCTGGATTCTTTCCTGGCACCGCTTAACAAAATAAATGCTCCGGTATACTTTGTCGTTGGCAATCATGAGACTTATCTTGGTTTGGACAAGGTTATGACTGCAATTGCGAAAACTAAAATAATTCCTCTCAAAGATGATTTGAGAAACGTTGATGGCTTGCAATTTGTGGGCATCAATTATCCGCTGCGGGGAAGTGATCGCGATATTGCGAAAATTGTTCCAGCCATGCCAAATTGGGATCAATTTGCACCCAGCATTTTGCTGATGCATGAACCTTTGCAAGTTGCGGCAGCCAAAAAACTGGGAATTTCTTTGCAACTTTCCGGGCACACGCACCGCGGTCAATTGTTTCCATTTGGCTTGATCACTTCGCTCATTTTTGACGGCTATGACCATGGCTTTAAACGCGAAGGATCATTTGCGATATACACCTCAAGTGGGCTCGGTGGTTGGGGACCTCCGATGCGAACTGAAAACAGATCGGAGATAGTTGAGATAAAATTGCGGTAAATCCAAAAAGGGGAGGTTTACGATGGATAAACATGCTAGTACCTTGCAGGAATGTGATTCTTTGACTGCCGGCATATGTATTTGGATTTGTTTTGTTGTTGCAATTGTCCTTGTTTCAATTGTTGCAAAATTTCAAAAAAGAATAACAATGATGAGCAGAATTGCAACTTGGTGAATGTTGTTTTAAGCTGTCTTCCTATTATTGGGAGCAGCTTTTTTTGTTGCAAAAATATCTGAAAGAGCGCATTGTATTAATAAGAGTTAATCTTGGAGATTTTAAGATTTAAAAATATGATCGTCTTTGCTGCAATCATGCCTCATCCGCCCATCAGCATTCCTGGCGTTGGAAGTGATCAGGAAATGTTGGCCATTTCAAAAACACTGAATGCTTTTGAGGCTCTTCGAGTTGGGTTGGAAGCAGCTGATCCAGACACGATCATCATCATCTCTCCGCATGCCAACCTGGAGCAATTTGCTTTTGTCATCAATTCTGAAAGTGAACCTAAGGGCAGTCTGGCTCAATTTGGGCTGGATGAAGTCTATGAATATAAAACTAATGTTGAAATTGCTGACAAGATTGATTATGCCTGCCTGATGAATGAGGTTCCGTGTCTTTTGCGCAGCGAATTTTTGGACCATGGCACGCTGATTCCACTTTATCATCTTACAAAAAATATTAAGCCAAAAATTGTGCAGCTGGCTTTTTCCATGATGGATTATGAGCGGCATTATCGCTATGGTGAAATTATTCAAAAAGTCATTGAGAGTGTTGGTAATGAAACTGGAATTGATAATGAGCGTGTGGCAATTGTTGCAAGCGGCGATCTCTCTCATCGACTCACGCCAAATTCTCCGGCTGGTTTTTCGCCAGAGGCACAAGAATTTGACCATGCGGTCTTGCGTTTCTTGGGGTCAAGTGATTTGACAAGCTTGATGAACATGGAACCGGAAGCAGTTGAGGCGGCAGCGGAGTGCGGCTTGCGTTCCATCATCATCCTGCTGGGAATTTTGCATGAAAAAAAATATAAGTTTGATCTTTTGAGTTATGAAGCACCTTTTGGGATAGGGCATATGACTGCCAGATTGCTTTAATGATAATTAAAAAGCTTTCAGATTACTCTGAAAGCTTTTTAGATATGGTTTGGCACCATTTTTATATTATACTCCTATTTTGACTAAATGTCAAGTGTGGGAAAAATGACATATTTGGGATATACTTAACTTAATAAGATTGGAACTTACGCATTCACCTCTGACAATTCATATTCCGGCGCTTAAGTTTTGTTTCAAGATAATCCTCGACAAGGTAGCACTATTTGGGGGTAATGCGTTTCTTTTCAAGCGCCTTCATGGATGAATTGTCTTCGGCAAAAGCGTAAGTTCTAAATCTGTTGCTTTTTTATTCAAACAAAAAAATGGAAAAACAAATATACAATTTGACGACTGAGGAGGTGCTCAAAAGATTTGATGCGACCATCGCTGGTCTGACATCCAGCCAAGCAACTGAAAGAATCAAGCAATATGGAAAAAATGCAGTTGCCAGAAAACAATCCTGGAGTTGGTTTTCACTTTTATTGAATCAATTTAATGATGCTTTGGTTTGGATTTTGTTGGTGGCTGCATCTCTGGCACTTTTTTTTGGAGAGTTTCGTGACATGACAATCATTTTGCTGATTGTTGGCATCAATGCAACCATCGGTTTTTTTCAAGAATATAAAGCGGAAAAAACCTTGGAAAACATCCGTCGTTTGGCAGCTGATAAGGCGGTGGTTTTGCGCGATGGAGAGCGCACAGAAATTGATGCATCACTATTGGTGCCTGGCGATATTTTAGTGTTGGCTTCTGGCGACAGTGTGGCGGCAGATGGATATTTGCTGGAAAGCTATGATGTCTATGCTAATGAGTTCATCTTCACAGGAGAATCCAAATCTGGGAAGAAACAATCAGGTGCAATTGTTGAGCAAGGTTTGGTCTTGGCTGACATGGACAACATGGTTTTCATGGGCACGTCATTGACCAGGGGAAGCGCCACTGTCTTGGTGACTGGAACTGGCATGGGAACTCAGCTTGGAAATATTGCGCATATGGTTGGAGAAGTGAGAGAGGAAGACACTCCACTTCAAAAACAGATGAAAATTCTTGGACGCGATGTTTCAATTTTGGCTGTGATCATTGGAACATTGGTGATGATTGCCGGATATTATAGTAATGTGTCGTTGTATGAAAATTTTCTTTTTGCCTTTGCTTTGGCTGTTTCAGTTGTGCCAGAGGGACTCCCAGCTGCCATCTCAGTGGCTCTTTCATTGGGCATGAAAAAACTTTTGAAATATAATGTGCTGGCCAAAAAATTGAATGCAGTTGAAACTTTAGCCTCCGTGTCCATTATTTGCTCTGATAAGACCGGCACAATCACACGCAATGAATTGATGGTGACCAACATTGTTCTTGGAGATGACGAGTTGACAGTTGATGGACAGGGCTATCAAGGTGAGGGAAATTTCTATTCTTTCGGTCGAAAAGTTGCGTCCACTCAGTTTCCCCAGCTGGAAACGTTGCTCCGGATTGGAGTGATTTGCAATGATAGCGGACTGTCTGAAAAAGATGGAATTATTTCAATTGCTGGCGATCCAACTGAAGGCGCACTGTTGGTGGTGGCGAAAAAATTTCAAAAAGATCTTGATTTTTATGCTGGCTGGAAAAAAGTAGATGAAAATCCTTTTTCCTCCGATCGCATGCGCATGAGTGTGATTTGCGCTGAAAAATCCTCAGGAAAAACGATTTCATTTGTGAAAGGTTCGCCTGATGTCTTGATTGAACTTTGCACGCACAAGCTCATTGGCGATCAATTATTTGAATTCACGGCAGCTGAAAAACAAAAAGCTAAAAGTGTCTATGATGCCATGAGCAAACAAGCATTGCGCGTGTTGGCTTTTGCGCAAAAAGATTTGGAAGGCGTTGCTTCGGAAGATTTTATTGCCCAGGCTGAGAAAAATTTGGTTTGGGTCGGCATGATGGGTATGATTGATCCTCCACGCGCCGATGTGCACAAAGCCATCGATGAATGTCTCAAATCCGGCATCAAAGTGATCATGATCACTGGCGACTATGAAGTTACGGCTGAGGCTATCGCAAGAAAAGTGGGATTGCTCAGGTCAAGCAATGCTGAAGTTATCAATGGCAAAACTTTGGATTTGATGTCGGATGAGGATTTGGCGGCCAGAATTTTTGAAAAAGAAATTGCTTTTGCGCGCATTACTCCTGAGCAAAAATTGCGCATTGCAACTTTGCTCAAAAAAAATGGCGCCGTGATTGCCATGACTGGAGATGGGGTTAATGATGCTCCTGCGCTCAAGCGTGCGGACATCGGGGTGGCCATGGGCCTGATTGGAACTGATGTGGCCAAAGAGGCTTCAGATATGATCTTGCTGGATGACAATTTTGCTTCCATCGTGCGAGCAATCAAGGAAGGCAGGACAATCTATCAAAATTTGAGAAAATTCGTATATTATGTCTTCACTTCCAATGTCAGCGAATTTTTCACTGTCATCATTGGGGTGCTGCTGCAAATACCGATTCCAATTGCAGCTGTGCAGATTTTGGCTATTGACCTGGGAACTGACATCCTGCCTTCATTTTCACTGGGCGCCGAACCTTCAGAACCTAATATCATGCATAGGAAACCTTTTAGTGCAAAAGAGAAAATCATTGATGCTGCTGGCGTGTGGCGCTTGATTCGAGTGGGACTCATCATGGCAATTGGGGCCGTGATTGCGTTTGTTCTCTCCATGAAACGCGGAGGTTGGGATTTTGGCAATAAAATCGATGTCAGTAGCGTATTATATATTAAGTCAACAACTGCTGCTTATGCAGTGTTGGCGATGACACAAATGGCCAATTTGATGCAAGCTCGCAGTGAAACACTCTCAGTTTTCACTCTCGGATTTTTCAAGAATAAATATGCCATAGGCGCGGCCTTGATTTCCACTGTGATATTGTTTCTATTTATGTACGTGCCATTTTTTCAGAAATACTTGCACATGTTGCCAATTACATGGCAAGATTGGATGGCAGTGATGATCACGACAGTTGCAGTGTTTGTTTTCGAGGAAGGCAGAAAGGCGGAACAAAAGGTTAAAATCTAAATTCTAAAGTCTAAATACTAAATCAAATCTAAATTTCACCCTTCGGGTATATATTGCTCGGTTAAAAATTAAAAATTTTGAAGGTCAATTAATTTAAAGTCTAATTTAAAATTCATGCTTTAGCCTTGAATTAGCCTTGAAAAATTAGCCTTTAGAATTTTACATATCATGATAGATATACAAGAAAATATTTCGTTGGCACCATTTACTTCATTCCGCATCGGAGGAAATGCAAAGTTCTATGTGGAAATCAAAACAATTGAAGAATTGAAAGAAGCTTTGTCTTTCGCTAAAGAAAAAAAGCTTGATTTTTATGTCCTCGCTGGCGGCACAAATTTGCTGGTGAGCGACAATGGATTTGAAGGTCTCATCATTCGCATGAAAATGAATGAAATCTCAGTTGAAGGTGGAAATATTGCAGTTGAAGCTGGCGCGCCACTTATTAAAGTGATAAATATGGCAGCGGAACAAGGACTTACTGGGATGGAAAAAATGGCTGGAGTTCCTGGCACGCTTGGCGGTGCAATCAGAGGAAATGCGGGAGCTTTTGGCACGGAAATCAAATCAGTTGTCAAAACTGTGAACGCTTTTGACACGGAAAAAATGCAGCTCACTTCTTTCAATTTGGAGGATTGTGATTTTGCATATAGAACAAGCATTTTTAAGATAAATAAAAATTTGATTGTTGTGTCGGCCGTGCTTGCTTTGCAACAAGGGGATGCTCAAGAAATTCAAAAACTCACCAAGGACACGATTATGAAGCGAGCTGGCAATGGTCTGCATGGCCTCAAAAGCGCTGGTTCATATTTCATGAATCCAACCACTGAAGATGAAAAAATGCTGACTGACTTTGAAAAAGAAAAAGGTGTGCCTGCGCGAAACAAAACATTGCCGGCAGGATGGGTGATTGAGCAAGCTGGACTTTTGGGAAAGAAAATTGGTGGAGCGCAAGTTAGCGAACTGCATGCAAACTATATTATCAACGCTGGCGAAGCTTCAGCTTCTGATGTTATAATGTTAGTAAGTTATATTAAGCAACAAGTGCGCGATCAATTTGGAATTCAACTGGCAGAGGAAGTGAATTATTTGGGATTTTGAGGAATTATTTATTAAAAAATTAACGAATTAAAGCATTAACGAATTGAGTGCTTGGAAGAATCCGTTAATCCGTTAATCCGTTAATAAAAAATAAGATGAGTACAGTTGAGAACATGCGATTTTTTTTCAAGGGACTGGAAGTTGATGCGATCACTCGGGGATATGTCGAAAAGCGTTTAAGCACTTTGGACAAGTTTGCTGATGACATTTTGAAAAGTGAAGTTGAAATTGATTTGGACAAGAAAGGAAAATTCCGCGTGGAAGTGATGCTGCACACCCCGAGAAACATGTTTCGAGCCGACAACACCACTGACAGCATTGAAGCTTCAATCGACATGGTGGTGGATGAGCTGCAAGCTCAAGTGACGCACCTCAAAGACAAACTGCGAACATTGAAGAAACGCGGAGCAATTTCTCTTAAGAAAAAGGCTGTGCTGGATGAAGGAGCAAGATTCTAGTGAGGCTTATATTTTTTAGTTGTTAGGTTATGAAAAAAGAACGCAATTCGCGTTCTTTTTTTTGTGCAAGAAATATGTTATAATGAATAAGTAAAATTTTTTAAAAATAAAAACATGGATAAGCGCATAAAAATCATGTTGGTGGTGGTTTTGATTCTTGCTGCTATCAGCGGCACCTTTTTGCTTTTTGCCAGAAAGAAACCAATTACTCAAGCTCCAAAAACAGTGGCTGCCAGTGCCCCAGTCAAAACACTCACGCCTGCGCAAACAGCAGTGCCTAGTACCACCGCTGCACCAACGACGCCAACTCAAGGTGAGGGACTTCCGCAAACTGCTCCACCAGCAGTGGGCGCAGCGAAAACAGTGACGCCAGTTGCAGAAAAAGTGGCTGCACCAGATCGAAAAATCTTGACATCTTCGGAGTGGTCACAATGTAAAGCCAAGACCTTGGCAGCCAGCACAAATTTGATGTGGAGTGTGCAAATCACTGAGGGAATTCCAACGGGCGGAACATATGCCAAGGGAAATCTTAATGGCGACGCGGCTTTTCCGGTGCGCATAACCATAAAATCAGATTCAACAATTATTGATAAGATTAAAGCTATGCTTGTTGTCGGTAAAACAGCCTTTCTGCGAGGGAACTGCACAGGCGTTGAAACGGATGGAGCAGTGATGTTGCAAGCATTCTAATTCTGAAATATTTTTTTGAGCAAAGAAAAAAGGCGATTCAAAATTGAATCACCTTTTGTTGTAGCGCAGTCAGAAATTTTTTCTGACTTATTTTTTTTCTTCACCTCCTTTTACTTTGTGGTAGTGCACAACCATTATTGCCGTGCACTGATTGAAGACCGAGCCAGTTCCCTGGATAATCTTCTTGATTCGATAGGCTGGCGCAGGGAATTCCTTGCGATCAACAATCATATCTGGATTGTCGATTAGGAAATCATCGAGCTTGGTATCGAAATCATGGTAATAACAAGTTCCAGTTTCCGAGGTTATTGTGATCACGAAAGTCTTGTCGTGATCACGCTCTCTGGCAACTGCAAACGCTTTTTGGTGAGCGACCACCTCTTCTGCGGTTGGTTCCTTCTTTTTCCCCGCAGCTTTTGCTGTGCCGGTCTGAGCGATCGGCATTGAGAAGTTTTCGCTGCTGCTCCTTGGCTGTTCAGCGGCCAAAGTTAGACCTGCTGCCAAAAACGAGAAAAACACTGCCATCACCATTACCGTCATTAAATTTTTCACTGTGTGCTCCTTTTTTGTGCCCCTTTGGGGCTGGGATATGTTACATCACTGTAACAGTCAATTATACTCCTTTTTTGTCATTTTGTCAAGTATTTTAAGTGGGCAATTTAACGCTTTACGCAGCGTTTTTTTTGATGTAGAATGAACAAAGAAACAAACACGAAAGACGTATGAAATGTTAGCCCTATGAATTAGGGTTTTGGTTTGTGTGCATTTGTCATCCTCAGCTTGACTGGGGATCCAGAGCATAAGCATGAACCTGGATTTCCTCCGCCAGCTGGCGGATTCGCGGGAATGACAAAGTCGATAGTTTTATTTTGAAAATTGGAAATTGTTTAACCCTCAAAGGATAAGCTTGAAGCAAAAAATTAAAAATTAGAAATTAAAAATTTTTTTATCACTATGACATTATTCAGTAAAATTTTTGGATCAAACGAGCGAGAGATTAATAAGCTCAGACCTATCGTTGAAAAAATCAATTCTTTTGAGGAGAAAATGATTCCACTTTCAGATGAAGATTTGAAGGGAAAAGTTTTGGAATTCAGAGAGCGAATCAAGAAAGGGGAGACTCTGGATGAAATTTTGCCAGAAGCTTTTGCAGTGGTGCGAGAAGTGGCTAAGCGCACCAATGGCACGCGTCATTTTGATGTGCAGATGTTGGGCGGGATTGCATTGCATTCTGGAAAAATAACTGAAATGAAAACTGGTGAAGGAAAAACTTTGACCTCGACTTTGCCGATTTATTTGAATGCTATCGAAGGAAAAGGTGTGCATGTGGTGACAGTCAATGATTATCTGGCCAAGCGCGATTGTAATTGGATGGGTTCAATCTATCACGCCCTGGGTCTTTCGACTGCTTGCATCATGCATGACGTTTCATATAGCTATGAACCGCAAGTTTTTGATGCGGACGAAGTCAGTGTGGAAATGGAGAATCTTGTTGAAATCACCAGGAAGCAAGCATATGCCTGCGACATTACCTATGGAACAAACAATGAATTCGGTTTTGATTATTTGCGAGACAATATGGTGCAAAGTTTTGAGCAGATGAGTCAGAGAGAACTCAATTATGCAATTGTCGATGAAGTTGATTCAATCTTGATTGATGAAGCTCGCACTCCGCTGATCATTTCGGCGCCGGACAGTGAATCAACAAAATTGTATCAACGTTTTGCGCAGCTCGTGCCACGTCTGCGAGAAAAAGAAGATTATGAAGTGGATGAAAAACAAAAAGCGGTGACTCTCACTGAAAATGGAATTGCCAAAGTCGAGAAAGATTTGGGCGTGGGCAACATCTATGAATTGGGAAAAATAAATTACGTGCATCATTTGGAGCAATCACTCAAAGCTGAAGTGCTGTTCAAGCTTGATAAGGAATATGTAGTGAAAGATGGACAAGTCATCATTGTGGATGATTTTACAGGACGCCTGATGGAAGGACGTCGTTATAGCGATGGACTTCATCAAGCCATTGAAGCCAAGGAGGGCGTGGAAGTGCAGAAAGAATCGCGCACGCTGGCAACCATCACTTTTCAAAACTATTTTCGCATGTATGCCAAATTGGCTGGAATGACTGGAACTGCGTCAACGAGCGCGGAAGAATTTTCCAAGGTATATAAGATCGACGTGATGGAAATCCCGACCAATAAAGTTTTGATCAGAAAAGATTTGCCAGACGTGGTGTATAAAACTGAAAAAGGAAAATTTGATGCCATTGTGCAGACCATTAAGGAAAATCATGAAAAAGGTCAGCCATTTTTGGTGGGAACGATTGCCATTGAAAAATCAGAATATTTGAGCGCACTTTTGACACGCGAAGGAATTGCGCATGAGGTTTTGAATGCCAAGCATCATGAACGCGAAGCTTCCATCATCGCTGGAGCAGGACAAAAAGGTGCTGTGACCATTGCCACCAACATGGCAGGTCGCGGAACTGACATCAAGCTTGGCGAAGGAGTCAGGGAAGTTGGCGGACTCTATATCATCGGAACAGAACGTCATGAGGCGCGTCGCATCGACAATCAGCTGCGAGGTCGCGCTGGTCGTCAAGGTGATCCAGGCGCCACACAATTTTATGTTTCGTTGGAGGATGAACTTATGCGCAGATTTGGCGGTGATCGTCTGAAAAACATGATGGACACATTGGGATTGCCTGAAGATCAACCGATTCAAAATGCCATCATTTCTCGCACCATTGAAAGCGCACAATCAAAAATTGAAGGCTATAATTTTGACATCAGAAAACACGTTTTGGATTATGATGACGTGATGAACAAGCAGCGCGAAGTTGTCTATAAAAAACGCAAGGAAATTTTGGCCAGCGAAAATGTGAAACCTGAAATTTTGCATTACATTGAAGAAGAAATCGAACGCAACATCTCAGTGCACTGCACAGGAGAGGAATATGCTTGGGATATGGAAATCATCGTGGCTGAATTGCAAAACATCTTTCCATTTCCTGAAAATGATCGCAAGAAATTGGAGCAAATTCGCGATGATAAATCAAAAAACACCCTGGAAAAGATTTCTTTGATCATGGAGTATGTCATGGGCAGAGCCAAGGAGGCGTATATTCAAAAGGAAACGGAAATTGGAGAGGGTGCCATGAGGCAGATTGAAAAAGCGATTGTGCTTCAAACTGTGGACACACTTTGGATGAATCATTTGGATGAAATCGATTATTTGCGCCAAGGAATTGGTCTTAGAGGCTATGGGCAACGTGATCCACTGATTGAATATAAAAGAGAAGCCTTTCACATGTTTTCATTTTTGATGGAAAATATGCGCTCAACGGCTGTGCGCACGATTTATAAGGTTTCAATGGTTTCAGCTGCGCCAGCTTCACAAATGGAAGCGCAGCCAAAGAATGTTGAATTTCATGGTGCCCAGGATAATGCTGCTCAATTTGGAGCAGTCACGGAAGAAGGTTCATCTGCTGAAGCTCCTGCACCGCAAAAACCAATCATCAACAAGGATAACATTGGACGGAATGATCCCTGCACTTGTGGAAGTGGTAAGAAATACAAGAAGTGTTGCGGAAAAGATGTTTAAAGAAATTGCATGGTAAAGAAAGAAAAAAAATATGCACTTGTACTATTAATTGCGACATATTTATGCGCAAAGCAGAAATGTTTTTGTGAAAGATTGTTAAAATGATCTTTTGCGAGAAATGAAGAACTCCAAGGCTAAATGTCGTGGAGTTTTTCATTGAATGTGCTGGAAATAATCAGGGCAATTTTTTGTAATATTAAGCACGGAGGAATCACAGGCATCATCCTTCGACAATTGAGGATAAAGGTCGGTTGCCTGCATGAATCTACTTTAAACAATAATTCTTAAATGAAAAAATGATTTTATGAAAAGATTTTTTAGGAAATCTGCACTCATAGGATTGCTTTCGATTTTTTCACTGTTCTCACTTTTTGGAACATCAGCCATTGTTAGCGCTAAATCCATCAATCCAAGTGTTAACATAGTTGATAAGAGCTCAAGCACTGTAACTTTAAGTGTGAAAAAAGCTATCTTGGATAAGCACAGAGTTACAATCAGAGTTCGTGTTCAAGAAGTCGCCACTGGTGAAAAATTCGATCGTATCTTCAAGGTCACATTGAACAAGGATGGAAAAAAGAAAGTCACTTTAAGCAAATTATTGCCCAACACCAGTTATATGATCAAAGCTCAAATCAAGGAACGGGGCAATGAAAAGTACAGTAACTTTTCAAAATTCAAAGAATTTTCAACAAGACCTTAGCTTCGCGTGTATGACGCGACGCTCGGTGTGCGATTTCAAGTAGGGGCTGTCGATCGGATGGTTGACCTGCATGAAACAAAAACTCCTTGAGGAGTTTTTGTTTCTGGCGACATGTGAAACGTGATAGCACTTTTTCTTTTCGGCGGCAAAGTGGTATAATAAAAATATGAAATATTTGGCATTTGAAAAATCTGTGGGCTGTGTGATATATCGAAAAAGCGAAGGTGAAACTTTGTTTCTTTTGGTGCAATATCGATCTTGGCAATGGGATTTTCCTAAGGGCCACGTGGAAGAAGGTGAGAATGAAGAGCAAACATTGCGCAGAGAAGTTCTTGAAGAAACTGGAATTGCTGATCTTGAAATTTTGCCAAACTTTCGCGAATCTGTGCACTATTTTTATACTGCCAAGGGCAATGAAAAAAAGGAAAGAATTTCTCAGGGCAGGGGAATCTATATTTTCAAGAATGCCGTCTACTATGCAGCGCAAACAAACGCACAAGCAGTGGCAATCGATTTTGAGAACAAGGCTTATGCTTGGCTGACCCACGAAGAGGTTTTGAGTCGTTTGATCAATGATGGCTCTAAAAAAGTTATCAATGAGGTTGTGAAAAAAATAACAAAGCATTAATTTTTTCAAGATACTCGTCGATATTTGGCAAAAGCAATATTTTGCTTTATGCTGTATTTAAAGTAGTTCTTTCATTAAAAATAGACCATGGGAGGTGGATATGTCAAAAGACTCTGAGGAAAAAAAGAAGGAGAAAAAAAGACGTCTCGTTACCATTATTGCACGCACAACCAGTGATGAGATCAATTGTGGCAAAGTGCTCAAGCATTGTCTTAAAAAGCTCATCGAATCACCTGAAAATGAAGTTATGATTTTCGTGGAAAAGGCCCACTGCATCAATAGTAGTGGAAAACATGTCACACATGTGCTTGTTATCGGTGACAGCAATGGTGGGTGGCAAAAAGGAATGCAGTTGTTTTGTGATTGTCTGGAGAGTAGTGGTTTTCTTGTGCAAGCAGTGCTTGCTGATCAATCGATCATCCCTTCCAGTTCCTGCGGGAGATGATATTTTTGAGAAAAATATATCGCTTGAATATAATGGGCTCACACTTGTGCGCCCATTTTTTAAAAAATACGCAATATTGCCTTTTTAGACTTTATATTATAAAATGAAGAACATGAATCAAACGCAGTAGACCCAAAAGATTTTAAGGAAATATTTTAAAACAAAGGCATTCTATCGGGCAAAGCCTGATTGAATCCATATTACTGGATGAATATAAAGCAAAAATTGCAATTGAAATTCGCTGGAATAATCGTTTTGGCGGTGGTGTGCGGCCTGGTTGCATATCCACAGGCGCTGAACAAATTTCCTGCTGCGCGCGATTTTTTCGATAAAAAGAAAATAAATCTTGGTCTTGATTTGCAAGGAGGATTTCATTTGGAATATAAGGCTGATGTTTCCAACATTGAACCTGCCAAAGTGGCGGAAGCAATGCAGGGAGCTCAAACTGTGATTGAGCGTCGCGTCAATGCTTTTGGGGTGGGCGAGCCATTGGTGCAAATTGCCAAGAGTAGTGGAGAAAATCGAATCATCGTGGAGCTTCCAGGCATCAAAGACATTGAGGCTGCCAAATCAAAGATAAAAGATGCACCACTCTTGGAATTCAAAGAAGAGGGTCAGGTTGATCCTCAGATCCAACAGATGTTTGATCAATCCAACACTCAAACCAAGGAGAAAGCACAGAAGATTTTGGATGAAGTGAAAAAAGGAGGAGACTTTGCCCAGCTTGCCAAAGACAACAGTGAAGATCCTGGTTCCAAGGACAAAGGAGGGGATTTGGATTTTGTGAAAAAGAGCGCTTTTGTGCCTGAATTTGACAAGGTGCTTTTTGACAGCAAATTGAAAGCTGGAGATATTTATCCTGAATTGGTTGAGTCGCAATATGGTTGGCACATCATTAAGTTCATTGAATCCAAAGGTGAGGGTGAGGATTTGGAAGTACATGCTGCGCACATTCTTTTTGGCAAAAAAGATCCTTCGCAATATGATCAATTCAAATATCAGACGACTGGCTTGACTGGAAAAAATCTAAAAAGCGCTTCAGCTCAATATTCAAACGGCCAAGGACTGGGAGAACCGGAAGTGTCACTGCAATTTGATGATGAAGGAACGCAGCTGTTTGCAGATTTGACCAAAAAAAATCTTGGAAAACAGATCGCAATCTTTTTGGATGGTGAAATTCAAATTGCTCCAACTGTGCAGGTGGAAATAACTAATGGGCAAGCAGTAATCACAGGAAATTACACTTTCAAGGAAGCCAAAGATATTGCAGATAGATTAAATCAAGGTGCGCTACCTGTGCCACTAACATTGGTTGGTCAACAAAGTGTGGAAGCGACGCTTGGAGCTGATTCACTCAAGAGCATCTTGGTTGCAGGCGCAATTGGTTTGGCTGCGGTGATTGTTTTCATGCTTGTATTTTATCGCTTCCTGGGACTTGTCGCATCGTTGGCTTTGATCATCTATACAGTGATGATGATCACAATTTTCAAAATGACTGGAATCACTTTGACACTTTCTGGTATTGCTGGCTTCGTGCTTTCCATTGGAATGGCGGTGGATGCCAACATTTTGATTTTTGAAAGAACCAAAGAGGAAATTCGGGGCGGTCGCACCATTGCCAATTCCCTGGAAGAAGGTTTTAAGCGTGCTTGGACATCGATCTTTGATGGAAATATGTCATCTCTTTTAACGGCTGGGATTTTGTATTTCATGGGAACAAGTTTTGTGAGAGGTTTTGCGGCCGCACTTGGAATTGGTGTTGCAGTTTCAATGTTCACCGCGGTGGTGATCACCCGCACAATGCTTAAATTCATAATCAGTGATTGGATTCATGGTCGAACATGGTTGGTTGGAGTAAGTAAAAAATCTATCAAGGAATAAAAAGCAAAAGCTTTTGGTGTCGTCACTCGTTCTGAAATCAAGGTAAACTTTAACTTCTCTCACTTTGCTAGACAATAATTTTATGATAAATATCATCTCAAAAACTAAATACGCTTATATTTTTTCTGGCATATTGACTATTTTGTGTGTTTTGAGCTTGGCTGTGTGGGGGTTGAAATACGACATTGATTTTACGGGTGGAACACGCATGGTGATTAAATTTGCCAATGAGGTTCCGTCGAAAGATCAAACCGTTGAACTGCTTAAAGATTTCAATTTAAGTGGACTGACTTTGCAAAATTCTGAAAATAATTCTCTGATTTTGCGCTACGCATCAGAAGATGACAAAACAAATATTGATGTCTGGCAAGCTATCAACGCAAAATATGCTGATGCAACTCAAGCCAGTGTTGATTTTTTCAACTCATCAATTTCTGGTGAACTGAAATCAAAATCAATCAGCGCTTTGGTTTTGGCAATTTTGGCAATCATGGCGTATATTGCTTGGGCTTTTCGTAAAGTTTCTCGTCCAGTTGAATCTTGGAAATATGGTGCAGGCGCAGTAATTGCCTTGGCACATGACATCATCATTACGACAGGTGTGTTTTCAGTCCTGGGTCATTTCTATGGCGTTGAAGTCGGTATTTCATTTATTGCAGCATTGCTCACCATCCTTGGATTTTCCGTGCATGACACAATTGTGGTGTATGATCGCACGCGCGAAAATTTGCTTAGAAGCTCTGCTAAAGTTCCATTTCCGGAAGTGGTCAATCAAAGCTTGAATGAAACTTTGGTGCGTTCCATCAACACTTCTTTGACTGTGATCATCACTTTGTTGGCAATCTATTTCTTTGGTGGGGCTGCAATCAAATATTTCGCTTTAGCACTTTTGGTTGGCATTGGTTTTGGAACATATTCTTCGATTTTTATTGCAACCGCACTTTTGGTGACAAGTTATGAATTAACAATTAAATACAAAAAATAGTATGGGAATTTTAGATGCTTTCAAAAAGAAAGATGATTCAAAAAAATCAAACAATCCGATGGATCCTGCAAACATGGGGTTCATGCAAAGAATGGCAATGAAGAAATTGGAAAAAATGAGTCCAGAGGAAAGGGAAGCGCTCATGAAAAAAGTCATGACTCCTGACAATATTCAAAAAAACAAAGCTGACATTTTGAAAACATTGGAACAAATGAAAAAATCTGGTCAAATGAATGATCATCAAATCTTTGAAGCTAAAAAGAGATTGGGGCTTTTGTAGAAAAGACAAAAATTAAGGCCAAGACACATTTCTGTGTCTTGGCCTTTTTTGTAGATGATACTACTTCACTTTTTTCATAGCTTGTTTGTTTTCATACATTTTCTTATCAGCTTCAGCATACAAAATATGATAGAGATCATGGGGCGTTTTCTCTCGGATAGCCTCTAATGTTGTTGGCATAAATGCCATGCCAACCGCTACTGAAATTGAAAGATTTGTTTGTGTGTTTTCAGTTTCAATGAAAATTTCTTTCTTGTTCAACTCCTCAACCATTCGTGCGTACATTTTTTGTGGATCTTTTGAAGCACACAAGATGGTGAATTCATCTCCGCTTGGACGAACTATGATATCATTTCGTCTGTATACAACCTCTTGTATTCTCTTGGCTATTTTCTTGATCGCTTTGTCTCCAGTGGAGTGTCCATAGACATCATTGATAGCTTTGATATCGTTACCATCCAAAGAGAATATGCAAAAATTTTCCATAGCTCTTTGCGCATGAGCAAAAGTCAATGTGACAGCCTCAGGAATATATCCTCGGTTATTGAGACCTGTGAGTGTGTCATAGATTGACAATGCTTTCACTCGTTCGTATTCCTCGGCAATGGCAGTGCTCATTGAAAACATAAAGCGAAAAATGAGAGACCCAATTGCCGTCCAAACTACAAATCTCGTTATTGATTCCTTCATTAAACTGTCGATGTACACTCCGAATAATCCAAAAATGAGAGCGGAAGCGGTTATCCCAACAATGGAAGTTGTCAATTCTTTGAAAATTGAGCTTTTTGTTAGCCACCAATTCATAAAATTGTAAAAATAAAAACTGTTGAAAATTTTCATTTTGTTGCCTCCTTGTAATGTAAAAGTACTATAATAGCAGATTTCGATATTTCCCCTAGATGACCCAGTATGGACGTTTGTAGCGTAAAAGTCAAATACATATTGCAAAGTACGGCTTAAATTGGTATTATGTATGTATGTTTAGCTATAAATTTATTTAAAATTCAGAATATGGATAAAAACAATTTAGAGACGCAGATTGATGAGATTTTGACTCGGGGAGTGAGCGAAGTTATCGATAAAGAAAATCTTAAAAAGAGATTGCTGGGCGGAGAAAAATTGCGCATCAAGCTTGGCACTGATCCAACCAGTGCCAACATTCATTTGGGGCGAGCGGTGACACTGCTCAAGCTGCGAGACTTGCAAGAGCTTGGTCATCAAATCATCTTTCTAATTGGCGACTTCACGGGTGTGATTGGTGACACTTCTGACAAGGAAAGCGAGCGGCCAATGCTGGAAAAAGAAACAGTGGAAAAAAACATGGAAACATATTTTCAGCAAGCTGGAAAACTTTTGGACATGAGTAAGGTTGAGGTGGTGAAAAATTCTGATTGGCTGGGGAAACTTACGTATGGAGAAATTTCTGAGCAAGCGAACATTTTCTCTCTGGCTGAATTCATTGCGCGTGATAACATCAAAAAAAGATTGGAAAAAGGAACACGCGTTTCTTTGCGCGAACTTTTGTATCCCTTGATGCAAGGTTATGACAGCGTGGTATTGAAAGCCGATTTGGAATTGGGCGGAACGGATCAACGTTTCAATCTTTTGGCTGGACGTGAAATGCAAAAACATTATAACCAAGCACCGCAAAATATTTTGACAGTGAATTTGATTGAAGGAACTGATGGACGCAAAATGAGTTCCAGCTGGGGCAACACCATCAACTTGAATGATGATGCTAATTCAATGTTTGGCAAAGTGATGAGTATGGGCGATGAATTGATTGGAAAATATTTTGTGCATTGCACGCGCATTCCAATGGAAGAAATTGCTGAAATTGAAAAAGAAATGAAAAATGAGGTGCTCAATCCGCGCGATGCAAAACTGCGCTTGGCTGGAGAGATTGTGAAAATTTATCATAGTGAAGATTTGGCTCGCTCTGCGCGTGAGCATTTCATTAACACTTTTTCCAAAAAAGAAATTCCGACTGACATTGCCGAGTTTTTGGTGGAAGGTGAAATGAAATTGAGTGAACTCTTGGTGAAATCAGGAAATGCATCCAGCATGAGTGAAGCCAAGCGAAAGATTGAGCAAGGTGGCGTGACGTTGGACGACGAAAAACTGCTTGATCCGCAATCATTGATTGCGAAAGAAATGGACGGGAAAGTGTTGAAAATAGGGAAGATGGGATTTGTAAAGATTGTGTTTGAAAAATAAATGTTTTGATTAAATAAAAAATATCTATGTTAAATGAAAAAATTGCAAAAATCAAAGAGGATGCTTTGGCTGAAATTTCTTTGGCTGAATCGCTTGAGGTGGCCACGGAATTGCGCATCAAATATCTTGGCCGCAAAAGTGATTTCGTGTCCATTTTGAAAGGCCTCAAGGATTTGGAAGGTGAGGAACGCAAAAACGTTGGACAACTGGCCAATGTGGCTAAAATTGAAATCGAAAATGCTTTTTCAAATAAAGAGAAGGAATTGAAGGAGAAAAGTTTTGATTTTGCGGCAGAAAAAATTGATGTGACGATGCCAGCCAAAAAAATGACCAGTGGCCATTTGCATCCACTCAGCAGAATCCAATATGAAATTGAAGATATTTTTACTTCCATGGGTTTTGAAATTGCCGATGGACCGGAAGTGGAAACTGAATTTTATAATTTTGATGCGCTTAACATTCCTAAGGATCATCCAGCCCGCGACATGCAAGACACTTTTTGGCTGAAAGATGAAGACAAGAATGAAAAAGTTGTGATGCGCACTCAAACTTCTGATGTGCAAATTCGCTATATGGAAAAACACACACCGCCATTTCGCATCATTGCGCCAGGCAGGGTTTTTCGTCGCGAATCAACTGACACCACGCATGATCACACCTTCCATCAATTTGAAGCTTTGATGGTGGGCGATGACATCACAGTTGGAAATCTCAAATTTATGGCGCAGCAATTTTTTTCCAAATTCTTTAAAACTGACGTGGAGATTCGTCTGCGTCCAAGCTATTTCCCTTTCACTGAACCGAGCTTTGAGTTCGACATCAATTGTTTGGTTTGCGGTGGCAAAGGATGTTCTTCTTGCAAATGGGCTGGTTGGCTGGAACTTGGCGGAGCTGGAATTGTGAATCAAAATGTTTTTGAAGCAGTGGGATATCCAAGAAACAAATATAAAGGTTTTGCCTGGGGATTTGGCTTGGAACGTTTGGCCATGATGAAATATAAGATTGATGACGTAAGACTTTTTCATTCTGGAGACCTCAGATTCATTAAGCAATTCTAGAGAAAGAATTTAAAATTAACGAACTAACCTGCCTACCGGCAGGCAGGCGGATTAACGAATTGAAAATTCAAAATCCAATAAATTAAAAAATCCGTTAATGCTTTAATGCGTTAATGAATAATAAGCAATTTTTTATATATGAAATATTCTTACAATTGGCTCAAGGAGCTTTCCGATACAACAAAAACTGCAACTGAGGTGGCGCAATTGATCACCACTCATTCTTTTGAGGTGGAAAGTGTAGAAAAAATTGGCTCAGATTTTGAAGGTGTGGTGGTGGGAAAGATTTTGGAACTTGCCAAGCATCCCAATGCAGACAAATTGCAATTGACGAAAATTGAAGTCGGCGACGGCAAGATTTTGGACATTGTTTGCGGCGCGCATAACATTTCTGTTGGCGATCATGTTCCTGTGGCAACAATTGGCACAATTTTGCCAGGAAATTTCCAGATCAAGGAAAGTGAAATCAGAGGAGAAAAATCTTGTGGCATGCTTTGCGCTGAAGATGAACTTGGACTCGGAACAAGCCACGAAGGAATTTTGTTGTTGGACAAGAAAACAAAGATCGGAACACCGCTTTCAGAAATCATGAATAACAATGATGAAATTTTGGATATCAAAGTTTTGCCGGACAGAGCGCATGATGCAGTTTCGCACGTGGCAATGGCCAGGGAAATTGTGGCTCTTGAAAATGGGGAAATGGACTATGATTATGATGGACTAATTTTGCCCAGCAAAAAAGCTAAGAATTTGAAAATTGAAATTGAAAATAAAGAGCTTTGTCCGCGATACATTGGCGCAGTGCTTGGCAATGTTAAAGTTGGAGATTCTCCTGATTGGATGAAAGTGCGCTTGGAAGCTTGCGGAATAAAGGCAATTAACAATGTGGTTGATGCCACCAACTATGTCATGCTTGAATTGGGTCAACCACTGCACGCTTTTGACGCCGATGTGATTGGCAATGAAATCATTGTTCGAATGGGGAAAAAAGATGAGGAACTTGTTTTGCTTGATGGCAGCTCAGTGAAATTGACAGCTGATGACATCATCATTGCCAACAAGGAGAAAGCGTTGGCTTTGGCTGGCATCATGGGTGGCAAAGAATCTGGAATTTCAACCGAGACAAAAACCATCGTTGTCGAAGCAGCAAATTTTGTTGCGCTTTCAATTCGCAAGACTCGCAGTCGTCTCAATCTTTTCACGGATGCTTCTGGCAGATTTGAAAAGCAGCTCGATCCAAATTTGACTGAAAAAGCGCTGGTGCGCGTTATTGAGATTCTCGAGCATACTGCGGGGGCAACTTTCGAAGGTAGCGTGGATGTTTATGCTGACAAGGTGAAGCCTTGGACCATAAAATTGGATTTGGCTTATGTGGATAAATTGCTCGGAGTCAGTGTTCCGCCCAAAACCAGTAAAACCATTCTTGAATCGCTTGGTTTGAAAGTGCAGCTCAAAAAAGATGCGATCATCGCTGAAATTCCAACTTTCAGAATTGATTTGAAAAGTCAGGAAGATTTGATTGAAGAAATCGGTAGGCTCCATGGTTATGACAAAGTTGAAAACATTGCACCTTCCGTGTCAGTGACAGCGGCCAAGCAAAATGAAAGCCGAGTTTTCGAGCGCGCGCTTAAGAATATTCTGACAGGACAAGGATTTTCCGAAGTTTACAACTATTCTTTCTATGGTCAGCGAGATGCAAATCTTTGTCAGCTTGGCTCAGTCAAACATTTGGAATTGGAAATGCCGATGAATCCTGAGCAATCTTTGCTGAGAATCAGTCTCATTCCTAATATTCTCAAAAATATCAAGGAAAATCTGAAAAATTACAGCAAATTCAGCATTTTTGAAATCGGAAAAGTTTATTGGCCTAATGGAGATGTTTTGCCGGAGGAAAAAACCATGCTTGTTGGAGCGATGGTGGTTGAGAAAAAAAGCGCCAAGGAGGAAAAAATGGACAAGCGCCATGAATCAGGATTTTTCCAGGCGAAGGCGGTTGTTGACAATGTGCTGTTGCAGCTTGGGATTACTGATCATTACTATGACACTTTTGATGGCGTGCCAATTGAAACTCCGCTTTCGCTCTGGCATCAAAGTCGCAGCGCTGAAATTAAAATCATTGGCAGTGAAAAATCGATTGGTTTCATGGGAGAAATAAATCCTTTTGTGCTTGAGCAATTCGACATTCGCACGCGGGTGGTTGTGTTTGAATTTGATGGCGAAAAACTTTCGGAAGTTTCTCAAAACGAAAGAGAATTCACTCCGATTCGAAAACATCCAGTGGTGACCAGGGACATTTCTTTGATTGCGCAGCGAGATGTGCGCATTGATGAAATTTTGATGATCATTCAACAAGCTGGAGGAGACATTGTTTTAGACACTGATCTTTTTGATGCAATTGATTTCGCAGATGACAGTTCAAGCTTTGCCTTTCATATTATTTTGGGTGCAGATGAACGAACATTGACCGGAAAAGAGATTGACAGTGCGATAAATTCAATCACAACTGAACTTGAAAGTAAATTGAATGTGAAAATGCGCAAGTAGCGCAAGCACAAGCATTTTTCTTGCAAAACAGAGGCGCCCCTGAGGGCGTCTTTGTTTTTTCTGGGAAGCTCTTGACAAAATTTTAATATGTGTTAATATAATTTGAAACCTAATATATTCAATTTATATAAGAAAAAAATGGAAACTTTAAAAAGCAAGGAAAACCAGCAAACAGAATTGGAAACTTTGATGTTTTCAAGCGCGCTTAAGCAAATTGTGGAAGATTTTTCACCGCGAGCGCAGGAAATAATCTTCAGTCGTTGGGGTGTTTTCAACTCCCATTCTTTGACTTTGGAAGAAATTGGAAAAAAATATCACATCACACGTGAACGTGTGCGCCAAGTTATTCGTGAGGTCTTGAAAAAAGTCAGAGAAAAGAAAACCCAGCGCGCATTTTCTTTGGTGCAAGAGAAAGTTGTCTTGGCCCTTGTCAGCAATGGTGGTATAATGGGGGAGAAGAAACTTTTGTTTGCACTGGGAAAAGGACAAAAGAGCGAAGAAGCCGCAGTTTCTTTTTTCTTGGAGTGTTTTGAGAATATTTTGCAAAATGAAGTCAAGGGAGAATTGGCATTTTCATTTTCCTTGCCAGATTTTGACATTGAAAATTGGCGCGCAATCAAGAACGCTGCAATTGAAATTTTAAAAACTCAAAAGAAACCTCTTTCAGTTGAAGAATTGTTCAAGCTGATGAAAGCCAAGGATGACAAATTTGATTTGTCCAAGGAGGCCTTTGCTCAATATTTGGAAGTTTCTGAAGAAATCATGCAGAACACTTTTGGAAAATGGGGCATTGCAAAATGGAAAGAAATTTCACCCAAAGGCACACGCGAAAAAGCCTATTTGGTGCTCAAGGAGGCTGCAAAGCCTTTGCACTTCAGGGATATCGCCAAGAAAATCGATCAATATCATTTGAATAAAAAGAAAACTCATGCTCAGACTGTGCACAATGAATTGATCAAAGACAAGAATTTTGTTTTGGTCGGCAGAGGAATCTATGCGTTGGTTGAATGGGGATATAAGAGCGGAACAGTGAAAGATGTGATCGAAGAGATTTTGAAAAAGAATGACGCTTCACTCAATCGCGAAGAAATCCTGGCCAAGGTCTTGGAAATCAGGCATGTGAAAAAATCAACAATTGTGATAAACTTAAATAACTATTTTGCCAAAACAAAAAGTGGCATCTATTCAATTAAGAAGTAGTTAAAAACACAAACATAAAAAACATGGATATTATTTCTGCTGCAATAACTGAAATATTACTCGACTTAAAAACGGCGTCGCAAGCTATGAGCTATGTTTGGTTCATTGCATTGCCGCCGCTTTTATTTTTTCTCTTTGAACTGCTTTGGATGTATCACATTCAGGGTGCTTTTTGGGCTTCAGCTGATTGGGTGCTGTTGGAACTGATTCCGCCAAAAAACATTGAAAAAAGTCCTAAGCCCATGGAAGCGTTGTTTGTGACTTTTGCTGGAGTGGAAAAAGGTTTTGATATTGCTGAGGAATATATCAGTGGAATGTTTGCTGATTATATGAGCTTGGAAATGGTGAGTGATCAAGGCACGGTGCATTTCTATGTTCGCTCGATGAAAAAATATCGTCACTTGGTGGAAGCTTCGCTGTATGCACAATATCCTGACGTGGAAATCGTGGAAGTTCCTGATTATGTCAACGATGTGCCAAAGATCATTCCCAATGGACAGTGGGATTTGTGGGGTGCTGACATCATGTTTCAAAACCATGATGCCTATCCGATTCGAACATATAAAACTTTTGAAGAAGACATCACTGGCACCATGATTGATCCTTTGGCAGGCCTATTGGAAGTGATGGGCAAACTTGGACCTGGTCAACAGATGTGGTTGCAGTGGGTGATTGCTCCGCATAAGCCAAATTGGGCTTCGAAAAAAGGCAAGGAATTGACTGACAAATTGAAAGGCAAAGAAAAGAAGGTTGAAAACATTTTTGAAAGATTGTGGAAAGACATCAAGGATGTTTTCAGTGGTGTGCTGACAGGCTGGAACTCTCCAGTCGAGTTTGCTTCAGAGAAGAAAAAAGAAGATTCCCCCTTGGACACCCGTCTTTCTCCAGGTGAGCGCGATGTGCTCAAAGCTGTGGAAGACAACCTTGGCAAATTGCAGTTTTCCACTAAGGGCAGATTTATTTATTTGGGTCGTCGCGAAAATTATGACAAAGCTTTGGGAGTCTCTGCTTTCTGGGGAAGTCTCAAGCAATTCAATGACGACAACTTGAACAGTTTTAAACCTGACAATGCTTCGAAAACTTTTGCCAATTGGTTCAGTCAAAAGAAGCGTTTGCGTTATCGACAATATAAACTTCTGCGTCGTTATCGCAACAGAAACAGGGATGGCGCAATGATGACATTGAGCGCAGAGGAACTGGCTTCAATCTATCATTTCCCAGACATGAACGTGATGGCCCCATCGCTTTCTCGCGTGGAAGCCAAGCGTGGTGGCGCTCCTGCAAATTTGCCAATAGAGTAAAAAACTAAACACTAAGTTCTAAATTCTAAACAAATATTAATTTTCAAAATTAAAAAATCCAAAAATTTTGAATTTTTTATTTATCATTTTGATATTATTTCTTATTTAGATATTCGGATTTAGAATTTAAAATTTTAATACTACAACGTTAGTATGGCTAATAAAAGCGAAATTGCATTTTTTGCAAAAACAACTTTCAGAAATCAAGAGCGAGTTTTCGGAATCAAGACTGACGATCGCACTCGGCACATGTATATCATCGGGAAGACTGGGATGGGAAAGACCAATCTGTTGGAAAATTTGGTGGTGCAAGACATTCGAAATGGTCACGGCATCTGCTATATTGATCCGCATGGTGACACGGCTGAAAAACTTTTGAAAGCCATTCCGTCCAACCGCATCAATGATGTGATCTATTTGAATCCGTCTGATCAAAATTTCCCGTTGGCTTTCAATGTGATGGAATCTGTTGATCCTGATTATCGCCACTTGGTGGCCTCAGGGCTCATTGGTGTGTTCAAAAAGATTTGGGCAGATTCCTGGGGACCTCGTTTGGAATATATTTTGCGCAATGCTATCTTGGCACTGTTGGAATATCCAGGCAGTACACTTTTGGGTGTGACTCGCATTTTGGTGGACAAGAAATATCGCGAAAGAGTGGTGGAAAAAATCACTGATCCGGTGATCAGACAATTTTGGGTGGATGAATTTCCAAAATGGAGCGACAAAGTTTTGCAAGAAGTTGTTTCTCCGATTCAAAATAAGGTTGGACAATTTTTGTCCAGCTCACTGATTCGAAATATTGTGGGTCAAACCACCTCTTCTTTTGACATTCGCGAAATCATGGACACACGCAAGATTTTGATCATCAATCTTTCCAAAGGAAGAATTGGAGAAGACAATGGCGCTCTTTTGGGAGCGATGATGATCACGAAAATTCAGCTGGCCGCCATGGGTCGCGTGGACATTGCGGAAGAAGATCGCAATGACTTCTATTTGTATGTGGATGAATTTCAAAACTTTGCCACGGAATCGTTTGCTAATATTTTGTCAGAAGCTCGAAAATATCGTCTAAATCTGATTTTGGCAAATCAATATATCACTCAAATTGATGAGAAAGTTCGCGATGCTATTTTTGGAAATGCTGGCACAATCATTTCTTTTCGAGTGGGCGCAATGGATGCGGAATTTTTGGAAAAAGAATTCATGCCAGTGTTTGTGCAAAATGACATTGTGAATTTGCCGAAATATAACATCTATTTGAAATTAATGATTGATGGAATTGCAGGGGATGCTTTTTCGGCGCAAGTTTTGCCGCCAATTTATATTGGCGACACCGTTGATAATGAAGAGAAGATCATTGCAGCTTCGCGCGAACGGTATGCTTCAAGTAAGGAGGAAGTTGAGGACAAAATTTCTCGTTGGGCTGGCGTGATGCCAGTGGGTGGTTTTCAGACAGTCAATAAGGCTCCTGAAGGACAAGTCATTCAAAGTCCCAATGTCGTGCGCTATGTGGCTCCAAAAAAAGCTCAAAATCAGCCATCGCAAGCCGCTCATCGCAATTTTGCACCTCAAATCAAGCCTCAACAACCAGCCACAGCTCAAGTGGGTCAATCTGCCTTCGCTGGGCAATATTCCAAGCCTCAGGCCCCTGTGAGCGCTCCAGCGCCTCATGGCGACCTGGACACTCAAAAAGTGATTAAGTCGCAGGTGGCAGTTGAAGCTTTTCCAGTGAATCAGGACGATTTGGGAGAATATAATCAGCCGACACCAGTTGAAAAACCCGTTGTTGAGCCAGTTTTGACATCTCAGTCAGTGGCCACTCCGCAGCGTCGCCACGATGACATCAAGCCAGTTGCTCAAGCTCCAGAAATTGCGGCAGTTGAGCCAGTTTCAGTTGCGCTGGAAGAAAATCCTGACTATTATGTGAAACCAATCGATGAAAGACCGAAATTTGATGCTGTTTGCGACATGTGCGCCGATCACATCCAGATTCCTTTTCAACCAGATGGAAAAAGACCGACCTTTTGCAAAGATTGTCTTAAAGAATATCAGCGCATGACTGCTAAAGAGAAACTCAATCAAGAGCGAAAAATTCAGTCGCAGCAGGAAGAAAAGCAAACACAGGCTGCTCCTGTTTCGCAAGCATTGCAACAACCAGTGAGAGTTGCTCGCGAAGTTCCTCAATATAAAAAAGTTGTGCAAGAACCTGTTGTTGCCAAGCCAACTGAAAGAAAAATCGAGCACAAGGCTTATGTTTCCAATGATCGCCCCATGAGTCTTTCGCAGATGCAACACATGGCCCCAAAGCAATTCAAGCCAGAGCGGAAAAGACCGCAAATAAATTTGGATGAAGTGCGTCAGCTGATTGATGAGAATAAAAAAGAAAACTAGTCATAAAAACAATCAACTTTCCGAGTTGGTTGTTTTTCTTAGGGACTTGCTTTTGAATCGATGTTGTCATATAATCCGCTCATTGGTTTTTTAAAAATTTTTGCAAAAAAGGAGTTTGTCATGGCGCTGGAATTGGATGATATTTTGGAAATGGATGAGGATGAGTTGCTGGAATATATCATTCGTGAGTCCATTGAGAGAGGAATTGTTTTTGATTTGGACATGCTGGATTGCAATGGCAAAATTGCCTTGTATGATTTTATTGCGGACAATTTAAACCCTGAATTTCAAGCAGAACTTCACAGTGAGTGTCAGCTTGAATTGGGCTGCAGCATGTTTCCCAATGCCGAAAACCAGGATGATCTCGATGAAGAGATGGAGCATGATTTTTCAAGAGATTGAAGCTTACGCAATTTGCACAAAAAAAGAAGCCCCTGGGAAAAATTTCCCGGGGGCTTTTACTTTTGTTTACTCGCTTTTATCTGGAGAATTCTTTTTCTCCGTTAGACAATTGATAGGCTTTATAATAAAGCGGTCTTCTGTCCAGCGCATTTTGCTGTGCTGCACTAAGACGACAATTATAGCCATAGACAAGATCGTCTTGTTCTATTTTTTTTATCATGTCATATGCTGGAAGATCCTCCAATTGTTTGCAACCAAAAAATTCCATTTCTAAAACCTCATCGGCATCGGCACAATCTTGATCGCAAAATATCGCATTAGCGATAGTTTTTGGATCAAAGCTTTCCACCGAGATAATGTGACTTCCAGCCAAGATAGCTTTGGTGCAGAGGTCGCACTTACATTTCTTGTTTGTTATACTGATATCTGCGTTGAAATGCCTCTTGACAATGTCGTGCACAATTGCGACTGATAATTCAATTTCATCAATTTCTTCATACTGTCGGCCACTTGGTTTTTTCACGTCTGACTCCTTTTGACTGCTTGGAATGAACTGCTTTTTCTTGAACATGGATCATGCATCAAGAAAAGTTATCATACAACAGCAGGCTTTTCTTGTCAATAGTGCTCGAATTGGTTTTTTAAGTGAAATGGGGGATAATGAAGATATGAATAATTTGCAAAAAAATCAAAAGAAAGCCAAATGGAAAGTGTATATTTTGAAATGCAGCGACGAAACTTTTTACACCGGCATCACCACGGATTTAGACAGAAGAATTGAGCAGCACAATAGCTCTCCATTGGGAGCTAAATATACTTTTGGGCGAAGACCAGTTGAGCTTTTTTGGGCAAAAAAATTCAACAATCGTTCATTGGCTTCAAAAGAAGAATGTCGTATCAAGAAATTGCCGCGAGCGCAAAAATTGGAATTGATAGTCTAGATTATTCTAGGCCGTTTTTTGTTTACAGTGAGGAAAAATGGTGATATGCTAAAAGACATAAAAGGTGACTTATCCCAGCACCAATTCCAAATAAAGTAAAAATCGTTAGTGAGATTTTTGCACGGAATCGCCTGCGGCTTAGTCACTGGATAGTTTTTGATTAATGATAGAATTGGTGCGGGACGCTCATTTTTATGGCTTCTCGTTCCTCAAAGATAAAAATGGCGAAACAACGGGTGATTGTGGGCATGAGCGCAGGAGTTGATTCTTCAGTGGCTGCTGCACTGCTTCAGCAACAAGGCTATGATGTTGTGGGAGTCTTCTTGCATTTTTGGAAAGAGCCAGCGCAAGATGAACTTCGTGAGAACAAATGTTGCAGCGCTGAGTCGCAACAAGATGCTCGCAAAGTCGCGCAAATTTTGAACATTCCAATCTACACCGTCAACGCTGCCAAGGAATTCAAAAAAGAAGTGGTGGACTATTTCTTGGAAGAAACCAAGGCGGGGCGCACGCCGAATCCTTGCGTGGTTTGCAATGAAAGAATCAAGTTCAATTTTTTGTTCAAAAAGATGTTGGAAATGGATGGCGACTTTGTGGCAACGGGACACTATGCTGAAATCAAAAAAAATGGCGACAAATTTCATCTCTACACTTCAAGCGATGAAGAAAAGGATCAAACATATTTCCTATATTCACTTTCGCAAAAACAACTTTCCAGAATTTTGTTTCCAGTGGGTGGATATAAAAAACCAGCCATTCGAAAAATTGCTGAAAAGATCAAGCTACCAGTTTTTGACAAAGAAGATTCGCAGGGTCTTTGTTTTACGCCTGAAAAAACACCAACCAAATTCATCAAGCGCAATTTGAAATTGTCACCAGGCGCGATCATCACAACTGAAGGCAAAAAAATTGGGCTGCATGACGGCTTGGAATTGTATACCATTGGCCAAAGAAAAGGCATCAACATCGGTGGCAATGGGCCATATTTTGTGGTTGGGCGTGATTTCGAAAAAAATCAATTGATTGTGACTAATGATGAGAAAGATGAACAGATCTTTAAAGGGACCATGTTGGTTGAGCTCAAGAATTGGATTGCGGATGAGCCTAAATTGCCGCTTGAGGTTAATGTGAAAATTCGCTATCGGCATCAGTTGGTGCGTGGTATAATAAGGCAGCATGCAGCAGGAATTCAGAAAAAGACAATTTTGGAAGTTGAATTTTTGGAAAAACAAAAGGCGATCACGCCTGGGCAATCAGCAGTTTTCTATGCCGATGACAATGAGGTGTTGGGCGGAGGAACGATTTTGTAGGCGTTAGGCTGTTAGGAATTAGCTTATCAGGAAAATGCAAAACTTAATTTGTTGTGAAAAATAGTTTTTAAAATAGGCGAAGTTTTTGTGCGAATAATTAATAAATTTGGCTAAAAAGCTAAGAAGCTAATGCCTAAAAAGCTATGCAAATAAGTCCGGAGTTGGAAGTGCAAAAAAAGAAGTTGCAGATGGAAATCATGCTCAAGGATTCTGACATGAAAAGAAATGAGCGCGCACTTATGGAAACGGAAATTGCACTCCGCGACATCAAGCACAAACAGATTCAAATTCAAACTGAATTCGTGGTGAAGGAAAATGTTCTTAAAAAATTGACGGCGGATCATGTGCAGTTGCAAGCCGAGCTTATCAAGCTTAAACATTTGATGAATAATTTGGGGCGTTAATTAAAAAATCATATGAAAATAAATTTAAGAGGATTGATAATGAATCTGACCAAGAATAATGCAGAGATTGCAAAATCAAGTTTCATTCCAGGCAGATTGAGCAAAATTGAAAAAGAAATGAAAGCTGGCACGATTACTGTCAGTGAAGTCATGGTTAAGCTTCGAGATGAAGAAAAATTTCGAAAAGCAATTTCAGACAATGATTGGAAAATGATTGAAAGAGAAGTTGAAAAAACGTTAAAATAACTTTTAACCTAAAAATTATTCAATATGACAGCAAATGAACTGCGAGAAAAATATTTAGAATTTTTTGCTTCCAAGGGACACACCATTATTCCTTCTGCTTCAGTGATTCCCAGGGATACTGATGCTTCAACCTTATTCACCACGGCTGGTATGCATCCTTTGGTGCCATATTTGCTGGGCGAAGATCATCCAGGTGGAAAACGCGTGGCCAATGTGCAGAAATGCGTGCGCACTGGTGACATTGATGACGTGGGAGACAATCGACATTGTACATTTTTTGAAATGATGGGGAACTGGAGCTTTGGCGACTATTTCAAGAAAGAAGCGATTGAATGGAGCTTTGAATTTTTGACTGACCCAAAGTGGCTGGGACTTGATAAAAACAGGTTATATGTGACTGTTTTTAAGGGCGAAGATGGAATTCCTCGCGACGAAGATGCCATTGCTGCTTGGCAGGAAGTTTTTGCCAAGGCTGGCATGGAGGTTGAGGTGGCTGGCGAGGATGAAATGATCACTGGAAATGTGCGCATCATTCCACTTGGAAAAGATGACAATTTTTGGATTGCAGGGCAAACGGGTCCTTGCGGGGGAGACACGGAAATGTTCTATGACATGCGCCCCGAGGAAGGAGTGCTTGCTGGAAAATTTGGCGAGTTGGTGGATGGCTTTAGGATCATGGAAATTTGGAACAATGTTTTCATGGAATTCAACAAAACTGCTGAAGGAAAATATGAAAAACTTGCCAAACCAAACGTGGACACTGGCATGGGGGTGGAACGCACTTTGGCCGTGCTCGACGGGCAATACACTGTTTTTGAAACAGAATTGTTCAAGCCTATTTTTGAAAAAATTTCGGAAATTTCTGGCTGCGGATATCAAGACAGCCAGGAAACAGAAAAAGCTTTCAGAATTATTGCTGATCATGTGCGCGCCAGCGTTTTCATGATTGCCGATGGAGTCAGTCCGCTCAACACTGGCGCAGGCTATGTTTTGCGTCGCCTCATTCGCAGAGCTGTGCGCTATGGCAAATTGCTGGGCATTGAAAAAGATTTCACAGTCAGTGTGGCAGAAATTGTGATTCAGAAATTCGGAGATTTTTATGGAGAGCTTAAAAAGAATCGTGAAACCATTTTTGCGGAACTTAAAAAGGAGGAAGAAAAATTTAGAAAGACTTTGGAGAATGGACTTAGACAGTTTAATAAGTTGTCAGTCGCCAGCATTTCAGGCAAGGATGCCTTTGATTTGTATCAAACATATGGTTTTCCTTTGGAGCTTACGGTTGAGTTGGCCAAAGAAAAAGCAATAATTGTGGATGAAAAAGAATTTGAGTTAGAATTGAAAAAGCATCAGGATCTTTCTCGCACCGCTTCAGCTGGAATGTTTAAGGGTGGACTACAAGATAGCGGGGAAGAAACAGCTAAATTACACACTGCTGCACACCTTCTTTTGGCTGCACTTAGGCAAGTTTTGGGAGATGAGGTGTTTCAAAAAGGTTCGAACATCACGCCAGAGCGCCTGAGGCTTGATTTCTCGCACACGGAAAAGGTGACGCCTGAGCAGCTTAAAATGATAGAAAGTCTCGTCAACGCAAGTATAGAGGCCCATTTGGATGTTATGCATGAAGAAATGACCCTGGATGCAGCCCGCAAGGCCAATGCAATGGGTGTGTTTGAATCAAAATATGGCGAAACTGTGACAGTATATTCAATTGTGGATGATGGCGCGCGTATCATTAGTCGTGAGATTTGCGGCGGTCCGCATGCCAAAAACACTGGGGAATTGGGACATTTCAAGATTCAAAAGGAAGAAGCTTCATCAAGCGGAGTAAGAAGGATAAAAGCGATCTTGGAGTAATCCATTGACATCTTTTATATTTTCGGTTATACTCTCTTAGTAACTAAATGGCTTAAATTATACATAAAAAAATGTTAGCAATTATCAAAACAGGTGGAAAGCAATACAAAGTTGCTGTTGGGGACAAAATCAAGATTGAAAAGCTTGAAGGAGAAGCTGGATCAGTGATTGTTTTTGATGAAGTGCTTTTTATTGGAGATGAAAAAGAAGTGACAATTGGAGCTCCTTTCATCAAGGATGCAAAAGTTGAAGCAACTCTTGTTGAACAAGGACGTCACAAGAAAGTTTGGGGAATCAAGCACAAACCAAAGAAACGATATAAGGTTAAATTTGGTCACAAGCAACTTTTCACCGAAGTGGAAATCACAAAAATTGCATAATACAGAATCTTCCAAAACACTCCATGAAAATGGAGTGTTTTTTTGTATAGTGGCGTGCTCTCAGCTATTTTCCTTTCTGGCACGCTTTTGAATAAATACACAATATTCAAAAGCTCCGATTCGCTCTCGCTGCATATGGGCCATAAAGAAAAATAGTCTCATGCACGCAAAAGTTTTTGAAATATGAAAAATCCCCAGACCAATGTTATGGTGGGGATTTTTTTGTGCATTTCTAGCGGAAGGCATATTCAACCTTCATGTATTGCGAGCTTCCACATTGAGAGCCAACAATCCCAGTCAGCAAAAAGTCTTTGCCTTTTTCTTCCAATGAAATGGAAAAGCGGGCATCAAAAATTGCTGGGGCTTGATGCATGTGTGATGTCTTGAAAAATCTAACATCAGGTAGGGGCAGGATTTGCTCTGCGGCCAATTCGAAAAACATGTTCTTTACCGTTTCTCTTGCTCGGGTGATATCCATTCCTGGGACGTTTGCAATCTTTTTTGACATGGTGGTGCCTCCTTTGGGCGGGTTTGTATATACATTGTTAAAGAAATTATATGTCCGGCTGAATAATTGGAAATGACAGTAACTGACTATTATAGCAGAACTTTGCGATTTGTCAAGGCCTCAGAGAGAGTCAGTTCGTCGGCATATTCCAGATCGGCGCCAGTTGAAAGGCCGCGTCCGAGGCGGGTGATGCGGATGTTTAGGGGCTGCATTTTTCTTTTGAGATATAGGGCAGTCGCGTCGCCTTCGGTGGTGGGGTTGGTGGCCAGGATGACTTCGGTGATCTTTTCATTTTCAATGCGACTGATCAGTTCTGGAATCTTCAGTGCTGTGCCATGATCTCCAACAGCAATGACGCCACCTAGAACATGATAGAGTCCATTGTATGCCTTGGTGCGTTCGAGCGAGATGATGTCGAGAGGTTCTTCGACCACGCAAATGGAGAATTGATCACGTTTGGAATCTTTGCAATAGGCGCAAAGATGATCCTCAGCGATGTTGAAGCACTTTCTGCAAACCTGCATATTTTTGATTTCCAAGAGATTTTCCGCAAAGTCACGAATTTTTTCAATATCTTGCTTGAAAAGAAATAGCACAAGACGCTCGGCCATTTTGGGGCCAACTGAAGGAAGGGAAGCAAGATTCTTGATCAATTTTTGAAATGCTTTGGGATACATATAAATAGGTTTTAGCTTATTAGGCGTTAGCTTTTTAGGAAATGCAAGAAACAAAAATATGTTTTTTTTTAATTTTAGGACTTCAAAGCTGAAAAGCTGAGAAGCTAATGCCTGATAAGCTAATTTTGTTGATGGATTTTCTCAAGTGATCTGAAAGATGCGGAGTTTTCTTGGAAGAAGGCGCTGACTTCGCCAACTGGACCGTTTCGATGTTTGGCGATGATGATTTTCACAATGCCTTTGTTTGGGGTGTCAGGTTTTTCACGATCTTCGCGATAGAGGAAAAGCACCACGTCAGCGTCCTGCTCAATTGATCCGGATTCTCGAAGGTCAGAAAGTTTTGGAATTTGCGGTGAGCGAGCTTCAACGGCACGAGAAAGCTGTGAGAGTGCAATGATTGGAATGTTGAGTTCGCGAGCCAGATTTTTGAGTCCGCGAGAAATTTCTGAAATTTCCTGCACGCGATTGTCTCCGCCGCGTCCTTCCATGAGCTGCAAATAGTCGATAACGATGAGTCCAAGATTGTTGTCAGCTTGAAGACGCCTGGCCATGGTGCGCATTTCCATGATGTTGGCGCTGGCTGTGTCATCAATGAAAATTTTGGCTTCAGAAAGAATTCCCATGGCTTCGCCGATTCTTTGAAAGTCATTGTTTTCTCCTTCACTTTGCATGCGTCCAGTTCGAAGGCGCCATAAATCAACATTAGCTTCAGCAGCTAACATACGGTCAACAAGTTGGTCGGCGCCCATTTCCAATGAGAACATTGCCACAGCTGAGTTTTCTCGCACTGCCACATGGCGCGCGATGTCCAAAGCCAAGGATGTTTTTCCCACGGATGGACGAGCGGCCAAGATGATAAGATCGGATTTTTGCAGTCCTGCCAGAATGTTATCAAGATCAATGAAGCCCGTTGGAATCCCGCGGAATTTGTTGCCATCGCGATGCAGTTCATCGATGCGATTGAAAGCTGCCTCCAAAATTGATTTGATCGGCATGAAATCTTGTTTGATATATTTTTGCGAAACGGCGAAAAGTTTTTGTTCAGCTTCATCGAGAATTTTTTCCACATCATCTCCTTCGCGAAAACCTGCTTCAATGATTTCACTGGCAGCATTAATGAGTCTGCGAAGAAGCGCTTTTTTCTGCACAACTTTGGCATAATGTACGATGTGGGATGCGCTTGGCACACTGCCAACCAAAGATGCGAGATAGCTTGAACCACCAATTTGTTCAAGTTGTTTTTTTTCATCCAACTTGTTGGAGATGCTGAGTACATCAAGCGGTTCGCGCTGCTCATATAATTCCAACATCGCTTCATAGATGTTGTTGTGAATGTCTTTATAAAAATCACCAACTTTCAAAAGATCGGCAACTTTGATCACTGCATCTTTTTCTAACATCAAAGAGCCCAAGATTGACATCTCAGCTTCATTGTTGTGAGGCGGGGTGCGCAATGGATCATAGTTTTGCGCTGGAGCCGCCTTCGGTTTGTAGTCTTTCCATTCTTTAGCCATATCTTGATCAGGCATTAGGCTATTAGCTTTTCAGCTTTTTAGAAAATGCATTTTGTTGAAAATAATTTTAACACCTAGGAAGCTAAAAAGCTAAAGCCTAAGAAGCTAGTTCATTATAGCAGTTTTGCATGCTCAAGCAATAGCAAAAATAGGCAAAAAATCAACACTTTATGCAATGTTTACGAACCATTGACAAATCTTTTAAAATGCTGTATGATACAAAGTTCTTTAAATCATGAAATTTTAGCAGGCCAAATCCAAGGGAAAAGGGAGGATGCGACATGAAGGAAATCAGTATTGAGGAAAGAGAGTTGGTTTTATTGGAAGTTGGCATGCGAACAGTGCGTGAAGCTATCAAGGGGATTTGCACTTTCGGGAAGCCAAGCGCCCGGGTTAATTTTGAGGCAGCTGAATTGTGGGTTAAGGATAATGCTCATGATATCAATGCTTCAAAAGAATTGTTGCGAATAACTTTCCTTGGGCAACTGAAGAACCATGCCATAGCTGGCCTAAGGGAATATGAATTCGGAGATATCAGTGCTGAAGATAGAAGGCACGTCTTATCCGAAGTTGGCATGATAATCTTCAGAGGAGATGCGGACAAGAGAGGGATGCTGTACATTGATGTTTCGAGTAACATTGTTCGAAATGTCATAGTTAACTGGAGTGAGGCCGCCGCTTGGTCCACACTGAGAGCTCTCGAATTGCGCGTGCCAGAGAAAACACTCAGAATCATCATGCTTGAGTATCTCAGGCAACGGGCGATCGAAGAGATTGAAAAATACCAGTAAATAGGAAAACTGGTAAATAAAAGGCGAGATGATAAAATTCATCCCGCCTTTCTTTTTGCCTAAATTGCGTTGTGTCATCCTGAATTTATTTCAGGATCTCGGTTATAGTAAACAAATTGAAATAAAGAAAGTAGATTCTGAAACAAGTTCAGAATGACAATCACGAAGCTAGTCTTATTTTCTGTCCATCTTTCGTATCTTCCAAGATGAAGCCATGCTCTTCAATCAAGATTCGCAGGGCATCTGATTTTTTGAAATCTTTTCCAAGGCGCGCTTGCTCACGCTCGGCCACCAGCCTTTTTATTTCTTCGGGAATTTCTGCTTGACCAGAAAGAACGAGACCGAAAACAGCATTGATTTTTTTCCAAAGTGTCAGAATTTTTTTGGCATCAGTTGATGACAATGTTTCGTCATCATTTTTTTTATTCACTTCAGTGATGAGTTCATAGACGGCAGCCAAAGCTAATGGTGTGTTGAGATCATCATTCATGGCAGCTTCAAATTTTTCTTGATAAGCCGTAACATCAAAAGTGTTGGTCACGGAAATGTCGCGCAAAGCCAATGCTTCTAAAGTTAAAACAAAATCATTGATTCTTTGCAGATTTTTGTGTGCTTGCTCAAGTGCCTCCCAGGAAAAATCTGTTTGTGAGCGATAGTGGGATGAAAGCATGAGCAAACGCAAATCCATGGCAGAGAATCCTTTTTCTTTAATATCTTCCAGGGTGTATAGATTGCCTTTTGATTTGCTCATTTTTTTGCCGTCCACCATGAGGTGCCTGCCATGCAGCCAAAAGCGCACATATTGTTTTCCAGTGTAGCACTGTGTTTGCGCAATTTCTGCTTCATGATGCGGGAAGATGTTGTCTTCACCGCCAGTGTGGATGTCAATTGTGTTTCCCAAATATTCTGTGCTCATGGCAGAGCATTCAATGTGCCAACCGGGATAGCCGACTGACCAAGGCGATGGCCATTTCATGAGATGATTTTCTGGAGCCTTGAGCCAAAGCGCAAAATCCCAAGGATTTTTTTTGTCAGGATGTTCTTCGAGCCTGGCTCCAACTTTCAAATTTTCCAAAGTGTTGCCAGAAAGTTTTCCATAGTCTTCAAATTTGGTGACATCAAAAAAAACATTGCCATTTTTTTCATAGGCAAATCCTTTTTCGATCAAGCCTTCCACAATCTTGATCATCTGTGGCACATGTGCAGTTGCGCGTGGGAAAAAATGAGCAGGTAAGATGTTCATTTCTTTTTCAACTTGCTTGAAATATTCCTCATAGAATCTGGCGATTTCTTCTGGACTCTTTTTTTCTTTGAGCGCCGCTTTCACCATTTTGTCCTCGCCAGAATCTCCTTGCGCCACGTCGTCATCAGTCAAATGCCCCACGTCGGTGATGTTTTTGATTAAGCGAACTTCATAGCCAATATATTCCAAATATCTTCGAATGGTGTCAGATAGAAGATATGCCCGGATGTTTCCAATGTGAATATATCCATAGACAGTTGGTCCACAAGAATACATCCCGACTTTACCAGGATTTATAGATTTGAAAACCTCCTTCTGTTTTGATAGTGTATTATATAAATTTAGCATAAGTTTACTATATAGTGCTTAAATCTCAATGTCAAAATCCAAATGTCAAATAAATAATTAAATGACTTAAAACCTAAAAACACATAAGCATTGTTTTTTAGTACTTGGATTTAGGATTTTATTGGGAATTTAGATTTGAGATTTTGGATTTTTTGTTACTTCTAGAGCCATTTTCTGATCTTGAAAACAACTATCGTACAGATAGAAATAAAGATCATAATTGATAGGTGGATGGCAAAGGCATGTGGACTTTTGCCAAAGGGGATGTCTGCACTCATGGCTAAAATGTTTGAATATACAGTCATGGGCATCATTATTGCAGAAAAAACAGTGAGGACCTTCATGGTGAAGTCCAATTTATTTGAAAGCAGGGAATTATTAGTTTCCTCCATGGATTCAATTGTCTCCTTGTTGCTTTCAAGCGCATTCCAAAGGCGTGTGTTGGTGCCAGTCAAATCTTGAAAATAGGCTGAAAGCTCAGAGGCAATCAAGGGAGATTTCATTTGCGCAAGAGATTCAATGATGTGCCTTTGCGGTTTCAGGGTGCGACGGAAATTGAGAATGTCTCTTTTGACAACAGAAATTTCAAAAACCATTTCCTTTTCCTTGCCATTGAAAACTTGCTCCTCAATGTTTTCCAGTTTTTCATGAATATGATCAATGCGCGGGAAACAGGACTCTAACAGCATTTCGAGAATGTTATAGAGCAGATGAGCAGGTGTCTTGTTCATGTAGATTCTGCGTTTCCCTTCACTTTCTTCCAGGGTTTTGAAAAAATCATCGAGTTGATAAATTCCTTTCACATGTCCCGTGATCAAATGGTCTTTGGTGATGACGATGTCCAATTCTCCTGGATAGGTTGTGCGAGCCTTGGTGTCATAAAGCGGAATATGAATGGTGAGAAAGATGCAGTTTTCATATTGGGTGGCTTTTGGGCGATAGGTTGGCGTCATGAATTCTTCAATCGCCAATGGGTGAATGTCGAAATTTTCCTGCAAATACAGAACATCATCTGCATCAGGATCAGCAAAATCAATCCAGGTTATATTTTTGAATTCAACAGTTTTCATTTTATTTTTATATTTATTGTGACTGCTGGATCCCGCATCAAGTGCGGGACAACACAAGTTATTGAATCTTGCTATTCTACATATTGATTATAGACCATTTTGCCAATATTGACAAAAAACATTTTTTAGTGTAGGGTAGCAGGTACATGAAAAAAATAATTTTATTGTTAATAAAGGTGTATCAGAAGGTTTTTTCCCTTGATCACGGGATTCCTTCTTGGTTCTGGGGAGGCAGAATCTGTCGTTTTCATCCGTCCTGCAGTCACTATGCCTATGAAGCTGTGGAAAGATTTGGAGTTTTGAAAGGAATATGGCTTGGGATAAGGAGATTTTTCAGATGTCATCCTTGGAATGATGGAGGATATGATCCAGTTCCTGAGAAATAGCTTTTAGCTTTTAGGCATTAGCTTTTTAGGAAATACTGAATATAGAATGTAAAAACTTGTAAATTTGGAAAGAGGGTATATAATATCGAGATTGATATAGGGATAGTAATTTTACAATTAAATTTTGTAGTCAAATATATTGAAACAGGAGGCGTTATGAGTGATGGCTTTTTTGAAACAAATCTTCATCCAGTAGCGGTTCATAACAAGGATTCATTTCCTGAAAGGGATGCTTCAGAAGAAGGAATTTGCGACAGGATGCGGGCAAGCATGGATAATGCTTTTGCCAGCAATGCCAGTGTCATTGAATGTTCGCATTCAGGAGAAAGAGAAACAATTAATTTTGAAGATGGCAGGAATGCTTCCGCGAAAAGAAACAAGTTGCCACTTCCGCGTAAGCGTAGTAGTTCACTCTTGGCAGAAAAAGGAGACAGCATGAAAGAAATTGAAAAAAAAGAAGAAATTATGGGTGGAGCTTTTTGGCCAAAGGTCGGCAGTTTGGAAGAAAAAGCGAAACGATTGAAAGCACTCGGTGTTGTTCCAGGTTCAATTGCAGAGCTTATGGATGTGATTGTTGCTGGTGACAATATGCAGGATATAAGTGCCCTGTGTGCCGCTTTCCCTGATGTTCTATATTGTCATCAGATAAAGCGTAATTTTCCGTTCGTCATGGCTCCACTGGTTACGCCTTATCACAAGAAAGACATTACGCTCAAGGGTCATACAATATGCGAAGTTGATTGTGGACGCTCTTGTCAGACTGCACACCACCTGGTTGATGGCAAAAATGATTTCATCTATTCCATTCAAGCTTTCAAGTTATGCATAGATGATGAAGGTTTAACTAGAAATGAATTGATTGCTGCTGGTCAACTTGTGCCAGCATCTGTCGGTCTGCATTTGTAGAAAAATGATAAAAATCTAGTTTTGCTAACAGCTGATTAAAAATCATGCCTATCAAGCAAAACAAAAAAGGCTTTAACATATTATGTTGAAGCCTTTTTTCTATGCTTGTTTTTTTATTAATTAGCACTCGCACTTGACGACTGCTAATTGGTGGATTATAATACAAGAGCATTAAAGTTTATCAAGCTACTCAAGTCTATCAAGTTCATCAAGCAGCAATAGGGAGAGTAAAACACATTGCATTTTAGTATTTTACTTGAAAAACTTTATGAACTTTATAATCTTGAAAAACTAATCCTATGGATTCTAGGCAAGAAAAAATTTTAGCGACAGTGATTGAAGAATACACTCAAACTGCAATTCCAGTTGGTAGTCAGATTTTGGTTGGGAAATATAAATTCAAAGTAAGTCCAGCAACAATTAGAAATGACATGACCGCATTGGAAGAGGAAGGATATTTGTTTCAACCACACATCAGTGCTGGAAGAATTCCAACTGACAAAGGCTATCGATATTTTGTGGAAGAGATGATGAAGGACAAAATTCTCTCCAAAGATGAGCAACAAAAGATGCAAAGAGAATTTTTGAAATTGAAAGCTCAAAACACGCGCCTCACCAGAACCACGGCAAAACTGCTTTCACACGTGAGTGGAAATTTTGCAATCAGTGGAAGTAACGATGAATTTTCTGATTTCGGCATGCGAGAATTGATGGAAGAGCCTGAATTCAAGGAGCTGGATGAAATGTGTCGCTTGGTTGAAATGTTGGATTATGTGGATGAGAAATTTGATCAGCTCACGAAGGGTATTAAGGATGGAGAGGTGAAAATTTTCATTGGCAAGGAGAATCCAATTGAGGCAGCTGCCAATTGCTCGATGATTGTGTCGCCATACACTCTGAGCAGTGGAGAGAAGGGAATCTTGGCACTCATTGGTCCAAAGCGCATGGCATATGCCAAAAATAAATCAATGATTGAATATGTGAAAAAGCTTTTAGGGGCGAGCATGATGATAGTAATATTTTTATATATATAAAATAATTTTGAATTCTGAATTTTGAATTTCGAATAAAATCTGAATGACATAATGTTTCAAAATTTAAAACATTAAAAATTCATTCAAAATTCGAAATTGGAAATTCAAAATTTTCTAAACAAAATTTATGAAAAAACAATCAAAAAAAATAGACGAGACAGAAAAGAAAGATATTAAGGATATTGAAGAACCTGCCCGCAATGCTTCGCATAGCGATGCAGGCGGGGAAATTGTGGAAAAGCCAGAAACCGAGATTGAGCAGCTTGCAAAAAAAGCGGCCGAAAATCTTGATGGATGGCAACGATGCCAAGCTGACTTTGAAAATTACAAAAAGCGCAGCAGCGAGTCGCAAAAAGATTTGGTGAAATATGCAACGCAGAGCATCATTTTGGAAATCTTGCCAGTGATCGACAATTTCCATGCTTCAACTGATCACATTCCAGCCGAGCAAAAAGACAATTCCTGGGTGACTGGAATCATGTACATTCAAAAACAATTGGAAAACATTGTGACAGAAAATGGAGTTGAAGAAATTGAAGTGAAAATTGGAGGAAATTTTGATCCAATCTATCACGAAGCGATTGAGGACAAGGAATGTGTTGATTGCAAAGTTGATCACAAATACAAGAATAAGATTAAGAAAATTTTGACCAAGGGATATAAGATTGGGGACAGGGTCATTCGGGCAGCAAGAGTGGTGGTGGAATAGCTTATTAGGCGTTAGCTTCTTAGCTTTTCAGGAAAATGCGGGCAAATAAAAAAGCCCCAATGGGCATAAGTTAAATATCCCATGGGGCAAAGCAGGCAGCGTTGTGCCAAGCTCTAATGTGATTATATCACAAACAAAAGACAAAATACAACATACAAAATGCAATAAGAAATATAATGTATATTTGGTGATAATTAGATAATTAAATTAAAAAATAAATCATAATTAATAGACAATTTACAATAAACATTGGATTTTGAATATTGTATTTTGGATATTGAAAAAGTATATGAGTAAAATTCTCGGAATCGACTTAGGAACAACAAACAGCGCGATGGCAATCGTGACTGGAGGTAAACCAGAAATCCTCGAAAACAAAGAGGGAAATCGCACCACACCTTCAATGGTGGCAATCTCAAAAACAGGAGAACGCTTGGCTGGACTATTGGCAAAACGACAATCAGTGACCAACCCTGCCAACACTTTGTATTCAATCAAGCGTTTGATTGGGCGCGCCTATCACGACGCTGAAGTTCAACGGGATGAAAAATTGATGCCATACAAAATTGTGCACGCTGGCGAAAACGTCAAAGTGACCATGGGTGACAAAGACTATTCTCCACAAGAAATTTCAGCCATGATTTTGGGAAAATTGAAAGCTGATGCTGAAGAAAAATTGGGAGAAAAAATCACAGATGCTGTGATCACAGTGCCTGCATATTTCGATGATGCTCAAAGAAAAGCCACCAAGGAAGCTGGAGAAATTGCAGGTTTCAATGTGCGTCGCGTGATCAATGAACCGACAGCAGCCGCTTTGGCCTATGGTTTTGACAAGAAAGCTGATGAAAAAATCGCAGTCTATGATTTGGGTGGAGGAACTTTCGACATTTCAATCTTGGAAGTTGGAGGGGACACAGTGGAAGTGAAATCAACCAATGGCGACACTCATCTTGGAGGAGACGACTTTGATCAAATCATCATTCAATGGATCATCGATGAATTCAAAAAACAAGAAGGCATCGATCTTTCCAATGATCCTTTGTCATTGCAACGCATCAAAGAAGCTGCTGAAAAAGCCAAGATTGAACTTTCAACCGCGCAAGACACTGAAATCAATCAACCTTTCATCACTTCTGATGCATCGGGTCCAAAACATTTGGTGATGAAAATGACTCGCGCAAAATTGGAAGAATTGGTTGGCGACCTTGTGCAAAAAACACTTGAGCCAGTGAAAAAGGCACTTGCTGATTCAAAACTTTCAGTAGCAGATATCAATGAGATCGTGATGGTGGGAGGAATGACTCGCATGCCATTGGTTTTGCAAACAGTTGAAAAATTCTTTGGCAAAAAACCAAACATTTCCGTGAACCCTGACGAAGTGGTGGCGCTTGGTGCAGCCATTCAAGGAGGAGTGCTTGAGGGAAGCGTGAAAGATGTTTTGCTTTTGGATGTGACTCCACTGACTCTTGGAATCGAAACCATGGGAGGAATTTCAACTCCGCTGATTGAAAGAAACACCACGGTGCCAACGAGCAAAACTCAGACCTTCTCAACCGCTGCTGACAATCAACCAGGCGTTGAAATTCATGTGTTGCAAGGAGAACGCGAAGTTGCTTCAGGCAACAAGACCCTTGGAAAATTCTTGCTCGATGGAATTCCACCATCACCTCGCGGAGTGCCACAAATTGAAGTGGAATTTGACATTGATGCCAACGGAATTTTAAATGTAACTGCCAAAGACAAAGCAACTGGAAAATCACAATCAATCAAAATCGAAGCATCATCCGGTCTTTCAAAGGAAGAAATTGAAAAAATGAAAAAAGATGCTGAAATGCATGCTGATGAAGACAAGCAGAAGAAAGAATTGGTTGAAGCTCGCAACATGGCTGACACACTTGTCTATACAACTGAGAAAGCCATGCGCGATGCTGGTGAGAAGGTGACCGAAGAGGAAACCAAGCCAGTCAAAGAAGCAATTGAGGAATTGAACAAAGTGAAAAACGGTGAGGACTTGAATGAAATTAAAGCCAAAACCGAAACACTTTCGCAAGCTGCGCAAAAGATTGGTGAAAAACTCTATGCTGCTGCCGAGGAAACAAAAAAGGCTGAAGCTGAAGCCAACGCCGGCGCCGAAGGCGCACCAGTGAAAGAGGCAGAAGTTGAAGGCGACAAGCCTGCTGACGAAGCAGGGGAGGAGAAAAAAGACGAAGACAAAAAATAATCTTTAAAAGAGCGAGGCACTTAGCCTCGCTCTTTTGTAAAAAAGTGACTAATAAATATGAACAATACAGAAGAAGTTATACAAACTAGAATTTCTGCATATGGTCCAGGTTATTCAATAATTGATTTTGCATTGGATACGACAATTTTAAACTCCAATAATGATGGTGATAAAAAAATTTTCACCTTTGCATTCTTAGGGAGAAAAATAATTTGGACAAATCCAATCCAGGATAACAAAGGTGGGCAATATGTGCAACGTATAACAATAGATTGGCTTGATCAAAAAGAATATTCGGACTATGGAGTAGTGATGAAATTTTTGAGTGCAGTTTGTTTTCTGGTTGATGGAATTGTTTTGGATGTGTTATTTGATGCGTCTGGACCATTCCCTGGTCCTAGATGTTCCAGGAAAGTTAGTTTTTCATGTTTGAATGGATATGAAATTGATTTTCTTATTGCCAGTGTGGATTGGGAAAAAATTTCAGATAATAATTGGGCAATGTTGGCGTATTACAGACAAGGAGTAAATTCAAGAAGTTCGCATACAGCATTTCTATCTTTCTGGAATATATTAGAAGTTTATTTCAAAAGAAATCATGATGATATTAAAAAGTACATAAATGAAGAAATTGAAAAAATGCAAAGTTTTGAAGAGTGGAAGAAGAAAAATGGTTTAAATTTTTATAGGAAATTAAAAGATACAAGGCATAAATCAGCACATGTTCTTTTGAATGATGATTCCATGAGTCAAATGCAAAATCCTGATAATCCAATTGAATATATTGAAATGAATGAAAATAAATTGATTATAAAAAGTTTAAGTGAAAAAATAATTAATTCATGTCTTTATAAAAAATAAAAGATGCTATAAAATTCATCATCATCCACATCACTCACGAAAATCTCAAAGAAGCGATGCATGAAAATTGAAGTCGAGGCAAATGGGGAATATATAAATTGGATAAAACGAGAAACAGAATAAATTTTGCCAAAGAAAAAAGCCCTGCGATTTCGCGGGGCTTTTTGTTTCACATTCTTTTAATGCTAATGGAGTGATGCATTGACATTGAATTTGTCATGAAGAAAAGTCCGTATGCCGATATCGTCCAAAGTTCTTTCTTTTGTGGTTATGTCTTTTGTCCACTTGAAAAGTATTCCATATGTCATGAATCCCTTGCTACTCTTGAAAAACCTTATAAACTGGGCATCATGTTTTTCAAAGCAGTTCTTGATTTTTGAAATAGTCTCTTCCTCTTTCATTCCTGCGAGAAAATTGACTATCTCTTTTTCACGGCGAAATTCCAATTCAATTTTTAAAAAGTCATAAGATTCGGCTGCAAAAATTGGTTCGCGCACATTGAATGGTGGTGGATATGCTTTAATAACTTCCATTGCAATCAATTTGCGCATTTGGCCGGAAAGCATTGCCGCGGTTTTTGGATGCATTTTCTTATTATTCATGGCTCCCTGAAAAAACATTTCCAGGTCTACTTGAAAACCGCCTGTTGTCTTGCTTTTACTTATTGACCATGATAATACATTGCCGCCGCTATAGAAATTGAGTTGCTTAATCCACGTCGGCATCATTTTGCGAAGCCATGCTCGATGTCCATTGAGAAAGCATTTTGTTTCGCAGGAAATCTTTACAGTTGTTCCGAGGTCTGGCTCATAAATATTCTCCAGGCCTAGTAGCAATTTTTTCAACGCAATTGGTTTTCTGACTCCAGGTTTTGTTCCTTGCATGACATCCTCCTGTCACAATCTTTTTATTTGTGCCCGTCCAGGGCCGTTCATTTTTTGCAGATCCTGTCTGCTTGTACACTGCCGCCTCCTTGTCGGCCATTTTGTTAAAAAACTCATTTCACCCAATATTTATTGGTTTTTTAATATATCAACAAATCTATGCAAAAGCAAGGGATATGCAAATTGGATAAAACAAGAAACAAGATAAATTTTGCTAAATAAAAAAGCCTCGCGTCACTGCGCGGGGCTCTTTGTGCTTAGTTGTGTTTTTACTGCATGATGTAATCGACTCCTGTGCCGAAATTTGCTCGGCTTCGTTGGTCACTGTAGCGGACTGGATTCCATGGCGAGAGATAATTCTCCTCGAAATATTTCATGAATAAATCAAATTGCTTTGAAGTTTCAGGAAAAATCCCAATAGTTAATTCGTGACTGTTCATGACAGCGCGTACGACTTCAAATTGAAAATCCTGCTCCTCTATGAATCCGCGTTTTGTGAAATGAAGCAGAAAAATCTGACGAAAGAGAAAGGCCACGCCCGCAATCAATTCAGCAGGGTTAAAACTTTTTTCATGTAAAATTTCATGTGCCTCTTTGTCGCGTCCTTCTTTATTGGCAAGAATCATTTCAATCTGTTGTCTTGCTTCAACCTCACTGCCCATTGGGTTGATTATGAAGAAGTTCAGTGCTTGTGTAATGAATAGTGAAAACGTTTTCAAGTCATCGCTCGTTTCGCTTTGTTTTAGCAAATACATACTCTTGAACAAAACATTATTGAATATGCTTGGGGTCAAATAACGAGTTGCCAAAATTTGTAATCTTCTCATGAGAATCTCCTTTTTCAATTGGGAATGTGCTGCTTTTGGATTTTACCACTAACTTTGTATTATACTCCAAAATAAGCCAAAAGTCAAGGTAGTAGGGAATTGAGGCTTTTCTCAGGCTCAAAGTGATGGTGCCAAAAAAATGCGGTCGTCTGAATTTGGCGCCAGGTTGGAACACGAAAAAAGACCTTGCGATTTTGACCGCAAGGTCTTTTATTTTGGATTGATAATGCAACTTTGTAGTTTTATGAGATCATGGTTGATCTTTTGCTTCAGTATTGCTTTTCAACAACACTTTCAGGAATAGGTCTGGAAATTTTTTTCGAATCATTCTTCCAATGAAAAAGAAAATGATCACTGTCAGCAGATTGAGAACCGAAAATGACTTGTCGTCAATTTGGCCTATCAGGATGAAGCTGAAATTGACCGAGATGATCGTTGTCAACATTGCCATTGATCCAAGAATCGCATGTTGTTTTTTGGGTAGTTGCGCCAATCTGATGGCGTCATAATATGCACTTGAAAGGGGAAAAACCATGAGTAAGAAAATGCTGACAAGAAATTTGATGTTAAATAGTTCTGGCATGGTTATTCTCCTTTAGCATTCTGCACATTCGGAAATGAAAAGCACATTTATTCCAAATTGCAGTTGGATTGTTGGATGCGTGTCAGTGTAGGTCAAACATCCATCCAGGGCTGATTCATTCGTTCTCATCATTTCTTCAAAAATTTCCATTTCTGCGCAGATGTCCTCAGCTCCTTCTTCAAGCTCCTCAATGTTTTCTCCGAGCGATTGTTGATAGGCGTTTCGGATGTCCTCTGCATCAAAGATGATTTTTTTGACAAATTCCCGGGTTGATTCGGGCAGGTTCGGAAGTTTTTCAATGGCTGAGGCGTAGGCAATGAAATAATCAACATCATCGATAAAGACCTCCATCTCCGTGATCAAGGAGGAATCCTCGAATTCAGGATCTATAAAAAGGTTTCTGTGGGTGCTGATTTCATGGGAGCCTCCTTTCTTTGATTTGTTAAATAGCTATCTTTGTTATGGGGCATAATTGAAAAAAAGTCCATAGCGCGCGATGAAATTAAAAGCAAAAAATGTTTAAAAAAATAGAGCTCAGTGAAATTTCACTGAGCTCTTTAAATATTTGCTTCATTTTCTAGCAGACTTTTCGATGTTTTCATATACGGTTTCCAACATAATCATTATTTCTTTAATGAGTGCTTTTTTTGTTGGAATAAGTCTTAACTTGTTGTTAAAGTCTTTTGCAGCCATGAAAAGAAGAAGTTCAATAGAGTTTCCAATCATTTCATTGCGAATGTCAATTCGCACCGCGACGGTTATTTTCAGAAGGTCTTCAAGAGTAATAATATCCCTCTCGATGAGCTCATGGTGCGCATCGCTGCTGTTTTTTTCACGCTCAAGTTTGAGTTCTTCTTGTATTTCAGTGCAATAGTCATGGATTTTTGCAAGCATGTCGCAATTAAATGGCCTGTCTAGCTTTCTCATGGTTCACCTCGTCCTCGTTTATTTTTTTAAAGTGCTTGTTTGTGTGTGGTATTTTTATCCCTGATGCTATATTTAAGCGTAAAATGACAAAGTTGTCAAGCATGCTGTTTGTGCACCCTTTACAATAAACAGATTTAATGTTTAACTCATATATTGCTGTTCTTTAAACTATATCTAAAGGGGAGGTGAGATCATGGAAGGATTCTTTGCTAGTGAGGAAAATCGGCAATTGTATGTTCAATACTATATGGATCTCCATCAAGCCATTGAAGACTTTAGTGTTGCGCTTAAAATTGAGCTCAATAACCATTTTGCCAATCCCGGTAAGATTATCTCCATAGGAAATTCCCATCTTGGTTTTCATGGATTCTTGCGTTGCGCATACAGGCTTTTGTATGAGAGGCCAAATTATTTTAATGTGAGGGCATTTAATAATGAAAAAGAAGATGTTTATCGCGTTGGCATCTTGCTGGAATTGGAAAATTTCTTGGTAAATCTTCCAGGCGCGACAATTCCGCTGCGACCGCCAGCCATTAGTGCTTGGCTCTCGCTTAAACAACGTGATAGATATGTCCAATTTTAAAAAGGCGAAATTTCATTGAAATATCGCCTTTTTTCTATGTCCAATAAATCTGCTATAATGAATGTATTAATAATCAAAAATAAAATATGAATCGTAAAAAAATTGAAATGCTGCTTGGCTCGTTGACGATGGTTGTGGCTTTTTTTTCATGGCTATCCGTGAAAAGTGCCATTGTTGTGCCTGACTCCAGCACTTGGATGGTTCCAATGGTTCTTTTTTCATTATATGCTGTCTTAATTTGTTCAGATGTCATTCTTTTTCGCAGCGTGCTGGCCTTAGAGCTTGTTTTGATTGGTTCACTTTTGCTGAGCGCTGTTTTTGCTTTTCACTGGATTCAATTTGTTGCAATTTTGCTTGGCGCATATTTCATATTTTTGTCATCAAGAAAAATCAGGGAAGACATGGATTTGAATGTTAAAATCAGCATTTGGAAATCGTTGCAAGTTGGCAAGACATATTTGCTCATTGCTCTGAGCTTAGTGATTGCAGCACAATACTTTTTTGTGATGAACAGTTTTGATGGAGAGAAAAAAGTTCCACATTTTGATGTGAGTTTTATCACGAAGAAAGTTGCCATTCCTTTTGTCTCAGCAATCAATCCACAATTTGCAGTGCTCAAGGATGAAACATTGACTGTTGACCAATTCATTTTGCAATCTCAACAAAATGCTCTTGAGAATGTTGGCATGTCAGAAGAAAATGAGAAAATTTTGGATGAAAATATTCCAACCAACCTCACGCCTTTGCAAAAAGAAGATCTCAAGAAGCAGGCTATTGAAAATTTCACTGGTGCGCAAACTCAACTTTTGCAAAAAAATCAAGAACTTATTTTGAAAAATGGCAGGAAACAATTCAGTGATCAGGTGGGTGTTACATTGACCGGAAGTGAAAAAATTTCAGATGTGTTCACTGGGCTTGTGAGCAGCAAGATTGATGATTATTTCAATCCAAAGGTTTCTGGTGGAGAAAAAAGTTCTGTTTTCCCAATGATTTTGGCAGCAGTGTTGCTTTTGACTATTTATCCGTTGGGTTCAATTTTGAGCATTGCTTGGTTTCTGATTGTGAAATTGGTGATAATTGCTTTACTGAAATTTAAAGTCATGAGTGTTGGCGTGATGACTGTTTCAAAGGAAACTCTTGAATAATTAAATACGGCTTGCTCGTGGAGTATTTTGGAATCAATTGTGATATGTGGTTTTTGCTTCGCCTATTTCCTCTTGAGAGCACGCTTCGCAGCCGAAATCTATGGCTGCTCACTCGGACCTCGCTCTCGCTCGCTACGGCTTCAAGAGAAAACAGGCGAAGCAAAAATGCGAGTTAATTTTTGAAATCATATGTTGTGTATATTTCCTGAAGTTATAATCCAATTAGCACTCCCGGCAAGGGATTGCTAATTTTTTTATTTGGTTGTATTATATATTGGTAACAAAATAGGTAAAATGGTAAATATTTGTATATATGGCTGACTATTATAAAATTTTAGGTGTTGATAAGAACTCATCCGATGATGAGATTAAAAAGGCTTATCGAAAGCTTGCTCACAAGCATCATCCAGACAAGCAAGGTGGAGATGCGGAAAAATTCAAGGAAATCAATGCGGCCTATCAAGTGCTTTCGGACAAATCCAAGCGTCAGCAATATGACCAATTCGGATCTGGCTTTGAGCAGCGAGGTGGTGGTGGCGGATTTGGTGGTTTTGGAGGCCAGGGTTTCAGTGGCTTTTCTCAAGGCGGGCAAGATTTTGATTTTGGCGACGGGTTTGAAGACATTTTTTCAAACATTTTTGGTGGCGGTCAAAGTGGTGGAAGAAAACAGGACATGCGAAAAGCTGGCAATGACATTCAGGTGGATGTGGAAATGAATTTTGAGGAGATGGTGAATGGTGCTCATCGTGAAATTGAATTGTATCAGCGAGTGCTTTGTGATGTTTGCGCTGGATCTGGCGGCGAGCCAGGAGCAAAAGAGCAGACCTGCGAAACTTGCAAAGGCAGCGGAAAGATTCACAAGACTGTGAGCAGCTTCTTTGGTTCATTTTCACAAGCCTATGTTTGTCCATCTTGCCAAGGGATGGGAAAAACTTTTTCACAAAAATGTCACAAATGTCGTGGGGAGGGCAGAGTTAAGCAAGCTCGCAAAATTCCAGTTGACCTTCCGGCAGGAATTTCTGATGGACAAACTGTTTCAATGCAAGGACAAGGTGAAGCGGGAGAGCGCGGCGCACAATCTGGAGATTTATACATCACAGTGCATATCACAAAGCATCCTAAATTTACACGTGAAGGAAATAATTTGCTTTCAACTGAAACGATTTCATTTTCGCAGGCTGCACTTGGAGATAAAATAAATGTTGCAACAATTGATGAAGTTGTGAAAATGAAAATTCCTGCCGGCACGCAATCTGGAGAAATGTTTCGCATCAAGGGGCAGGGTGTTCCAAGCCTTGGTCGCACCAATCGCGGCGACCATTTGGTGAAAATCATTGTTCAGGTGCCAAAAAACCTCTCTCGCGACCAAAGAAAAATTTTGGAAGAGTTGCAAAAAGAGGGACTTTAAAGCAAGAAACATACTTTTCAAAAAATGCCTCAAATGAGGCATTTTTTTGTTTTTGTAACAAAAATTATTGACAAAAACCAATAGGGATGCTACATTTTGCTGTCATCTCTTTTGGTTGATATTTTGTTTAAATTGTTTATAATTTTTTTATATATTTATCCTTATGACCTGGTTTAAAAGCAAGCTGACAAGTATGCAGAAATCTTTAAGTGGCGCATCAACAATCGTTAAAAAGAAATTTGATCTTAAGAAATCGACCGCAGTTTTGCTTGTGGTTTTTTTATTGTCCGGAATCGCTTTGGTGCAAGTCAATGCGCAGACAAAGAAAGTCATCGATGCGTATATTCTGGATATCACACACAGGATTAGAAATAATGATATTTCAAAAAAAGCAAAAATAAGTTACAAAAAACTCGGACTTAGAAATTCTATCAGATCAAAAGATATTAAAAATGGCGAAGTTAAAACATCTGACATTAAAGATGGTGCAGTGACACTTGCCAAGCTTGCTGGAAACGTCATTGGACAAATCGCTGTTCAAAATGGAACAATCTCCTCAGGCTCAATTCAAGATGGCGCTATCGTGACGATTAAGCTGGCCGATGGATCAGTGACGACTGTGAAGATTGAAGATGGAGCTGTTGATACCAATAAACTTGCTAATGACAGTGTGACCAGTGCTAAGATTGCAAATGGCACAATCAATAGCATTGACCTTAATGATGGAATCATCACTGATGTGAAATTGGCTGACGGAGCTGTGACGACTGCCAAAATTTTGGATGGTTCAATCACGGCTGGCAAATTGGAAGCAGGACTTTTGGCTTCCATCACTTTGGCTGATGGCAGCGTGACCACAATTAAGCTTGCTGACGGCGCAGTTACTGATGTGAAATTGGCTGACGGATCAGTGACAACTGCCAAGCTTTTGGATAATGCAGTTGTGACGAGCAAATTGGCTGATGGTAGTGTGACTGATGTGAAAATTGTCGATGGTGCAATCACCAATGGAAAATTGGCTGATGGATCAGTGACCACTTTGAAACTTGCTGATGACTCTGTAACCAGCGCCAAGATTGTGGATGGATCAGTGCAAACACTTGATTTGATTGATGGCATCATTACTAATGTTAAACTTGCTGACAACAGTGTGACGACCGCCAAAATTTTGGACGGTTCAATTACGGCTGGAAAAATTGCCAATGGAGCAATTCTTGCAGTTAGTTTGGCTGATGGTAGTGTGACTAATGCAAAAATCGCTGATGGGGCAATTGATAGTTTGAAACTGGCTGATGATTCTGTGACCAGCGCAAAAATCCTTGACTCTGCTGTGACTGCCAGCAAATTGGCTGACGACAGTGTAACCGCAGTTAAGATTGTTGATGGAGCTGTGACCAATGGAAAACTTGCTGATGGATCAGTGACCACAATTAAAATAGGGGACGACGCAATTACAACTGCAAAAATTGTTGACGGCACAATCGTGGGACAAGATCTTGCTGATTCAATAATCAGCTCTATTAAGATTGCTGATGGTGCTGTGACAGCAATTAAGATTGCTGATGATGCAATCATCACGGCAAAGATTGCAGACGGAGCTGTGACTAATGGAAAACTTGCAAATGACGCTGTGGCCACAATCAATCTTATTGATGGCAGTGTTGTGACAACTAAAATTGCTGACGGAGCTATCGTTAATGCAAAAATTGGTGATCAGGAAATTAGTGGCGCAAAATTGGCTGCAAATATAACTATTGATACCACTGGTTCAATCACGGCTGCATCATTTACTGACGGCGTTGCCACTATTGCTGGTGGAGATATTACAGCTAATAATATTTCTATCCTAGGTTCAATCACCTCAGCTGTTGGTGGATTTGTGGGAGACCTTGTTGGAAATGTAATCGGAAATGTGACGGGAAATGTCACCGGAAATCTTTTTGGAAATGCTGACAGTGCAACCAATGCTGATAATGCGACAACTGTCACTGATGGTGTATATACAACTGGCTCATATGCTGATCCTGCTTGGATCACAAGTTTGAATGCTGTTAAGTTGTTTGGAGTCTTCACTGGAAATGTTGTCGGCAATGTGCTGGGAAATTTGACTGGAAACGTGACTGGAGACGTCACTGGAAATCTCTTTGGAAATGCTGATAGTGTTACCAATGGAATCTATTCAACTGGTTCATATAGTGACCCAGCTTGGCTTAGCGGAATTGGAGCTTCCAAGATTATCGGAACGATTGTTGGAACGCAAGTTGCTGATGGCACACTTACTGGCGGAAAATTGGCTTCTGACGGCAGCATGGTTAAGTCAATCGTGGCTGGGCCAAATGTGACGGCAACTAATAATAATGATGGAACTTGGACAATTGATATTTCCGGGGGCGTGGGACTTGGAACTATCACTGGCGTGACCGCAGGCGATGGTCTTGTTGGTGGCGGAAATATTGGAGATGTCACTTTGGATATAGGCGCTGGAACAGGAATGGTTGTGGGTGTGAATACGATTGGAATTGCAGATGCTGGAGTCAACACTCAGCAAATTGCTGATGGCAGTGTGGTTGCAAGCAAATTGGCTGATGGCAGCGTGATCACTTCAAAAATTGCTGATGGCGCAGTTACTGGTGGAAAAATTGCTGCTGGAACTATTTTGGACACCATGTTGGCTGACGGATCAGTGACCACTTCAAAATTGGTTGATAATGCTGTGACGGGAATTAAGCTTGCTGATGACAGCGTGGGGACTTCAAAACTTCAAAACTTGGCAGTGACAACCGTCAAGCTGGCTGATGGAAGTGTGACTGCGGCAAAAATTTTGGATGCCACCATTACGGCTGGAAAAATTGTTGATGGGACTATCACCACAATCAAACTTGCTGATGACAGTGTGACCACTGCTAAAATTGTGGATGGAACAATCATGGCTACTGATTTGGCTGATGGAATCATCACCACAATTAAACTTGCTGATGACAGCGTGACCACTGCTAAAATTGTGGATGGAGCTGTTACTGCTGGAAAACTTGCTGATGGGAGTGTTGTTAGTTTGAGTCTGGCAGATGGATCAGTGACAACTGCTAAAGTTGCTGACGGTGCAATTACTGATATTAAGCTTGCTGATGACAGCGTGACCACTGCTAAAATTTTGGACAGCGCTGTGACTACCGGAAAACTTGCTGACGGAAGTGTTGTCACAAGCAAAATCGCAGATGCAACCATCACTTCAGGAAAAATTGCAGACAGTGCAATCACCCCTGCTCATCTTGCTGATAGTGCTGTTACCAATGCCAAGCTTGCAGCTGACGCTGTGACAACTGACAAAATTGCTGACGGCACAATCGTGGGAGCTGATTTAGCCTCAGATATTGATATCACAACTACTGGTGTGGTTGTTGCTACTGGTTTCGTGGGTGATATGATTGGAAACATTTCTGGCAACGCTGAAACTGTGACTGACGGAATTTATGGTTTGGTTGATAATACTTTCTCTGGGGTTAATACTTTTGCTCAAACGATTGTGGGAAACATTTCTGGTAATGCTGGAACTGTGACTGACGGAGTTTATGCAACAACTGATCAAACAATTTCAGGTATCAAGACATTTACCAACGGAATCATTTCTGATGTAACTGGAAACTTGACTGGCGATGTTGCTGGAAACGTTACTGGAGATGTGACGGGAAATGTTGTTGGTGATTTAACTGGAAATGTAACTGGAGACGTAACTGGAGACGTAATCGGAAACGTGACTGGCGATGTGACTGGTGATCTAACCGGAAATGTTGTTGGCGACGTCACTGGAAATTTGACTGGTGATGTTATTGGAAATGTAACAGGCGATGTGGTTGGAAACGTTGTTGGAAATTTAACTGGCGACGTCACTGGAAATCTTTTTGGAAATGCAACCACAGCTACAACTGCAGACACCGTGCTTGATGGAGCAATCACCAACGTCAAGCTTGCAGCTGACGCTGTGACAACTGACAAAATTGCTGACGGCACAATCGTGGGAGCTGATTTAGCCTCAGATATTGATATCACAACTACTGGTGTGGTTGTTGCTACTGGTTTCGTGGGTGATATGATTGGAAACATTTCTGGCAACGCTGAAACTGTGACTGACGGAATTTATGGTTTGGTTGATAATACTTTCTCTGGGGTTAATACTTTTGCTCAAACAATTGTTGGAAACATTTCTGGTAATGCGGAAACTGTGACCAATGGTGTGTATGCAATCGGAGATCAGACAATTGCTGGAGTTAAAACATTTACATCTGACATTATTGGAAACATCACAGGCAATGCAGCAACTGTGACTGATGGAGTTTATGCGACAACTGATCAAACAATTTCAGGTATCAAGACATTTACCAATGGTATCGTTTCAAACGTTACTGGAAATGTAACAGG
>JAAXUC010000024.1 GCA_013336225.1 Candidatus Moraniibacteriota bacterium
ATAGCAACAATGAAGAACATTGAAACTGCCACAGAGCCCCAAACATAGCGGATACGCACGTTTTCAGGCTCTCGTCTAATCTGTTCAATTTTTTCTGAAAGTTTCATCGGGCAGTAGAAATTCAAATGGCCTCTGGCCCATTGAATTATTGAGTTTTATTTTTTATTCTATAGTACACTGTTTCTCTAAGTTTAAATTGCAGCAACATTCTTTGAATTTTCACTGCCCGATTCATGTACTCACTTTAAAGTAAAGATTATGCCTCATGCGCCATCAAAACAACTTCCATTTTCTTTTCTTCCAAATCTTTTTTCTTAACATTGAATTTGGTGATTTTTTCTTTTGGACAATTTCCCATTTCAGCGCAAAATTTGCTTTCGTCTTCAATTTCGGCGGTCGATCCTGGCAATTTGTAATGCATTGGAATTACAATGGCTGGCTCTATTTTACGAATCAGTTCAGCAGCTTTTTTCCCATCAATTGTATAATTTCCGCCAACAGGAACAAATAGAATATCAACGCCATCAATTTCATCCAGTTGTTTGCCAGTCAATTCGCTTCCTAAATCTCCCAAATGACAAATTTTGAGCTCTTCAGCTTCAAGCACGTAAATTGTTGAACGTCCTTTGATAGTGCCTTCAGCATTATCATGAAAAGAATCCACTCCAACCACGTTGATTCCCTTTACAGCATATTCTCCGGGAGAGTTGATGACAATTGGGTCACCTTTGATAGCGCTAACATTATTGTGATCAAAATGTGCATGTGAAACAAAAACAATGTCAGCTTGCCCTTGTGGCGGACGCAAGCCCAATTCCTTATCAAATGGATCGAAAAAAAGTGTGATATCCTCAGTGGCTCTTCCTCCTGGTTTAGTTGTTATTTTGAAACATGAATGACCGTAATATTGTATTTGCATGACTCTTTGTATTTAAGGGGTTAGAGATTTTTTAGCTCAGATGCAGTATATCATGATGAAAAATTTTTGTCGAGATAACTTTTGCTTCAGAATTGCATTTAAATACGGCATTAAGCGGATTGGTCTTGACCCGTCGCTCGTGAGCGACAGGTCTTGCCAAAAAAGGAAATATAGTATAGGATAGACAAGTGGTTAATTTATTAAGAAAATTTAATAGTGAAATGCTTTAATTTCACCTGAATTTCTTGATAAATTCCCTTTAAAGAGGGATTTTTTCGTGCATATAATTATTAATTAAAATGCTGGGTTTGCACGACTGGCGCAAAAAAGCTTATGACAACAAAGAAAACAGACATTCTCGACAAATTGGCCGAGGAAGTTGATAAGATCAAAGAAGATGTAGTAGCAGCAATGCCTAAAAAGGCAAAAAAGGCTGTAGTTAAAGAAATTGAGGAAAAGGACATGTCACCAATGGCAGTTCTCTTGGAAGAAAACCCAGTTAAAATTCCTCAAATTGGGGATGTTCTGGAAGGTGTAGTGATTGATATCACTTCAAATTCCCTACTTTTGGATCTTGGAGCGCTTGGAACTGGTATCGTGCTTGGTAAAGAAATCAAGGATGGATTGGCAGTTGGAAAAGTGAAAAAAGGTGACAAAGTTGGAGCAACCTTGATTGACTTGGAAAATGAAGATGGATACATTGAACTTTCAATCCGCGAGGCTTCCTATGAAAGAGCATGGGATGATCTTGAATCAAAAAGAGATGCTATGGGCGCAGTGATGACCAAAGTTTTGGATGCCAACAAGGGTGGACTTATGGTTGAAGTCAATGGAATCACTGGATTCGTTCCTGTGTCACAACTTTCAAGTGAACATTATCCACGCGTGGAAGATGGCGACAAGAATAAGATTCTTGAATTGCTCAAAAAATTGGTTGGAAAAGAAATGTTGGTGCGCATCCTCGATGCAGATCGCGAAACAGAAAAATTGATTGTTTCTGAACGTGCTGCTTCAAGTGAAAAAGAAAAAGAAGTCATTTCTCAATTACAAGCTGGAGACACCATTGAAGGTGAAATCAGTGGAGTGGTGGACTTTGGTGCATTCGTCAAATTCTTACCACCAGCTAAAATGGCTTCAGACCGCGAAAGCGACAAGCTTGAAGGTTTGGTCCACATTTCAGAACTTGCTTGGCAGCTTATTGATGACCCAAGAACAATCGTGAAAACTGGAGACAAAGTGAAAGCCAAGATTATAGGTATTGATGATACTCGTATCTCACTTTCAATGAAGGCTCTTGCTAAGGATCCTTGGAGCGAAATTGCTGAGAAATATAAGGTGGGAGACATTGTTTCTGGAAAGATCGACAAGATCAATCCGTTTGGAGCATTTGTTTATCTTGATAAGGACATTCATGGTCTTGCTCACGTTAGCGAATTCCAAGAAGTTTATCCAGGAAAGAAAATGGATGAAATCTTGCGCGCGGGAGAAGCTTATGATTGGAAAATTCTTTCAATTGAGCCAAAAGATCATCGCATGGGCTTGATGATCGTGAAAGCAGAAAAATAAACGGGTTTAATACCCTTTTGGTATCGTCGCTCACTCGGAAATGATTGTCTGCTGACAAATCATTTCGCTCGTTTCGCTAGATAATAAACTAGCTTAGTTTTCAAAAAACCGCCAGCAATGGCGGTTTTTTTTGCGCTTAGAATATTGAGGAACATTTTTGCAAAATCTTGCTTCTTTTGAGTTAAACAAGATATACAGTTTTTTTTTGCGCCTTTTGCTTTACTTATTTCCTTTTTCGGCACATTTTTGACTGAAATTCATAGTCAAAAAACTGACTTCGCTCTCGCTGCGTAGGTCCTAAAAAGAAAATAAGCAAAGCAAAAGGCGCGAGTTATTTTTTGGTGCTTAAAAGCTTGCTTTATGCTAGAATATGCGTATAATCAGATAACCTAACAACATATAAAAACCTATGCAAAATAACAATAAAATTCTTGTGCTGAGTGGCCCAACTGGAAGTGGCGAAAGCACAATTACGCGTAAGCTTATTTCAAAATATCCCGTCTTTCAGCGATTGGTTACGGCGACAACTCGCCCAATGCGCTCTGGCGAACAAGACAAGATCGACTATTATTATTTTTCAAAAGAAGAATTTCAAAAAATGATAGCAGGCGGACTTATTTTGGAATATTCCTATATTGAAAACAGGGATACTTATTATGGTACATACAAGCCTGATTTTGAGAAAAAAATGCAAGCTGGCTATGTGATTGCCAATACTGATTATGTTGGAACGCTTTATTATAAAGAAAATTTTAAGGCAGTGACAATTTTTATTAAACCAAAATCAATTGATGTTTTGAATGCGCGCTTAAAAGGAAGGAACCCAGAAATGACAGAAATTGAGCTGTTAAAGCGCTTGGAAAATGCAAAAAAGGAAATCGAAAAGGAAGAACAATACTATGATACAACTGTAATTAACAAGGATGGTGAGTTGGAAGAGGCAATTATTGAGGTTGAAAAGATCTTAAAAAAAGAAGGATTTGTATTCTAAGAATGTCGCTATGGCGCAACTAATTAAGACAATTCAAAATTTTGCTTTTGCAAATGAACTTTGGGAAAAAAATTCCAAGATTGTTCTGGGTGTCTCTGGCGGATCAGACAGCAGCTGTCTACTACACATCTTCAGTAAATTGGCACCCAAATATGACTTGCAGCTGCATGTTGCCCATGTTAACTATGGTTTGCGCGATAAGGATTCACAGGAAGATGAACTTTTTGTCAAAAAAATAGCTGAAAAATATCAGATTCCACTTACCGTCTTGAAAGTAAAAAAGGCTCAGCAGAAAGGAAATTTGGAAAACAACTTGCGGGAGCTTCGATATGATTTTTTTGAAAAACTGAGAGTTGAGCTTAATTTTGACCTTATCGCCGTGGCCCATAATCAAGACGATCAAGCTGAAACAGTGTTGATGCGCATCATGCGTGGAAGCGGACTGGCTGGACTTAGCGCCATGAAAGCCAAGACCAAAAAGATCATCAGGCCACTACTACAAACCAGTAGTAAAGAAATTTTGGCTTATCTGAAAGAAAATAAACTCAAATATCGCACAGACAAATCAAATTTGGATACAAAATTCACCAGAAACAGCATCAGACATGGGTTACTTCCCTATCTTGAAAAGAACTTCAATCCAGCTATTAAAAAAACTTTGAGTGAATGGTCGTTGAGCGTGGCGTCAGATTATGAGTTTATTAAAGAAAAAGCGCAAGATTTCGTGGATTTGGCTTGTAATAATAAGTATGCCAATTTTAATGTGGCTGATTTTTTAGCGTTGTCGGATGCAATTAAGCGTCAAGCGTTGCGTATGATTATTGGCAAGCTTAAAGGCAGCTCTCAAGATTTGGAAAGCAGACAAGTTGAAGAAATGATTAAGGTGCTTAAAAGTGTCAAAAGCAAATCGCAAAAAGCGACCATTGGAGGCTTGAATATATCAAAAAAAGGTGATAAGATTGACATACGTTGTTAAAAATATTAAACAAATTAAAACTTAAAAAATTATGGAAAAATTATTGAAAAATATCGGTTTTGTCGTCCTTTTCTTTCTACTTGTTTCGACCATCATGATTCTCTATAGTGGCCCAGCTCAAAAACCAGCTGAGATTTCCCTAAGTGAGTTGGCAACCCAGATCAATGATGGCAGTGTTAAAAATATTGCAGTGGATGGCAACGAGCTTGCTGTTGAGCTGAATGATGGCACGAAAGAAAAATCAGTCAAAGAGCCACAAAGTTCACTGACTGAATCGCTTAACAACTATGGTGTTGATAAGAATAAGATCAAAGATGTGAAGATTGACATCAAGCAAGCTTCTGGTTTTAGCGCCTTTGCAAGCAATATCTTGCTTCCCTTTTTGCTGCCATTTCTTATTATTGGTGGTTTCATTTGGTTTATGCTGCGCCAAGCTCAACGCGGAAATTCGCAAGCAATGTCATTTGGTATGAGTAAAGCTCGCATGACTGACCCAAAAGACAAAAACAAGCGCACAACTTTTGCAGATGTGGCTGGAGCTAAAGAAGCAAAGGAGGAATTGGGAGAAATTGTGGAGTTTTTGAAACACCCCAAGAAATTCATTGCCATTGGAGCAAAAATTCCCAAGGGAGTTCTTTTGCTTGGTTCTCCTGGAACAGGAAAAACCTTGATGGCCCGAGCAGTGGCTGGCGAGGCTGGTGTTCCCTTCTTTAATATTTCAGGATCTGAATTTGTGGAAATGTTTGTGGGTGTGGGAGCTTCTCGCGTGCGAGATTTGTTCAAACAAGCCAAAAAAGCTGCTCCAGCCATTGTTTTTATTGATGAAATTGATGCAGTTGGTCGTCATCGCGGAGCTGGTCTTGGTGGTGGACATGATGAGCGCGAACAAACCTTGAATCAAATCTTGGTTGAAATGGATGGTTTTGAAGGAGACACGAG